>CADBAG010000005.1:0-1166 GCA_902792635.1 uncultured Prevotellaceae bacterium | reverse complement strand
CTTGAAGAATGCATCCCAGGCATTCGAGAAGCCAGTGGACAACAAGCGTGAGCTGAAGAAGGTTGAAGGTGAGAAGGAGAGACTCCTTAAGAAGGTTGGGCAGCTGACATTGGAATGTGATTTTTTTGCCAAAGCCTGCGAGGATGCCGGACTCAAAGTGAGATAATAGAGCTTGAGAAGAAGCGCCCCGCAGGCATTCCCCGTAAACGCTATTGTGAGCTTATGGGCTTGAATCGCACGACACTGTACTACAAGCCTAAGGGTGAGTCTGCAGAGAATCTGAAGATGATGGAGATGATGGACAAGTATTATCTTGACCATCCGACAGCCGGTGTCCTCACTATGGTGAATATGCTCATATTAGCGGGTATGACGGTAGGAGCCAAGCGTGTGCGTCGTTTGATGCGTAAGATGGGTCTGATGGCCATATATCCTCAGAAGTGCCTGTCTAAAGGGGGAAAGCCTGAGTACTTCCATCCGTATCTGTTACGCCATCTTGGGATAGACCATCCAAATCAAGTGTGGAGTACGGATATCTCATACATTCCCATGAAAGGAGGCTTTATGTACCTCTATGCTATAATTGACGTGTACAGTCGTTTCATCGTTGGCTGGAGACTGAGCAATACGCTGTCAGCCAACAACTGCTATGAGCTTGTAGAAGACTGTATTAGCAGGTATGGAGCGCCTGAGATCATAAATTCCGACCAAGGCTCACAATACACCACTAAGCAGTGGGAAGATCTGCTCACAGGACACGGAATACAGATAAGTATGGATGGCAAGGGTCGCTGCAAAGACAACATCTGGATTGAGCGTTTTTGGCGTACTATCAAGCAAGAGTACATCTATCTGAATCCCGCAGATTCTGTGGATGAACTTCGCGATGGAATAGCAAAATTCATAGACTATTACAACTACAAGCGTCCTCACCAAAGTCTGACAAAGAGGCTGCCAGCAATGGAATATGGTATTGTAGCTTAAAAAAGGAGGTGAATATTTGGACGTAAAATAATAATTGTATAACTTTGGGGTGACCAAAACAAAAAAGTCTTGCTAACAGCAAGCCAGGGCAAGGTAGAGAGAGGCCTATACCACTCTCCCCTTGTTCTGAATTATATTCTTAAATTAAAGTTAAACGTTGTCTAATAAACGGTAGTACTATA
>CADBAG010000004.1 GCA_902792635.1 uncultured Prevotellaceae bacterium | reverse complement strand
CAGTCGCTATCGCTCCTTTGTCTGGGGTTATGCAGAGTGTGCCTCTCCGAGGCACTCTTCATCTCGAAAATCTGACTAATCATAAGACTGAGTAGTTACTTCTAAGGTTCGCCCTCTCCGAGGCCGACCGTTCAGGATGAACAGCCCAGTCCTAACCCCAGGTTGCGTCGCTGCGCTCCTTACCTGGGGTTAACCATGTTCGACCTCTTCGAGGTCGTATCACCCTTATCTACCTTGTCTTGGTTAACCAGATTGGCCCCCTCCGGGGACCTGTTAGCATCACCCCTTGAGGCATATCAACCCTTCCCCTTTGGGGAAGGGATTAAGGGTTAGGGCTTCGCCAATTTTATTGCTTCCACCGGCTTGTTGGTCGTGATGAAATCGACACCTGCCTTGATGAACGCATCGATGTCGTTGAGGTCATTGACGGTCCACACATTGACAACGAGGCCGAGGTCGTGGCACTCTTTGATCCATTCGGGGTGAAGGGCGAGGACAGTGTTCTCATAGTCGATGCCACTGAGACCCTTCGCCTTGATCGTCTGCGGATCCCAGTCGCCATTGAGATACTGGATGTTGGCATTCGGCAGGAGCTGATGGAGCAGTTCACAGGCCTTGCCGCTGAAGGAGATCCACACGATGCGGTTCTCCATGCCTTTGGCCTTCACCATGTCAACGCACTCACGTACGAGACTGTCTTCATGGCTCTGCGAATATTGGATTTTTATTTCGAGCACCATCTTGCAGCTGAGGTCCTTGCCGGCATCGAGATACTCCTCGAGGGTGGGGATCTTCTCACCGTTCTTCAGCTCGCATTTCTTCAGCGCCTTGTAGTTGGACTTCTGGATATTGATCTTCCCTACGTTGTCATCGTGATGCACGACGATGACGTTGTCTTTCGTGAGATGTACGTCAAATTCTGAGCCGTAGCATCCTATCTTGTCAGCGAGTTTCAGCGAAGTGATGGAGTTCTGTGCGCTTCCTGCACAGTCCCAGTAGCCGCGGTGGGCTACGATCTTTGTCTGTGCGGCAGCAGCGAGTGTCATGAGGCAGAGGGCCGCCATTGCAATCAGTTTTTTCATGTTGTGTGTATTATTAAATGGTACTGCAAAGTTACGTATTTGTTGTAATATGAGGACTGATAGCATCGTTACAATAATATTACGTTAGGTAGAATTGCACGCTAAAACTATTTATTATAGGAAAAGACTGCCTTTATTCCCTTATATTTTGCTAACTTTGCACATTAATAATATAATAGCGCATATAATCTCGAATAAAATAAAAGCATCAGAATATGAATATTGAGAAAGAGATCAGCTCATCGGCTATTGCTGCCGTGAAAGAGCTCTATGGTCAGGACGTTCCTGAGAAGATGATACAGCTGCAGAAGACGAAGCCCGGTTTCGAGGGTAACGTCACACTCGTCGTCTTCCCCTTCCTGAAGATGTCGCACAAGAAGCCGCAGGATACGGCACAGGAGATCGGTGAGAAACTTGTCAACGACTGTAAGGCTGTGGCCGGGTTCAATGCCGTAGGTGGCTTCCTCAATCTCGTCATCGCTCCCGAGGCATGGCTCGGTCTGCTCGACGACATCGACAGTGACCCGCACTATGGTGAGAAGACCGCGACGAAAGACTCTCCGCTCGTCATGGTGGAATATTCTTCTCCTAACACGAACAAGCCACTGCACCTCGGTCACGTGCGTAACAACCTCCTCGGCTGGAGCCTTGCGAAGATCCTTGAGGCCAACGGCAACCGCGTGGTGAAGACGAACATCGTCAACGACCGTGGTATTCATATCATGAAGTCGATGCTCGCCTGGATCAAGTGGGGCAACGGCTGCACACCGGAGTCGACAGGTAAGAAAGGCGACCACCTCATCGGCGACTTCTATGTGCTCTTCGACAAGCATTACAAAGAGGAGTGCGCTGAGCTTGAGAAGAAATATATCGCTGAAGGCATGTCGGAGGACGATGCCAAGAAGAAAGCTGAGCAGGAGGCTCCGCTCATCAAGGAGGCTCACCACATGCTCGTGAAATGGGAGGCTGGCGACCAGGAGATCCGTGACCTCTGGGCTAAGATGAACTCATGGGTCTATGCCGGTTTCGATGAGACTTATAAGGCGCTCGGCGTGAGCTTCGACAAGATCTACTATGAGAGCAACACATACCTTGAGGGCAAGCGTAAGGTTATGGAAGGTCTCAAGAAGGGCCTCTTCTATCAGAAAGAGGACGGCAGCATCTGGGCTGACCTCACGAAAGAAGGCCTTGACCAGAAGCTTCTCATCCGTTCCGACGGCACCACAGTCTATATGACACAGGATATCGGTACGGCAGAGATGCGTTTCAACGATTATCCTATCGACAAGATGATCTATGTCGTGGGTAACGAGCAGAACTATCACTTCCAGGTCCTCTCCCTCCTTCTCGATCGTCTCGGGTTCAAGTGGGGCAAGGATCTTGTCCACTTCTCCTATGGTATGGTGGAGCTCCCCAACGGTAAGATGAAGAGCCGTGAGGGAACGGTCGTCGATGCTGATGACCTCATCGCAGCCATGATCAGTGACGCCCGCAAGACAAGCGAGGAGCACGGACAGTCGAAGGAGTTCTCCGAGGCTGAGAAGCAGGAGATCGCACGTATCGTTGGTCTTGGTGCCTTGAAGTATTTCATCTTGAAGGTCGATGCCCGCAAGAATATGCTGTTCAACCCCGCTGAGTCGATCGACTTCAACGGTAATACGGGTCCCTTCATCCAGTACACCTACGCACGTATCCAGTCGATCCTGCGTAAGAGTGAGGGTCTTAAGCTTGCAGAAGCAACTGATTATGCACCGAATGCCAAGGAGGTGGAGCTTATCCAGAAGCTCGACGCCTTCAAGGTCGCTGTGGCTGATGCAGGACAGAACTACAACCCCGCAGGCATTGCCAATTATACGTATGAGCTCACGAAGCTCTTCAACCAGTTCTATCACGATTACAGCATCCTCTCCGCTGACACTGATGCAGAGAAGTCGTTCCGTCTGAAGCTCGCCCGCAACGTGGGTAAGATTATCAAGAACGCAATGGAACTGCTCGGTATCGAGGTGCCGGAAAGGATGTAATAGATTGCTATGCAACTGAGAATATTGGTGACAGGCGCAGCCGGATTCATCGGCAGTCATGTGATGTTAGCGTTGGCGCAGGCCGGCTGCGATGTCATAGGAATTGATAACATCAATTCTTATTACAGTGAGAAACTCAAGTATGCGCGTCTCAATCAATGTGGCATTGCCACGGAGGACGCGAGCTGGGAGGGCAATATCTGTCAGAGCAGTCGCTTTGAGCACTGCCGCTTCATCCGCATGTCGATCTCCGATGGTGAGGGGATGGACCGTCTGTTCAGTCGTTGGCAGTTTGATAAGGTCATCAACTTGGCAGCCCAGGCCGGTGTGCGCTATTCCATTGAGAATCCGCAGGCTTACATGCGCAGCAATATGAACGGCTTCCTTAATTTGTTGGAGTGCTGTCGTAACCACGGCGTGAAGCATCTCATTTTCGCCTCGTCGAGCAGTGTCTATGGTCTCTGCGACAAGGTGCCTTTCAAGGAAGACTTCAAGGTCGACACGCCTGTCAGCCTCTATGCCGCCAGTAAGAAGTCGGATGAGCTCATGGCTTTTGCCTATAGTAAGCTCTACGGCTTCACGACGACGGGCCTGCGCTATTTCACGGTCTATGGTCCCTGGGGTCGTCCCGACATGGCTCCGATGCTCTTTGCCAAAGCCATCAGTGAGGAACAACCGATCAAGGTGTTCAACAACGGAGACATGATCCGCGACTTCACGTATATCGATGATATCGTCAAAGGCACGCTGCAAGTGGTGTTCAACGATCATATCGCCGACTACTGTGCGCTTGGCGTGCCCCATCGTGTGTATAATATCGGTTGCTCACGGCCAGTGAAGCTCATGGATTTCATCAATGAGTTGGAGACAGCCTTAGGCAAGAAAGCTGTCAAAGAGTTCCTCCCGATGCAGCCCGGTGACGTCTATGAGACCTATGCCGACACGTCGCGCTTGGAGCAAGAGATCGGTTATAAGCCACAGGTGACGCTTCATGAAGGCATCCAGAAGTTCGCACAGTGGTACCTCTCCGATGATAATGTATTAAGGCCATGAAGACGACATTAAAGGCAAGATTGTTCTTAGTCGTGCTCATCATTGCGACGTTCTTTGTGAGCAATGCAGCACTGCCTACGGACATCATGGAGGCGCGCAACCTCGTGACGGCACAGGAGATAGCGCATGAAGGCAACTGGCTCGTGCCGACGATGAACGGAGAACTGCGTTTGGAGAAGCCGCCATTGCCTACATGGGTCGCTGCGGCTATCTGCATGGTTGCTCCCGATTCGCTCTCGGCGCAGCGTGCTGCCGCGGGCGTGATGGGTATCGTGTGGACGCTCTTCCTCTATCTCTTTGCCCGACACTTGTCGCAGAGTCGGACGTATGGCTTCGCCACAATCTTGGTGTTCCTCACGTGTTATCATATCGTGCTCATGGGGCGCACGGCGACGTGGGATATCTATTGCCATGCCTTTATGATGGGAGCCATCTATTTCCTGTGTCGGGGCTTGTCGGGACATTCCGCGCATCAGTACCGTTACTTCCCAGTAGCGGGCTTGTTCATGGGCTTGTCGTTTTTGAGTAAGGGCCCCGTATCGTTCTATGCCTTGCTCTTGCCTGCCGTCGTGGCTTATGCGATATTCTATCCTTGTTCGCTCCGCCATAAGTGGGGAGGCTTTATCCTGATGATTCTCATCGCCTTGGCAGTGGGCTCGTGGTGGTACATCTATCTGTTGCTCTTTGAGCAGAATGCGGTAGAGGCTGTCATCCATAAAGAGTCGGGGGCGTGGACGGGTCACAACGTACGCCCGTGGTATTACTATTGGCGCTTCTTCACCGAGACAGGTATCTGGGCTGTCCTCATGCTTGCAGCACTGTTTGTACCCTATTGGCGCAAGCATATCGAGCGGAACAAACTGTATACGTTTAGCATCACCTTCACGCTATTTGTCCTTGTGTTGCTCTCACTGATGCCGGAGAAGAAGATCCGTTACCTCCTCCCGATCATGGCACCGTCGGCAATGACGATCGCCTGTCTGCTGATGCATGTCCGTCAGGCCACAGATAAGGTGACGCGCTATCTGTTTAAAACGAATGGCATTATTGTAGCAATCATTGTGGAAGCAGTGGGCATAGCACCTATCGTCATGCACTGGCTTCCATTAGGCTGGGCCATTGCATTGGCTGTCGCCTTCACGGCCGTTGCCGTATACATTATTTATTATACAGTCAAGGAAATGCGTCCCATACATTTTGCCTATGGCGTGGGAGCAGCCTTTATCCTTATTGAGTGTTTCCTCTTGGCGCCTATCGGCCGACTCTTTGGCAATCCTCAGGAGCACAGTATCCGTGCCACACGCCACATTGCTGCATTGCAGGGTGTCAACTTCTATCATCCGCAACAGGAGGACAAGCGCATAGAACTCGTCTATGAGGCTGGACGGAAGATCACGCCGATCAACCTTGCCGACAGCAACGAGGTCAGACAGCATCTGCCGTTTGCTCTCGTCAGTTGCAAGCCGGTGAGTCAGGAGATACCCGCTGCTATCCTGAAGGATGTCGACACATTGCGTATCGACCGCTATGATGATAACAAACATCCGAAGAAGGACAGACATTACACCTCCGACTTTATCAATTACGTGACGCTTATCAAAAGCAAAAAATAATAAGACAATAATGAACGAAACAGCTAAGTATGAGTTTACCATCGTTGTACCTATCTACAACGAGCAAGACAACCTCAGTCGCGTGGAAGAGCAACTGTCCCGTTTCCTTCCTACCTCATGCATGAAGGCATGTGTGCTGTTGGTCAATGATGGTTCTTCCGACGACAGTCTGAAACTCATGAAAGAGATATGCCAGCGCCAGCCCGACTTCTTTTATATCTCATCCAATGAGAACCACGGATTGAGCACCGCCATGAAAGCGGGCATCGACACCGTGGAGAGCAAATATATGGGCTATATCGATGCAGACCTTCAGACCAATCCTGAGGATTTCAACCTGCTGCTCGAGTATGCGCCCGAATACGAGTTAGTGACCGGCATCCGTGCCAAGCGTAAGGACTCGGTGTTCAAGAAACTGCAGTCGAAGATTGCCAATGGCTTCCGCCGCGCTATGACGGGCGACACGGCCACGGACACAGGGTGCCCGCTGAAGGTGATGCGTACTGATATCGCCAAGCGCATCCCGTTCTTCAATGGCATGCACCGTTTCCTCCCCGCGCTCTTCGCCTTGGAGCATGCACGCTTCAAGGAACTGCCTGTGCGTCATTATCCGCGTATCGCCGGTGTGTCGAAGTATCATCTGTGGAACCGCCTCGCAGGACCGTTCAACGACTGCTTCGGCTACCGATGGATGAAGAAGCGCTACATCCGTTATCATATTGACGAAGAGCAGCTATGAGCAGTATCGCTGTCTACGCCTTGGGCTTCCTCGCCCAGGGTTTCTTCTCGGCGCGCATGCTCATCCAGTGGATCATGTCGGAGCGGGCGCGCAAGATCGTCTCGCCGAATATCTATTGGATATGCAGCTTAGCGGGGAGTATCCTGCTGTTCATCTACGGCTGGCTGCGGAACGATTTCAGTATCATCTTCGGTCAGTTCATCTCCTATTATATCTATATCTGGAACTTGAATATCAAAGGAGTGTGGCCGCGCATCCCTGTGATCTTCCGCGTGGCTATCTTTGCATTGCCTTTGGCGGCACTGTGCGTGATGTTCTCACAAGCCACGTATTTCATTCAGCATTTCCTGCACAACAGTCAGGTGCCTCTGTGGCTGCTCGTCTTCGGCTCGGCGGGACAGTTCATCTTCACCATCCGCTTTATCTACCAGTGGTATTATTCCTACCGTCGCCATGCCTCATACCTCCCCGTGGGTTTCTGGATCATCAGTCTTGTGGGCTCGGGCATCATCGTGGCCTACGGCGTCTTCCGCCTCGATCCCGTGCTCATTATTGGGCAGAGCGTGGGATTCATCACCTACACGCGGAATATCATGTTGGGAGTAAAAAAGAAATAAATCGCTAAATTTATGAACGATAATAATAAACCCTCAACCAATAACTGTTGGGCTGTGGATGCGGCATGCTCCGGCAACCCCGGGCCTATGGAGTATCAAGGCATTGACCTTGATACCGGCGCACAACTGTTTCATTTCGGGCCTTACTATCCCGATGGGTCAACAGTCTATGGGACGAATAATATTGGTGAGTTCCTTGCTATTGTGCATGCGTTAGCACTCTTGGACAAGCAAGGCATCACGGATAAAACAATTTATTCCGACTCTTACAATGCCATCTTGTGGGTAAAGAAGAAACATTGTAAGACAAATCTTGAGCGAAGCGAGCGCACGGAGCCTCTCTTCGCCATCATTGCGCGTGCAGAGAAATGGCTCCGCACACATGCTGTGAAGACACCGATCATCCAGTGGCAGACGAGACAGTGGGGAGACATCCCGGCTGACTTCGGGAGGAAATAGGAGCCTTCCGGAATCGGGGGTGATACTGCTGTCAACCTCGAAGAGGTTGTACATGAGTAGCCCCAGGTAAGGAGCGCAGCGACGCAACCTGGGGTTCGGATTAGTGCGTTTTCGTTGCAATCCGGCCTCGAAGAGGGCGAACATAGGTGGGATGTTAGTTATAGCTGATGAGTTTTTAAACCATGTTCGCCCTCTTCGAGGCCGGTTTTCAGATCATTCGCTCCCATTCACAACCCCACGTTTCGGCTGCGCCTCACGTGGGGCTAACCGTGTGGCACCTCTCCGAGGTGCTAACGCCCCTAACCCAACCTACCGCCCCTACGTTTGGCTCAGTGCATGCGGTTCTCTATGTCTTTCAGAGAGCCTTCGAACGGTCCGGAGTGTTCGAGTTTGAGGGAGCACATGGCTGCTGCAAACTTGCCAGACTCCTCGATGCCCATGCCCTGCACACGGCACCACAGATAACCCGTGGAGAACGTGTCGCCACAGCCTGTAGCATCGACAACGGCCTTGGGCTGGTAAGGCGGAATGTCGTAGAACTTATTACCATCGTAGATGACTGCTCCGTAACTGCCGAGGGTCATCACGACTTCGCGCACACCCATGCTGGCAAGCCGTTTTCCTACTTCGTGGGTGTCGCTGCTGCCAGCAATCGATACCATCTCACTCTCATTGAGTTTCAATATCCCCGTACAACGCAACACGCGCTCCTTGTCTTTCCATGCCACGGCGTGTACGTCTTCACCCACGACCTCGCGCAGATAACCTTGCACATCGATAGACACCGTGCCTTTCGATGCAAGATATTCCACGACCTCGGGGGCAAAGTCGTCGGCAAGGAGCGAGCCGAGATGGAAGACTTTTGCATCCAACGGTTTCACGTCTTCAAGCGTGAACGGATCAGCCTTGGCGCGTACTTTCTGCGTTCGGCCGTTGAAATCCTTGCCATAGATATTCTCGAAGAAGACGGTGTGTCGACTTGGATAGCAAACGACATCCAAGTCTAACTTCTTAATCTTCTCTATATCTTCTTGGCTTTCTTTGCCGACCTTCGTCACGAGCTGATAGCTCACCTTGCGCGGCAGGTGACTGATGCCGTAGGTCATATAGAAAGAGGTGCCGCCGGCCATATAGACGGTCTTGTCGGGTGTGACGATCTTGTCACGCGTGATGTGGCCTATGCTGCAAATGTCTACCATAATTACTAATTACTAATTTGAAATTACTAATTGTTCTTTTACTAATTACTAATTTGAAATTACTAATTGTTCTTTTACTAATTATTAATTATCAAAAAATCAATTACTAATTACTAATTACAAATTAGTAATTAAAGAGAATTCCCAAATTACTATTCCCGCTGTGATACTCACATTGAGGCTGTGTTTCGTGCCATACTGAGGGATCTCAAGGCAGCCGTCACTCATGTCGACGACGCTCTGCTGCACGCCTTTCACCTCATTGCCAAGGATGACAGCGGCAGGCGCACCGCGCTTGAACAACGGACTCTCAGCAAGCTTGTCGAGCTTCGTCGAGCCTTCGACCTGCTCCACGCTCCACACGAAGTAACCCTTGTCGTGGAGTTCGCGCACCGCATCCTGCGTGTCCTTGAAATAACGCCAGTCGACACTGTCCTCACCTCCGAGCGCTGTCTTGTGGATCTCTGCGTTCGGTGGACAGCCTGTCACACCACAGAGCCACACGGCTTCCACGCGGAAGGCATCGGCGGTGCGGAACACGCTGCCGACATTATAAAGCGACCGCACGTTGTCGAGCACGACGATGAGCGGCAACTTCTCTGCTGCCTTAAACTCGTCCACCGTCAGCCGGTGCATCTCTATGGTCTTGAGCTTTCTCATTTGTGGAATAATGCCTTATAAAGAACAATTATTTCTGGTTATTCCGGTTTCCGGATTGATAAGTGCCTCGGAGAGGCACACTCTTTTTAACCCCAGGCTACGTCGCTGCGCTCCTTGCCTGGGGTTATGTAGAGTCAGCCTCTTCGAGGCTGTGGCGTGCTATCAACCCGAAAAGTTGAAGAACCTTATTTCTTCGCCTCGTCTTCCTTGGCTTTGTAGGCGAGGGCATAAGCCTTGATCTGCTTGATCATAGCTAACAGGCCGTTGCTGCGGGTCGGGGAGAGGTGTTCACGCAGCCCTATCTTGTCGATGAAATAAAGGTCGGCATCGAGGATCTCCGTCGGCGTGTGACCACTGAGCACCTGGATGAGCAGTGCGATGATGCCCTTCACGATGAGGGCGTCACTGTCGGCTGTGAACACGAGCTTGCCGTCGACATAGTCGCACTGGAGCCATACACGGCTCTGGCAACCGTCGATGAGGTTCTGCTCTGTCTTGTATTTTTCGTTCAGGGTCTCGAGGTCGTTGCCCAAGTCGATGAGCATCTGGTATTTGTCCATCCAGTCGTCGAAGTCGCTGAACTCCTCGATGACCTCGTCCTGCAATTCATTAATCGTTTTCATGATAATTTTTCCTGAAGATCTTTATTTCACACGGATTATAAAGATTTTAAAGATGGCTACGCTTTTCGCTACGCGGTGATGCTGAAGGTATGTGTAGCCGCGAAGCGGCGTAACAATCTTTAAAATCTTTAAGATCCGTGTGAGAAATTATCCGTGTGAGTATGGATGCTTTTATCGGCTAATTCCAGTTTAAGCTGGGTCTATACGGAACACTTTGTCGTTGGGCCGTACCTTTCCGGGCACCGGCACAGAAACGTAGGTGTGCTGCACTGCCTCGTCGATAGGGCCGTTATCGTCGTGGATCTCCGTGGCATGAAGATACATCGCACCTGTCGTAGGACCGGTGATGAGGAGCTTGTCGCCTTTCTTGAACGTGCTGGCCTGCACGGCGATCTCACCGACGCTCAGGCGTGAGAAGAATTTGTTCACCACTCCTACAAGCGTCTTCTTCTCTGTAGCGAGCGAGCCATACTCCTTGTTCCATTCTCCCATCGTCTGTCCCTGGTAGTAACCGTCCCAGAAGCCGCGGTTGAAGACAGTGGCGAGACGCTCGTCCCACGCATCTTTCTTCGCCTCGGTAAAGGTACCGTCGAGCACACTTTGGATAGCCTCCTTGTAGCAGCTGACGACGGTATAGACATATTCGGGACCGCGGGCACGTCCCTCGATCTTGAACACTCTCACACCCGCATCCATCATCTTGTCGATGAAGCGCACGGTCTTGAGGTCCTTCGGACTCATGATATATTTGTTGTCTATCTCGAGTTGGTTGCCCGTCTCGTTGTCGGTGACGGTGTAACTGCGGCGGCAGATTTGTACGCACTGACCGCGGTTGGCCGAGCGGTTGGCAGCATGCAGACTCATGTAGCACTTGCCCGACACGGCCATACAGAGAGCTCCGTGACAGAACATCTCTATCCTGATCTGCTTGCCCGCAGGGCCACAGATATTCTGCCGCATGATCTCTTCGTGGATATGCTTCACCTGCTTCATGTTCAGCTCGCGTGCTAACACACTGACGTCGGCAAACTGAGCATAGAACTTCAGGGCCTCCACGTTGCTGATGTTGAGCTGGGTGGAGAGATGCACCTCCATGCCTTTCTCACGGCAGTAGGTCATCACGGCCACATCGGAAGCGATGACAGCCGACACGCCGGCCTTCACAGCAGCATCGATGATCGTATGCATCGTCTCCACATCCTCATCGTAGATGATGGTGTTGACCGTGAGATACGTTTTGATGTCGTGCTCCCGGCAGGTTGAGACGATGTAGTCGAGGTCGTTGAGGTCGAAGTGGTTGGCAGAGTGGGAGCGCATGTTGAGCTGTCCCACGCCAAAATAGACGGAGTCGGCACCGGCCTGGATTGCTGCGGCGAGAGAGTCGCGGCTGCCCACAGGCGCCATGATCTCGTATTCGTGATTATTTTCCACTGAACTTAGCTGTCTGTTCCTTAATCAGTTCCTCATCCTCGAAATAGTCGATACGCATAGCCTTGCGCACCTCGTCCATGGTCTGTGCTGCGACCTCGCGGGCCGACTCACAGCCTTTCTTGAGGATATTGAAGATCTCGGGGATATCTTTCTCATACTCAGCACGGCGTGCGCGGATCGGATCGAGCATACGGTTGATGACCTTGTTGAGCATCTTCTTACATTTCATGTCGCCGATGCCTCCGTGCTCATAGGCAGCCTTCAGCTCGTCAAGGTTCTTAAACTCCGGCCAGAAGTCGGCGAAGTCCTGATCGGTAGCGAAAGCGTCGAGGTAGGTGAACACAGCATTGCCCTCCACATGTCCGGGGTCGGAGACGTTGAGGTGTGTCGGGTCGGTATACATACCCTTGACCTGCTGCCATACGGTGTCGGCGTCGTCGGAGAGGTAGATGCAGTTGCCGAGGCTCTTCGACATCTTCTCCTTGCCGTCTGTGCCGGGCAGACGGCGTGCCGTAGCGTTCTCGGGCAGCATGATCTGCGGCTCGACGAGGACAGGTGCATAGATCTTGTTGAAGCGGTTCACGAGCTCACGCGTCAGCTCGAGCATCGGCTCCTGGTCCTCACCGGCAGGCACCGTCGTAGCCTTGAAGCAAGCGATGTCGGCAGCCTGAGAGACGGGGTAGCAGAAGAAGCCCAAGGGGATGGAGTCGTTCTCAAAGCCACGGAGCTTGACCTCCGTCTTCACCGTCGGGTTGCGCTGCACACGGCTCACGGAGACAATGTTCATCAGATAGACCGTCAGCTCAGCGAGCTCGGGGATGCGGCTCTGGATATAAAGGGTACATTTCATGGGATCGAGGCCTGCAGAGAGGTAGTCGAGGGCCACGTTGACGATGTTCTCACGGATCTTATCGGGGTTGGAGGCATTGTCGGTCAAAGCCTGTACATCAGCCATGAAGACGAACATACGGTCGAAGTCGCCCTGATTCTGAAGCTCTACGCGGCGGCGCAGACTACCCACATAGTGACCAAGATGAAGACGGCCTGTGGGACGGTCGCCGGTCAGTATTACTTTTCCCATAATTACGGTATTCTATTGCATTAATGTGTTTTAACTGCAAAGTTACCAATTATTTCCCACTTAAGAGGCAGTTTGCGGATAAATTGTGGTCTTCCGTCACGTGTCAGCCAATTGTTTGACACGTGTCAGCCAGTTTGCCGTCACGTGTCAGCCAATTTGCCGTCACGTGTCAGCCAATTTGCCGTCACGTGTCAGCCAATAGCGTTACCGTTTCAACATCACGCCGATAGTCTTCATTCGCACGTAGTTGTAACTTAGATACATGAATCCTCCGTATGGATTGTTGGTGCCCCAAGAGTTTTTGGCAATGAAAAACAGACGGCCGTGGCGGTCGTGTGCCAGTCCGCACAGCTCCATGCAATGGTCATCGGTGGTGAGGAACAGTTCGAAGGCGCGTTGCCGTTCCTGCTGTGTGGGGGCGTGATCCTCATCGGGAAGTGTGGCGATGCCGCGGGCGAAGTTGAAGCCGGGCTCGGAGATGTCTCCTTCCCAACAGACGGGATGGCCGTGGCGAAGATGGCTGACGATCGTCTTCATCAACCGGTCGATAGGGATGTTATAGAAGCTGTCGAGCATGCGATTGTCGGGCGACTCCAGGACGAACGGCTTGCCGAAAGGATGATGCGTGAAACTCGTCAGTGCGATGTAATCGCCGGGGAGATAGATGCTCTGCGCGAACTGCTGCGGCGTGTAACCCATGCCGAGCATGAAAAGGGTAGGGGGCAGGTAGCCTATCTGCTTGTCGAGGAGGTCTCCGAGGCGGTCATCGAGTCTTTGCAGACTCGTAGCGGCGCGTGCCACCTGCATGGATGCTTTTGTCAGTGCCATGTAACTGATGGCTCCGAAGGGATGGTAACTGTCGAAGGGCTGTATGCCGTAACGCTCCATGAGATGGAGCGTCATCGACATCATGCCGCGCAACGACACCTTGACGCGGCCGCGCGTGAGGTAGTAGGTGCGGGCCTGGTCCTGGAGCCAGAGGCGGGCGAGATAGTCGGGTGAGAGGTTCACGGAGTCGCCGAGCTGCAGCCGCTCCGTCTCGATGGTGGCGAGCATGGCATAGTCCCAGCACAGCTCGCTCTTGCCTTGGTCCTTGACGGGTGTGGTCTTCAACATCACGTCGTTGTGGAAGGCATAGGGCTTCGTTGGCTCCTGGCGGGAACAAGAGACGAGGAGGAAAATGATCGGCAATATAAAGAAAAAGCGTTTCATGGAAACATCAAGTATTTATTGTTCTTCCGATTTCCGGCTTGATAGAGGCAGACAGCCTCGGAGAGGCTGAATTTTATATAACCCCAGTCTAAGGAGCGCAGCGACGCAGACTGGGGTGTGCCGTGAGAGCTTATTTGATTGATTTCCTGCCTCGGAGAGGCAGACTGCACGAAAGTGCGTAATGTCTTTCTTTGATTGTATCATATGCTAACATAGCGCGCCAAGGCGCATTCAGCCTCTTCGAGGCTGGAGGTCAGTTTATCGGTTGTCAGCTCTACACCCCCAGACTGCAGTCGCTTCGCTCCCTTAGTCTGGGGTTATGGATAAGTGTGCCTCTTCGAGGCACGCATATATTTCTTTGTCATAGCTTAAGCACCTATTCCCCACAAAATTACGGATTTTTAGGGACATAGGCCCGTTAGATAAGGACTTTCTTATACGAGCATCACTTTTTCTTATTCAATGACAAGAGATATCAAAACTTTTGCTTATATTTGCCACATACAAAAGAAATAACTATTAAAAACTGAAAGCGCTATGATGCAGGATCTCATTGATACTCTCCGCGATGAACAACACACGCTTGTCGTCCTTCACGACGGGCGCATCCGCACCTTCGACGGCCAGGGCGTGCGCCGTCTGTATAACATTATGAATGATGAGCCGGAGCTGCTCTACGACGCCAAGGTCGCTGCCAAGGCCGTGGGCCGCTCCGCTGCCTCGATGATGGTCGATGGTGGCGTTGTCGAGGTCTATGCCGAGTATATCTCCCAGCAGGCTTACGACAAGCTGACGGAAGCCGGCATCAAAGTGAGTTTCGACAAGAAGCTCGAGCATGCTGACTTCCTGAAAGTTTGGAATAAATTGGGAGAATGAAAAAGCCCGGCCTTGCATTCACATGCTTGGCCGGGCAAAAAAGTGAATATAAGAGAGAATTACAAATCTATCTATACAAATAGAACGCCAAAGAGAGCCGTTTGTTACTTCTTTTAGTGTTCTTTATGTTATTCCTTGCGTAATTAACAATTATTGATTAACAATTATTTCCTTAGCAATTGTTTTTATGCGTCATGATGTCGAGCACCATGTCATCGGTGGGGTTCATGGCCTCTTTGCCGATTGACGTGAGGTTATGGATGCTCTTGTCGACATCGTCGTCGACGATGCCCTCCGCTGATGTCACCTGATGGTGCTGCATGGAGAGGAGGGCGGAGAGCAGGGCTGAGGACACGCCGGAGCAAATCTTGATGCTGCACGAAGGCTTGGCGCCGTCGCAGATCATACCTGTGAGGTTCGCCACCATGTTCTGGATGGCTGCACACACCCGACTGTAGTCGCCACCCATGAGGTAGACGATGCCGCAGCTGGCTCCCGTGCTCGCCACGACACAGCCGCAGAGGGCTGACAGCGTGCCGAGGCTCTGCTTGATGTAGATAGCCGTGAGATGGGAGAGCGTGAGGGCACGGATGAGCTCCTCCTCGGTGTTCTCATTCTCCTTGGCGAAGACTGCCACGGGGTTCGTGGCACAGATGCCCTGATTGCCCGAGCCGCTGTTGCTCATCACGGGAATCATGGCACCGCCCATACGAGCGTCGCAGGCGAGGGCCGTCTCGGAGATGATATGCGAGAAGATAGAGTCACCGAAGATGCCGTGGCTAAGCGGACGGTCGATGGTCTTGCCGAGGCAGTGACCATAGTTGCCTTTCTTACTCTCCTCGGCTGCATGGATGTTGTAGTCGCGCGCGGAGAGCATGAACCGGATCTCGTCGAGCGGGGTCGTCGTGGCGAACTCCCACACGGTCTTCATGTTGAGGTCCAAGGCCTTGGCTTCCGTCTCCTTCCCGAGGCATTTGCGCTTGTCGAGCAGCACCTTGCCGTTACGCTCCTCGTAGACGAAGTTCGTGTGGTTGCCAGCGATGATAGCGGTGGCAGAGTCGTCACCCGCTGTGCAGGTCACCTCGATATAGAGTTTCTCAGTGATATTCTCCTTGAGTTTGATGTCGATACGACTTGGGTCACTGATGAACTGCTTGCCTTCCTCGAGTGTCTCGGACGTGAGGTCTTTGATGACCTCAAGCTGGTACTCGCTCTTGCCGACAATAGCGCCGAGCGCTACGGCGATAGGCAGGCCGATCATCCCCGTGCCGGGAATTCCCACTCCCATGGCGTTCTTCAGCATATTACCGCTAAGCAGCACCTTGATATGTTCCGGCCGCCGGCACAGGTCCTCTGTGGCGCGTGCCGCACAGAGAGCCACAGCCATGGGTTCGGTACAGCCCACGGCAGGCACCACCTGTTGGTGGATCAGTTCAATGATCTGTTCGCGTATCGATTTATCAAGCATTGTATTATTATTTATTGTTCCAGTTTACAGAAGGTATCAACCTCGAAGAGGTTGTACATGGTTAGCCCCAGGTAAGGAGCGCAGCGACGCAACCTGGGGCTATTGGAGGCATAGTACCTGTCCTGTCGGCCTCGGAGAGGGCGAACATGGTTTAGACACCCACAGTTCTAACCTGCATCCCGCCCATGTTCGCCCTCTTCGAGGCCGGAAATCAGTTCAACCGGGCATCACCTAACCCCAGGTTACGTCGCTGCGCTCCTTACCTGGGGCTAACCATGTGGCACCTCTCCGAGGTGCTTCGTGTTGACCGTGTGTCCAGGTGAGGTAACGACCTCGGAGAGGTCGCACACGGTTAGCCCCACGTGAGGCGTAGCCGTAACGTGGGGTTGAGGTCCGGTGTGGTTCCGTTGCAATCCGGCCTCGGAGAGGGCGAACCTTGGCTGGGTGCTGGGCAAAAAATGACCATGTTCGCCCTCTTCGAGGCCGGAGGTCAGGTTGTCGGCCTTCATCACCACCCCAGGTTACGTCGCTGCGCTCCTTACCTGGGGCTAACCATGTGGCTCCTCTCCGAGGTGCGAGCGCCCGCCCAGTGCCTGTCTCCTGCAAGCAGTGTAATCTCTCCCTCCCCTGGATGGGGGAGGGGTAGGGGTGGGGCCTGTAGGGGTAGGGGTGGGGCCAACTACTTGTTTTTATATTTCTCCAACCCCTTGTTCAGGAAGTCGAGGTATGCCTTGATATCCTCCTTGTAAGAGAAGGAGCCGGAGAGGACGTTACCCTCGTTGTCGAGCGTCACATAGAACGGCTGAGCGTTGGCACCGAACTTATGACTCTGGAGATAGCTCCACTTGTCACCGACGGTGCGCAGCGTGCGCTTCTGACCATTGGGGAGCGTCACCTCGATAGGCTCAGGCAACTTCGTCTTGTCATCGACATAGAGGGAGATGAGCACATAGTCCTTCTCAAGCTTCTCAGCTACGGACGGATCGGTCCATACAGCAGCCTCCATCTTACGGCAGTTGACGCAGCCGAAGCCCGTGAAGTCGAGCATTACCGGCTTGCCTTCAGCCTTAGCGGCGGCCATGCCGGCCTCATAATCTTTATATTTAGCCTCTACGACATGGTTGTTGAGGTTGAAATCTTGTGTGGTGATAGGTGGAGCGAAAGCCGACACAGCCTTGCACGGAGCGCCCCACAGACCCGGGATCATATAGATGGCGAAAGCGAAGGAGCAGAGGCCGAGCATGATGGCGGGCACTGGCATCGGCTTCTGAAGGTCGCCGCCGATGGCATCTTGCTGGAACTTCAGCCAGCCCACGAGGTAAGCACCGAGGGCGCCGAAGATGACGATCCACAGGGCGAGGAAGACCTCACGGTCCATGATATGCCAGCCGTAGGCGAGGTCAGCCACGGAGAGGAACTTCAGTGAGAAGGCGAGCTCAACGAAGCCTAAGACAACCTTGATCTGATCCATCCACGAGCCGCTCTTCGGACTCTTCTTCATCAGTGTGGGGAACATGGCGAAGAGTGCGAACGGCACTGCCAAGGCGATGGCGAAGCCGAACATGCCGATGGCGGGAGCGAGCCAGTCGCCCGAGGTCACGGTCTGAACGAGCAGCAGGCCGATGATCGGCGCTGTGCAGGAGAAACTCACGAGCACGAGCGTAAAGGCCATCAGGAAGATCGAGATGAGACCGGTCGTGCTCGAGGCCTTGTTGTCCACCTTGTTAGCCCAGCTGTCCGGTAGTTTGATCTCGAACCAGCCGAAGAAGCTGACTGCGAAGATCACGAGCAGGAGGAAGAGGAAGATGTTGAAGATGGCGTTCGTAGAGAGGGCATTGAGCGTTGACGGACCGAAGATAGCCGTCACGCCGATACCCAAGGCGAGGTAGATGACGACGATGGAGATGCCATAGATGACGGCATCGCGCACGCCGCGCGCCTTGTTGTCCTTAGAACGTTTGAGGAAGAAACTGACCGTCATCGGGATGATAGGCCAGATACAGGGCATGACTAAAGCCAACAAACCACCCACTATTCCCATCAGGAAGATGTAGAGTAGTGAATGGTTTGCTATGTCGTTGGCACCGCCAAACTGCTGGAGCTGGTTGATGACCGGCTTCCACAGTGCATCCTTGTCAGCTTGAGAGAGCGATGCTGCGGCGGCCTCATTGGCCTGGGCCATGGAGTCAGCTTTCAGTGAGTCGGCTGAAGCAGCGAGGGCGTTGGCATCTGTGCCGTCTACCGTCTCATCGTTCAATGCAGGGTCCTGCGCTGTGTCTTGCGCGCCGTTTGGTGTATCAGCGTTTTTTTTTACGTCATTAGCCACCGCGGGGCTCTTGCCGGCTTTCTTGATGTCGACACTCGTCGGCGGCATGCAGTTCTGGTCGTTGCAGGCACCATACTCGAGGTAAGCGTCGATCTTATAGTTTGGCTTGGTGAACTTCACCTTCTGCACGAATGTCACGCTACCTTCGAAGTAACGGAGCGTCATGCCAAAGAGCTTGTCGTAGCTCTTGATCTCGTGACCGCGGGGCTGAAGCTTGCCGACGAGCTGGACACCATCGAGCTTATTGACGTTGAAGGTGGCAGAGATAGGCCCGTCAGCACCGAGACCGGTACTGTAGACGTGCCATCCTTTTTCTATTCTACCTGTAAAAATGATCTCGCCCTCTGCCGTGTTGTCCGTCTTCAGGGTTGAAGAGAACTTCACCGGATCAAGCATTTGAGCGTTGGCCATGATGGTGACGAGCATCAGCAGAGCCAGGGTCATCAGTTTTTTCATTTCTGTTGAATCTCCTTACTAATACTAAGTTGTTTTATGTTTCTACTTCTTAATACGCGTTATCGTCAGAATGGGGTATTACATTCTTGTAATATTATTGTTTTTTAACGCTGTTGCTACCATTCGATACGACCTCGGAGAGGTCGAACAGGGGCGGCTCCAGATGAGGTTACGACCTCGGAGATGTCGAACATGGTTAGCCCCCAGGTGAGGTTACAACCTCGGAGAGGTCGAACATGGTTAGCCCCAGGTGAGGTTACGACCTCGGAGAGGTCGAACATGGTTAGCCCCAGGTGAGGAGCGCAGCGACGTAACCTGGGGTGGTGATGAAGGGCGACGACCTGATTTCCGGCCTCGAAGAGGGCGAACATGGTTACCTCACACCCGACCATGTTCGCCCTCTTCGAGGCCGGTAGTCAGGTCGTCAGCACCATTCCAACCCCACGTTTCGGCTACGCCTCACGTGGGGCTAACCGTGTGGCACCTCTTCGAGGTGCTGTGACGCCTCCCGCGTGCTAACCGTGTGTCACCTCTTCGAGGTGCTTCGTGCTAACCGTGTGTCACCTCTTCGTGGTGCGGGGCAGCCCCCTGCAACCATACCTTGGAATTCTTTACGACATGATTCCGATCCAGCGGAGGATGTCGTTGAGGTTGGCGACGATCATCAGCAGGACGAGGATCGTGATGCCGATATATTCTGCGCGTATGAGGAACTTCTCCGAAGGCTTGCGGCGCGTGATGATCTCATAGAGCAGGAACAGCACATGACCACCGTCGAGCGCTGGGATAGGCAAGATGTTCATGAAAGCGAGGATGATACTCAGGAACGCTGTCATCATCCAGAAGGCATGCCAGTCCCAGGTCTGCGGGAAGAGCGATCCGATGGCTCCGAAGCCGCCGAGGCTCTTCGCTCCTTCTGCCGTGAACACATATTTCATGTCGCTCACATAGCCTGCGAGCACGTCCCAGCCATATTTGATACCGGCGGGGAAACTCTCCAAGAAGCCATAGGATACGTGTGTCACCTTGTTGCGGTAGAGATAGTCGGGACCACCCACAGCAAAGCCGAGCTTAGCATCGGGGGTGAGCATCGCAGTGACGGTATCTCTCTTGGCACCAGCTCCGGCTTTCTCGATGACGAGCGACACGGTGCGCAGCTTCAGACTGTCGCGGTGCGAGCTCGTTGCAGCCAGTTCATCACTGATGACGCCGATGGCTTCCGTAAACTCGTTGTAAGAGTCGATGGCCTTGCCGTTGACAGCGAGGATCTTGTCACCCTTGCGCATGCCGATCTTCCATGCCGGTGTCTCGATAGAGTCTTTACTGTCTTCCGTAATAGGCATCCGCTGTAGCACGGTATCGGCCACGGCAGGAACGAAAGGCGTGACGAACTTCGGGGTCGTCTTCAGCATATTGAGCAGGTTGATGTCGCCCGGGAGGTTGACACGCACCTTCTTGCCGCCACGCAGCACATCGCAATATTGGGCCTCGGAGAGGTCACGGAACACGTCGGCATTGAAGTCCTTGAATGCACGCTTATTCGTGCCAAGGAGGATGTCGTGGTCTTGGAAACCATATGACTTAGCCTCTTTGTTGAATTTCATACCCATGGACATGTCGGCCACACGGATATAGCTGTCGCCCCAGTGGAACATGATCATCGAATAGATGAAGAGGGCGAGGACGAAGTTGACCGTCACACCGGCCACCATGATGATGAGTCGCTGCCACGCGGGTTTCGTGCGGAACTCCCAGGGCTGTGGGTCACGTTTCATCTGCTCAGTGTCCATGCTCTCATCGATCATGCCGGCAATCTTACAATATCCGCCGAGAGGGAGCCAGCCCATGCCGTACTCAGTATCACTGTTGCGGGGCTTGAAACTGAAGAGCTTGCCGCTCCACTTGCCGATAGCGACATCGAAGAAGATAAAGAACTTCTCCACACGCACGCCGAAGAGCTTCGAGGCGAGCATGTGACCACCTTCGTGAAGGAGTACTAACAGTGAGATGGAGAGGATGAACTGCAGGAGTTTTATGAGGAATACTTCCATTGATTATTTTAGTCGTTTGTTTTAAGCAAAGGGATGATTATATTATAATAATGATGTCGCAATTTTCCGCGCCTCGGCATCGGTCTTGAAATACGTGTCGAGGTCGGGTGTCTTGTCGAATGTAGCCTGCTTCATCGTCTTTGCGATGATGTCTGCCATGCCGAGGAACGAGCACTCACCGCGGCGGAAGGCTGCGTTTGCTACTTCGTTGGCGGCATTGAGGATACACGGCATGTTGCCACCTTCGTGGATAGCCTCATAAGCTAAGCGGAGGCATGGGAACTTCTCCACGTCGGGCTTGAAGAACTCGAGCTTCTGCACCTTGAAGAGGTCGAGGCGGTCGCCCTGCAGGTCGAGACGCTTGGGAAAGGAGAAGGCATACTGTATCGGCAGGCGCATGTCGGGCACGCCGAGCTGCGCCTTCACGGCTCCATCCTTATACTGTACGCCACTGTGGACGACGCTCTGCGGATGGATGAGGACCTCGATGCGGTCAGCGGGCACGCCGAAGAGCCATTTGGCCTCCATGACCTCAAAGCCTTTGTTCATGAGTGAGGCTGAGTCGATGGTGATCTTCGCTCCCATCTTCCATGTCGGGTGACGGAGGGCATCGGCAGCGGTGACGGTCTTGAGCTGCTCGTGTGTGAAGTTGCGGAAGGGACCGCCGGAGCAGGTGAGGAGGATCTTGTCCACCTCGTTCATCTCCTCGCCCACGAGGCACTGGAAGATAGCGGAGTGCTCGGAGTCGACGGGCAGCAGGTCGACATGATACTGCTGCACGAGGTTGAGGATGAGCTCACCGGCCACGACGAGCGTCTCTTTGTTGGCGAGGCATATCTTCTTATGGGCTTTGATGGCGCGGATCGTAGGCTCGAAGCCTGCGAAGCCGACGAGGGCAGCGAGCACCATGTCGATGGGCTGTGCCTCGACGATCTCGCACAGGGCCTTGTGTCCGGCATAGACCTTCACGTCGGTGTCGGCGAGGCGTGCCTTGAGGTCCTCATAGTGAGCCTCATTGGCGATGACCACGGCGGCGGGGTTGTACTGCCGTGCCTGCTCAGCGAGCTTCTCCCAACTGTCGTTGGCGGTCAGCGCGTAGGCCTCATAGAGGTCGGGGTGCTGGCTGATGACGTCGAGTGCTTGGGTACCAATGGATCCCGTGGACCCGAGGATACATATCTGTTTCTTCATTGTATCAATGACTTTATCATCTTGTTCGTTTTATAGTGCACTGTCGTGTTCGTTTTATAGCGCACTGTCGTGTTTGTTCATAGCGCACTATCGTGCAGCCTGCCTCTCCGAGGCAGAAGATCGGGAATCCTGGCTCCATCCTCACCCCAGGCTGCAGTCGCTTCGCTCCTTAGCCTGGGGTTATACAGAGCCAGCCTCTTCGAGGCTGTGAGTCTCTCCCCCCTGCACTCTCTACCCCCAGGCTGCAGTCGCTTCGCTCCTTAGCCTGGGGTTATGCAGAGCCAGCCTCTCCGAGGCTGTGTGCCCCGTGTGCAGTTGCGAGGCAGTCTTATATCTCCAACAGTCCATCGGGAATAGCCACGGTGATGGTCTGCTGATGCTTGTCTATCTTTTTGATCAGTTCATGACTGGCGGGGATGAGGCGGTCACCGTTGTCGGTAGCGACCACAAAGAGGAGGTTGGCGGTGGAGTCGTCAAGGTCTTTGATGGTTCCCACGACACGGCCGCTTGCCGCATCGACGAGCTTGAAGCCATTGAGCTCTGCCTTCGACACGGTATCATCGTCGGCATCCGCATGGTCGCGCGGATAATAGACGTCACAACCCGTCAGCGACATCGCCTGCTCGAGACTGTCGATGCCCTCGAACTTCATCAGTGCCACGACATCGGAACTGAACCGGTACTCCTCTATAAAGAAAGGTACGAGGAGGCCGTCAATCATGATGAAGAGATAGTCGGCATCCTCGCTGTCGAAGATATCGTCATCGAACGAGAAGGCTATCTCTCCTTTCACGCCATGTGGCTTGCCGAGAGTGCCGATACGATAAACGTCGTCTAATGTGATCATTTAAAGTCGTTTATGGATGTTCGCAACATCTTATTCCTCTACACGCTTGATGTTTGCCCCGAGCTTGTTGAGGCGTGTCTCTATATCTTCATAGCCACGGTCTATCTGCCCGATGTTCTCGATGCGGCTTGTGCCTTTGGCATTCATGGCAGCGATGAGCAGGGCGATACCTGCACGGATATCGGGGCTCGTCATGCGGCCTGCACGGAGCTGGATGCGGTGGTCCTGACCCACGACGACGGCGCGGTGAGGGTCGCAGAGGATGATCTGCGCGCCCATGTCGATGAGCTTGTCGACGAAGAACAGACGGCTCTCGAACATCTTCTGATGGATGAGCACGGTGCCGCGGGCCTGGGTGGCTACGACGAGGAGCACGGAGAGCAGGTCAGGAGTGAGGCCTGGCCACGGTGCATCGGCGAGCGTCATGATGGTGCCATCGATAAACGAGTCGACGACATAATGAGCCTGATGAGGGATGACGAGGTCGTCGCCTTCCACCTTCACCTTCACGCCTAAGCGGCGGAAAGCATCGGGGATCGGGCCGAGGTTGCGCACTGACACATCTTTAATACGGAGGCCATTGCCTACCATCGCTCCCATGCCGATGAACGAGCCCACCTCAATCATATCCGGCAGGATACGGTGGTCGGCACCGTGAAGCTGCTCCACGCCGACGACGGTGAGGAGATTACTGCCAATGCCTGAGATGTTCGCTCCCATGTGGTTGAGCAGATGGCAGAGCTGCTGGATATAAGGCTCACAGGCAGCATGATAGATAGTCGTGGTGCCTTTTGCCATGACAGCGGCCATGATGATGTTGGCCGTACCCGTGACGGAAGCCTCGTCGAGGAGCATGTACGTGCCTTTGAGGCGGTAGCCATGAATCTGATAGACGTTGCGGGCCTCGTCAAACTCAAACTTCGCCCCGAGGTTCTTGAACCCGAGGAAGTGGGTGTCGAGGCGGCGGCGTCCGATCTTGTCGCCTCCGGGCTTGGCGATCGTAGCCTTGCCGAAGCGGCCGAGCAGCGGGCCGTACATCAGCACGGAGCCGCGCAGCTTGGAGCATTTCTGAACAAACTCCACGCTGTCGAGGAAGTCGAGGTTGACATCATCGGCCTGGAACGTGAAGTCGTGCGGTGCATTGCGCGTCACCTTCACGCCCACATCCTTCAGCAGACGGATGAGGTTGTTGACATCGAGAATATCCGGCACATTCGTGATGCGCACCGGGTCACTGGTAAGGAGCGAGGCGCAGATCACCTCGAGGGCCTCATTCTTGGCGCCTTGGGGAGTGATCGTCCCCTCAATCTGGTGACCGCCTTCAATGATGAATGACTGCATAGGCAATTATTTCTTCTTACGCTTCCTTCCGCCGTTGTTGGCTGACGGCACAGGCATAGCGCTGACACGTTCAAACTTGAAGTGGTTGAGGTCGAGCTGGATCTTCCCGTCGGTGAAGCGGGCGAGGTCGTCAGCCACCTTCTCATCGTCGGCGAGGCCGTGGCCCCACTGCACGAGGTCGCGCTTCATCTGGTTGGCGGTGAGAGCTGTGAGCTCATCGCGCTCGGGGCCGGGCTCCATGGTCTTGAGCTTATCGAAGAGCTCGAAGACCATACGTCCATAGTGGCGTACGGGGATGCGGCTCGTCTCATAGGCGATGGGCTGCGGCTTCTCGGCCATGACCTTAGCCTTCGACACGTCTACAGGCCAGTCGATGTCGAGCTTGAAGTCGCTGATGACGGCGAGCTGGTCCCAGAGCTTCTGTTCGTAGTTGTCGGTCTGAACGAGGTGGGGGTTCATGCGCAGCATCGTATCGATGATGGTATAGGCACAGTTGAGGCGCTCCTTGCGGTCGGGAATGGTCATGCAGTAGTCGACCATCTTCTGCACCTCACGTCCGTATTCGGGCATGATGAGTTTCTCGCGTTGTGTGTTATAGTCTAATCCTGGAATGTTCATATTTCGTGTTTAGAATCGGGAATAAGAGATTACAGCAGCTTGCGCGGCAGCTTAGCCACGAAGTTCTTCAGATAGAACGGCACGAAGTAAGCCACATCCTCGAACTTCTGCTCAGCCATACGCTTCTCGGCGAGCGGCAGCATGTTCTTGGCTAAGGGCTCGATGCCTTCGATGAAGTGAGCGTTGGGATGCTTGATGACATCCTTGCATTTCATGGCGCCGTCGCCAAGGAAATAGACGGGTCCTTTGTCGAGCCACTCCTTGTAAGTGTCAGCCTCCACGACATCGGCGTGGATGGGGCGCACCTCATGCAGCGAACGGTCGAAGAGCTGGGCGTAGACCTCCATGCGGCGGGCGTCGAGCATCGGGCACAGCAGTGCGTTCTCCTCCTCGATCATCTCGCGCAGCAACACGGGCACACAGAGGATCTCGAGCGTCGGCACGCCGAGGAGCTTGATGCCACGGCCATAACAGATGCCTTTGGCCATGCTCACACCGATGCGCAGGCCTGTATAACTTCCCGGGCCACAGCTCACAGCTACGGCATCCAAGGGGATAGCGTGGTTGTCGGTGAACGACAGCGCCTCGTCAACAAATGAACCTAACCGTTCTGCATGATTGGGTCCGGAGTGGTCTTCCTTTTCAAAAATACAAGCACCGTCCTGGCTCACTGCCACGGAACAAACGTTCGTGCTTGTCTCAATATTCAATATGCACGACATAATATCGATATTATTCTTAATAAAGTGCAAATTTACTCCTTTTTCCCTCTAATTTTGTACTTTTGCAGAAATTTAACGCAGTTAATAATAACACGTAATCAATATGATACTCTCAATGACGGGCTACGGCAAGTCCGTAGTGGCTTACAAAGACAAGAAAATCAATGTTGAGATCAAGTCGCTCAACAGTAAGGCGCTCGACCTCTCGGCACGCATCACACCGCTCTATCGTGAGAAGGAGATGGAGATCAGGCAGTATATCGCCAAGATGCTCTCGCGTGGTAAGGTCGACTTCGCTATCTGGACAGAGAAAGACACAGTCGTGGACGCTACGCCGATCAACGCCGCCCTCGTAGAGGATTATTATCATCAGCTCAAGGCTATCTCCGCCAAGGCCGGCATCCCCGAGCCGCAGGACTGGTATAGCTCTCTGCTCCGCATGCCGGATGTGCTGACGAAGACGGATGTCGAGGAGCTTTCCGATGAGGAGTGGGAGGCCGCCAAGCAGGCTATTCATCAGGCTGTCGACGCCCTCATCGCCTTCCGTCGCCAGGAGGGTGCTGCCTTAGAGAAGAAGTTCAACGAGAAGGTGGACAACATCGAGAAGCTCCTCCACAGCATCGAGCCGTACGAGAAGAGCCGCGTGCCTAAGATCAAGGAGCAGATCATCAAAGGGCTCGAGCAGATCCCTGAGGTCGAGTATGACAAGAACCGCCTTGAGCAGGAGCTGATCTATTATATCGAGAAGCTCGACATCAGTGAGGAGAAGCAGCGCCTGACGAACCACCTGAAGTATTTCCGCGAGACGATGGCGGAGAACCAGCCCAACGGCAAGAAGCTCGGCTTCATCGCCCAGGAGATGGGTCGTGAGATCAACACCACGGGCTCGAAGAGCAACAATGCTGAGATGCAGAACATCGTGGTGAAGATGAAGGATGAGCTCGAGCAGATCAAAGAACAGGTACTGAATGCCCTTTGATAGGTGATCAACCTGTACAATAGAGTTGGGGAGGCGCCGCACCTCGAAGAGGTGCTACATGGTTAGCCCCACGTGAGGCGAAGCCGAAACGTGGGGTTGTGGTTGGAAGCGTATAACCTGAATACCGGCCTCGAAGAGGGCGAACATGGTAATCGCCCAGTGCCATTCACTTTAGACCATGTTCGCCCTCTTCGAGGCCGGATTGCAAAGAAACGTCACCGAACCCAAACCCCAGGTTGCGTCGCTGCGCTCCTTACCTGGGGCTAACCATGTGGCACCTCTGCGAGGTGCTTACTGTAGCTATGTGTGGCACCTTTTCGTTAGTAGCCATGTGGTACCTTTTCGTTAGTAGCCATGTGGTACCTCTCCGATAGAAGACTGAGTAGATACAATTCAACCGTACGGTTCAAAATATTTTCTAATATGGAACAGACAGGTAAACTGATAATCTTTTCGGCCCCGAGCGGGTCGGGCAAGAGCACGATCGTACAATGGCTGATGGCGACTCATCCGGAGCTCCGCCTCGCCTTCTCCATCAGTGCCACGACTCGTGCCCCGCGTGGCACTGAGCGCAATGGTGTGGAGTATCTCTTCCTCACACCGGAGGAGTTCAAGGCGAAGATCGACGCGGGTGAGTTCCTCGAATATGAAGAGGTGTATAAGGACCGGTTCTACGGCACCCTGAAGTCGCAGGTCGAGACGCAGACGCAGCGCGGTGAGAATGTCGTGTTCGATGTCGACGTGAAGGGTGGCTGCAACATCAAACAGCACTATGGTGCCCGTGCCCTGAGTATCTTCATTCAGCCGCCATCGGTGGAGGAGCTCCGCCGCCGCCTCGTCAAGCGTGCCACGGATGCGCCCGAGGTCATCGAGCAGCGTCTGCAGAAAGCTTCGTATGAGCTGACCTTCGCGCCCCGCTTCGACCATGTCGTCGTCAACGATGACCTGCAGAAAGCGGAGGAAGAGACGTACCGCCTCGTCAGTGAATTTCTGAAACGCTGACGCCCGGACAAGATCTTTTCTCACGGATTTTCTCACACGGATTATAAAGATTTTAAAGATGGCTACGCTGCTTTGCAGCTACGCGGAGATGCTATGGTATGTGTAATCACCAAGCCGAATAATCTTGATCTGTACGGTTGTGAATGCCCTCGAAGGGGGCAAACATGGTTAGCCCCAGGTAAGGATACGACCTCGGAGAGGTCGAACACGGTTAGCCCCAGGTAAGGAGCGCAGCGACGCAACCTGGGGTTTAGGATCGAGTGTTTAACCTGACTTCCGGCCTCGAAGAGGGCGAACATGGTTATCAACCAGCACCCCGCCAATGTTCGCCCTCTTCGAGGCCGGATCTCAACGTACCGTCGTCGTACTAACCCCCACGTTTCGGCTTCGCCTCGCGTGGGGCTAACCATGTGGCACCTCTCCGAGGTGCTTACGTAAGAATTGGCAAAATCTTTAAAATCTTTAAGATCCGTGTGAAATAAAGATCCGTGTGAAAAAAATCATGTGAGAAAGGATCATGTGAAAAAATCCACGTGAAACCAATAAACGATCATAGCATGCAACCTCGTATCGGAATCTTTGGTGGCAGTTTCAACCCCATCCACGTGGGTCATATCGCCATCGCGCGTGAACTGCTGAGCCTCGCCCATTTGGACGAGGTGTGGTTCCTTGTGTCTCCCCTCAACCCCTTCAAGAAGGCGGCGACAGACCTGCTCGACGATGACAAGCGACTGCTCCTCACGCAGCGCGCCCTCTTAGGGGAGCCGCGTCTCAAAGCCTCCGACTACGAGTTCCACCTCCCCAAGCCTTCCTATACGTGGAACACATTGCAGCATCTCAAGGCCGACTATCCCGATAAGCAGTTTGTGCTTATCATCGGAGCCGACAACTGGCTCGCCTTCGACCGGTGGGCCCATCCCGATTATATCCTTTCCAACTTTGATGTTGCCGTCTATGCGCGCCCCGACTGTCCCATAGACGTAGCCTCCCTTCCTTCCCATGTACATCTTTATAACATGGGATTATTCGACATTAGCAGTACCGCCATCCGTGCGCGCATCCGCCAGGGACAGCCCGTTACCGGCATGATCCCGACAGCCATTGAAGCCCTCTGCGTAAAGTACTATTCGTTATAGTGCAGGGAAGGGCTTCATGCCCTTCCACAAATGATGACCCAACCGATAAAGATAAATAGGCCGAACATTTTCGACCTGTACGGTTGAAAATTAACGTCCTCATTGAATAAGCACCTCGGAGAGGTGCCACATGATTAGCCCCAGGTAAGGAGCGCAGCGACGTAACCTGGGGTTTAACATCTGGCGGTTTAACCTGACCTGTCGGCCTCGAAGAGGGCGAACCTTGGCGGGGTGCTGGTTTTATAGGTTCGCCCTCTTCGAGGCCGGTATTCAGGTCATTTGAACCATTCCAACCCCACGTTTCGGCTGCGCCTCACGTGGGGCTAACCATGTTTGCCCTCTTCGAGGGCATTTAACGTCAGTTTGTCTACTCCCTATTGCCACTATTAGAATCCCAAATTTCAACCGTACAGCTCGAACATTTTTTGTGGAAGGGCATAAAGCCCTCACTGGTCTTTACTAACCCTCCGGCCCCCTTCCGCAACAAGGGGGAGCAACCCTGCACTGACACCATGCGCCAGTGTTAAAGTCGCAAAAATTGTGCGAAATCCTTTGCACGATATTTGCTTATTTTGTAACTTTGCAAAACCAACAAAAAGATTTCAATAGTTGGGGTAACAATATATTGCAAGGTAAGCATTAGTCCTTATGAATCGCTATATTTTAAAGAAATACTATTTAATACTTGCACTCCTTAGCATCGTCTCCTTACAGTTGCGTGCGGCGGATACTCAGACGAATGAGGTAGCATTGAGTTTTACTTCCGCGCTGGCATCCAGCACGGGAACAACTGCGTCGTCAACGGTTGGCGATATAAAATTCTCTTTTTCGGGCTCCAATGTGTCTTATTCCACTGACCATGTCACGCTTGAGAAAGGAGACCAAGTGAAAGTTGCTCAAGTATCTGGCAGTGGATCTGCGATTTCCAGTATCAAATTTTATTTGTATGGTTCAGATAATGGTGCTCTGTCCCTAAATAGTGATGCGGGTACATTCATATCCTATGTTTGGTCTGGTTCAGCGACGACGGTTCAATTCAAAAACAAATACTCGAAAACCGTTGCCATTCAGGCTATCGTAGTTACTTATACGAAGAGCAGCACCGTGTCTTTCTCTGCCCAAGAAGAGACCTATAGCTTGGAGGACCTCTTTGTAAGTGGTACGGCAAACACTGCAACATCAACTACATCGGGAGCAACCATCACGTATTCTGTCTTGAACACGAAAGTGGCGCAGATTGATGCCAATGGCTTTCTCCGCTTCGTCAATGACGGATGGACGACGGTGAGCGGCTCCGATGGTACGAACACGGCTTATTATGCTGCCCACATCACTACTCAGGAGATAGAGCCTTCCGACTATGTCAGTGGCAATGTCTTGGATATGAGCAAAGTTACGACAGAGGGCGAGATTAACGCTACAAGCGTCAAACTCCCCTATATGACGATTGGTATTGGCTCTACCTCGGAAACGGCTGTATTGAAAAATCTTAGTTCCTCGGGCACCCAAATGGGAATCGTCTGTCTGCATGCCAAAGGCTATAATCATGCCTACGCTGCAACGACGGGCACTCCTACGATGGGTACCTACTTCTCTTTCACGCCATTGACGAATGGAACATTGACGGTGAAAGGATATTTCAATAGTAATGGTGGAGGTACCAATGCAGCAAAGTTGTATCAAGGCGCTACCGAGGTAGCTACGATTGCCTTTGATGCTACAAACGAGAAAACGCTCACGCAGATATTAGAGGCTGGCAAGACCTATTACCTCTATGTGCCTACGAGTACAGGTAACTTTGATTACTTCTGCCCCAATTACATTAGTTACGTTTCGAATTATTACTTTTCTACGAAGAGTGTGACGGTCACATCTGGTTCAACCTACACGCAAACAGTTAATGGTGGAAGCAGCGTTACTTATTCCGTGAAAGCTAAGGGTGATCTCACCAGTGCTTCTGTCACCACTGATGGTGTCGTCACTTGGTCTGGCGATGGTGGTGCGCTCGTAGTGACCGCTACGGATGGCAGCAACTCCGACTTTTATGTCATCACGGTACCTTACTCGACGCATACGTGGAGCTTCATCAACCCGGTGCCGAACTGGACAACGATGCAGAGCAATACAAAGGATTGGCAGCTCTATTACAAGGTGAGGCAATATGATAATGGTAGTCTGACCTATATCAATGTTCCTTATGTCTCGAATGCTACGGCTTTCAATGGCATCAATGCTTATTATATGGATGAGACTGCCGGATTGCTTATCAAGGCGGGTGCACAGGCATTTGGTAGTGATGTAACTGGTTTTAATGATGAGACCTCTTATACTACGAATGATGCGAAGCTCAAACAACCTTATTCTAATGTATCGGCAGTCTCTAAACTTACGCTTCAGGAGGGTAGCACACTGACGATTCCTAATCTGAAGGCAGGACAATATGTTCGTATGCGCTGGCTGCGCTATTCATCTTTGCAAGGTGACCTTGTGAAAGTGTCGAATCTGAAGGACCTTGACGGTACCGAGATAACGAAAGTCTTCCGTGTCGGTAGTCGTCAAGGAGGATCCACGAAGAAAGGCTATCAGGAGTTTATCGTAAAGGCTGATGGTGATGTGACCTTCACCTTGCAGCCGGAGGGTACAAACAGAGGTTATGTCGATATCGAGGAGATTGCAGTGTCTGCAACGAAACTGTCTACCGACTTGAAGATGACGCTTACGACTTATTATTATCCGAAAGGAGTCTCAACGGTGCTCACGCTAAACTCAACTGGATATACAAGTTCTTTGGCGCCAACTTACTCGGTGGCAAGTACAAAAACTGAGGGCTCTGATGATTTTGCTTATTCCCTCTCTGGGGATAAACTCACAGTATCGGCAGGTCAGGGTATCGTCACCGCTACAGCAAAGGAGTATACAACCAAAGACAGCAATATAGCTGGAGGCGACCAACAGGACGTCGGTAGTTATGTGCTCGATGAGGTGTCGGCTCCCATCACCATTCTGAAGTATGCTACCACCACCCAGACCTATCCTTATACGTGGGACTTCAAGAAATACAGTACCAGTCACTTCTCGAATATGACCACGACGACATCGGGAACGACATCGGATGTCTGGACTGCAGATAATTCTTCGAGTAAGGCGAAGTATACGTTGAAGCGCGACAGTTGGAACTATGTGTTGGGTGATGAGCTGCGCGATGCCAATGGCAATGCGGTAGCAGAGGCGCAGGGCCTCGGTTTCTCGGCTGTGCGTGGAAGTGGCTCAACGCTTGTCTATCGTACGGGGGATGACATACAGTTCGGTACAGTAGCCGATACCATTCATATCCCGACGGTGCCTACGGACAGCAAAGTGTACATGCTGATCAAAGGAGGAAGTAGTACTTCCATAGTGACGGCAGATGGTACCGCACTGACAGGTGAAGCCGTTGCGTCAACAGTTGATGTCGATGGTGTCAAAGATCAGACCAACTGGTATCTCTATACGATACAAGGCACCGGTAAGACGATAGATGTAGCTTTGGCGAATGTTAACCTTCGTGTCGTCGCCGTTACGAATATGTTCAAGACGTTTAATCATTTGGATGGCATGATGAAGAGTTATGCCACCGAGTATCGGGACCAGGCGGAGCGCTATGAACTCACGGACCTCTTTACGAATGGTGTGAGTCCGGTCACGGCGAATATCGTCTCCTCGGTGAGCGATAACCTCGCTACAACCTCGGAGATTGATGTGGCTCCTAAGTATACGGGTGTCATCCTGTCTACGACGAATCAGTCGACACCCTCAGAAGGTGTGCCGCTCTTTGTGCCGGATATCAATACGTCGACGACAAAGGTATCCTCCAATTATCTGAAAGGTGTGCTTACGGATTCAACGATCACAACCACCGGCTCGAACGTCAACTACATCTTTACACCTTATTATTATAAGGTCGACGAGTCGGGCTCAACGACAACTGATAAGAAGCAAGGTACGTTGGCGTTCTATAAGCAGTTGAGTAGTGATGATACGAAGCTCGGTGCCCACAAGGCTTACCTGCAGATCCCGCAGACAGCATCTGCCAAGCAATATATCTTTATCTCGGCTATTGAGGACGGGGATACGCCGTCAGCCATCCGTATCCCGTTGGCTGCACCCGACGACAGCGATAGCTATTATACCTTAGGTGGTCAGCGCCTGCAGGGTCAACCGGTACAGCCGGGTATTTATGTTAGAAATGGAAAAAAGATTATGGTAAAATAAAGAATGACAGGAGGCAAAGAAGATGATTTTCATGAAACGGATAACAACACACAAACACTTTTACGTTGCTCCGCATTCAGAGATTATCACGCTGAATGTGTCGAGTGACATTATGGATGATTATAGTATGATAACCGGCTCCAAGCGAGCCAAGGCATCAGACTCATGGGCGAAGAAATACAATATGCAGCCCGTTGCCCCGGATTTAGGGGATCTGAACAGTGACAATGACTGGAACAGTCAGACACATACGCCGAAGAAGAGCGTGTGGGATGACTGATCTTCCGAAGATTTTTATTTCACACGGATCGTTTATCTCACACGGATCCTAAAGATTTTAAAGATTTTCGGCTTCGCCGATTACGCATACCTTAGCATCCTTGTGTAGCTGCAAAGCAGCGTAACCATCTTTAAGATCTTTAAAATCCGTGTGAGAAAATAATCACTTGTGGTTAATATTTCTGAGGTTCATGTCGATGTACGACAACAACAAGGGCGGGCCCAAAGGGCTCGCCCATTTTGTTGTCGTACGCGGATTCGAACCACGACAAACAGAACCAAAACCTGTTGTGCTACCATTACACCATACGACAATCGTATAAAAGTGCTGCAAAGTTATCATTTTTATATAAAACTACCAAGAAAAAGGATGCCTTTTTGATAGTTTTTGCTTAACTTTGCCGCTATATAGCCTGTAACTCACCGCTTATGGAAGCAATTAACGACTTTTTTGCGACTGTCAGTAGCTTTTTGTGGGGTTGGCCCATGATCATCATGCTGCTCGGCACGCATCTCTTTCTCACAATACGCTTGCGCTTTCCCCAACGCAAGATCTTTACAGCTATCCGACTCTCCGTGAGTCGCGACAAGGGAGCCTCGGGAGACGTGTCTCAGTTTGGTGCCCTCGCCACGGCCCTTGCTGCTACGATCGGCACGGGTAACATCATCGGTGTGGCTACGGCTATCGCGTTGGGCGGTCCGGGAGCCGTGTTGTGGTGCTGGCTGACCGGTGTCTTTGGAATCTCTACGAAATATGCAGAAGGACTGGTAGCAGTCAAATACCGCGTCAAGACGAAAGACGGGCGTATGCTCGGCGGACCGATGTATGCCCTGGAGCGTGGTGTCCACTGTAAGTGGCTCGCGGTATGTTTTGCGCTCTTTGCTACGATTGCTTCTTTCGGTATTGGCAACACGGTTCAGGCCAACGCTATCTCTACGATGGTCGGTCAGGTCTTCGGGGTACCTCTGTGGGTTACAGGTCTTGTTCTTGCTATCTTAGGCGCTGCCGTGATCCTCGGTGGTGTGAAGTCCATCGCTAAGGTGTGTAGCATGCTTGTGCCTTTCATGGCCATCTTCTATGTCCTCGGCTGTATCTATATCCTCTGTGTCAACCATGCTTACGTATGGCCGGCTATCAAGACCATCGTCGAGGCAGCGTTCACTCCGCGTGCAGCTGGTGGCGGCTTCGCCGGTACGACGGTGATGATGGCGTGCCGCTATGGTATCGCCCGCGGCCTGTTCTCCAATGAGTCGGGTCTCGGCTCCGCACCGATCGTGGCAGCCGCCGCCAAGACGCGCAACCCCGTGCGTCAGGCCCTCGTCTCTTCGACGGGTACGTTCTGGGACACCGTCATCATCTGCGCCCTCACAGGTATTGTCATCGTGTCAAGTATCATTGCTTATCCCGATATCGATATCCACGATGGCGCCGCACTTACGAAGGCAGCCTTCGGTAAGATCCCGTATGTCGGCACGCCATTGCTCACCTTCGGTCTCATCACTTTCGCCTTCAGTACGATCCTTGGTTGGAGCTACTATGGTGAGCGTTGTGTCGAATATCTCAAAGGCCACCGCTGGATGCTCGTTTACCGCGTCGTGTTCATCATTGGCATCTTCGTAGGAAGCATCGTCAGTCTCGGACTGGTATGGAACATCGCCGACTGCATGAATGCGTTCATGGCTATTCCTAATCTCCTCTCCCTCATCCTCCTCAGTGGCATCATCGTGCATGAGACGCGTAAGTATCTGTGGCGCGGAAGGCTCGACAGGGATATGGATGACGAGGAGTTGGCGGAAGTGGAGTGAGAAGTATGATGTCGGTGTATTATCATAGTAACAGAGTTTGTAGAACCTCGGAGAGGCTGTACTTGCGAGGTTATGGCGCGGCCTCAGAGAAACTGCGTCTGCAGGGTTATGGCGCGACATCAGAGAAACAGTGTCAGCCGGGGTATGACACAGCCTCGGAGAGGCTGACTCTGTTTAACCCCAGGCAAGGCGCAGCCGCAGCCTGGGGTATGGTGATGGGACTGATAGTACTGAGAGGGTGCCTCGGAGAGGCACGCTGCACGATAGTGCGCTATGATTCTCAGCAGGGAGTTACCCGCATAGCGCGCCTAAAGGCGCAGTCAGCCTCTCCGAGGCTGGAAGGCAACAAACGCCGGCATGAGCCTAAAATCCCCAGGCTGCGGCTGCGCCTTGCCTGGGGTTATGAAGAGTGTGCCTCTCCGAGGCACGTTCACGGGCTTGCCCCGTTTTCTCCGAGGCACGTTCACAAGTTGAAATAATAAACCTATATACAATATGAAGAAACTATCCTTATTGGTATTGGCCTTGGCTGTGCTTGGCTCCGCACGTGCTGCCGTGCGTCTGCCGCATGTCCTCAGCGATGGCATGGTGTTGCAGCAACAATCGTCGGCACGGCTGTGGGGCTGGGCTACACCCGGTGCCACGGTGAGCGTCATCGCCTCTTGGAATGGTGGCAAGACCGTGACGGCTAAGGCTGCTAAAGACGGACGGTGGGAGGCACGTGTCAGTACGCCTGCCGCTTCCTACACGAAGCAGACCATCACATTCTCGGAAAATAAAGAAGGCAAAGGCTCAAAAGTGACACTCCGCGATGTCCTCATCGGTGAGGTGTGGGTGTGTGCCGGACAAAGCAATATGGAGTTCCCCGTGAAGGGCTTCGGCAACTGTCCGTTGAAAGATTATAATAATGTGGTGGCGGAGGCCTCGCGCTATGACGGCATCCACTATGTGAAGATCCCGTCCGTGATGAGCTCCAAGCCCCTCGACGATGCACAGTGCGCGTGGAAAGCTGCCGATGTAGATAATGTAGGCGACTGCTCCGCCGTGGGTTATTTCTTCGCACGCCAGCTGCGCTCCGCTCTCAATATTCCTGTCGGATTGATCCTCGCCAACAAAGGCGGCTCAAGGGTTGAGAGCTGGCTCGACAAGGCTAACCTCGAGAAATATACGAAGGAAACACTCGACTCCACGGAGATGACGCGCAAGTTCAAATACGATTACTACTATCCATTGCTCTGGGGCAATGGCACGTTCCATCCGATCCTCAACTATACGGTCAAAGGCATCATCTTCTATCAGGGCTGCTCCAATGTCGGTGCTCCCGGCAACGAATACTCCGACCGTCTCGCACTCCTTGTGAGTCAGTGGCGTCGCGACTTCGGTGAAGGCAATATCCCATTCTATTTTGTGCAGCTCGCACCTTATGCCGATGGCGGTGACCCCAACGGCACGCAGCGTGGCTACCTCGAGGAGCAGCAGATGCGCGCCGCAGACATCATTCCGAACAGTGGACTGATCTGCACCAACGACTGCGTCTATCCCTGGGAGCAGGATCAGATCCACCCGAGCAACAAGAAGCCTGTCGGCGACCGCCTCGGATGGCTCGCCTTGGAGAAGACTTACAACAAGAAAGGCTTTGAGGCTGAGAGTCCGCGCTTTGACTCGATGTTCATTGAGGGCGACACGTGCTTCATTAAGTTGAAGAATACCTATGGCGGCATCTCGCGCTTCAATAATATTGAAGGCTTCGAGGTGGCAGGCGCTGACAGGGTGTTCCATAAAGCTACTGCCGGCCACTTCTGGGTGCCGGGCAATGACCCGCGCAACGAGACCGTCTATGTCGTCAGTCCTGAGGTCAAGGAGCCCGTTGCCGTGCGCTACTGCTTCCGCAACTTCCAGATAGGTAACCTCGGGGGCAACAATGGCCTGCCGTTGTTCCCGTTCAGGACCGACAAGTGGTAATCTTTTGAATTTTTCGCGAACCATAAACTTATATTGTTATGAAAGTACATGAATATCAAGCCAAAGGCTTCTTCGAGCAGTATGGTGTGCCAGTAGACAAGCACTTCCTTTGCCGTACCGCTGACGAGGCCGTTGAAGCCTACCGCAAGCTTGGCGGCGGCAAGGCAGTGGTGAAAGCACAGGTGCATACCGGTGGCCGTGGAAAAGCCGGCGGTGTGAAACTCGGCTCTTCTGAGGAGGAGATCCGCAAGAATGCTGAGGCTATCCTCGGCATGCAGATCAAAGGCTACACCGTGGACCGCGTGCTCGTCTCTGAGGCTGTCGACATCGCGTCAGAATATTATGTCTCTATCCTCGTCGACCGTAAGTCGAAGTGCCCGATGATGATGCTCTCGCGCTCCGGCGGTATGGACATCGAGCAGGTAGCGAAGGAGACACCGGAGAAGATCGTGAAGATCATCATTGACCCGACGATCGGCATGGCTGACTTCAAGGCCAACGAGGCAGCGTGGAAGCTCTTCGACGACAAGGCTCAGGTGAAGCAGGCGGCAAAGATATTCAAGTCACTTTATAAACTCTTCGTGGAGAAGGACGCCTCCCTCGTGGAGATCAACCCGCTCGTATTGCTCAAGGACGGCACGCTGAAAGCCATCGATGCAAAGATGACGTTCGACAACAACGCCCTCTTCCGTCATCCCGATGTCAAGGAGTGCTTCGAGCCCGACGAGGACGAGAAGAAGGAGCAGTGGGCCAAGGACCACGGCTTCAGTTACGTCAACCTCGGCGGTAAGATCGGATGCATGGTCAACGGCGCCGGCCTCGCCATGGCTACGATGGATATGATCAAGCTCTATGGCGGTGAGCCCGCTAACTTCCTCGATATCGGCGGCTCGTCTAACCCCGAGAAGATCGTGGAAGCCATGAAACTGTTGCTCTCCGACAAGCACGTCAACACCATCCTCATCAATATTTTCGGTGGCATCACGCGCTGCGACGATGTGGCGAAGGGACTCCTCGAGGCACTCGACATCATCAAGACCGACATCCCCATCGTTATCCGTCTCACGGGTACGAACGAGGCTGAGGGCCGTGAGATCCTCAAAGGCACCCACTTCACCGTCGCCACGACGATGGCAGAGGCCGGTCACAAGGCCGTGGAGATTTCCAATAAACGATAATCATTATCGATAAAAGTCATTGCTAATCATAAATGATTCTATATTATGAGCGTACTGATAGATAAAGATACAAAAGTCATTGTCCAGGGTATCACGGGACGTGACGGCAGTTTCCACGCTGCCAAGATGAAGGAATATGGCACTCAGGTCGTCGGCGGTACATCGCCAGGCAAGGGTGGTCAGGAGGTCGATGGCATCCCTGTGTTCAACACCGTGAAAGACGCGGTGGCTGCAACAGGAGCCAACACTTCTATCATCTTCGTGCCTGCTCCTTTCGCCAAGGACGCTATGCTCGAAGCCATCGACGGCGGCATCAAGCTCGTCGTGTGCATCACCGAGGGTGTGCCTGTCATCGATGCTGTTGAGGCACAGAACTATGCGCGCATCAAAGGTGTGAAGGTCATCGGTCCTAACTGTCCGGGACTGATCTCTCCGGAGAAGTCGATGGTCGGCATCATGCCAGCCAACATCTTCAAGAAAGGTCACACAGGCGTCATCTCGCGCAGTGGCACCCTGACCTATGAGGTGGTGTACGACCTCGTGCAGAGCGGGCTCGGCATCTCCACGGCCGTGGGTGTCGGTGGTGACCCTGTCGTAGGACTCTATTTCGAGGATCTGCTCCAGATGTTCCAGGACGATCCCGATACCGACTCCATCGCTATGATCGGAGAGATCGGTGGTGATGCTGAGGAGCGTGCCGCCCAGTTCATCAAGGCACATGTCACAAAGCCCGTCGCCGTGTTCATCTCCGGCCGTCAGGCTCCTCCGGGCAAGCAGATGGGTCATGCCGGTGCCATCATCTCCGGTGGTTCAGGCTCGGCAGAGGGTAAGATCAAAGCCCTTGAGGCCGCTGGTGTGCCGGTGGCTGATGAGACCCGCCTCCTGCCCGAGCTGCTGAAGGCAAGACTGAAATCAAACTGACGTTAAATGCCCTCGAAGAGGGCAAACATGGTTAGCCCCACGTGAGGCGCAGCCGAAACGTGGGGTTAGAATGATCGCCCGATGTTAAACCCCAGGTTACGTCGCTGCGCTCCTTACCTGGGGCTAATCATGTGGCACCTCTCCGAGGTGCTTATTCAACGAGGACGTTAATTTCAAACGTACAGCTCGAATGTTTTTTGCCGTATATCTATATTAAATTAGCCGCCATCTCAAAACTATTTCGTAATTTTGCAGTACAATCTGAAAAGCATGTTATCTCAAGAGATAATATTGTGAATAAAAGATGTGAATCAAAGAATTAGAACAACGAAATAGCGTACATTATGATGGTACTGTTAAGTTTTGACACCGAGGAGTTTGATGTACCCCGCGAGCATGGTGTAGACTTCCCCTTGGAGGAAGCCATGAAAGTGTCGGTCTATGGCACGAATAAGATTTTGGATGTGCTGAAAGCCAATGGCGTGCATGCCACGTTCTTCTGCACAGGCAACTTTGCCTCGCATGCTCCCGAGGTTATCCAGCGTATTATGAACGAAGGTCATGAGGTGGCATGCCATGGTGTGGACCACTGGCATCCGCAGGCCGACGATGTGTTCCGCTCCAAAGAGATCGTGGAAGGTGTGGCCGGCATCAAGACCCACGGTTACCGTCAGCCCCGTATGTTCCCCGTCTCCGATGAGAATATCCGCAAGGCTGGATTCCTGTTCAACTCTTCGCTGAACCCCGCGTGCATCCCCGGTCGCTACATCCATCTGCTCACGCCCCGCACTGCCTTCATGAAAGACGGAGTGCTGCAGATCCCCGCCTCGGTGACGCCGATCATTCGTTTCCCGCTCTTCTGGCTGGCCCTTCATAACCTGCCGGAGTGGCTTTATTTCGCCATGGTGCGCCGTGTGCTCCATCATGACGGTTATTTCGTGACCTATTTCCATCCGTGGGAGTTCTATGAGCTCAAGGCCCATCCGGAGTTTAAGATGCCGTTCATCATCAAGAACCACAGTGGAGAGCAGATGGCTCAGCGCCTCGACGACCTTATCAAGATGCTGAAGGCTCACGGTGAGGAGTTTGTGAAGTTCACTGACTTCACGCAGGATTATCTGAAGAAACACACCACGAAATGATCAAGCTTGCAACCGTATCGCCCTGTTACAATGAGGAAGAGGTCTTAGAGAAGTCGGCCGAGCGTCTGACGCATCTCTTCAAGGAGATGATAGCTGCTGAGAAGATTTCCCCCGACTCAAAGATCGTCTTTGTCAATGATGGAAGCCGTGACCATACGTGGGACATCATCTGCAAGTTGCAGAAGCAGAATCCTTTCGTGTGCGGCATCAATCTTGCCCACAACGTCGGTCACCAGTATGCTATCATGGCCGGCATGATGACGATGAAAGACCATGCCGATGCCGTCATCACCATTGATGCCGACCTTCAGGATGATCTCAAGGCCATCCCGCAGATGGTCGACGACTTCGCCGAAGGCAACGACATCGTCTACGGCGTGAAGGTGAGCCGCCAGGCCGACCCCGTGCTCAAGCGCATGAGTGCCGTGGCGTTCTACAGGCTTCAGGAGAAGATGGGCGTGAAGTGCATCTTCAATCATGCCGACTTCCGCCTCATGAGTCGTCGTGCCTTGAACATGCTTGCCGAATATCCCGAGCGCAACCTCTACCTCCGCGGGCTCATTCCGATGATCGGACTGAAGCACACAACGGTCGACGACACCATCAGTGAACGTCAGGCCGGACACTCTAAGTATACGCTCAAGAAGATGCTGAACCTCGCTCTTGACGGCATCACGTCGTTCAGCGTCAAGCCTATCTATCTCGTGTTGTGGACGGGCGCCATCTTCATGCTCGTTTGCCTCGGCATCTTCTTCTATGTGCTCCATGCCTTGGTGGAAGGCACGGCGGTGGCCGGCTGGTCGTCTGTCATCCTGAGCATCTGGCTCGTGGGGGCGTTCGTGCTCTTCGGCGTGGGCATCATCGGCGTCTATGTCGGCAAGATCTATCAGGAGGTGAAGCACCGTCCGCTCTATCACATCAGTGACATCCTCGGCAAGTTATGATCCAGCGACTGAAAACTTACTGGCGTGAGAATCCGAAGGTAAGGCAGGAGGTGGGGCGCATCGTGCGCTTCGGCATCACGGGCACGACATGTTCGCTCATCCACTATGGCGTCTATTGTCTCATCCTGCTCTTCGCCAACTATAACATCGCCTACACGGGAGGATACGCGTGTGGCCTGATCGTGAACTATTTTCTCACAACTTATTTCACCTTTCGCAAGAAACCGGGGAAAGGCAACCTCGCTGGATTCATCGGCAGTCATATCCTCAACTATCTGTTGGAGATGGGGCTGCTGAACCTCTTTGTGTGGATAGGCCTGGGTCATTGGCTGGCGCCTATCTGCGTGATGGTCATCGTTGTGCCTATTAATTTCCTCATCCTCCAACTCGTTTATACGTTCAAAAGAAAGCATTAAGAACCATGCAAAATATGATGGCCCGCTGCCGTACGTTCTTCGGCAAGCCGTTCTTCAGCGATTACCGCACCTTGTTAGCTCTGTGGATGATTATCGCCGTGATTGGCATCAAGAGCATCGGGCATGCCGGGGGTAACAACTACCTTATCTTTAAGTATGTCTTCTGGCATGTGGTAGAGCAAGTGAACCTCTACATGCCCGATCCCGTGCATTATTTCGACGTGAACCACTACGGCCCCACGTTCTCATTGGTCATCGCCCCGTTTGCTGTCATGCCGACGTGGCTCGGCATGCTGCTGTGGAACATCTTCCTCGTGTTAGGCTTGTGGCTCGCCGTACGGCACAGTGGGATGACCCATTATCAGCAGATCTTCATCTATTGGTTCTCGTGCCATGAGCTGTTCAATGCGGTGATGATGCAGCAGTTCAATACGGCTATTGCTGCGATCATCATTGCCTCGTTCTTCCTCATCGAGAAAGAGAAAGACGGGTGGGCGGCGTTCCTCATTGTTCTCGGCACTGTAGTGAAGCTCTATGGCATCGTGGGTCTGGCGTTCTTCTTCTTCTCGAAGCACAAGCGGAAGTTCATCCTCTACCTCCTGCTGTGGACCGTCGTCCTCGTAGCTGCTCCGATGGTCATCAGCAGTCCGGAGTATATCCTCTCGCAGTATCATGCCTGGATGACGGCGCTCGTGGAGAAGAACGGCGAGAACCTTGAGAGTATCAAGCAGAACATCTCCGTGCTTGGCATGGTGAGGCGTATCTCGGGCTGTGAGACCTACAGTGACTTGTGGATCCTCATCCCCGCCATGGTCTTGTTCTTCCTGCCTTATCTGCGCATCGGTCAGTGGAAGAGCTTGGCTTTCCGCGAGACGTTGTTGGCCTCGGTTCTGATGTTTGTCGTGCTCTTCTCCACAGGCAGCGAGAACAGTACCTATATCATCGCCATCCCGGGTGTGGTGCTGTGGTACACGGCGGCACCGTGGAAGCGGGGACCGTGGGCCGTGGCGCTGATGGTCTATGTCTTCATCTTCACTACGATGGCACACAGTGACCTTATCATCTCTCCCCTCCGCAACGGCCTTATCCGCCCTTATGCCCTCAAGGCATTGCCTGTCACCATCGTCTGGCTCCGCCTGTGCTGGGAGATGATGACGAAGGAATATCGGAACCAACCTCGGAGAGGTTGACTGCACGTTAGTGCGTAATGTTAAACCTAAACCCCAGACTGCGGTCGCTAACGCTCCCTTAGTCTGGGGTTATGGAAGATTGTGCCTCGCCGAGGCACTCACACTTAACCAAAGAATTATTTTCAACCGTACAGTTCGAACTTTTTTGCCATTCTTTCTTGTTTTCTTTTTCTTTTCGTATCTTTGCTTCCGAAACGGCTGTTTCCGAAACAGCTGTTTCGGAAATAAAAGTTAAGCTATGAGATTCTACGACAGAGAGCAGGAAATCAAGACATTGCACGATATTCGCCAGACAGCTGAACGGGCAGCACAGTTCACCGTTGTTACGGGACGCCGGCGTATAGGCAAGACTATGCTTCTTTTGAAGGCATATGAGAATCAGCCGATGCTCTATTTTTTCGTTTCGCGCAAGGCGGAGACAGAGTTGTGTGCAGATTTCTGTACGCAGATTGAAGAGACGTTGGGCGTGCCAATGTTAGGCACCGTATCGAAGTTTGCAGACATCTTCGACTATCTCATGCGCCTTTCGCATCAACGTTCCTTTACGCTCGTCATCGATGAGTTTCAGGATTTCCTTCGTGTCAACAAAAGTATCTTCTCCGATATGCAGCGTATCTGGGATCTTCAGAAGGACGGGAGTCATATCAACCTGTTGGTCTGCGGTTCCATCCATTCGTTGATGTATAAGCTCTTCCGCGACCGTAAGGAGCCGTTGTTTGGCCGTCAGACTCATCAGCTCACTGTGAGGCAGTTTCGTCCAGAGGTACTATCCACGATTCTCTACGACTATCATCCCCGGTACACGTCGGAGGATCTGCTTGCTTTTTATCTGCTTACAGGTGGCGTGGCTAAGTATGCTGAGTTGTTGATGGACAGCGGTTGCTATACATGGAAAAAGATGATCAATCATGTGCTGAGTCCGGATTCTCCTTTCCTCGATGAGGGCAAGAGCATGCTTATCGAAGAGTTCGGTAAGGACTATGGTACTTATTTTTCTATCCTCTCCCTTATTGCGCGTGGTCATACGACGCGGAGCGATATGGAAAACATGCTGAAGATGGAGATAGGCGGCTATCTGACGAAACTTCAAAACGACTATGGCATCATCACACGCCATCGGCCACTCTTTGCCAAGTCATCGACGCGGAGCGTGCGCTATGAGCTCGATGATATTTTCCTCCGCTTCTGGTTCCGTTTTATCTACCGTTACGATTATATGGTTGAGTTAGGCGCTTTCGACAAGCTCCGTACACTCGTCTTCCGCGATTATCGCACTTACAGTGGCAAGATCCTTGAACAATATTTCATGGATGTGCTTAAGGATTCAGGCCGCTATACGCGTATGGGCAACTGGTATGACCGTAAAGGCGAGAATGAGATTGACATCATTGCAGCGGATGATCTCTCCCAGACCGTTGATTTCATTGAGGTCAAGCGTCAGCGGAAGGAGCTCGATATGGATCTGCTTCATCAGAAGGCCGATGTGTTCCTCAAGGCCACAGGACAGTATGCCGACTATAAAATACAGTATAAGGGCTTGACGATGGAGGATATGAGATTCTTCAGCTTTTCGAGTTGATAGCGTGACACAGCCTCGAAGAGGCTGACTCTACATAACCCCAGGCAAGGAGCGCAGCGACGCAGCCTGGGGTCTGTTAGGATGGAGTGTGACACCTGACCTTCTGCCTCGAAGAGGCAGATTGCACGAAGTGCGCTATGTCTCTGAAGGTTTTATCATACGTCAAAATAGTGCGCCAAGGCGCAGTCAGCCTCTCCGAGGCTGGACGTCAGGTATCCAAGCGCCGTCTATAATCCCCAGGCTGCGTCGCTACGCTCCTTGCCTGGGGTTATGCAGAGTGTGCCTCTCCGAGGCACTTATCAACTCAAAAAGAGAAGAACCATTTCTTTGTTCTGAAGAAGGCAATCCGTTCTACTAATATTACTAAAAAGATAAAATAAGATGGTTCCTAAGATAGTTTCGGCAACATACGTCAGTCCGCTCTCTGTAGCGATCACCTTTTCGGATGGAAAGGAGCAGACTGTAAATGTGGGTGAGTTCATTAGAAAACACCCACATCCACAATATAATTCATATTTGAAAGAGCCTAAGTTTAAGAAATTCAAGGTGGAGAATGGGCTCCTTGTGTGGGGAAAGAATTGGGATCTTATCTTTCCTTCGGAGGATCTTTATCATGGGCATCTTTCGGATTAATGTATAATGCCTTTATACACCTTCATCACCTCTTCCGCCACACTGTTGTTTTCGAACCTGCGGACATACTGCTGACTGCGGGCGATGACGTCGGCGCGGTCGGTGCGGCTGAGCATCGTGAGGACGGCTTCGGCAAGGGCATGAGGATCATCGGGCGAGACATAGAGGCTGTCAGGACCTCCAGCCTCCTCTAAACAGGAGCCGGTAGCTGCCACGACGGGGAGCCCACACTGGATGGCTTCGATGATAGGGATGCCGAATCCCTCATAGCGCGAGGGGTAGACGAAGCAGGAGGCATGGTGATAGAGCACCGGCAGGGCGTCATCGCTCACGCCACTGAGGATATGCAGCCGTGGCTCCAAGCCGTGCTGACGCGCATAGCGCAGAAGCTGCTCCGTGTAAGCGGTCTGACGCCCCACGAGCACGAGGTGAATATCCTTCGGAAGGTCTTCGAGTGCTGCTACACTCTCCAAGGCGTTCTTCCGCTCCTCGATGGTTCCGACCTGAAGGATGTAGCGGTCGCCTAAACCTTTGAGAATCGTGGTGTTTTCTTCCTTAGTATTATTCGTGAACCGCCGCGCAGCACTCTGATAAATCACTGATATCTTGTCCTCGGGATAATCGCTGTAATAAAGAATGTCACGCTTCGTACATTCACTGATAGCGATGATATGGTCGGCTTCCTTCAGTGTCTGCAAGAACTTCCATTTATAAATCTGCACATCGATCCAGTTGTAATATTCCGGATGACGGAGGAAGATGAGGTCATGGATAGTGACGACAGAGCGTATGCCGGCTTTGTGGATACCGATGGGCAGTTCTCCGGAAAGGCCATGATAGAGGTCGACGTGGTCGCGCACGAGGTCTTTCACGATGCCATGGCTTCGCCACAAGGCCTTTCGTATGCCGCTGACCTGATGCGATGGATAGCAGAAGTGCACATTGGGCCGCAGGACGATCTGCGAGCGCAGGTCGTCGCGTCCCTTGTCGGGAGCATAGAGCAGAAAGGTGTCCTTCGTATCAACGGCACTGAGACTGTTGATCAGTGTGCGTCCGTAGCTTCCGAGTCCTGTTCCATTGCGCACAATGCGCTTGGCGTCGTATCCTATATTCATAGTCATAAATTATCTTTCGTACGGGAATGGTATCTCGTGGTGTCGCTGATACCGTGTCCAGAACTTCTCGCGGGCTGCGAAAGCGATGCGGAGAGCCTCGGCTTCATCAAGATGGCGGAGGCGGGCATAGTCGCGGATAAGCAACTCGATGAAACGCTTTGGTCCCCACAGACGTGCAAAGTTGGCACAGCCGCGATGGATATCCACCGGGCCGAAATACATGCGGTTGATGTCGACAAGAGAGAATACGATGTTGTCGTTCTGATCTTTATCCCACAGAATGTTCCCCGGGGAGAAGTCTTTGTGTACGATACCTTCCTCGTGCATGTGAGCCGTGAAGGCAGCGAGGGCTTTGGCTACGGGCTCGTAGACGGCAGGCTCCGCCGTTCCCATCTCATAGAGCAGATGCTTGTAGGGACATTCGGTGGTGATGAGCCAGCTCTCTCTCAGCAGGCTCCCGCTGCGATCCTCCATATAAGCGATGGGCTCCGGTGTGCCGATGCCGTGCTTTCGCAGGATCGTGGCATACTGGAAGGCGCGTATGCCCTTCGGCTGGCGCAGGTTCCAGGAATAGACAAAGAGGTTGATGAAACGGGGGCGGTGATAACGCTTCACGATGAGCGGCTCCCCGTCAGGCAAGAGAAAGCGCTTGATGAGGTTCCGCTTGCCGTCATAGACACGCTCCCCTTCCTCGTCCATACGTGGGGGAAGGCCGAGGAGAAAGTCCTGCATCGAATGATAGCGGTCGTTGAGAAGTAGCATCTTTACCATATCCTTGCAAAGGTAATGCTTTTCCATTGGAGAACAAAATAATGTCGGCAAAATAATGTCGGCAAAATAATCGCGGCAAAAGTTGTGGGAATCTAAAAGAAGTCGTATCTTTGCGATATACATCAATTCTTAATGCCATGACAGTCATTACAAGTACACAGTTCAGAGCCAATCAAGGCAGGTATATTGATATGGCTCATAAGGGTGAGAGAGTTATAGTAACCTCAAGAAAAGGCGATGTTGAGCTTATCCCGGTTAAAGAGAACGATGCCGTTCCCTCTAATTCTTTATTGGCCTTTGCTGAGAAAGTAAGGCAGGAAGTGAAAGAGGGTAAATGCACAGTTTGTCATAATGAAGAAGAACTGCTTAAGCATCTTGAATCATTATGATATACAACGTTGTCTTTGCTAATGCTACTGATAAAATTATCAGCAAGTGGAAGAAGTCTAATCCAAATCTCTATAAGAAATTTGTAAAGATCTTATTGGATTTGCAGCAGCATCCTAAGGAGGGCCTTGGTCATCCCGAGGCTCTTATTGGGATGGGTAGTATCACGTGGTCCAGACGAATCTCAGCCCATGACAGGTTGATCTACGATATCCACGATGATACAGTTACGGTCATCATTATTCAGATCGAGGGGCACTATAGAGATAAATAATGGAAGCAAAAAGAATGGTTTATCTGTCGCGGTGTTATCGTGACTGTACATCTGCGGGTAATAAAGCCAAGACGGATAATGAGCAGACAATGGACGAGATGGGATTCCGGAATGTCGGACTCCCGCAGCGCATCGGCGGCAATGGGATCTTCATCTTCTTTTACGACTTGGTGAGTGTTCTCAAGGCTGTGGCCACGCTTCGCCGGGGTGATGTGCTTGTCCTCCAATATCCCGTAAAGAAATACTTCTCTTTTCTCTGCCACATGGCGCACGCGAAGGGTGCTCATGTGGTAGCGCTCATCCATGACTTAGGATCTTTCCGCAGGAGGAAGCTGACGGTCCCTCAGGAGATCAGTCGTCTGTCTAATGCCGATTATATCATTGCTTCCAATGAGAAGATGAAGGAGTGGCTCGTAGCTCAAGGATTGAAGAAGCCTGTGGGAGCCTTAGGCTTCTTCGATTATCGTTCGCCGGCAGAGCCTGAGCCTTATCAGCGTCAGGAGGAAGAGCCTTATCACGTCGTTTATGCGGGGAGCCTCGCCATGCGCAAGAATGCGTTCTTTTTGCAGTTGCCGCCTTTCATCCATGGCTTTGAACTTCATATCTTTGGCAATGGCGACAAGATGCCGTCGCTCAAGGAAGAGAAGAGTTTTGTCTTTCACGGTTTCCAGCCTGCCGATGCGTTCATCCGCAGTGTGGGCGGCGACTTCGGACTTGTGTGGGATGGTGACAGCCTTGATGCCTGCACGGGCTCCTTCGGTGAATATCTGAAGGTCAACAGTCCGCATAAGGTATCGTTCTATCTCCGTGCCGGTCTTCCCGTCATTATCTGGAAAGAGGCCGCCTTGGCGCCGCTGATCGAGCAGGAGGGTGTGGGTATCACGATCTCCTCGCTCCGCGACCTTGCTTCGCGCCTTGCCGCCATCACGCCCGAGGAATATGCTGCTATGCGGGAGCGAGTAAAGAGTGTGGCAGACCGGCTGGCAAAGGGAGCGTTCTTCAGAAGGGCCGCCCCTACGTTGATCAATACGCTCCTCCCAAGTCTTTCCGATACCGTCTGCTCTTCAGATGGAGGCGGATCAATAGACGGTCGGTCTTGAGTTTCCGCTTCCAATGCTCCGAGATGACGGGCCGATGCCCTTTGTAACGTGTCATATCTAAATATTTGAAGTACTCATTCCGGTAGGGGGTCATGCAGTCTTCATCCCACGGCTTGCGTGATCCCGTGAAATGGAGGATGGCGGGGTGCTTGGAGGCTGCCGCAGCTTGGCCTGCATATTCTGATCGAATCCTGCATTTCCTTCGCAGGAACCCGTCCTGGACGTTCCATTCCAAAGGGAGGGAGAACCAATGCTCATGCAAGACACCGTTGAGAATGTCCTGGTCGACGAAGAGCAGATGAGGATGGGTGTTCAGAAAGTCAGTGAACTTCTTGGAGAGTTCGTAGCTGCGCCAATAATCCAAGGAGATCAGCATCACGCCGGAGTTGAAATAGCCATATTGCCGCGGATAGCCCAAGCGCTGATAGTTATCCTCTTTCCCGCTCCACATATCTTCTACGGCTGCCACAGCCTTGCCTTCAAGATTGAGGTCGAAGAGTGGCTGAAGATGTGCTTCCACTACAAGGTCGCAGTCGAGATAGAGCACCGTGTGCACGGTCTTCGGCAGGATGTCGGCCACGAAGAGCCGGTAATTGGCCGCCATAGAGATGTGGCTGTTGACATATTCCGGGAAAGGACTCGTCTGCTGCTCGGTCAACTGATAGATATACAGTTCTTGATGGTATCGGCCAGTAACAAGTTCCCGTAGTTCTTCGATGACAGGCTCCGAGAGTTTGGCTGTGATGACATGAATGGCAAACTTCATGCTCGGGTTGTTATAGAAGACGGAGGTGAGCATGGCCGAGGCATGCTCTATATAGCGGTCATCCATGTTGATGGCGATATTGTAAGTCATGACAATAGAGTATTTCAGAGATTTTAGACACAAAGTTAATAAAAAGAAATGTCTAATTCATAGTTTCTTTGTACTTTTGCACTATTATACAAAAAAGAATATTCTCATTGATAATTCGAACACATGCAGCAACCCTTGGTGAGCGTTATCGTTCCTAACTATAACCATGCGGCTTTCTTAAAGGAGCGTATGGAAAGCATTCTTAATCAGAGTTATCCGCATTATGAGGTGATCATCTTAGATGATCATTCTACTGACGCAAGCTTGGAGGTTATCAAGGAGTATGCCAAGCATCCAAAGGTAGCACAGGTGATAATCAATGAGACGAACTGCGGTTCTCCTTTCATACAATGGCAGCGAGGGTTCTCTCTTGCCAAGGGTGAGATCATCTGGATTGCAGAGAGTGATGACTACTGTGAGCAGACGATGCTTGAACGGCTTGTCGATACTTATGTCAAGAACCATTGTGTATTGGCGTTTGCCCGCTCTCAGGTCGTCAACCTGAAGGGTGAGAAGAAATATATCGCCCAGCGAATGTTCAAGAAGGATGAGCATTGGGATGGCGTGCACTTCATTAAGAAATACTTGACTGTCGGCAACCGAATCTATAATGCCAGCTCATGTATCTTTTCCAAGCAGGCAGCATTGAAGGCCGACAAGGTGTTCATGCAATATAAAGAATGTGGCGACTGGATCTTCTGGTTAGAGATAGCTTGCCAGGGGAATGTGGCGGTTGTCTCTGAGCCGCTCAACTATTTCCGGCGTGGTGATGAGACGTGCACGTCCAAGGCAACGCTGAGCGGACAGGTGGATATTGAAGATTATTCGGTGATGTCTTTCTTGAAGGAGAAGGGCTATCTCTCCCGCTATGCGTGGTTCTTAAAATGTAAGCGCATAGCTTACCGCATCAGCTATGAGAAGAACAGATATGCTGATGATGTTGTTAAACAGAAAGTGATGGAACGGTGGCATCTGTCTGCCTACTATTATGTGTTGGCACGATGCTCGCACGTGTTCCATGATCTTTTCAAGTAATATAGAGACTTATGAAGACTGTAATGTTTTATACCCGTTTCCAGCCTGTCTGCGAGCGGGGCGGCACAGAGCATACGACCATCGTCACGGCGCGGGAGCTGAAGAAGCGCTATGGCGTACAGACCATTGCCGCTTATCAGATAGATTTTCAGGGAACATACGACGGTTTCGATTTCGTCTATCGCCTGCCCAAGGATCATAAGGAGGCTACGGAGAAGACTATTGAGATCGTCAGGAAACATCATGTAGATACCATTGTTGTTCAGGGCTATTTCCATGAGATGAAGATCTTTTGCCGGGTGAAGGAAGCAACGCATTGCAAACTGATCTTTGCTCATCATTTTCAGCCGGGGTGGGAGAAGTTAGATAGACAGCAGATTGTTTCGAAGATAGCCAGCCATCACGGATTTGGGAGGTTGAGATATCAGCTGAAGAATCTTCTCTTCCCGCTCTTTCAATGGCAGTCACGAATGAACTTGCGGAAACGTTATTTTCGGACTTTCAGGCATGCTGACCGTATCGTTGTGTTGTCGCAGTCTTATGTCCTGCCGTTTCTAAAGTTGGCGGCGGCGAGTGGGGCTGAGGCAAGGAAGATCAGAGTCATTCCTAATATGCTGCCTTTCCCTCCGCATGTCGTGGGCAGTTTGCGTTTGGAGGAAAAGGAGAAGGTTGCACTTATTGTCTCCCGACTCGATGAGCGCCAAAAGCGTATCCATCTCGCACTCAACTTATGGAAAGAGACGCTGAAGGACGAGAATCTGAAAGGCTGGCACCTCTATGTCATTGGGGATGGTAATACGCCGAGTGTCCCTATCTATGAGCAGTGGGCGAAGGAGCATGAGATCCCCGAGGTGACCTTCTTGGGCCGTACTTTTCCCGTGCCTTATTATAAGAAAGCTTCTGTCTTCTTGATGTCGTCTGTCTGTGAGGGTCTTCCACTGACGATCTTGGAAAGCAAGCAGTTTGGTGTCGTCCCCATTGCTTTTGACACTTTCGGTGCTGTATATGACGTCATTCGCAATGAAGAGGACGGGTATATTATCCAAGAGGGTGATAAAAAACAATATGCTGCCTGCCTCAAGAAGTTGATGACAGACAGCACATTGCGAAATGATATGGCGCGCCATGGCTTGGATAATCTCTCACCGTTCAGCGTGGAGCAGGTTATCAAGAAGTGGCATGAGATACTGTGACCTTTTCACATTGATTTTTCACTCTTCACTCTTCACTTTTCACTCTTCACTTTTCACTTTTCACTCTTCACTTTTCACTCTTCACTTTTCACTTAGTCACATACACCTTGTAGCCTTTGATTGCTCCGGGCGCATCCTGCTCGGCTCTCGGCAGGATCTCGATGCCGGTGATGGTCTCGTTAGCTCCGAGGTCGATGGTGATGCGGTGGGGAAGCGTAGCGCCTTTAGCCGTCTGCCAGTAGGTGCTCTCCTGAAGGTCGTACGCCTTGTCAGCCGTGTTGTTGCCTGAGAGGATATCCTCGCTGTCGGCATATTTCACCGTCCATGCCTCGCGACTGAGGCGCTTGCCGTCGGCACCGAGCGCATAGACCTCGGCTATAGCAACCTTGTCGTCGCCTTTCTGTGTCGACTCGGCTACGATGGTCAGCAAGCGGCCTTTGGCGGGAGCAGCAAACTTGATGGTCTGCCATCCGTTGCCAGCCTTGAGCGAGCCTTGAGCTGCGGGAGCGGCTGAGTTGAGGTCGAGCTTGTCACCGGGATTGTTATGCAACCGGCTCTTCTCGAGGTTGAGCTTGTCGAGCTCCGGCTTGTCTTGCCCGAAGACCTCCGGCTTACTGTAGGGACCAACGACGTCGAGCACGATGATCTCGTTGCGGCCTTTCTTCAGCCAGCAGCCGGGCATGTAGAGCGTCTGCTGAGGACCAACATGCCAGTAGCGGCCGAGGGCATGTCCGTTGACGTAGACGAGACCTTTGCCGAAGGCTTCCATATTAATGAAGGTGTCACCGGGCTTGCTGATGTTGAAGTAGCCACGGTAATAGCCGATGCCGTTGTTGTTCTGACCAGTGAGCATCTGAACGTTCGCGCTCTTATGCGTGAAGGCTTTCAGTGCCTGCTCGTAAGTGTCAGGGACCGTCGTGGAAGTGAAGTCCTTGAGCTTATAGGTGAGCTCACTGATCTTGTCGTCCACGGTGAGCGTCACGTCTCCAAGGATACCTTTATAGTCCTTGATCGCTCTGCCGAAGTTGATTCGGCCCATGCCTTCGACAACGATCAGTGCTTTTGTGGGCTTATCGAGGGTGGGCAGGACGATGCTGCGCTCATTCTTCACGCGGTCGGTCTTCCCAATGAACTTCCCGTCGATGAACACCTGTGCATAGTCGTGGGCATCCATCGTCAGCACGCTCTGCTTGCCGGTAGCGGGGAGCATGACCTCATAAGCCATCGTGCCCCAGCCCATGTTCATTTCCTCGAAGGTGTAGCGGCCTTTAGCTGTGCTGTCTGTGCCACAAAGCAACGGAGCAAACTCGTTGAGCTGAATCTTATTGAAGCTGGTGATTGATGCAGGAGCCTTCGGAACATTGGGGAGTTTCTTGTCCGAGTATTTCTGCAGTGTGTTGCGCAGCTCCCAGTATTTCGGAGTTGCCTGACCAAACTCGTTGATCGGTGCATCGTAGTCGTAGGAGGTCACGTCGGGAGCGAAGCCCGGACTGTTGGCGCCTGCCCAGTGACCGAAGCTCGTGCCTCCGTGGGTCATGTAAAGTGAGAAGGAGATGCCTTTTGAGAGCATCTCATCGATGCCGTCGACCATGGCCTTGGCAGGGCGTGTCTCATGGCGCGCGCCCCATTTGTCGAACCATCCGCTCCAGAACTCGGAGCACATCTTCGGACTGTTCGGGCGCAGCTCGCCGAGGCGCTTGAACTGAGCGTCGATGTCGGCACCCGTACCGAAGTTCATCGTCCACACAAGGTCGTCGAGCCCGTTCTTCGTGAAGTTGGAAGACCAGTCGCACTGGAACAAGGTGAGGTCCTTGCCCCAGTATTTGCGGAGGTCGTCGCGGATGGCGGAGACATAAGGCTTGTCCTCGCCATAGCTGCCGTACTCGTTCTCCACCTGCACCATGATGATGGGGCCGCCATGCTGGATGGTGAGCGGGGCAAGCTGCTCCGCTACTTTCTTCTCAAAGATATCCACGCGCTGCATGAAATAAGGATCACGCTCGCGCAGTCGGATATCTTTCTTCTTCAGCAGCCACCAAGGCAGGCCGCCCATCTCCCATTCGGCACAGACGTAGGGGCCCGGGCGCACGATGACATACAGTCCGTTCTTCTGTGCCAGTCGGCAGAAAGCAGCCACATCGTTTTGGCCGGAGAAATTGAAGACGCCTTCTTTCTGCTCATGGATATTCCAGAAGATATAGATGCAGATGGTGTTCATGCCCAACGCCTTGCACATCTTGATGCGATGCTCCCAATAGGCACGGGGGATACGTGGATAATGAATCTCAGCGGCTTTCACCGTGAACGGCTTGCCATTGAGCAGGAATGTCTTGTCGCCGGCAGTGAATGAGCCTTTCTTGGAGGCAGCGTTGGCCGACAGGGTCATTGTGATGAGACCAAGGAATAAAAGCAGTCTTTTTAAATAGTGGATTGTCATTGTTGTATTCAATATATTATGTTACAAAGGTACACAATAATTCTCAATAGGGCGAAAACGTAACACGAAAACCTTTGCTGAAACGTGCTTTCTTGGTAATTTTGCAGCCGATAATCAGTTGTTATGAAGAAAAGTAATAAGATCATCTGTGGGGTCGCAGGTGTAATCTTCGGCCTTTTGATAATGAGCATCTTAGGCGGTAGCATCTATATGTTGAGATTTGCGCTCTATCCGGTCAAGAATAAGGGACGCGACTATGCCAAACAATATCGGGTAATGCGCCAGCGTTATCCTTGGGCTGTGTCGTGGATGGACTCGGTTCAGCGCACGAAAGCCTTGCGCGACACCTTTGTCGTGATGAAGAATGAGAAGACAGGCTTGTTTTTGGCTGACAGCACGCGGCTTCATGCTCTCATCATCCCAGCGCCGCAAAAGAATCCGCGCACGGTGGTGCTGGTGCCGGGCTATACCGACAATGCTGTGGACATGCTCCACTTTGCTTGCTTTTATAACCGCGAGCTTGGCATGAACGTGCTTATCCCTGAGCTCCATGCCAACGGCAAGAGTGGGGGCGAGGCGATGCAGATGGGATGGCACGACCGCTATGATGTGTTGCGGTGGGCTGCTATTGCAGACAATCTCTTCCGCGACTCCACGGGCCATGCACGCATCGTCATCCATGGATGGTCGATGGGAGGCGCCACGACGATGAACATCTCTGGTATGTACACACCTTCTTATATTAAGTGTTTCATAGAGGACTGCGGTTATACGTCGGCATGGGATGAGTTCAGTTATGAGTTGAAGGATATGTTTGGCCTTTCCGATTTTCCGTTGCTCTATACGGCATCTGCTCTTTGTAAGATTGGTTATGGCTGGTCGTTTGGTGAGGCTTCACCGTTGAAGCAGGCTGCCAAGTGCCATAAGCCGATGCTCTTCATTCATGGCGGCAGAGACACGTTTGTACCCACGCGCATGATTTATCCGCTCTATGCTGCTAAACCAGCCCCGAAGCAGATGGTTGTCTTCCATGGCTCCAAGCATGCTAAGAGCTTCAAGGATCATAGGGAGCGGTATAGCCGGTTAGTGAAGAGGTTCCTGGAGAGGTACCTGTAGAGAAAGGTGGGCAGTCGCACTGCGACTGCATACCCAACGCGCTACAAAAAAGCACCCCATGTTACAAATAAATGCAGCTTGGGGGTTCTTGAAGGTAATCACCCCCTCCCCTGGATGGGGGAGGGGCGGGGGTGGGGCCGTCAGGTGGGGCCGTCATTACAACCCCCTCTCCGCCCAGTCGCCTCTGTCGAGCTGCCGGTATCCGATAGCTTCGGCGATATGCATGGCGCTGACCTTCTCTTCGTGTGCGAGGTCGGCGATGGTGCGTGCTACCTTCAGGATGCGGCTGTAGGCGCGCGCCGAGAGGCTCAGGCGCTGCATCGCCTCACGCAGCAGGTCGAGGCTTTCGTCATCGGGCTCCGCATACTCGTGAATCATCTTCTCCGTCATCTGCGCATTGCAGTGGATGCCCGGCACATCCTTGTATCGCTCCGTCTGGATGGCGCGCGCCGCGATGACACGCTCCCGGATCTTAGCCGAAGGCTCTCCGGGCTGTGCTTTGCTCAGCTCATTGAAAGGAATGGCGGATATCTCACATTGTATGTCGATGCGGTCCATCAAAGGTCCGGAGATCTTATTGAGATAGCGCTGGATCTGTCCGGGGGTGCAGACGCAATGATGTGTCGGGTCGCCGTAATAGCCACACGGGCACGGGTTCATGGAGGCGACGAACATGAAAGAGGCGGGGTAGGTGACGGAGTATTTGGCACGGCTGATCGTGATCTGGCGGTCCTCAAGTGGCTGGCGCAATACTTCGAGGGTATGCTTGTTAAACTCCGGGAGCTCATCGCAGAAGAGCACACCGTTGTGGGCAAGGCTGATCTCTCCCGGCATGGGGTTGTTGCCGCCGCCGACAAGGGCCACCTCGGAGATAGTATGGTGTGGGGCCCGGAAAGGTCGCTGGGAGATGAGGGCGGAGCCATGCTTGAGCGTCCCAGCTACGGAGTGGATCTGTGTTGTCTCAAGACTCTCACTGAGCGTCAATGGAGGAAGGATAGAAGGTAAGCGTTTCGCCATCATGCTCTTGCCCGACCCTGGGGGACCAATCATGATGACGTTGTGACCACCGGCTGCCGCCACTTCCAAGGCACGCTTCACCTTCTCCTGTCCGCGTACATCGGCGAAGTCGAGGTCGAAATCATATTGTTGCTCGTAAAACTCCTTGCGCGTGTCTACGATGCAAGGCTCAAACTGTTTCTTTCCCGAAAGCAAGGCGATGACGTCACTCAACGTCTCGATACCATAGACATTAATCTTATTGACGATAGCTGCCTCGCGCTCATTCTGCTTCGGCACGATGAGTCCTTTGAAATGCTCGGCACGGGCTTTGATGGCGATGGGCAGCACGCCTTTAGCTGGTTGCAGTTTGCCGTCGAGCCCGAGCTCGCCAATCATCATATATTCATCCAAAGCATTTGCAGGGATCTGTCCGTCGGCGGCGAGGATAGCGATGGCCAAAGGCAGGTCGAACCCGCTCCCTTCTTTCTTGAGGTCGGCAGGTGCCATGTTGACGGTGATGTCAGCCCGTGGAAACTTCAGTCCGTTAAATTGCATGGCAGCAGCAATGCGGTCGCGTCCCTCCTTGACAGCAACATCGCCAAGGCCCGTAAAATGATACATCATGCCTTTGACGATGCTCACCTCCACCGTGACCGTCGTCACCTCAAGTCCGTTAACTGCAGCAGAATAGGTTTTTACGAGCATAAGAATAAATTGTTTTAATAGTTTGTTTCACGTAGGGGCGGCCCTGGTGGCCGCCCTAAAGCTGTTATTTCCCAAGGGCTCTCATCAGTTCCTCGGTAGGAAGGTTCCTTCCCATGATCTTTCCATTCTTAATGACGAGGTTATCGGGAGCCGACTGCAGACAAAGTTGTTGCAGCACAGGAGTCTCGAACATCTCGCCCGTGCAGATCACAGGGAAGTTCATCTGATTGTTTTTTATAAAGTTACGGCAGTCGTATTTGCTTGCGTCCACGTTGATGGCAAGCATCTTGAACCCTGCTGTCTGCTTTAGCGTATTCAACTGTCGAATCATATCCTGGCTGTCGTAGCTCCATGTCGCCCATACGCAGATGACGGCTGTGCCGGTAGACAGTTGCGAGGATGAGACTGAACCTCCGTTGATGTCATAGGCAGTGAAAGACGGGAGCTTGCTGCCTACGCTCGTGTTCTTCAGTTTCTCGACACTGTTTGCCAATCTCCTCAGACTGCTGTTCTGTGGCTGGGCCTTCATAAGGACTTTAAGAAGACGCTCGGCGCCCTGATAATCGGGCATGGCCGTGGCAATAAAATATTTCCGCAGAAGCCAGATGCCGACGGGAGACTGCGGATGATCTTGAATAAGCAGTTCGACGTAATGCTTGATCTCAGGAGGCGAGGCATTGGAGATCTGACTGCGGAAGGTTGTCATCAGTTCATTGTCCTTCGTGCCCTTGACCTTCAGCATCTTCAAGTGTGAGGCATCACCGTCGATCTTCGCTGTCTTTCCCGGTTCGGCAAAGATGGGTGTCTCGGAGAAGTTAGGGAAGACAAGTGTCAGTGTGACGGGCGACAGGCACGGCATCTCGAAGGAGAATCGGCCACCTTGTACTTTGATGGTGTCGAGACCCTCAACGCCAGCCCCATTGCTGTAGACGTAGAACTCACCTTGGTTCATCTGCAGCAGACGTCCCTCAATCTTAAAGTGCTTGCTGTCCTCACCGCAAGAGGCGAGGAGAAGGATGGCTGTGAAAAGATATAATAGCTTACGAAGCATTGGCTCAAAAAGAGATGTGTGAGAGAAAACTATATGCAAATAAAAAAGCCATAGAGCCAATTATCTGGCTCTATGGCTCTCTATGTTGGGTTGAATATTAATTACTTCAGATTAGCGAACTCGAGGTCCTTGGCAGCGTAAGCTGCGAGAGAAGAATCGAGCTGCTCAGCTTTCTGAAGAGCAGTCTTAGCAGCCTCGGTGTTACCCATGCGGTTGTTGGCGATAGCCTTCAGATACTCTGTCATGCCGTCAGCATTCTTTGTGCTGTTCAGTGTAGACAGTGCAGAAGCATAGTCCTTGTTGAGGATCTGTGCGAGAGCAGCGCTGTTAGAAGTAGAGTTGCCGAAGTTCTTCACAGCCTGTGCATAGTCACCCTTGGCGATGTTCAGGTTACCGAGCACCTCATTCAGACCGTTGGCATCGTTAGCCTTGGAGAGATAGCTCTCAGCCTCCTGTGTGTTGCCATTCTTCAGGGCCATCAGTGCGAGGTTAGCATAAGCCTCAGGAGCATTGCCCTTCTGCTGAGCCTGTGCGATGTACTGCTTGGCAGCGTTCATGTCACCCTTGTTGAAAGACAGGGCAGCGAGGTTGTTGAGAGAGCGATAGTCGTTGTTGTTCTGCTCAGCAGCTTTCTTGTAGATCTCAGCCTTCTTGGCTGGATCGTTTGTCAGACTTGCTGCATAGAGAAGCTCATCCTCGCTCAGCTTTGAAGGATCCTCAGCATACTGCTGCTTGATCTCGTCGTCGCTGCGGCCTACAGTCTGATAGTTGATGATGAGACGGCTGCGACGAAGCTCAGGCAGGATACCTGTAGCGAGCTCGCGGAAGCCCTGGCTCATATTCTTGATCTGGCTCTCACGCTCTGCCGGGTCCTTGTACATCTCCAGCACGCGAAGGATCACGTCCTTGTCCTGGATGTTGCTGGCAGAAACGAGCTCCTTGAAGCCGTCCCAGTCCTGAGCGGTATAGTGAGAGTCAACATCGGTAGAACCGAGCTTGGCAGCTTTCAGCTGTTTGTTGACATAGCCGTTGGTCACTTTCTCACGGTTCTTAGACAGCTTGTCGTTGAAAGCGAAGCCGCCATCAGGAGAAGCGTAAGCAGCTACCTCGACGTTCTTCATGTTCAGGCCCTTGCGGTCGTTGTTGATCTCCTTGAGCATCTTGACGAACTCCTTGACAGAGTTGTTCTTCAGCTCGCTCTTGCGGAGGTTAGCCTGGTTGATGAGGAACTTGATGTTAGCCTGGACCTTCTGATCCTTGACGCGCTGGAAGCTATCGGGAGCGATGCAGGCGCCGGCGTTGTCCATAGCCTTCTTGTAAAGCTCAGATGTAGCGATGACACCATTGGCAACCTTCACGGCAGGCACATTGTAAACCTTGTTACCCTTGCGAGCATCGAAAGTGAGATACATCTCGCTCTGCTCCATGTCGGGGTTGTAAGGGAAAGCAGTCTTCATGGTATACTTGCCACCCATCTTGTAAGAGATGGTCTGGTTGTTGCCCTGTACTTTCTCGCCCTGGAAAGTAGCACTCTGACCTTTCGTCACCTCACCGTTGCCATAGCGGAGCTCCGGAGTGACAGTGACAGTGGCTTTCTTCTTCATGTACTTCACGGGGAATGTACCGTCGATTGTTGCGGGAACCTGACCGCCAACAGTGGTAAGCGGGTTGGGGTCTACCGAGAAGTTATCGGCAGAAAGGGGACCCATCTTAGAGCATGATGCCAAAAGAAGGGCTGAGCATGCTGTTAATGAAAGAAACAGATGGTTACGCATAATAAATTTATTATTTTGATAAGTTTTTGTGCCGCGAGCGGGACTCGAACCCGCACAGCCATTACTGGCCAAGGGATTTTAAGTCCCTCGTGTCTACCATTCCACCATCACGGCAAGCCAATGCTTGATTACATTACTGCAAAGGTAGGCTTTTTCTTTTAACAAACAAATCTTTACATTGATATTTTGCACTATTTAAGATAAATCTTGCTTGTTAGAGCATTCTTGTCGGCATCTTATGTCGGATTAATATACTCCTGGATAAATTCGTTCGCAGAAAGTACTGGTATACTTTCCAATGGAAAATGCTGTTTGTTTCTGGTTATGATGAAATCACATTGGTAAGCTTCGGCTGCTTCATATTGCAACATATCTTCAAAGTCCGGCATTTGGCTACTTAATGCTTTTTCGCACTGTTCATTGTCCATAGGAACAGCATATATATATTGTTTATATGCTTTGATAATCCGCACAGAGTCTGCATGCTTATAGCTCTTCTTCAGAATGTATGCGCAATTTGCGAATGTTAGTGGTGTTGCACATAAAATGACTTTCCTCTCTATTCCCATTTTGAGAACGGAGTTTGCAGAGGCGCTGAAAGGTTCTCTCTGAGCCATCACGTCAAGGATGATGTTCGTATCTAAGAATAACTTTATCATCTTACGTATTTTTCTTCTAAGTATGATTGTTTTGCTTCGTCCCCATTAATATCGTCAGCATCAAGCTTTAAGCCCTTCGTGAGATTAATCAACTCTTGTAGCTTTATGTCTGCTTGATTTGATGCAGTAAATTTGATGGGACGCAATTTTACCAAGTAAGATTCTATAATATTCTTAATACTTGTATGATGCTCTTGCGCATACTCTAAAGCGTCGTGATATATATCTGAGTTGATTGAGATGTTGATGTTCATATTCTGTCCTCCTTGAGTTAATATCTAATCTGTTGCAAAAATAAGATATTGATTTGATATCTGCAAGTTTTTAACCCGAAATATTACGCTTATTAGCCCTTTCTTCTCGGTTGTCGTGATAAGTCGTGAAAAGCCGATGCAAATAACATCGTTGCTTGTTCTACATTTGCTGGCACGTGTCAGCCAATTGTTCGTCACGTGCCAGCCAATTGGTTGTCACGTGCCAGCCAATTGGTTTTCACGTGTCAGCCAATTGGTTGTCACGTGTCAGCCGATGGCATAAAAGAGCTATAGAATTGGGTATAAAGAAGAAAATGCGTAACTTTGCACGCAGATGAATAATTCAGCAATACAGTCATTACAGCAACAACGGCTGTTGCTCCAGATGGAGTACCAGACGGAGAAAGAGGCGTTCCGCAAGCAAACGGAGGCCATGGGCATCGGCCGCAAGGTGAAGCGAGGCGATGCATGGTTCCCCGTGTCTGTGGGACAGAGCCACTACAACTCGCTGAACCAGATGACGATAGAGATCCTGCGAACGCAGGATCAGGATATAGAGCACAACTTTGAATACGGCAAGCCCGTGATGTTCTTCACGGTGTCGCAGACGACGTCGAAGGCTAATGCTAAGGGTTCGAAAGATACCTCGATTCATTATTTCTCTTTCGCGGGCACGGTGTCTTATGTGGAGGGCGACCGCATGGTGGTCGTCGTCCCTGAGGGTCATGCGCTCGACCTGCAAGGTGTCGACAAGCCGGTAGGCGTGCAGTTGTCGTTTGATGAGACGAGCTACCGCGTGATGTTCGATGCGCTGGACCGGGTCATACGGGCCAAGAACAACCGGTTGGCTTATCTGCGCGATCTCTTCTATTCGAAGATGGCGGCAGGGCGTTTTACTTTTGCTCCGATGTCGTTTCCCTGGCTCAATGAGACTCAGGAACGGGCGGTTAATGAGGTACTGCGCGCCAAGGACGTAGCGATCGTCCATGGGCCTCCGGGGACGGGTAAGACGACGACGCTCGTTGAGGCTATCAATGAGACCCTGATGCGCGAGAGTCAGGTCCTCGTCTGCGCACAAAGCAACATGGCGGTGGATTGGATCTGTGAGAAGCTTGTCGACCGCGGTATCAATGTGCTGCGTATCGGCAATCCTACGCGTGTCAACGACAAGATGCTCGGCTTCACTTATGAGCGGCGCTTCGAGGCCCATCCCGACTACCCGCAACTCTGGGCGATCCGCAAGGCAATGCGCGAACTGAGACGGAGAAAGAAAGGGCGCGACGATAACTTCCATCAGAAATTGGAGCGGTTGAAGTCGCGGGCGACAGAATTAGAGATACGAATCAATGCGGATCTCTTCGGTGAGGCGCGTGTCATCGCCTCAACACTTGTCGGCTCTGCTAACCGGTTGCTTGAAGGTCAGAAGTTCGGTACCTTGTTTATTGATGAGGCTGCGCAGGCTTTGGAGGCCGCGTGCTGGATCCCGATGCGTCGTGTGACCCGTGTCATCCTTGCCGGTGATCATTGTCAGTTGCCACCGACGGTAAAGAGCATTGCCGCGCTGAAAGGCGGATTGGGTAAGACGCTCATGGAGCGTATCGTGGAGAACAAGCCGGAGTGTGTGACACTCCTCGGTGTGCAGTACCGCATGAACGATGAGATCATGAAGTTCTCGTCCGACTGGTTCTATGGCGGCAAGGTGAAGACGGCACCGGAGATACAGCAGCGCAAGAGCATCCTCAACTTTGACCGGCCTATCCTCTGGCTCGACACGGGACAGATGGAGGTAGGTCCCGATGAACCAAGCAACAAAGAGCAGTTTATCGGAGAGAGTTTTGGACGCGTAAACAAAGGAGAGGCGGAGTTGACGCTGAAGAGCCTGCAAGACTATTTCACGAAGATCGGCAAGGAGCGCATCCTTGAGGAGCAGATTGATGTGGGTGTCATCTCGCCTTACCGCGCTCAGGTGCAGTATCTGCGGAAACTTGTCAAGCAGCGTGAGTTCTTCAAGCCTTATCGCCGGCTTATCACGGTCAATACGGTCGATGGTTTCCAAGGTCAGGAGCGTGATATCATCCTCATCTCTATGGTCCGAGCCAATGAGAATGGAGAGATAGGCTTCCTGCGAGACCTCCGCCGCATGAATGTCGCTATTACGCGGGCCCGCATGAAACTTATCATCCTTGGCGATGTCGCCACGCTCACCCGCCATCCGTTCTACAAGAAGTTATGGGAATATGTGCAGGAGATCAACGAGCGTTGAATGCATCCACCGCCTTCTTCACCGAGCCATATTTTAACAGCAGGGCATTGGCCTCTTCATAAGACAGATGAGTGTAGTCCATGACCATGCGTGTGCCGCGGTCGACGAGCTTCTTGTTTGTCAGTTGCATGTTCACCATACGGTTGCCTTTGACGCGTCCGAGCTGAATCATGACAGAAGTTGAGATCATGTTGAGAATCATCTTCTGCCCTGTGCCCGACTTCATGCGTGATGATCCGGTGACGAACTCGGGACCGACAATCATCTCGATGGGATATTCGCAGGCTGCTGCCATCGGTGTACGGGGGTTGGATGTGATGCATCCTGTGAGACAGCCATGGGCGCGTGCGTCTTTCAAGGCTCCTACGACATAGGGTGTCGTGCCGGATGCAGCGATGCCGATGACCGTATCCTCCGGCCCTATGCCATGCTCCTCCAGTTCCTGCCATCCTCGTTTGGGGTCATCCTCCGCATTCTCTACAGCATAGCGCAGGGCGGTGTCACCCCCGGCGATAAGTCCGTAGACCAAGGTGGGCGGCACGCCGAAGGTAGGCGGGAGCTCAGAGGCATCGAGCACGCCGAGTCGTCCGCTTGTGCCTGCTCCCATGTAGAAGATACGTCCACCTTGTTTCATACGCGGTATGATCTGCTCCACGAGTGCTTCAATCTGTGGGATAGCTTTCTCAACGGCGAGTGCCACCTTTTGGTCCTCTCGGTTGATGTCGACCAAGAGTTCGTGAACACTCTTCTGCTCCAGGTCATCATAGAGCGATGGCTGCTCGGTTATCTTGACGAATGGTTCGCTCATATATCCAAACTTATAAACTCACAAACTCACAAACTCACAAACTCACAAACTCATAAACTGGTATGATACTCCACCATAGCCTCCATCGGTGCTTGGATAATTCTGCCGAGGTGCATACCTTCCTCTCGTAAGGCTTCGAGCAACGGCTGCTTGTAGATCTTTGCGATACTTCCATTGAAGCCGATGGGGAGCGTCTGCCACCCCTCATACTGCATGACATTGCGGCGGAGGAACGAGCGGAAACTCTCTTTCACGAGGCGATAGATCTGTGGGTTATCGAGGTTCTCTTCGAGGAAAGGTACAAAGGAAGCCAAGAACGTGTTCGGTTTCGGCTGACGATAGACGCGGTCGATGATCTCGGCCGGTGTCAGCTGGAACTTCTCGAAGAATCGCTTCGTGATCGTCTCCGACATCTGGTTCTTCAGCACGTCTCCGACAAGAAGCTTGCCGAGCACAGCTCCACTGCCTTCATCGCCGAGAATGAATCCTAAGGGTGACACGTTCTTCACGAGGTACTTGCCATCGTAGGAGCAAGAGTTGCTGCCGGTGCCGAGGATACAGGCTATGCCGGGCTTATGACCGCAGATGCCACGGGCTGCACCGAGCATATCGCTTGCTACCTCACACTCTCCGTTGATGGTGAGGTTTGCGCGAAGGGCACGCTCTACGATAGGCTGTTTCTCTTTCGTGCAACCGGCACCATAGAAGTGCACCTCGTCAAGTGTCGTCGAAGAAAGTTCGGGCACAAGATGTTCTTTGATCTCTTCCTTGATGGCCTCTTCCGACATCTGGAAAGGGTTCATACCACTTGTGCGCAGCGTCTTGACGAGTTTATTGTTATCTATAAGGCCCCAGTCTGTTTTTGTGGAGCCACTGTCTGCTAAGAGTATCATGATTATTATTATTTACGTCCATATTCCTCATCGACCTGTCGGCGGATGAAGAATGTGATGCCTATGGTTGCAATGCAGCATGCCATGACCATCCAGAAGAAGTTGACGTAGCCGATAGCTTCCTGGATATATCCTGCCACAAAGCCGGGGAGCATCATGCTTAAGGCCATGAACGCCGTGCAGATGGCATAGTGAGAAGTTTTGAACTCGCCTTCGGAGAAGTACATCATGTAGAGCATGTACGCCGTGAAACCGAAGCCGTAGCCGAACTGTTCAATACAAAGCGCAAGGGTGATGACTCCTACATTTGAAGGCTGGAAGACGGCGAGATAGACGAAAGTAAGGCAGGGCAGCGTCATGGCGGCCGCCATGATCCACAGCGAGCGTTTCAAGCCACGCTTCGAGGCTACGATACCGCCAAGGATTCCTCCGGCAAGGAGTGCGATCACACCGAAGGTGCCATAGACGACACCGACGAGCTCTGTGCTCAGGCCGAGGCCTCCTTGGTCCGTACTGTGCACAAGGAAAGGCTGGCACATCTTGATAAGGAAACCTTCCGGCAAGCGATAGAGAAGCATGAAAGCAATGGCCCACCATACGTGCGGCTTGTGAGCGAATGTATAGAACGACTCTCCGAGCTCTGCCCATTTGCCTTTGCCGGAAGACGTCTCAGCTGTGTTTACACGTGGATGGTCATCGTCGGCAACAGGAAGGAAAAACGTGTGGTAGAGTGTGATGATGAAGAAGATGGCGGCGCTCACACCTAAGGTCACTCGCCAGGAATAGGGTATATTGCCGGTACTGTTCTCAATATTTCCGGCGATGAACACCAATACGCCCTGCCCGAAGACAGAGGCGATGCGGTAGAACGTGCTGCGGATACCGATGAACCGTGCCTGACTGCTGGGCGAGTGGGCCAACATGTAATAGCCGTCAGCAGCGATGTCGTGGGTAGCAGAGGCAAAGGCTGCGATGATGAAAAGGATCAGCGTCAGCGTGAAGAGACTGATAGGTGTGTTGCCAAGTGAGATCATCTGCGACGTAGGAGTGGGGAGCGTGAGAGTGAGAAGGATCATCAGCGCCGTGAGCAAAGCCTGCATGGTGACGATCCACCAACGTTTCGTTTTCACCACATCTACCAACGGGCTCCAGATACCTTTCAGAAACCAGGGGAAGTAGAGCAGGGTTGTGAAGAACGCCATGTCGCCATTGGGTACGCCCATCTTCGTGAACATCATCACGGAGATATTGTTCACAATGAAGTAAGGCACACCTTCCGCAAAATAGAGTGTCGGCACCCAAAACCAGGGAGAGATATTCTTGCTATTAATCATGAAGGCTTTGGATTACTTATTATTCTGTTTGTTCATCTCTATGCGCGCCATGAGCTCCCAGGTGCGTATACGGTCCTTGTAGATGTTGTTGCGGTTCTCCTTCTCGATGCTCAGGTCGCCATCCGAGTTGTCATCCCAACGACGGCAGCAGTAGACGGGGTCGTAGATGCGGCCGATGAGATAGTGGCGGCTCAGGGCGAGCATGAAAGCATAGTCCTCACCATAGCAGACGTTCGGCATCGTGATGTCGCGAAGCAGCGGCGAGTACATGCCACGCGGAGCACCGAGCCCGTTGATGCGCAGGGCATTGTTGCGGCCGTTCTCAGGCGTCCATTCAGCATGGTCGATCTTGCCCGGGGGCAGGATATTCTTATTAATGTCAGTCAGCACATAAGCTCCGATGATAGCTGCAGTCTTCTGCTTCAAGAAAGCGTCGTAGAAAGTCTGCAGCGTGTTCTCGTCAAGATAGACGTCGTCGGAGTCGAGCTGCACGATGAAGCGGCCGCAGCGTGGGTCGTGGGCACAGAGGTTCCAGCTGCCGCCTACACCGAGGTCACGGCGCTCGGTGACGATATGTACGATGCGGTCGTCTTTGGCAGCCATCTCGTCGACAGCCTCCGTCGTGCCGTCCGTGGAGTGACACTCTGGACCGTTCTCAATGACGAAGATATTGTATTTGAAGTTTGTCTTCTGGTTCTGAGCACTCTCCACGGCATCGCGGATGGTGCGGATGCGGTTGCGCACGGGGATCATGACACTGATCTCCACGGGGAACTCACCGGCCATGACATCTACTGGTGTGAACTCAGGCTTGAGATAGCCGCCAATCTCTTTCAGATACTCCGTGACGGCCTGCTCCATCTCAATCTGTGAGGCGCGGTTCTTCGGGTCCACATAGTCGAAGAGCTTCTCGCCCGTCTTGCGCGTGTCGAGCTCCACCTCGGAGTAGAGATATTCGTTGATATGGCTGAACTGATATTTCTCCGCGAGCTTCAGACGAAGGTCGTAAAAGCCTGCTGCCTGGTAGTCGGCTTTCATGCGAGAGGCTGCTTCTTTCAGCGCGTCTGTACGGAAGAGCAGCACGGATCCAAAGTTGAAATCGTCGCGCAGCGCACCCATCTGATAATCGATGGTCGGGGCGTCTTGGCGCTTGCCGTCGGCAGAGATGTTATAGTGGTCGGTGTATGTCATGGCAGCTTTCGTGATATTAGCCACTTGCACCATGCGCTGCAGGGCGAGATAGCCCATCTGCATGAACTGCCCTTTGAGAAAAAGCAGTGTATATTCGGCCTCTGCCTTGCTGATGATGTCCTTTAATATGGCAGATGACTTGATATTTCCATCTACGACAGTGACGGTGCTGACGAGCTCTTCATTCTCGAGGGCCTGTAAGTTTCTATTGGTCTCTTCTTCATTTCCACGTGGGATGAAGCAATCGATAAGTTTATTCATAGTCTTAAATCTTTATTGCAATGATAATCGCATCGCGATATCAGTTGAATCGCATTGCGATATTATTGAAATCGTATTGCGATATCAGTTGAATGTTATTTTTCGGACGAATGTCGGTCCACTTGAAGAAAACTTAGGAAATCAATTAAATGAATGACATTGACATGTGGAAAGTTTATGTCTTTGAGTATGTTAAAGTGCCGGTCATTTGAAACGATGAAAGAAGCATTAGAAGAAATAGCGCAGTCTACAAACTTATTGTCGTCAGGATCTTGTTCTATTAAGCAGAAACGAAAAGAGGGTTCGTGGTATTCAACAAATTTGCAGTTGATGAGAAATTGAATGACGTTCTCTGCAATATAAGCATTTGTCTTCCTTTCAATAATCTCCTGATATTCATCTAAGATTTCATTGGAAACGCATAGAATGTATTTTCCTTCTTGAAGTCCTTTCCAAACTGTATAATACTTGCCTCTTTTGGATAATGATGCAATGAGACAGTTGGTGTCAAGAACAATCTTACTTTCCTGCATAGTGTGTACGTAAGTGTTCATTAAGGATCGCTTCGTTCTTATCGTTATTCCATGAGCCGTCATCCCATAACTGGTCCATTGCCTTGTCTATATTGGAGGCAAAATACGCAGAAAGAGCCGATTTGATATCATCCAAATCACGGTCAGTCTTTGCATATGAAAACATCTTCAGAAGATGAAGCTGCGTTGGGTTTAATTGGGTTGAAGTTGACGGCATAGTTAACCTCCTAGTTTTATTATTTCATTGCAAAGATAGGTAGAAAAAAAAAGATGGCAAAGAGAAAATGCTTTTTTCTTTGCCATCTTATAATAATTACTCCTGCATGTAGTGGCCGCTCCTGGGGGCGGCCATAGCAAGTGAGGTGTTTAGAATCCGATCTTAGCTTGTACGCCAATCACCGAGCGGGTGCCGCCGATGAAGGTCGGGAAGCCGATGTTGCGTCCGGAGTTGCCGGCATCAACGATATACTTCTGATCAAAGATGTTCTTGCCGAAGACGCCGATCTCGTAATAGACCTTGGCGGGCTGGCAATGCCATCCGAGATTGAAGTTGCAGAGGCCATGTAGTGAGAGTGCCGAGATAAGGCATACTCCCATCAGAAGGTTCTTTCTCATTTATTTGTTTTTGATATTTGATTTTACCATTGCGGACGGCCACAATGGCCGCCCCTGCATTTGATACTGCTAATATGTTATCTGAACATTATTGTCTGCCGGTGTCGTATCCGTTGTGAGCGATGTGGCAATGGCATCGACAAATTTGGCCTTGTTAGGGTCTATAAGACTGATGGCGTCGACGATGCGCTGCTTCTGCTGAAGGAAGGCTTTGCTTGGATTCTCATCGCCATAGAGCGTGGTGATGTAGGCCTGACCGAGCATTTCTCCGATGGCTTTCTTGGCAGGTGCAGGAGTGGAGGCAGGAAGGTATTTGTTGGTTATCTTTTCCACGGTGAGGATAGCAAACTTCTTCGACTTATCTGTCATCTTGATGCCTTGCTTCTCCAGTGAGGCAACCTGTGGAAGATGTTTCGTGTGGATATCCATGATGTTGTTTCTCAGTGTCACGATGCGGTAAGGATGGGGATAGCTTACGGTGGAACCCGTCTCTACATCGTAGAGGTTGCCGCTCTTTGCTACATCGTGAGAGTGAAGGTGACCTGTGAAGATGACGTGAACACCTAAGTCATCGAGCATCTTTCCAATCTGGTCATAGTCTTTTACGAGATACTCAGAGAGAATTTTGCCTTCCATAGAGAAGTGGGGCACGACACCATGATGCATCATGGCTATGACCTTGCAGCCGGCGCGGTGAGCAGCCTCTACCTGTTTGCGGATAAATTTGATGGTTTCGGGCTTGAGGCGTCCAGCGGTCACGCACGTATTTTTGTCAAAGTTGTTGTCCTCATAGCGGCAGGCGTCGAGGGCGAGGAGGCGGAGGCCCGGCTGCAGTTGGGCTACATAGCTCAGCGACTGTGGGTCGCGGGCGATGGCATTGCCGTAGCCGCAGTCTTTGTAGATAGAGACGAATTGCTTAGGGGTAACGGTTGTGGTGCGCTGATGCTTGGCCCCTTCATAGATAACGGCATGCGGGTTGTTGACATCGTGGTTGCCGGGAACCACGAAGACCCGGATGCCGCGCTTTATAAATTGTTTTAGGTAACGGTCGTGAAGCATGCGGTGAGAGACAAGCTCTCCGTCTTTTGTGAGGTCGCCGCAGATGAAAAGGACTTGTGGGTGTTCGGCGAGCACGCGAATGGAGATGCTGTCGAGTATCTCGCTGCTTTCTTTCAGCAGTTTGCGGTCACCGTCGAGATAAGCTTGGAAAGCAGAGTCGTCTTGCTCCAACAACTGGGGAGCCATGAGGTGAACATCAGAGAGGACGACAAGCTTCAGTGGCTTGATGGGCGCAGTACTTGTGGTTGGCAGTGGCTTCACGAATGAAGTCAGAAACACGCAGAGCAGTACCCATAATAAGACTTTCTTCATATTCCTTGTATATTTACGACCTTGCAAATTATCCTAAATAAGATACTTATCTTTTTCGATTGCAAAGGTCGCAAAAGCATGTTACGTTGCTTTTGCAAGGATATGAAGAAAGCATTAAAATGAAAGCCCGACAACATGCCGAGCTTTCATCGTGATCTTAATCTTATAACTATGATTCTATCCTGAAATACTTATCCCATGATCTTCAGGTCATCGTCCACTGTAGAGATGGTGCCAAGGCCAAAGTTGTCCTGCAGCACTTTCAGAATGCCGGGAGAGACGAAGGCGGGGAGCGTTGGGCCGATGTGGATGTTCTTAATGCCGAGGCTCAGCAGGGCGAGGAGCACGATGACGGCTTTCTGCTCATACCAGGCGATATTGAAGGAGATGGGGAGGTCGTTGATGTCGTTGGCACCGAAGATCTCTTTCAGCTTCAAGGCTACCACAGCCCAAGAGTAGCTGTCGTTGCACTGACCGGCGTCGAGCACACGGGGGATGCCGTTGATGTCGCCGAGGTTCAGTTTATTGTACTTATACTTAGCGCAGCCAGAAGTGAGGATGACGACATCCTTCGGCAGTGCCTGGGCGAAGTCGGCATAGTAGTTGCGGCTCTTCATGCGGCCGTCGCAGCCACTCATGACTACGAACTTACGGATGGCACCGCTCTTCACGGCCTCTACAACCTTGTCAGCGAGAGCGAAGACCTGGTTGTGAGCGAATCCGCCGACGATCTCTCCGTGCTCGATCTCCTCAGGAGCCTGGCAGTGACGAGCCATCTCGATGACCTCAGAGAAGTCCTTGTGGCCGTCAGCCTTTGTGGGGATATACTTCCATCCGGGGAAGCCGGTGGAGTTGGAAGTGAACACGCGGTCCTTATAGTTGGCGTTTGGTGAAGGAGGAACGATACAGTTGGTCGTGAACACGATAGGGCCATTGAAGTGAGAGAACTCCTCTTTCTGCTTCCACCAAGCGTTACCGTAGTTGCCTACGAGGTGCTTGTATTTCTTCAGCTCGGGATAGTAGTGAGCCGGCAGCATCTCGCCGTGAGTATAGACGTCGATGCCTGTGCCCTCAGTCTGCTCCAAGAGGTCAGCGAGATCGTGGAGGTCATGGCCGCTGATGAGGATACCCGGGCGCTTGCCTACACCGATGTTCACCTTTGTCAGCTCAGGGTTGCCGTAAGCCGATGTGTTTGCCTTGTCGAGGAGAGCCATGACGTCGACACCGAACTTACCGGTCTCCAGCAGCAGCGGCAGCAGCTCGTCGGCTGTAGCATTGGGGTTCGTGATGCCGTCGAGGGCCTTAGCCATGAAGCGGACGATGCTCTCGTCGCGGTAGCCGATGCGTGCAGCGTGCTCATAGTAAGCAGCCATACCCTTGAGGCCAAGGACGATAGTCTCCTTGAGGGAGCGGATGTCCTCGTTGCTCTCGCGGAGCACGGTCTCCTTGTCGCCCTCAGTCTCGTAGTCAGCCTTCTCGCCGCCCCATTCTACCTCGTGGTAAGCGGGGAGCTTGACGCCATTCTTTGCTGCCTCGTCGAGCAACTGCTTCTTGATAGCGATTCCGTTGTCGACCTTAGCGAGCAGAGCTGCATCGTCGAAGTTGGCGTTGGTGATAGTAGCGAAGAGTGCATCGATGATAAAGTCGTCGACCTTGACATCATCCTTGGCACCATTCTCAAGAAGAGAATGATAGATGCTGCCGACGCCGCGAACGACGCTCAGCAGAAGGTCCATCCAACGACTGGTCTCGGGAGCCTTACCACAGACACCACGCACTGTACAGCCCGTACCTTTGGCTGTCTCCTGACACTGAAAGCAAAACATGTTAGCCATAATAATCTTATTAGAAAATTCTTTTTAGTAATGTTCTTATAATACGTTGTTATAATACGTTGTTATAATACGTATGTTGTAATACGCTGTTTTTGTAATACGGGTGCAAAGGTACGGGTATAAAAAATGAGTGGTGGTAACCTTTGTTACCTCTTCATATTAATTTGAGTTAAAGTTCTCAATATGGCCTTGCTTAAAGAAAGAATTGAGAATTTTGAGAAAGAGAATTGAGAATTTTGAGAAAGAGAATTGAGAATTTTTTGTTAACTTTGTAGTTATGACATCCAATCATTTCTTTTCTATTCTTTCCCGGTGGTTTGAGGCTCATGCGCGTGACTTGCCATGGCGCCATACGCTCGATCCTTATCGCATCTGGCTGAGCGAGATTATCCTTCAGCAGACGCGGATCAGTCAGGGTATGGCTTATTGGCAGCGGTTCGTGGAGCGGTGGCCGACGGTGGAAGACCTTGCCAATGCTACGGAAGATGAAGTGCTGAAAGAGTGGCAAGGCTTGGGCTACTATTCGCGGGCACGAAACCTTCATTATGCGGCGAAACAGATCGTGGCATTGGGACAATTTCCTAATACGCTTGGGGAGATAAGACAATTAAAAGGCGTGGGCGACTACACAGCGGCAGCTATCGCCTCGTTTGCTTTTGGCATCAAGGTGGCAGCGGTTGACGGCAACTTCTATCGTGTGCTCTCACGACTCTATGGTATCGACACCCCTATCGATACGACAATAGGCAAGAAGACGTTTGCGGCGCTTGCCGAGAGTTTGATAAAAGATGTACCGGATACTGTGCCTTCTCCTTTTGGGGGCATGATGAGTGGGGCCAGTCTTTTCAATCAGGCCGTGATGGATTTTGGTGCGACACAGTGTACGCCACAGTCGCCTTGTTGTGAAGATTGTCCGTTTGTAGAAGAGTGCGTGGCTTATCGGGAAGATAGAATAGCAAGTCTTCCTGTAAAGAAAGGGAAGACGAAGGTCGCCACCCGACACATTATTTATATATACGTTCGTTGCAAGGGTTATACAGCTATCCACCGTCGTGGTGCTGGAGATATCTGGCAGGGATTGTGGGAGCCACCTTTGTTTGAGGATCAGTCATTGCCGGAGTGGAGAGGCAAACTTACGCTGCTTGCTTCAGGCGTCAAGCATGTTCTTACGCATCGCATCTTGCTTGCCGACTTCTATTGCTTGGAAACAGATACACGGCCGATACTTCCTGAGGATTATATTTGGATAAAGGAAGAAGAACTTAAAAAGTATGCCGTACCGAGATTGGTTGAAAGGTTGTTTAAGGTTCTTCCGGATTTCGGTTTGGTAAAGTCCCCGAAGGGGGCCAATATGGTTAGCCCCAGGTAAGGAGCGCAGCGACGAAACCTGGGGTGGACATCAGCAGTATATCTGAACAGTCGTCCTCGAAGAGGGCGAACCTGTAAAGACCAGCGCCCTACCAAGGTTTGCCCTCTTCGAGGACACCTTTCAACGTGTTCTCGCCACACATAGACCCCAGGTTACGTCGCTGCGCTCCTCACCTGGGGCTAACCAAGTTCAACCTCTCCGAGGTTGTTTTTCAAAATCAATCTGAAAACCGGAACATCGTTTAAGTTATTGGTTGCACAGGCCGTTGTTTAGTTAACGACCAGATACCCCAACGCTCCCGTTGTAGAGCAGCGGTAGCGCGTCATGCCTTTGCCGGAGTTGTTTGTGCAATTGCCACCCGTGTTCATGTTGTATTGCCGCTTGCAGTTGGAGCATGTCGCCATGCCTGCCGAGTTCATCGTAAGCGGATAGCTCTTCATAGGGATGGCGTTGTAGTCGAAGCAGTTGGGGCATTGCGCATCGTAGGCATAGAAGGTGTAACCTCCCGACACATCGGTAGAGAGGTTACCATAACCAACAATGAGACCGTTGTTCAAGCCTATCCGCGTAGAGAATCCTTGCTGCTGCTCGATGGCTGTCATGGCACTTGTGCTGCTCAATCCCTGGTTGGAAGAGAAAGCAAAAGCTTTCTTTGAAGCATTGTATTTGATGAGACAGAACACACCCGGTGACGCAGCGTTCATAGCCGAAGCTAACGTTGCATCCTGGTGGGTGGCATTGTTGATGTAGATGCCAAGATGCATACTGCTGTAGGTGTCATCGTCCGACGTGCACGACGTGAGCAGTGTGCCCACGCCCCACAGACTCAACAGACAGAGGATACTACCGGCCCAAAAGTTTCTTCTCCGCATCCGTGACCTTTTCAAAGTTAAACTCCTTGAACGTCTTGTCCATCAACGCCTCAATCTTGTCATTGCACAGGTTGCCGATTGAACCCTCGTGTGTATGGTGGATATTCTTGTTGGCCTTGAACTCACCGGCCTCAATCTCCAGTCCCACTTTCTTATAAGCATCGCGGAACGGCATGCCGGCAGCTGCAAGGTGGTTGACTTCCTCCACGGAGAACATTGGATCATACATCGGGTTGTCGAGGATATGCTCGTTGACCTCCATCTTGTTGATGATATAAGCCGCCATGCGCAGACAGTCGTTGACCTCATCGAAAGCCGGGAGGAACACCTCCTTGATGATCTGCAGGTCGCGGAAGTAGCCTACCGGCAGGTTGTTCATGATCATCATGATCTGCTGCGGCAGACTCTGAATCTTGTTGCTCTTGGCGCGGATCAGTTCGAAGACATCCGGGTTCTTCTTGTGCGGCATGATGCTTGAGCCTGTGGTGCACTCCTTCGGCAGTTTCACGAAGCCGAAGTTCTGGCAGTTGAACATGCAGGCATCGAACGCCATCTTAGCCAAGGTGCCTGCGACAGTTGCCATGGCGAACGCTACATTGCGCTCCATCTTGCCACGGCCCATCTGTGCATAGACCACGTTGTAGTCCATCGAGTCGAAGCCGAGAAGGTCGGTCGTCATCTGACGGTTGAGCGGGAAACTGCTGCCGTAGCCTGCTGCGGAGCCGAGCGGGTTGCGGTTCGTCATGCGCCAGGCAGCCTGGAGATAGAGCATGTCGTCGGCAAGGCTCTCGGCGTAGGCACCGAACCAGAGGCCGAAACTCGATGGCATGGCAATCTGCAGATGGGTGTAGCCCGGCATGAGCACATCCTTGTACTGATTGCTCTTCTGAATAAGCTCATCGAAGAGAACCTTGACGTTGTCAACAACATCCATGAGAGCATGGCGTGTGAAGAGCTTCAGATCTACGAGCACCTGATCGTTGCGGGAACGGCCGGAGTGGATCTTCTTGCCGATGTCACCGAGCTTGCGGGTGAGGAGCAACTCCACCTGTGAGTGGACGTCTTCCACGTCTTTCTCGATCACGAACTTGCCTTCCTCACAGAGCTGGTAGATATTCTTCAACTCAGCGAGGAGCTTCGTCAGCTCATCTTTCGTCAGCAAACCGATGCTCTCCAGCATCGTGATATGTGCCATCGATCCGAGCACATCATATTTGGCGAGGTAGAGGTCCATCTCACGGTCGCGGCCTACGGTGAACCGTTCTATCTCTTTGTTGACTTCAAAGTTCTTTTCCCAGAGTTTATTCGACATGATGTTATTTCTTATTGATACTTAATATTCTGCAAGGCATCAGCAATCTTCTCGATGCCTTGCTGCAATGGCTTCTTCACCATCGTGGCCATGAAAGGATTGATGTCGGCCTTGATGGTGAGTTTCATCTTACTTGTTGTCTCCGTGACGGGAAGAATCTGAATCCAGAAGTTGAAAGGCAACGGACTCTCCGCTGTCTCAAACTTGATCTCCTTCGGTGCCTCACGGTTGACGATGACAAGCTTCACGGCACCCATCTGTGTCTTGATGGAGATGCTGTCATGGTCGAAGGAGAAGTCTTCTACCTTGTCCTGTGGGATGCGTTCCTTGACCTTGTCGATGTTGCCGAGGTCGCTCAACAAGTCATAGACGGCCTGTTGAGGATAGGGAATCTGTCGGATGCTGCTTTCTATTGTTGTCATGGTCATGCTCAACTTATTTCTTCCAATTAGCGGGATCTTTTCTCCACTCTTTCAGCACCTCGATATCCTCCTTGGAGATGTAACCGGTCTCGGCAGCGATCTCGATGGTGTGCTCATAGTCGCCAAGGGTGACGAGCTTGAGGTCAGCCTCCTTGAAAGCCTGCTCGGCCACGGGGAAACCATAAGTGTAACTGGCCACCATACCGACAACCTCGAAGCCTGCCTTACGCAGGGCATCGACAGCCTTCAGCGAAGACGAACCGGTAGAGATGAGATCTTCGATGACAACGACCTTCGAGCCTTCGGGCAGGCGGCCCTCAATCTGGTTCTTCGTGCCATGATCTTTCGGTTTCGGACGAACGTAGGCGTAAGGCAACTGCAGGAGATCAGCCACGGCCATTCCCATGGCGATAGCGCCTGTAGCAACGCCAGCTACAGCCGTAGCCTCGGGGAAGTTGGCGATGACAGCGTGTGTGAGCTCAGTCTTTACAAAAGCGCGCACCTCGGGATAGCTCAGCACGAGACGGTTGTCAGTATAGATAGGGGAGTTCCAGCCCGATGCCCACTGGAAAGGCTCGTTGGGCTGCAGTTTGATGGCCTTGATGCCGAGAAGCTTCTCAGCGAAAGCATGTTTCAAGTCGTTCATGATAATAACGTTTTTATATTTATTTGTTGGCAAAGATAATGGAAAAGTGGGACATGGCAAAGGAAAGCAGATGCTTATTCTAAAAAATAATGTCTTCCTCAGAGTCTTCTGTATGATTGCTGTATATTCTTTCACCGGCAAAGCCAATGGCTGCAACGCTGATACGAATGCCGTCAATGGCTTCGAGTTGTTTGGCCAAGGCACATATGGTGGCTCCCGTGGTAACAATATCATCAATGATCAGCACGTGCTTGTCTTTCAGCTTGTCGCCATTCACAAGAGTGAAGGCATGCTCTACATTCTCAGCTCGGCTCACGCGGTCTTTGCGCGTCTGACTGCCATTGAACGTCGTTCGCTTGACGGCATCATCCATGATCGGGAGTCCGGTAGCATCCTTGATGCCCAAGGCAATCATCTCACTCTGGTTGAATCCCCGCTCGTGTTCCCTTGCTTTAGCGAGCGGTACGGGGAGCAATGCATCTATGTCGTTGAGAAAGTCGGAGCCTTTCATCGCCTTTCCCATGAGAGTGCCGATATCTACGCCGGTGTCGGGTTTGTTGTAGTATTTTATCTGGTAAACGACGTGTGCCGAGTCGCTGTGCGGCTCATGATACAGTAATGCATAGGCCTTTTCGAAATGACTGACCTTTCCCCAGAACGTCTGTGCCAACTCATTGTCGTAGGGATGACTTAGAAAGTCGGTGAACGGCAACTTCAACATGCATGCGGCGCAGAAGATATTTTCATCGACAGACAATCGTCGGCCACACGCGCAACAGGTACGGGGCGTGAGGAAGTCGAGGAAAGATCGGAACAGTTTCAGAGGCATGGCATACTGTTTATCTGTTTTTTCCTTAAGATTTTTATTTCACACGGATCTTAAAGATTTTAAAGATGGCTACGCTATTCGCTACGCGGTGATGCTATTGGTACGTGTAGCCGCAAAGCGGCGTAACAATCTTTAAAATCTTTAAGATCCGTGTGAGAAAATATCAATGTGAATATAGATGCATATCACGAATGGAATCTTTTACCTTTAGAGGCATAGTTGTATCTCTTCCATGCTGAAGCCACGACCAAGGGCGAACTTGATGAGTTTCATCTGCCGCTCATAATCGCTCTCTGCTTTTATCGTCGGGAGCTTGGTTTTCAGCATGGGCTTCAATATCTCGACATATCTTTCTTGCGGTATTGCATCGAGGATAGGCGCTGAGACGTCTTCCGGAATACGTTTCATCCACAGTGCCTGCTCTATCTTCCGCCGGCCCCAATGGTTATACTCTATCTTGTCGTTGACGAACGCCTTGCAGTAGCGGGCATTGTCAATATACTGGTGACTGACGAGATAAGAGATGTTCTGCTGGATAGCCTCTTTGTCGAGACCCCAACGTCGCATCTTATCCTCCATGTCGCCCGTACAATATTCTGCTTTGGCGCAGAGGGCTGCGAGCTTCGACAGCGCCTTCTCGCGGGTTATGGGTTGTCGGTTGAACATATTTTGTTAGTTAGATATCGTTTTGGTGATCACTTGCTGCAAGCGATGAACCGCTGCTTGCCAAACTGGTCGTTGATAATCTGGATATCTTTGAAACCTTTCTGGGTGAGCATCCGCCGCAGCGGTTCGGCATAGAGCGGGTTGATCTCAAAGTAGAGGCGACCGTTAGTACAGAGCGTCTTTGCTGCATAGATGGCGATGGCGCGATAGAAGCGTAACGGGTCGTCATCGGGAACGAACAGAGCGAGCCCCGGCTCATAGTCGAGCACGTTGGTTTCCATATCCGACTTCTCTTTCTCCGCAATATAAGGTGGATTAGAGACGATGATATCCCAGTGAGCTGAACTCTTTGGGTTGGTATCAGCTCCTTCTAAATCAACTTTGAGTATATCTTGACGCAAAAAGTTCAACTCTGCGTGCAACCGGTCTGCGTTCTCCGATGCAATCTTTAGAGCCGGAGCGGAAACATCAATGGCCGTCACTTCAGCATCGGGAAGGTCGAGCGCCAGCGTAATGGCGATGCAGCCGCTGCCTGTGCCAATGTCGAGGATTGAAGGTGATGGGTGTTGGGTGGACTTGGGGGGTAATGGCTTGTTTGTGTCCTCGATGATGAGATGGCATAGCTCTTCCGTCTCGGGCCGTGGAATGAGCACAGCGGGAGAGACACGAAAGTTGCGGCCACAGAAGCGGGCTTTGCCAAGAATATACTGTACCGGCTCGCCTTTCCGTAAACGGGCGATGATTGCATCAAGACGTTGCTGCTCCTTGACGGGCAATGCCTCGACGTTGCCCATTGCGAGATCGGTGAGTGTGAAGCCATAAAGATCCTCGAGCACAAGACGGATGACGGCTTGTGCCTCTTTAGGCTCATAGACTGGCAACAGACGGTGCCAGAGGGCGGAATAGTTGAAAATATTGGTTTCCATCACGGCAAAGATAAACAATTATCGCGAAAATGCCTAACTTTGCAGGGAGAAATATTTAGGTTATTATGAGTCAACAACAGATAGACGAGATGATGATGCGGCGTTGCTTACAGCTCGCTGCCAATGGCTTGCTTACGACGAAGCCTAACCCGATGGTCGGTGCGGTGATTGTGGCAGCCGATGGGCATATTATCGGTGAGGGCTTTACTTCACCGGTCGGTGGCCCTCATGCTGAGGTCAATGCGTTCGCTTCCGTCAAGAAGGAAGATGAGCCTCTGCTGCCGGGTGCTACGATTTACGTGTCTTTGGAGCCGTGTAGCCATTGGGGCCATACACCTCCTTGCTGTGACCTTATCATCAGCAAGAAAGTGCGGAGATGTGTCTGTGGATGCGTGGATCCCTTTGCTAAAGTACAAGGGCGTGGTATCCAACGGATGCGTGAGGCTGGTATTGAAGTAACGGTGGGTGTCTTGGAGGCAGAGTGTCGGGCTATGAACGAACGGTTCATGACTTTCAATGAGCATCACCGGCCGTTTATCATCTTGAAGTGGGCACAGACCACGGATGGGTTTATCAGTGGAAAAGATGGTGCTCCCCTAAAAATCTCCACGCCTTTCACAAAGATACTTGTCCATAAGCTGCGGGCAGAGAACGATGCCATTCTTGTGGGGCGGCATACGATGGAGACGGATCATCCGCAGCTCAATGTGCGGGAGTGGTCAGGGAAGGATCCCGAGCGAATCATCCTGTCGAAGTCGCTTTCTTCCCAGTCTTCTAAGAAAAATATTCCGGATGGGTTTACTTGTCTTCCAACGATTACTGCCGTTCTTGACCATCTCTATGAGGAGCAGAAGCAGAGTGTTATCGTTGAGGGTGGTGCGCAGACCTTAACGGCTTTCCTCGAGCGTGGCTTGTGGGATGAGATAAGGGTTGAGACTGCACCAATGCTTGCAGGCGAGGGGGTGCGTGCTCCTCAGTTGCCTCGTGGCGTGCGGATGGAGAAGCGCGAGGAGTATGACGGGAACGTTATTGAATGGTACAAACCGTAGGCGCGGCCCTTGTGGCCGCCCTAAGATGCTGATTAAGAAATGGGGGATGCTATAAACAATAGGGCGGCCACAAGGGCCGCCCCTACGTTGGGACCGGTGTACCTACCGATTTCAGGTCAATAAAAAAGCCGTTAAGGATTGATCCCTAACGGCTTTAATTATGTTGTGTTTTGACTATTCTTTAGTCAGCAGACAGAGAGAAACGCTTGAAGGCAACGACCTTCAGACCCTTCTGCTGTTTGTCGAGCCACTGAGCAACGCTTTCCTTGGCACCCTCGTCACCGAACTGGAACTCCTGGTCCACGAGGCAGTTCTCCTTGAAGAACTTAGCCATACGGCCCTTAGCGATGTTCTGGATCATCTGCTCCTTGAGGTTAGCGGCAGCGGTCTCAGCAACCTCCTTGCGGATCTGCTTAGCCTTGTCAGCGTCCTCCTGAGAGAGCCAGCCCTTAGTGACGTTGCTGGCGATGTGATCATCGCTGTCAACGAGGTTGGGGTTGATACCAGCCTTCTTCAGAGCACCGTTGATCTGACGCTCAACCTGCTCCTCCTTGGTCTTCTCGATAGCGATGCGGAACTCCTCGTCCTTGACGTTCTGAGGAACGCTTGCCTCGTCGAGAGCAACAGGCTTCATGGCAGCAACCTGCATCGCTACCTTGTAGCCAGCCTCCTCGTTAGCGTCGGAGAGCTGAACCATTGTAGCGAGCGTGTGCTTACGCATGTGGTCATATACGGAGATGTTGGCACCCTCGAGCACGTTGTAGCCGTCGAGCTCCATCTTCTCACCTACGACACCAGAGCGGCGTGTGACAGCCTCTGCTACCGTGATGCCGTCCTTGGTCTTCAGCTCCTTGACCTCATCGAGTGTGTGAGCCTTGGCAGCGATAGCCAGGTCCAGGATCTCCTGAGTCAGAGCGATATAGTCGGCACCGTTGGCAACGAAGTCGGTCTCGCACTTCAGAGCGATCATAGCAGCGAAGCCATTGTCGTTCTTCACGAGCACGCAACCATTGGATGTGGCACGGTCGGAACGCTTTGCAGCGATAGCCAGACCACGCTCGCGAACGAGCTCCACAGCCTTGTCGATATCACCATTAGCTTCGGTGAGGGCCTTCTTACAGTCCTTCATACCGGCGCCAGTCATAGCGCGCAGCTTCTTGATGTCTTCAATTGTAACAGCCATAATGTTGTTTTCCTTTCTTATTTGTTGTTGTTTAGGGGAATGTCTTACTCAGCTGCGGGAGCTGCTTCCTCTGCCTTAGGAGCCTCTGCAGCCTCCTCTGCCTTAGGAGCGTCCTCACGGCGAGCGCGACGGTTGTGGCGACGGCCCTCAGCGGCCTCGTCCTGCTGCTCAGCAGCAGCCTTGTCGTCAGCCTTCTCAGCCTTGTGCTCCTCTAAGCCCTCAGCGATAGCAGCGCAGCAAGCGTCGAGAATCACCTCGATAGAGTCCTTAGCATCATCATTGGCAGGGATGACATAGTCGACGTTGCGAGGATCAGAGTTGGTATCAACGATACCGAACACAGGGATGCCCAGACGGTTAGCCTCTTTCACTGCGATGTGCTCCTTCATGACGTCAACGACGAAGAGGGCAGACGGCAGACGGTTGAGGTCAGCGATAGAACCGAGGTTTTTCTCTAACTTAGCGCGCTGGCGGTTGATCTGCAGCAGCTCACGCTTTGAGAGGTTAGAGAATGTGCCGTCGTTCATCATCTTGTCGATGTTCGTCATCTTCTTCACAGCCTTGCGGATGGTGGGGAAGTTGGTGAGCATGCCACCGGGCCAGCGCTCGATGACGTACGGCATGTTGACGCTTGCAGCCTTCTCAGCTACGATGTCCTTAGCCTGCTTCTTAGTAGCGACGAAGAGGATCTTGCGGCCGCTCTTAGCGATAGCCTTCAGAGCCTCTGCAGCCTCGTCGATCTTAGCTACAGTCTTGTTGAGGTCGATGATATGAATACCGTTGCGCTCCATGAAGATATAAGGAGCCATTGCGGGATTCCACTTGCGCTTCAGATGGCCAAAGTGGCAACCTGCCTGAAGCAGCTGGTCAAAACTTGTTCTTGACATTTTGTTTGCTTGAAATTAATTTGTTTACTTTCCTTTTGAATTCTTGTTAGAACCAGCAGGCAGGTAGCCATTCGGATCCTGCCTGTTTGGATGCTAAACCAATGATTAACGCTTACTGAACTGGAAGCGACGGCGAGCTTTGGGCTGACCTGGCTTCTTACGCTCAACAGCACGGCTATCACGAGTGAGGAAGCCGTTGTCCTTGAGGTTCTTCTTGTCTTCAGCGTTGATCTTCACCAGGGCGCGAGCGATGGCGAGGCGGAGAGCCTGGCTCTGGCCAGTGTAACCACCACCGTCGAGGTTGGCCTTGATGTCGTACTTCTCAGCAACATCGAGCAGCTGCAGAGGCTGCTTCACCACGTAGCGAAGGATAGCTGATGGGAAATACTTTTCGATATCTTCTTTATTGATTGTGATCTTACCGGTACCCTCTGTGAGGTAAACGCGGGCTACGGCGCTCTTGCGGCGGCCGATTGCGTTGATAACTTCCATCTCTATTGATTATTTATACTGGTTAATGTCGATGTTCTTTGGCTTCTGAGCCTCTTTGTCGTGCTCAGCACCCTCATAGATGTAAACGTTGTCCATCAGAGAACGGCCGAGGGGACCCTTCGGCAGCATGCCCTTGATGGCGTGGCGCAGCATCTTGTCGATGCCGTTGGGGCGTGTGCGCAGGTCAGCGGGAGTGTTGAAGCGCTGGCCGCCAGGATAACCAGTATAACGGGTATAGATCTTGTCAGTCTCCTTCTTGCCGGAGAACTTAACCTTGGCTGCGTTGATGATGATGACATTGTCACCGCAGTCTACGTGAGGTGTGAAGTTGGGTTTGTACTTACCGCGGAGCAACTTAGCGACCTTGGAGCACAGACGGCCCACAATCTGGTCGGTGGCATCCACGACGACCCACTCCTTCTTTGCTGTCTCTTTGTTAGCAGAGACAGTCTTGTAACTTAATGTGTCCATTTTACGTTTAAATGATGAACTGTTAATTGAAAAATGTTGTTTCTTGTGCGATGAACAGGGGCCTCGCGGTGCCTCCAGTCTAAAAGAGACCATCCACAGCTTTAACCCTGAGCGCGGAAGTGATTCACTAACTGCGCCGTACGGCCATGTGCAGCGCTATTAACACACCTCTGCTGGGGCGGCTCTAAGCGCTCCGCTCCAATCGGCGGTGCAAAGGTACAACTATTTAATGAGGTTGCGTGTATGTGATAGATTAGAATTATGTATTTTTATGAATTATTAATCCGCAAGCGGATGGTTTACCGTAGGGCGGCCACGAGGGCCGCCCCTACGTGAAGAGAAAAAACATTGCTTTTTTCTTGCAGATATGGAAAATGTTTCATATTTTTGCGAATGAGAAATAAGAAATAGAGAACAACGATTTATAGAGTAGGCTTATGAAACTGGCATTTTTGATATCCGTCCAGAAAGACGCACGGCATCTTCGTGATCTCGTGGCAAGTCTTCCTGTAGGCGCTGACTATTATATCCATGTGGACCGGCATCGTGACTTGCAGCATTTTGAGCGCTTGGTGGAAGGTGAGAACATCCATTTCCTTACACAGCGTGTGCGCGTCATCCCTGGCAGTCTCAACGAGGTAGAGGTGCAGGTGGCACTGATCCGTGCAGCCCTTGAAGGGGATGCCGATTATCTTGTGTCTATCGATGGACTGGATTATCCGCTCTGGAGCAATGCGCGGATAGAGGAGTTCTTTTCCGATGCCAAGGACCGGCAGTTCATCAGTGGCATTGCTATGCCCGGTCAGGGTCGCGCTGCTTACAAATATACCGACTTCCAGCTGTTGAACGATCATATCTGGCAGCACGGCTCTTTCAAGAACAGTGTGCGCAGCTTGGCGCGTCGTGTACTCACGGGTGGACATGTCTTCAAGACACTCCGCATTCATTGCCCTGAGAAGACCTACACATTATATAAAGGCAGTACGTCGTGGGCGATTACGCGAGAGGTCGGCCAGCTCATCCTGCAGGAATGGGATGAGAACAAGCATCTCAAGGTCTACTTCTCTACGAGCTATCGTCCGGTGGAGACCTTCATTCCTACCGTTGTCTTCAACTCGCAGTATGCGTCACAAAGCCAGTTGATCAAAGGCAAACTGAGCGATGCCAATACGCTGATGCCGTTGACCTATGTCGGACACACTCATTCGCCGAAGGTGCTCACTGAGACAGACCTTGCTGCGGTGCGTGACAGCCGCAAGATGTTTGCCCGCCAGATTGTATCCGACTACAGCGATGGGCTGAAGAGTATGATTGATGCTAAAAGAAACGGATAGATAAGTCGATATTAAATATAATAGTTATGGCTCAAGAACAGATAATAAAAGCGATGGCGAGCAAACTTCATGCTATTGATCCCCATGCGAGAGCTTTCTTATTTGGCTCAAGAGCTCGGGGAACGGCTCGAAAAGATAGTGACTGGGACTTACTTATTCTCATTGACAAGCCTCGTATCTCTCTTTCTGACTATGATAAGTATTCCTATCCTCTTCGGGAATTAGGATGGGATTTGAATGAAATAATCAATCCTGTGCTCTTTACTGAAAAGGAGTGGAAAGAAAATCATTTTACCCCTTTCCATCATAATGTAGAGGCAGAATCGATAGCATTATGACCGTAGGAACATTATCTGATGAAGATCGCTTTGAGGTCGTGAAGTATAGGCTTGAGAAGTCTCAAAGAGCTTATCATGAAGCCGTCGGATCTATTGACAGTGGCTTTGTGGAAACTGCTGCCAATAGATTGTATTATGCTGCATATTATGCTGTCTCTGCTTTACTGATTGCTCATGGGATATCTGCACGTACGCATAATGGTGTCATTCAAATGTTTGGTTTGAATTTTATCAAGCCTAAACTTATTGATAGAAAGTATGGCGCAATCTTTAATCAGTTGTTTTCTTTGCGTTTAACAGGAGATTATGAGGATCGTCGAAACTTAGATCTTCAGACTGATGTTATCCCATTAGTTGATCCAGCTAAAGAACTTATTGATAAAGTTTCAGAACTTGCAAAGCAAGCGGTCGGCTTATAAGTTATTAGGACATGTTGCTTGTGAGGACTCGTTTTTTAGTCTCTCACAAGCATAATTGGCATATTTACCCGAATATGAAGTTGGCGATGAAGACGAGGCTCAGGATGATCAAAGTCATGTTGAGCTTCTTCCATTGTCCGGTGCAGAGCTTGAGGATGACGTAGCTCAGGATACCGAGGCAGATACCGTCAGCAATGGAGTAGCAGAGCACCATCGTGATCATCGTGATGAAAGCGGGGAAAGCCTCACTGACATCGGAGAGGTCGAGGAGCTTCACCGAGTCGAGCATCAATACACCCACGAGCACCAGTGCGCCACTTGTGGCCGCACCGGGGATCAGCAGGAAGACGGGGGAGAGGAAGAGCGCGAGAACGAAGAACATACCTGTGGTAAACGAGGTCAGTCCACTTCGTCCGCCCTCTGCAATACCTGAGGCACTCTCTACATAAGTCGTCAGTGTGGACGAGCCGAGGAAAGCGCCACAAGTCGTGCCGATCGCATCACTCATCATGGCTTCCTTGATGTGAGGAATGGTACCGTCAGGACGTACGATGTGGGTCTTATAAGCCAAGCCGACAAGGGTTCCCACGGTATCGAAGATATTGACGAGCAGCAAGGATATGACGACCATCACGGTGCGCATGTTGAGCAAGCCGTCGAAGTCGAATTGGCAGAAGATCGGGGTGAGGCTCTGGGGTAAGGAGACGGGGATCCAATGGTCGGGGATCTGCGTTACCCCCATGGGGATGCCCACGACGGTAGCGATGATGATACTATAGAAGAGGGAGCCTTTGACCTTGCGCGCCATGAGCACACCGCTCAGCACGATGGCGATGATGCCAAGGATGGAGGTCGGCGTGAACTTACCGAGCGAGACGAATGTTGCTGGAGATGAGACGATGATGCCCGCATTCTTCAGTCCGATGAAGGCAATGAACATACCGATACCCACGGAGATGGCGTATCGGAGGTTCGTCGGGATGGCATTGAGGATCGCCTCACGGATGTTGAGGAATGTGATGAGCAGGAACACGATGCCTTCGACAAGCATGATGGCGAGCGACTGCTTCCATGTGTAGCCCATCGCCTGACAGAGCGTGTAAGCGAAGAACGCGTTCAGACCCATGCTCGGTGCCTGCGCAAAAGGAAGTTTTGCCATGAAGGCGAGGAGCAGTGTGGCGATGGCAGAAGCTATTGCCGTAGCCGTGAAGAGTGCACCGCGATCCATGCCTGTGGTACTGAGGACGGTGGGGTTCACCGCAAGAATGTAGCACATGGTAAGAAAGGTGGTGGCACCTGCCACCACCTCTGTACGTTTATTCATCGTCTTGGCATCGAAGCCAAGGAGTTTTTCCAACAACATCTATTTACGATTGGTCTAATATATAATATAATGTGTATTATAACAGTGCCGGCAGCTCGAAGAGTTTCGTGCCGTTGCTGCCTTTGATGAGGATGCACTTACCCGTAGGCTTGTGCTCGGCAATAGCCTGTTTCACTTCTTCCACATTATTATATTTGTGGAAGTCACACTGAGTCTTTCCAAACTCTTCACCTACGAGCCACACGTCGTTGAGACCTTTGGCTTTCAGCGTGTCGACAACCTTCTGATGCTCCTCTGCACTCACGGCGCCGAGCTCGCGCATGTCACCGATGATAGCCATCTTCGGGAGTGTCGTAGCGATCTGCTCGAAACTGTCGAGCGCCGCAGTCATACTTGTCGGGTTGGCGTTGTAAGCGTCGACGATCAGCGTGTTGTCAGCTGTCTTCACAAGCTCAGAGCGATTGTTTGTCGGCTCATAATGCTCAATGGCATGGCAGATAGCCTCAGGGCTGACCTCGAAGTGGAGGCCTACGGCGATTGCTGCAAGCACGTTATCGAGGTTGTAGGAGCCGATGAGATGGGTTCGTGTCTCATGCCACTCGTTGAGCGAAACGGGGATATTGTCCTCATCTCCGCCACAGCGCCACTCGATGGTGATGAACGGGTCGGCTGTCGTCACTTTACCTTGTACCTGAGCCTGAGGATCATTGCCGTAGCTGATGATACGGTCGAGCTCGCGCTCACGTGCCATCTCTAAGAGATTCTCATTGGCCGTGTTGAGGAACACGAGGCCGTTGTGGGCCTTGAGGAAGTCATAAAGCTCACCCTTCGTCTTCTTCACACCTTCGAAAGAGCCGAAGCCCTGAAGATGTGCACGACCAACGTTCGTGATGAGACCGCAGGTCGGCTCGACATATTCAACGAGTTTCTTGATGTCGCCGGGATGAGAGGCACCCATCTCTACGACGGCAATCTCATGCTCGGGACTGAGACGAAGCAACGTCTTGGGTACGCCGACATCGTTGTTGAAGTTGCCTTCAGTGTGCATCACGTTGTATTTCTCAGCAAGCACGGCAGAGACGAGCTCTTTCGTTGTTGTCTTGCCGTTCGTGCCTGTGATACCTACCACAGGGATGTTGAACTGGCGGCGGTGCTCGCGTGCCAGCTCCTTGAAGGTCGTCAGGCAGTCGTCAGTAAGGATGTATCTGTCGTCGCCTTCCACACAATATTCTTTCTCGTCGACGACAGCGTAGCTGCAGCCTTTCTCTAAGGCCGAAGCAGCAAACTTGTTGCCGTCGAAAGATGCGCCTTTGAGCGCGATAAAGATGCTCCCTTCGGGGCAGTTGCGGCTATCAGTAGTCACCACGGGGTGCTGCTGATAGACCGCGTATAACTGTTTGATATCCATGGTGAGGATTCTTTATGCGAACTGGTTCTCCACAATGTCGGTGAGGACATCCTTGATATCGAGACCGGCTGCACGTACCTGCTGAGGAATGAAGCTTGTAGCCGTCATGCCCGGAGTGGTGTTGATCTCTAACATGTTAACTTTGTCCTTGCCCTCAGCATCCTTAGTGATGATATAGTCGATGCGGATGATGCCGTTGGCGTGGAGGATGTCGTAGATCCGGCTTGTCTCAGCAGCCACTGCCTTCGCTGTCTCGGGAGCGAGACGAGCGGGCGTGATCTCCTGCACCTTGCCGTTGTACTTGGCGTCGTAGTCGAAGAACTCATCTTGTGATACAACCTCTGTAGCAGGGAACACCACACTCTTGGTCTTTGTCTTGTAGATACCCTGTGAGATCTCCGTGCCTTTGAGGTAGCTCTCTACCATAGCCTCATTGCTTTCCATGAAAGCCACACGGAGGGCCGGAGCAAGCTGGTCAGCATTCTTCACCTTGCTCACACCGAAGCTTGAACCGTCGGCAGCAGGCTTGACGAAGCAAGGCATGCCCAAGCGCTTCTCAATGGCTGCAGCATCGTAGTCCTCGCCACGGCGGAGGAGAATGCTGTCGGCGACATTCACACCGAAGCCGCGCAGATAGTTGTTGAGCACATATTTATCGAAGGTCATAGCCTCGACGAGCACGCCGGAGGTGGAGTAGGGCAGATGGATGAGGTCGAAGTAACCCTGCATCATACCGTTCTCACCGGGCTGGCCGTGGATGGTGATGTAAGCATAGTCGAAGACTACAGCCTTGCCGTCTTTCCCGATGAAAGAGAAGTCGGCTTTATCGATAGGAGCCACACTGCCGTCGTCAAAGCTGACGTGCCAGTTGGTGCCTTTGATGTCAACAATATAAATATTGTAACGCTCCTTGTCGAAGAAGGAGTAAAGTCCCTGTGCCGAGCGCAGCGATACGTCGTGCTCTGACGAGTCGCCACCGCAGACGATGGCAATGTTTCTTTTTAAGTTTTCCATTGTATAATGATGTAATAGTTTTCTATATAATATAGTTTTCTATAAAATAATGTATTAGCTTTCTGATTTGTCTATTTAATGTATCTCCTCCACTTCTCTATCAGTGCGGCAAAGTCGGCAGGCCACTCTGAGTCGAAATCCATCTGCTTGCCTGTGCGTGGGTGCACGAAGCCGAGTGTCTTGGCATGGAGCGCCTGACGGGGACAGATTGCGAGACAGTTGTGGATGAAAGCCTTGTAGGTCGAGCTGCGCTGGCCCCATAGGATCTCCGTGCCTCCATAACGCTCATCGCCGAAGAGCGGATGTCCGATCTCCTTCATGTGGGCGCGGATCTGATGGGTGCGACCAGTCTCCAAGACACACTCCACGAGCGTGGTGTAGCCGAAGCGCTCCAAGACGCGCCAGTGGGTAACAGCCGGCTTGCCGATACCCGAGTCAGGCGGAAACACTTTCATGCGTAGCCGATCCTTGGGGTCACGGGCGATATTTCCCTCGATTCGCCCCGTGTCTTCCTGCAGGTTGCCCCATACAAGTGCGTTGTAGGCCCGGTGTGTCGTCTTGTAAAAGAACTGCTTGCCGAGAGAAGTCTTGGCATCAGCGGTCTTTGCTACGACGAGCAGTCCGCTTGTGTCCTTGTCGATACGGTGGACGAGTCCTACGGCGGGGTCGTTGGCATCGAAAGTCTTGAGGTCGCGCAGATGCCATGCCACGGCGTTGATGAGCGTGCCGTTGAAGTTGCCGGCTCCTGGGTGCACGACCATGCCTGCGGGCTTGTTGACGACCAACACGTCGTCATCCTCATAGACGATGTCGAGCGGGATGTCCTCCGGCTGAATCGTAGAGTCGTGCTTGGGGCGGTCGAGCATGAGCGTGATGATGTCGTTGGGGCGCACCTTATAGTTGCTCTTGACGGGCTTGCCGTTGACCTGGATACATCCCGCCTCGGCAGCCGTCTGGATACGATTGCGGGAAGAGTGCTGCATGTGCTCGGCAAGGAACTTGTCGATGCGTACAGGCTGCTGCCCAGCATCGACCGTCATGCGCCAGTGCTCATACTGCCCCGGTCCCGATTCAGTGCTCTCCTGCACCTCTTCAATATCGTCGTCGATATTATCTGGTAATATGTTGTCTGATATGTTGTCAGTCATTGCTTCGTGTTGTTATTCCACTGGGGTGAATGGATCTTTGTCGGGCTCTTCCTTTTGCTTGGTGTGGTCTTCCTCTTCGGTCGCTGGCACTTCCTGGAACTCATCGCCATCGTCATCGTCGGGCGTGTCAACGGTAGGATCGACATAGTCCACCGAGTCGCTTTCATCGCGCATGCCGTTGCCGGCGAGGATCGTGAGCTTGGCATCTACCGGAATCTTATCGCCATAAGCCACGTGCCTGCCGTTGACAAGGATGCCATAGACCCAGTCTTTCTCACCGGGCACGAACTTAGGCGGATTGAGCTTGAAGCCCATTGCGGTGAGCTTTGCCATAGCCTCACGCAGCGAGCAGTTGTCGATGACATCGGGCAGCGTGATGGTAGGCGTCTGAGTGGCGTTGATGGTAACGAAGACGGTGCGTCCTGGCTTGACGCGCTCTCCTGGCGCCGGGTATTGCTCAAGGATACAGCCCGGCGGTAAGGTCTTGATGTAGCCGGTATCACTCACGACCATGTCGAGACCGAGCTCAGAAAGAACATGGTCAGCATCGTCGAACGTCTTATGCGTGAGATTAGGAATTGTGACAGCTTCGCCGTGGTGGGTGTATATGTCAATGGCAAACTTGAAGCCCAAGGCCAGCCCAACGACGACAAGAGCCATCGCCAACAGGTTGCCCCAAAGCATCTTGCTTTTGAATTTGCCTATGAATTCTTTTATCGACATCGGTTGCTATTTTCCGCAAAGGTAATGTAAAATGAGTGGAAAGCAAAACAAATTGCTGACTTTTTAACGCAAAAGGCAGACAAAGGAATGATCCTTGTCTGCCTTTTGTCGTGTACTGACGAAATGAGAAGCTTACTTTCCGTGGTTCTCGTCAGAGACAGTGAGCTTCTTGCGGCCATGGGCACGACGGGAAGCCAAAACGCGACGGCCGTTCTTGGTGGCCATACGCTCACGGAAGCCATGCTTGTTCACACGGCGGCGATTGTGAGGCTGAAATGTTCTCTTCATCTTTGTTTTGTATTTATTTTATTATTATTTTGTCTATGCTTTCGCTGTGAGAGGGTACTTTTGACCCTTTCGGGCTGCAAAATTACGCATAAAATTCGAAATGACAAAGAATTATGTGATTTTTCAGTGTTTTTTTCTGATTTCTTAGTAACTTTGCACCCGCTTACAACGCATAATAAACAGTAACTTACAATAAAATGATTAATTCACAGGAAATCAAGAAGGGTACCTGCATCCGCATGGACGGCGGTATCTGGAAGTGCATTTGGTTTGAGCATCGTAAACCCGGTAAGGGCAACACTGTCATGAACACCAAGCTGAAGAATGTAGCCGACGGCCGCGTGCTGGATCGTACATTCCAGGTAGGCTTCAAGCTCGACGACGTGCGCGTGGAGCATCGTCCTTATCAGTATCTTTATGAGGACAGCACGGGCTGCATCTTCATGAATCAGGAGACTTTTGAGCAGTTCCCCATCAACCGTGACCTTATCACTGGCGGTGAGTTCATGAAGGAGGGTGACATCGTTGACGTTCAGATCTCTGCTGACGACGGCGCTATCCTCTCTGCTGAGATGCCTCCAAAGACTAACCTCGAGGTCACTCACTCTGAGCCGGGTGTGAAGGGTAACACTGCTACAAACGCTACAAAGCCCGCTACCCTGGAGACTGGTGCTGAGATCCGCGTGCCTCTCTTCATCAACGAGGGCGATGTCATCACGGTCAACACCGAGGATGGCAGCTATGTGGGTCGCGTAACTGAAAAGAAGTAATTACCGCTACGCAGCATATTGAGACCGTCCGCAGCCACAGATTGTATGTGATTGCGGACGGTTTTTCTTTGATGATACGTCGCCGAGGGCGGCGATGCACAGAACTAACTACACTAAAAGACGGCAAATGAAATACAGTATTATTGTTCCGGTTTATAATCGTCCCGATGAGGTGGACGAACTCTTGGACAGTCTTACACGACAAAGCTTCAAGGATTTTGAAGTCATTATCGTGGAAGACGGGTCGGCAGTGCCTTGTAAAGAGGTGTGCGATAAATATGATAGCCGTTTGGCTATCCGTTATTTCATGAAGTCGAACAGTGGCCCTGGGCAGAGCCGTAACTACGGTGTGGAGCGTGCTACGGGCGACTATGTGCTTATCCTTGACTCTGATGTTGTTGTGCCCGAGGGTTATCTCCAGGCTGTTGATGAGGAACTGAAGCGTGAGCCCTGTGAGGCTTTCGGAGGGCCGGACCGGGCTGCTGATACGTTCACACCGACGCAGAAAGCCATCTCTTACTCGATGACGAGCTTCTTCACGACGGGTGGTATCCGTGGTGGTAAGAAGAAACTCGATAAGTTCTATCCGCGCTCCTTCAACATGGGCGTGCGGCGCGATGTCTATAATAAGCTTGGCGGATTCTCAAAAATGCGTTTTGGCGAGGACATCGACTTCTCCATCCGTATCTTCAAGGCTGGCTGCCGTTGTCGTCTCTTCCCCGGTGCATGGGTTTACCACAAGCGCCGTACCGACTTCCGCAAGTTCTGGCGGCAAGTGTTCAACAGTGGTATTGCGCGCATCAACCTTTATAAGAAATATCCCGAGAGCCTGAAGCTTGTTCACCTTTTGCCGATGGTGTTCACCGTAGGCGTCTTTTTCCTACTTGCTGTTTTCATTGCTGGTCCCATCTTGGGACATACGGTGCTTCGTGACTATGATCCACCTTTCGGTGGAATGATCAGCCTGGCAGCCTTGATGCCTTTGTTTCTCTATTCACTGCTCATCTTTATCGATTCCAGCGTTCAGAACCATAGTATACGTATCGGCATGCTCTCTATCCGTGCTGCCTTCACTCAGCTCATGGGTTACGGCTGTGGATTCATCAAGGCTTGGTGGCAGCGGTGCGTAATGGGCAAGGGCGAGTTTGAAGCTTACAAGAAGAACTTCTACAAATAAACTATCGTTTATCAATGTCTATAGCGACTCCTATCATGACATTGATGCCATCGGTGAGGGGCGCATTGAGATAATAATACTTCGGCTTATAGTTGAAGATATTATCGAGCGTTACGTTGAGCTTTGCCGCCTTGCCTATGCGGTTGCTGAGCAACAGTTTCCAGAGCGTGTAGGCGGGATAGCTCACTGAGACCGTGCCTTGCGAGATGTCGTAATAGTTGGCGTATTCTACATTGTCAACGCCAGATGCGAACTTTCCGTCGAGCGCAATATTCAATCCATACCATTTATTGAACGTGTGGTCCCAGTCAGCGTGCATGTTCAATGCGTGCTTTCGTGCTGGGATATACTCGTTGTTGGCTGTCTGTCCGTCCTTCTGATGAGGCAGGCGCTCGTCGGTGTAAGCGTAGGTGATGCTTGCCGTGAGGCCGCATGCCCAGCGTCCTTTGGCCGAAGCCTCGATACCATTGATACCGTAGGTTGCGAGGTTGACGTAGGGCAGGATAGGCGTCTTGTCCGTTTTATGAGCTTTGTAAGGCACACCCGGTGCGATCTTGTTTCTCACACTGTTGTGGTAGCCATTGAGCAGAAACTCATAGTTGCGCCAGCGGTATTCGATGGAGAGATTATAGTTGTTGCTGAACTCCGGTTTGAGGTCGGGATTACCCGTGATTGTCCAGATGCCGGCTGCATCATAATCATAATATTTCTCTTTGAGGGAGGGCGCGCGGAAGCCCATGGCATAGCCGAAACGTACGTTGAGGCCTTTGAGCGGCGTGTGGCGGATACTGATCTTCGGCGTGAGGCGACTGAGCGACGAGTTGTCATGGAAATAGTCGTAGCGCAAGGCGGCTACGAGTTCCCAGATAGGGCTCAGCTCACCATCGTACTGCACGAAAGCATCGGCCGAATGCTGCGTATAGGTGCCGTTGAGTCGGTTGTTCAGCAGATAATCGTGTAGATAATCGGCACCCATGGTGAGGATGTGTCCTTTGTTGAAGTTGTGGTTATAGAGCAGTCGGAAGGCATTCTGCACATTGGAATAATAGCGGATGTCAAGCTTCGAGATGGTTTGGAAGTTTGACTTGTCGTACTGGTCGAAAGAGTAGCTTCCGATGACCTCATCGTTATCACTTGCTTTCCATGCGGCTTTCAATCCGGCGTTGTAGTCGCGGTAGCGCTCCGGCGTATCCTCCGAGCGTTTCACCTGACGGAAGAAGTAACCGGCATTGCCGCTGAGGCGCAGGTTCTCGAAAGGATTATATGTAAGCTGCTCCTTGAAGTTGTAAGTCTCACCGCCATAGATCGTCGATATAACACTGGCGATAGGGTTCTCCGCGCTCTCCACATCGTAGTTGTCTACATTCGTGCGGCTGAAGTCGAACATGCTGCTCCATCTCTTTCCGCCTTGTTGCCAGTTGAGGCCATAGCGCTGATTGTTGTGCTTGCCGAGTCGTGCATTGACGTTGAGCGCGAAAGGCTTCGTATTCTGCTTTGTGATAATATTGATGACACCACCGGCGGCATTACTTCCGTAGAGTGCTGATACCGGTCCTTTCACGATCTCGATATGGTCGACATTGCTGAGCGTGAGGCGGTCGAAGTCGACATCGTCCATGTTCTCTCCCGCAAGCCGCTCGCCGTTGACAAGGATCAGCATGCTCTGTCCGCCAAAGCCGGAGAAGTTCATGTGGCGCTGTTGGTTCATCGAGTACGAGAACTCGACGCCGGGGATCGACTGCTGCAGAATATCCTGGAGCGTGGTGGCGTCGGCCTTCTCTATCTCTGCATGACTGATGACGCGGGTCAGCACCGGGGTGTTGAGGAGCGTCTTCGGCGTGCGCGTACCCGTGACGACGACCTGGTTGAGGTCATCGGCGATGAGTAAAGAATCTTTGTTTGCTTTCTGCGCACAGAGAAAGAGCGGCGTAAGAGAAAGTATAGCGGTGAGCGAAAAAATCTTCATGATGAGCTTGCGTAATGATTAATAGGGATACTTGTAGTTGATAGTGAGGCAGCCTTTCGTGCCATTGCTGCTCATATAGTTCTGCAACTGCACGGCAGCATACTTGCCGTTCTTCAGTCGGACAATGAAAACGTGATTATTGAGCGTGAACACCGGTGGCGGCGTCACCAGTTCGACATCGATCCACGAAGATAACACCTTGTTGATCTTGATTCCTTGACAGCCCATGTACTTAGTGAGGACCTGATCCCAGTCGGCCCATACGACATTCTCCGTCCACTCATCGGGAGTGAATGTCAATCCGGAGAAGTCGGCTGAGGAGGCCGGCAGATCATCTAAGCTGGTGTAGCTGGTCTCCAAGACGGAGCCGCCGTTGGTGCGCGCGTTCACATAGTGGATGGCGATGTCCCAGTCCTGTGGCTCCGGCTGCGAAGCGGTAGGGATGAAAGAACTGAACTTGTTGACCGACAGTCCTTTGCCAAAGATGTCGTACCAATAAGTGTAGATGCCGGTAGCGCATGTGTCAGGCTTATTCGGACTTTTGATGGAGTCGCCCGTGGCGGTCATGGGAACGGGGTAAGGCGTGAAATGCGTCTGGGCATATCTGAGCTTCTCGGCATCGCCTTGCTGCCGCAGCATCTCTAAAGAGTCGAAAGAAATATAATACCAAGCTGTTTTGCTTGATGCGTCAATATAAAGCTGTGAGTTGGAGACTTGTGTGTTGTTGTCTGCCTCGTCGTAGACAGAAGAGAAGAGTCCTTCGCAGGATGCCATGAACAAAAGGAGGCATGCGGGAAGAAAATGCTTATATGTGTAGCGCATCGTACAATAATATTGATAACTTATAGTGCAAAGGTACAATAATCTTGTTGATTTTCCGATAAATTAGTCTTTTTCTTTTGTGAGGATGGAATATCTTTCGTAAATTTGCCGGAAAAAGGAGTACCCTTGGTTTTGGATTGATACGTGCCTCGGAGAGGCACACTCTGAATAACCCCAGGCTAAGGAGCATAGCGACGCAGCCTGGGGTGTCAAGATCGTATAGAGGCAACTGATTTTCTGCCTCGGAGAGGCAGACTGCACGTAGTGCGCTATGTCTTTAATAGATTGTATCGCCTCAGCATAGCGCGCCAAGGCGCAGCCAGCCTCTCCGAGGCTGGAAGTAAGTTGATTGCATATAGGCTAAAATCCCCAGTCTGCGTCGCTGCGCTCCTTGACTGGGGTTATTCAGAGTGTGCCTCTCCGAGGCACTCTCCCCCCCATAAACTGAAAGACTGAAAAAGAGGAACTATAAAATGATTAAGATTCTGGTTAATAAGATCTGGGTAGACAGTCAAACCCTGCATGCTGTTATTGTTTTAGGCTTATGCCTTCTGTTCGCGCTGCCGATGTTGGCTCGCAGAACGACTATCCTCATCTCGTGCGATGGGTTCCGGTGGGACTATCCGCAATATTATGACACGCCCTTCCTCAACCGCATGGCAGCGGAGGGCGTGAGCGGAGAACTCGTGCCTTCGTTCCCCTCGAAGACGTTCCCCAACCATTATACCCTTGTTACGGGTCTTCGCCCGGAGCACCACGGCATCATCGCCAACAGTTTCATCGACCGTGCTACGGGTGCCCGTTTCTCCTTGGGCGACCCCAAAACAAAGTTTGACGCCCGCTTCTATCACGGCGAGCCCCTCTGGCTCACGGCGCAGCGTCAGGGGCTGAAGACAGTCGTCTTCTATTGGCCAGGCTCCGATGTGGCGGTGAATGGCAAGTACCCCAATGTGTGGCATAAGTACAACGAGAAACCACACATGACCTTTGCTCAGCGCGCCGACAGTGTCATGGCTTATCTGTCAAAGAAGAACGCTCCCGACCTTATCTTGGCTTACTTTGAAGAGCCCGATGGAAGTGGGCACAGTTATGGCCCTCAGGCAAAAGAGACGCGATATGCCGTGGAGAGTGTCGACTCGTTACTGGGCTCCCTCTGGAGCCGTATCGTCAAAGCGAAGAAAGCTAATGATGTCAACTTCGTGGTTGTCTCCGATCATGGCATGACTTGGTTCACCCCTTCAAGGAATATCAACCCTAAGCAGTATCTCCATAAAGACTGGTACACATCGTTGGAAGGAGACCTTCCCTGCAATGTCTATGCACCCGAGGCGTGGCAACAGGACAGTATCATCAAGGCGCTTAGCAATGTCCCCCACCTTCATGCGTGGCGTAAGGCGGATATCCCGCAGTATCTTCACTATCAGGCGGATGCGAATATCGGTGACGTGCTGGTGCTTCCCGATGAGGGCTATCTCTTCGACGGTGGAGAAACGCACAATGGCGGTGTGCACGGCTTCGACCCAGGCTACAGTGATATGCATGCGCTCTTCCGTGCCTGGGGACCGGACCTGAAGCATGCAGACCTCGGTCAGTTCTCCAACACGGCTGTCTATCCTTTCGTCTGTCATCTGCTCGGCATCCAGCCGGCGAAGAACGATGGAGAAAGCGATTATGAAAAGATAAAAGGCGTGGCGTTCAAATAAGCGCCCCACCTTTCTAAAACAAATCCTAAAACAAGAATCTATGTCAAATCTTACTATTACAGACTGGGCGGAGGAAGACCGCCCGCGCGAACGACTGGAGCGGCTCGGTGCTGAGGCGCTCTCCAATGCAGAACTGCTCGCTATTCTCATTGGCTCCGGTACCCCGAAGATGAGTGCCGTGGAACTGATGAAGGTTGTGCTTGCTGCCTGCCACAACAACCTCAATACTCTTGGGAAAATGTCTATTAAGGATTTGGAGAATTTCAAGGGTATCGGTCCGGCAAAGGCTATCACCATCCTTGCAGCCTGCGAGCTTGGCAAGCGGCGGGCACGTGAGAAAGCGGAGATACGCGAAGACCTTGGCTCGGCAACAGCTGTTTACAATTATATGCACCCGCGCATGCAGGACCTCGACGTGGAGGAGTTTCATATCCTCTTGATGAATCAGAACTTCAAACTTATCAAAGAGGAGTGTATCAGTCATGGTGGCATCACGGAGACGGCTGTCGACATACGCATCATTATGAAGGAAGCCATTTTGAACAATGCCACGGTCATGGCGGTATGCCATAACCATCCGAGTGGCAACACAAGGCCTTCGCGCGAGGATGACCGCCTCACAGATCGCATCCGGAAAGCGTGCGAGATCATGCGTGTCTATTTCCTTGACCACGTCATCGTCACCGATGGCGCCTATTATAGTTACCGCGAGCAAGGAAGATTATAAAATAAAAAAGGTGTACCGCCGCAATGGCGATACACCTTTTAATAATTATGTAGTGTGTAATTGGTGACTTACAGGTTTTTGTTGTCCTCACCCCACTTCTCGATAGGAGGAACGATGCCGAGGTCGATGACCTCCTGACGCATGTCGCAGAGGTGCTTGTAGCTCTTCTGCAGGTCAGCCATTTCTTCAGCTGTGCCGGTAGGAGTAGTGTAGTGAACACCCGTCTTGTCGATAGTAGTAGGCAGAGCCATCATCACGTCCTTGATACCGAGCTCAGGGATGTCAGCATAGCAGCCAGCAGGCAGAGTGAAGGGCTCGCCACCCATAGCAGCCTCGATCATCTTTACAGCGTTGTAGGCAGGGCTCTGGAAAGAGCTACGGCCACGAAGCTTGATGATACGGCTACCACCCTGTGTGGTGATCTGCTTGATCTCTTCCCAACGCTCCTTGCTGAGGCCCATCTCAGACAGCGGCTTGCCGTCGATCTTAACCTGAGAAGCGAAGACAGCCATCTGCTCACCATGACCACCGTATGTGTGTGCACCGGTCACCTTGTCCTGCTGCACGCCGAACTCGTGAGCCAGAGCCTGCTGCAGACGAGTAGAGTCGAGGGCAGCGAGAGAAGTCAGCTGGTTAGGCTTCAGACCGCTGTGGATGAGGGCTGTCAGAGCCGTCACGTCAGCAGGGTTGAAGATCACAACCACGTGCTCTACATCGGGGCAATACTTCTTGATGTTCTCACCGAAGTCAGCTGCGATCTTGCAGTTGCCCTTCAGCAGATCCTCACGTGTCATGCCAGCCTTACGGGGAGCACCACCTGAAGAGATGATATATTTAGCACCTGTGAAGGCCTTCTTGGCAGCCTCTGCCACCTTCTCAGGATTGTTCATGTCCTCTACTGCGGGAGCGTAGTAAGAAAGCTTAGCACCAGGAACGGCGCACTGCTCCATCTCATCGAAGACACCATGAACACCCGGCTCATAGATATCATAGAGGCAGATGTTTGGAGTAAGACCGAGCATCAATGCGCTCTGAACCAGGTTGGAACCAATCATACCGCCTGCACCGACGATAAGGAGCTTGTCATTAGTTAAATACTTCATAACTTAGATTTGTATTTTAGTAAGTTTACTTTCTTTTTCCGCTTGCAAAGGTAGAGAAAATAATATAGAACTGATAGCTTATTTTCGTTTTGAAATGTTGTATAATATTAAAACATTACGCTTTGCAATGTACGTTTGGCACTATCTTTTGTCGATGTAATTACAATTAACTATCTTTGCCAGTGAGAAAGCATTTTAGCCTATGATAAACGATACTATTCTCTCCCGCCTTGCCGATTTGCGCGAGGTGATGCGCCGCGAGAAGCTTGACGCATTCATTTTTCCTTCTACCGATCCCCATCATTCGGAGTATACGCCTGACCGCTGGAAAGGGCGCGAATGGATCAGTGGGTTCAATGGCTCAGCAGGCACTGCCGTAGTGACGATGGATGCCGCGGCTCTGTGGACCGACAGCCGTTACTTCCTCGCCGCAGAGGATCAGCTCACGGGCACCTCTTTCCAACTTATGAAGTTGAAGGTCAAAGGCACGCCGACGATTGCCGAGTGGCTCGGTGCACAGCTCAAGGACAAGAACGCACAGGTAGGCGTTGATGGCATGTGTAATAATGTGGCCTCCGTGGAATCGTTGATCCATGACCTGCGCCGCGAGGGAGGCATTACGGTGCGCACCAACTTCGACCCATTGAATGAGATCTGGAAGGACCGCCCGGCTATCCCGGCTGATAAGGTGAAGATCCAGCCGATAGAGTATGCTGGTGAGTCGACCTCCTCAAAGATAGACCGCGTCAGGGCTGAGCTTGCCAAGCTCCATGCTGATGGCATGCTCGTCTCAGCGCTCGACGATATCGCCTGGCTGCTGAATCTCCGTGGCACCGATGTGCACTGCAATCCGGTGTTCGTGGCTTACGTGCTTATCAGTACGAGCGATGTGACGCTCTATATCAACAACGCCAAGCTCACGCCGTATGTGGAGGCTTATCTCTCTCAGCAGCATGTGCGGGTGGCGCCTTACGAAAAAGTAGGGGAGGGTTTGCAGAAATATTTCGAATATAACATCCTCCTCGATCCCGTGGAGACCTCTTACACATTATATAATATAATAGCCTCGCACGACGGTAAGGCCTATGCGAAGGAGATTGTGCGCCATACTTCTCCTGTCCCCGCCATGAAAGCCATCAAGAACGAGACCGAGATCGCAGGCTTCCGCAGTGCCATGCTCAAGGATGGCATTGCCCTCGTGAAGTTCCTCCGCTGGCTCAAACCTGCCGTGGAAGCGGGAGGTCAGACAGAGATAAGCATCGACAAGGAGCTCACGCGGCTCCGCGCTGAGCAGCCTCTCTTCCGCGACATCAGTTTCGATACCATCGCCGGATACAATGCGCATGGTGCCATCGTCCACTATGAGGCGACTCCCGAGACCGACATCCCGCTCGAGCCTCATGGCTTCCTGCTCCTCGATAGTGGCGCACAGTATGTGGATGGCACGACGGATATCACGCGAACCATCGCGCTCGGCCCCGTGACCGACGAGATGAAACGTATCTATACGCTCGTGTTGAAAGGCCATATCCAGTTGGAGCTCGCCAAGTTCCCCGACGGCGCCACAGGCACGCAGATCGATGCCTTGGCGCGTGAGGCAATGTGGCGCGAGGGCCTTAACTTCCTTCATGGCACCGGCCACGGAGTAGGCTCTTACCTCAATGTGCACGAAGGCCCTCACCAGATCCGCATGGAGTATATGCCGGCTCCGATGCATGCAGGCATGACGGTCACCGATGAACCCGGCCTCTATCTCGCGGGGCAGTTCGGCGTGCGTCATGAGAACACGCTGCTCATCAAGCCTTATATGCATACGGTCTTTGGTGACTTCCTGCAGATGGAGCCCCTCACCCTCTGTCCTTTCGATACCGAGCCGATCATCAAGGAACTGCTGCTGCCCGAGGAGATAGAGTGGCTCAACAACTACCATAAGCATGTCTACGAGGTGTTGGCGCCACATCTTGAGGAAGAAGACAAGAAGTGGTTGGAGCAGGCAACGACCGCTATTTAACTGAGATATCATCGTTTGCCACGTGCCAACCAATTGTCCGTCACGTGCCAACCGATTGTCCGTCACGTGCCAGCAGATTGTCCGCCACGTGCCAACCAATTGGCCGCCACGTGTCAGCAAACGGCGATACTATTGAAATGGCTGTGCGATTACGGTTGAATCGCACTGCCATTTTACTGTAATCGCATTGCGATAAAGGCGTAATCGCACGGCGATAAAGCAAGAATCGAAAGATTTTCAAGCGAAAATCGCGTAAATGTTTGGCTATCTGAAAAATAACTCGTAATTTTGCACCCGCTTATTGTGGAGGGGTCATTGTATCTCGTTCACAGAGCATATGTCTAATTAAAATTATATAAACCAAAACAAAATGATTATTGTACCCGTAAAGGAAGGCGAGAACATCGAAAGAGCTCTCAAGAAGTTCAAGAGAAAGTTTGAAAAGACAGGTGTCATCAAGGAGCTCCGTGCCCGTCAGCAGTATGACAAGCCATCTGTCAAGAAGCGTCTCAAGATGGAGCATGCCGTTTACGTGCAGCACATGCGTGACGAGGAAGAGTAAAAAACTTCTTAAAAAATTTGGTAGTTTCAAATAATTTCCATAAATTCGCATTATCAATCACCAAGAGACTGGTGAAAGCCTATTTTGAGTCGATTTTAAGTCGGTCTCGATAGTTAACAATGTTGGATGAAATGGTCAAAGAATTCTTGGATTACCTCAGATATGAGCGTCGGCGCTCGCCGGAGACGATAACGTCGTACTCGTGCTCTATCAGGGAGTTTGAGGATTTCTTCCACCAATTAGATAACGGGCTTGACTGGTCTACAGTTGATGAGGATGTCGTCCGCGACTGGATGGAGCACCTCGTTGACGGTGGTATGGAAGCATCGAGTGTCGGCACGCGCTTTGCGGCGCTGCGATCGCTCTTCAGGTTTGCGCTGGCGCGACATCTTGTCGACCGCGACCCTACCTATCGGATAGAGCCGCCGAAGAAAGCCAAACGCCTGCCTACATTCCTCAAGGAGAGCGAGATGAACCGCCTGCTCGACGACCTGCCCTGGGGCACAAGCTTCAAGGACGTTCGCGACAAGGCTATCATCACGACATTCTATGAGACCGGTATCCGCGTGTCGGAACTTACGGGTCTCGACGATGTGGACATTGATTGCGAAAACCATCAGTTGAAAGTGACCGGTAAAGGGAACAAACAACGGGTGGTGCCATACGGAGAAGAGCTCGCACGGACACTGAGCGACTACATGGCTTGTAGAGACCGAGAGGTGATACGCCATACGGACGCTGTGTTCGTCACACCGAAAGGCGAGAGAATGAATTCCGGAGAGGTGCGGACGGTGGTTAAAGACAAGCTGTCGCTCGTCAGCTCTCAGAAGAAGCTCTCCCCCCACGTGCTGAGGCATACCTTTGCCACTGCGATGCTCAACAATGGCGCAAGTATCGAAAGTGTCAGGAGACTGTTAGGTCACGCCAGCGCGTCGACAACGGAGGTGTACACGCATACTACCTTCGAGCAGCTCCGCCGAGTATACAAGAACGCCCATCCAAGGGCATGAGTTTAACCTTTAAAAATGGTAACACTATGGAAGTTAACATTAAGTCGATCCATTTCGACGCTACCGAGAAGCTGCAGGCCTTTATCGAGAAGAAGGTCGCTAAACTGGAAAAGTCATTCGAAGATATTAAGAAAGTAGAGGTGCAATTAAAGGTTGTCAAACCAGCTGCCGCTCTCAACAAGGAGACGAGCGTGACGGTCACCGTGCCCAATGGCAATCCCATCTATGTCGCCAAGACGTGCGACACCTTCGAGGAGGGAATCGACCTGTGCGTGGACAGCTTGCGTGAACAACTGACGAAATTCAAGGAAAAATTACGCAATCATTGAAAATTTCCGCGAAAAGTTTTGGAGATTGAAAAATAAATAGTAACTTTGCAGCCGTTTTACAACGAGTCAATCGTACGGCCAGTAAAACGGCTGCATTGATACGCCTCTTTAGCTCAGTTGGCCAGAGCACGTGATTTGTAATCTCGGGGTCGTTGGTTCGAATCCGACAAGAGGCTCAAGAAAACGAAGAGTGGAAAGTGAAGAGCGAACAATCATTTTGATTCTTAACTCTTATCTCTTAACTCTTAACTTAAAAAGGGTGGTTACCAGAGTGGCCAAATGGGGCAGACTGTAAATCTGCTGGCTCTTGCCTTCGGTGGTTCGAATCCATCACCACCCACTTAGGTGGAAACCTAAATGCGGAAATAGCTCAGTTGATAGAGCACTAGCCTTCCAAGCTGGGGGTCGCGGGTTTGAGCCCCGTTTTCCGCTCTGATTAATGCTGTTATAGCTCAGTGGTAGAGCACTTCCTTGGTAAGGAAGAGGTCCTGAGTTCAAGTCTCAGTAACAGCTCTCTTTAGTTGCCGCTTCGGCGGCGCGGAGGAAAGCTAAATCAGTTATTGATTAATTAAACGACAAATAAACAAGTAAACTATGGCAAAAGAGGTTTATGTGCGCACCAAACCGCATGTTAACATTGGTACCATCGGTCACGTGGACCATGGTAAGACCACTCTGACCGCTGCCATCTCGAAGGTGCTTCACGAGCGCCTCGGCACCGGTGAGGAAGTGAAGTCTTTCGATCAGATTGATAACGCTCCTGAGGAGAAAGAGCGTGGTATCACCATCAACACCGCTCACATTGAGTATGAGACAGCTAAGCGTCACTATGCTCACGTGGACTGCCCGGGTCACGCCGACTATGTGAAGAACATGGTTACTGGTGCTGCTCAGATGGATGGTGCTATCCTCGTTGTTGCCGCTACCGACGGTCCTATGCCTCAGACTCGTGAGCACGTGCTGCTCGCCCGTCAGGTGAACGTGCCCCGTATGGTTGTGTTCTTGAACAAGTGCGATGATCCTGAAGTCGATGAGGAGATGATTGACCTCGTTAAGATGGACGTTCAGGACCTCCTTACCTCTTACGGATACGAAGAGGATACTCCTATCATCTGTGGTTCTGCTCTCGGCGCACTGAACGGTGTGAAGAAGTGGGAAGACAAGATCATGGAGCTCATGGACGCTGTAGACACCTGGATCCAGGAGCCTGTTCGTGAGGTTGATAAGCCTTTCTTGATGCCTGTTGAGGATGTGTTCTCTATCACAGGTCGTGGTACTGTTGCTACAGGCCGTATCGAGACTGGTAAGTGTAAGATCGGTGACGAGGTTCAGCTGCTCGGTCTCGGTGAGGACAAGAAGTCTGTCATCACGGGCGTTGAGATGTTCCGCAAGACTCTCCCTGAGGGTGAGGCTGGTGATAACGTTGGTCTGCTTCTCCGTGGTATCGATAAGGAAGAGGTTAAGCGTGGTATGGTTGTGGTGCACCCGGGTGTCATCACTCCGCACGATCACTTCAAGGCTTCTATCTACGTGCTGAAGAAGGAAGAGGGTGGCCGTCACACTCCGTTCGGCAACCGCTATCGTCCTCAGTTCTACCTCCGCACTATGGACTGCACCGGTGAGATCACTCTCCCGGAGGGCGTTGACATGGTGATGCCTGGTGATAACGTAGAGATCGAGGTTCGCCTGATCTACAAGGTTGCTCTGAATGAGGGTCTCCGTTTCGCTATCCGTGAGGGTGGTCGTACAGTAGGCTCTGGCCAGATCACAAAGCTCCTTCCTGACGTAGCTGAGGAGGGATAACAAATAAGTGAAGAGGTAAAAGTGAAGAGCGAATAATCAATATGATTTTCTATTGATTGTCACAATGATTCTTCACTCTTCACTCTCACCTCTTCACTCCATACGGGTTTAGCTCAGTTGGTAGAGCACTGGTCTCCAAAACCAGGTGTCGGGAGTTCGAGCCTTCCAACCCGTGCTAATAAGAACAATAATGAGTAAGATAGGCAATCTCTGTAAGAGATTTGGAAATTATTGCAAAGCTTGCTACGATGAGCTTGCACATAAGACAACATGGCCCACACGACAGGAACTCTCTCATAGCGCGGTGATAGTTTTAACAGCTTCCCTTGTCATCGCTGTTATCGTTTTTGTCATGGACTTGGTGTTCAAGAACCTTATGGGTGTCATCTACCCAGGATAATCCTTTAAACAATGGCTGATTCTAACAAGAAATGGTACGTGATGAGTGCCATCAGTGGTAAGGAGGCTAAGCTTAAGGAGTACATTGAGAACGAGATGAGACACAATAAACTCATCTCGGATTGTGTGTCTCAGGTGCTTATCCCCATGGAGAAACATGCTGTCTCCCGCAATGGCAAAATCGTTGAGAAGGAAAGAATTTCCCTCCCAGGTTATGTTTTTGTGGAAGCCGATATGACTCCGGACCTTGCCTCTGCGTTACGCTTCATGCCCAACTGTTTGGGTTTCCTTGGAGGCTTGAGCCATCCGAGCGCTGTGCCTCAGTCACAGATTAACAAGATGCTTGGTGCAACAGAGGAGTCCTCGAAAGAGGCTGTTTCTGAAGTGCCTTATGTCTTGGATGAGACAATCAAGGTGATTGACGGTCCGTTCTCTGGCTTCGAGGGTGTCATTGAAGACATCAATACTGAGCGCCACACGTTAAAGGTCATGGTTAAGATCTTTGGCCGTAACACGCCGTTGGAGCTTAATTATGGGCAAGTTGAAAAAATCGCTGAGTAGTTGTTACGGACTGCTTTTCGGTTTTATATTTTAATTATTTAGATTTACAAAAGAAAATGGCTAAAGAAGTTGCTGGTTTAATCAAATTGCAGATTAAGGGCGGAGCAGCAAATCCCTCACCACCAGTAGGCCCGGCACTGGGTTCTAAGGGTATCAACATCATGGGATTCTGCAAAGAGTTCAATGCCCGTACCCAGGACAAGGCTGGCAAGGTGTTACCTGTGGTTATCACATACTACACCGATAAGTCTTTCAGCTTCGTAATCAAGACTCCTCCTGCTGCTGTTCAGCTGAAGGAAGCTGCTAAGGTTAAGAGCGGTTCCGGTGAGCCTAACCGTAAGAAAGTCGCTACTGTGACTTGGGATCAGGTGAAGGCTATCGCTGAGGACAAGATGGCTGACCTTAACTGCTTCACTGTTGAGAGCGCAATGAGACTCGTTGCAGGTACTGCACGAAGCATGGGTATCAACGTTTCCGGGGAATTTCCTCAGAGCAAGTAAACAAACTTCAATTTGATTAAGTAAAATGAGTAAACTGACAAAGAATCAGAAATCAGTAGCTGATAAGGTTGAAGTAGGAAAGGCATACTCTCTGAAAGAGGCTTCCGAGCTTGTCAAGGAGATCACTACGACTAAGTTCGACGCTTCTCTCGATATTGATGTGCGTCTTGGCGTGGATCCCCGTAAGGCAAACCAGATGGTTCGTGGCGTTGTATCACTGCCTAACGGTACCGGTAAGGTGACTCGTGTGCTTGCTCTCTGCACTCCTGATCAGGAAGAGGCTGCTAAGGCAGCTGGTGCTGATTATGTAGGTCTCGACGAATATGTTGAGAAGATTAAGGGCGGTTGGACAGATGTTGATGTTATCATCACTATGCCTTCCTGCATGGGTAAGGTAGGTCCTTTGGGTCGTGTCCTCGGTCCTCGTGGTTTGATGCCTAACCCCAAGAGCGGTACTGTGACAATGGATATTGCCAAGGCCGTGAAAGAGGTCAAGCAAGGTAAGATCGACTTCAAGGTAGACAAGGCTGGTATCATCCATACTTCTATCGGTAAGATCTCTATGACTGCCGATCAGATCTATGGCAATGCCAAGGAGTTCTTGAATACGGTTATCCGTCTCAAGCCTGCTGCTGCTAAGGGTACATATATTAAGAGTATCTTCCTTTCAAGTACGATGAGTAAGGGTATCAAGATTGATCCCAAATCTCTCGACATTTAACTTTTAATAGTTTGGTAAAATGAAGAAAGAACAAAAAGATACTATCATTGTAGAACTTGGCAAGAAGCTGACAGAGTATCCCCACTTCTATCTCATTGATGTCACGGGTATGGATGCAGAGGCTACCTCTGACTTCCGTCGTAAGTGCTTCAAGAACGAGATTAAGATGGTCGTTGTGAAGAACAAGCTTCTTCATAAGGCTTTCGAGAGTGCGGATATCGATTACTCCGAGCTTTACGGAACACTGAAGGGCAGCACTGCTGTGCTTTTCACCCAGACAGCGAATGTTCCTGCTAAGCTGCTGAAGGATAAAGACATCAAGGCAGCTGGCGTTCCTTCTCTGAAGGCCGCTTATGCTGAGGAAGGATTCTATGTAGGTGCTGACAAGCTCGATGAGCTGTCTTCTATCAAGAGCAAGAACGAGGTTATTGCCGAGATCGTCGCTCTGTTGCAGTCACCTGCGAAGAATGTCGTTTCTGCTCTGCAGTCAGGCGCAAACACTATCCACGGTGTGCTTAAGACTTTAGGCGAGCGTCCTGAATAAGGTTCGAGACATCAAATAATACATTGTCTTCGATACTATAAAGTCGAATCAACAAACAACAAGAATAATTAAAAAAGAGAATAAAATGGCAGACGTAAAAGCTATTGCAGAAGAGTTGGTAAACCTTACTGTTAAGGAAGTTAATGAGTTGGCTCAGGTCCTCAAGGACGAGTACGGAATCGAGCCCGCAGCTGCAGCTGTTGCTGTAGCAGCTGGTCCCGCAGCTGGCGGCGATGCTGCAGCTGAGGAGAAGACAAGCTTCGATGTTGTTCTGACTGACGTTGGCGCTACAAAGCTCCAGGTCGTTAAGGCTGTGAAAGAGGCTTGCGGTCTCGGTCTGAAGGACGCTAAGACTCTCGTTGAGAGCGCTCCTGCTACCATCAAGGAAGGCCTGTCTAAGGACGAGGCTGAGAACCTTAAGAAGGCCATCGAAGAGGCTGGTGCTAAGGTTGAGCTCAAGTAATCTGAGATTACTTCCTTTGGTCTCTTCTCTCTAAGAGACGGAGACCATCAATTTAGTATAAATTATAAAAGGTTAGGATTCACCAAGTAGGTGAGTTCTAACCCTTTTGTATCTTACCATTTATGTCACAAGTCGTTAACAACAGAATCAATTTCGCAAGCGTACCTAATCCGTACCCATTCCCGGATTTCTTGGACGTGCAGCTGAAGTCGTTCCGCGATTTCCTTCAGCTTGACACGCCTCCTGAGGAGCGTAAGAACGACGGTCTGTACAAGGTGTTCGCTGAGAACTTCCCTATCACAGACACGCGTAATAATTTCGTGCTCGAGTTCCTCGACTACTATATCGATCCGCCCCGTTACTCCATCGATGAATGTCTCGAGAGAGGCCTGACATACAGTGTCCCCTTGAAGGCTAAGATGAAGCTTTATTGCACCGATCCGGATCATGAGGACTTTGGTACGTTCATCCAGGATGTGTTCCTTGGAACGATTCCTTACATGACAGATAATGGTACTTTTGTTATCAATGGTGCTGAGCGCGTTGTCGTGGCACAGTTGCACCGTTCTCCTGGCGTGTTCTTTGGTCAGGGTGTGCATGCTAACGGTACCGCACTGTACAGTGCTCGTATCATTCCTTTCAAGGGTTCTTGGATTGAGTTTGCTACTGACATCAACAATGTCATGTTCGCATACATTGACCGTAAGAAGAAGTTGCCTGTAACAACTCTTCTCCGTGCCATCGGTTATGAGAGCGATAAGGACATTCTTCAGATCTTCGATCTCGCTGAGGAGATTGAGGTATCGCCGAAGCATCGTCGTGAGCTCGTTGGCAAGAAGCTCGCAGCCCGTGTGCTGAAGAGCTGGAACGAGGACTTCGTCGATGAGGATACGGGTGAGGTTGTTACCGTGCCCCGTAATGAGGTGATCCTTGAGCGTGAGACTGAGATCACTGAAGATAACATCGATGCTATCTTCGACTCAGGAGTTCAGTCGGTGCTTGTCCACAAGGATGAGGAGGCAGCAAGCCGCTACGAGATTATCTTCAACACACTCGCTAAGGATCCTTCCAACAATGAGATTGAGGCTGTGCGTTACATCTATCGTCAGCTGCGCAATGCTGACCCTGCTGATGACGCCAGCGCACGTGAGGTCTTCCAGAACTTGTTCTTCTCTGACAAGCGTTATGACCTCGGCGATGTAGGCCGCTATCGTATCAACAAGAAGCTTGGCCTTGACATCGACCCTGATGTGCGAGTCCTCACGAAAGAAGATATTATTGAGATCATCAAGTATCTCATCAAGCTGATCAACAGCAACGCTTCGGTGGATGATATCGACCACCTGAGCAACCGTCGCGTACGCACGGTAGGCGAGCAGCTCGCCAACCAGTTCTCTATCGGTCTGGCTCGTATGAGCCGTACGATCCGTGAGCGTATGAACGTGCGTGACAATGAGGTCTTCACTCCGACAGACCTTATTAATGCTAAGACTATTTCAAGCGTCATCAACTCGTTCTTCGGTACGAACCCGTTGAGCCAGTTCATGGACCAGACAAACCCGCTGGCTGAGGTCACGCACAAGCGTCGTCTCTCCGCTCTGGGTCCTGGCGGTCTGTCTCGTGAGCGTGCCGGCTTCGAGGTGCGTGACGTACACTATACTCACTACGGTCGTCTCTGTCCTATTGAGTCGCCTGAGGGTCCTAACATCGGACTTATCTCTTCGCTCTGTACTTATGCTACGATCAATGAGCTTGGCTTCATTGCTACTCCGTATCGTAAGGTGGAGAACGGCAAGGTGGATCTCGACAACAACGATGTTGTCTATCTCACCGCCGAGGAAGAGGATGGCAAGCTCATCGCTCAGGGTAACGCACCGCTTAATGAGGATGGCACCTTCAAGCGTGACGTCGTCCACTGCCGTTTGGCTGCCGACTTCCCTGTTGTCACTCCTGAGAATGTAAGCCTCATGGATGTGTCTCCGCAGCAGATCGCATCTGTTTCTGCAAGTCTGATCCCGTTCTTGGAGCATGATGATGGTCACCGTGCACTGATGGGATGTAACATGATGCGTCAGGCTGTGCCTCTGCTTCACAACGATGCTCCTATCGTGGGTACCGGCCTTGAGAAGCAGGTCTGCGAGGATTCCCGCACAATGATCACAGCTGAGGGTGACGGTGTCATCGACTATGTAGATGCTACTACAATCCGTATTCTCTATGACCGTACAGAGGACGATGAGTTCGTGAGCTTCGAGCCCGCTCTCAAGGAATACCGCATTCCTAAGTTCCGCCGTACGAACCAGAATATGACCATTGACCTTCGTCCTATCTGTAACAAAGGTCAGCGCGTGAAGAAAGGCGATATCCTGACTGAGGGCTATGCTACTGAGAACGGTGAGCTCGCCCTGGGTCGTAACCTCCTCGTGGCTTACATGCCGTGGAAGGGTTACAATTATGAGGATGCCGTCGTTATCTCTGAGCGTATGGTTCGTGAGGATGTCCTTACTTCTGTCCACGTGGATGAGTATTCACTCGACGTGCGTGAGACAAAGCGTGGTATGGAGGTCTTCACCAATGATATTCCTAATGTCAGTGAGGAAGCCACGAAGGACCTCGACGACAACGGTATCATCCGTGTCGGTGCCCGCGTAGAGCCCGGTGACATCATGATCGGTAAGATCTCGCCTAAGGGTGAGAGCGATCCTTCTCCTGAGGAGAAGCTGCTCCGTGCTATCTTCGGTGACAAGGCCGGAGACGTGAAGGACTCTTCTTTGAAAGCCAATCCTTCGCTGAGCGGTGTCGTCATCGACAAGAAACTTTTCTCCCGTGCTATTAAGACTCGTGAGTCGAAGAAGCGCGACAAGGTCACGCTGCAGAAGATCGATGAGGAGTATGAGGCAAAGCAGGACGAGTTGAAGAACATGCTCGTCGACAAGCTCATGCAACTCACCGAGGACAAGGTCTCTCAGGGTGTGAAGGATTACACCGGTGCTGAGATTATCACTAAGGGCAGCAAGTTCACTGTCGCAGCGCTGAAGAACCTCGAGTACGACGGCGTACAGAGCAACGACTGGACCGACGACGATCATATCAATGGGCTTATTCGCCGACTCATCGTCAACTATATGCGTAAGTCGAAGCAGATGGACGCTGAGCTCAGCCGCCGAAAGTTTGCTATCACGATCGGTGACGACCTGCCTTCTGGCGTGCTGAAGATGGCTAAGGTCTACATCGCTAAGAAGCGTAAGATCCAGGTCGGTGATAAGCTCGCCGGACGTCACGGTAACAAAGGTATCGTCTCTAAGATCGTGCGTGCTGAGGACATGCCGTTCCTCGCTGACGGTCGTCCTGTAGACCTCGTGCTGAACCCGATGGGTGTGCCTTCTCGTATGAACCTCGGTCAGATCTTCGAGGCTATCCTCGGTGCAGCAGGTAAGAAACTCGGTGTTCGCTTCGCTACACCTATCTTCGATGGTGCTAAGCTTGATGACCTGAAGGAGTGGACCGACAAGGCTGGTCTGCCTAACCTCTGCTCTACAACAGTATATGACGGTGAGACCGGTGAGCCCTTCGACCAGAAGGCTACCGTGGGTATCACTTACTTCCTCAAGCTCGGACACATGGTTGAGGATAAGATGCACGCCCGTTCTATCGGTCCGTACAGCTTGATCACGCAGCAGCCGCTCGGTGGTAAGGCACAGTTCGGTGGCCAGCGTTTCGGAGAGATGGAGGTCTGGGCTCTCGAAGGATTCGGAGCCAGCCACGTACTGCAGGAGATGCTTACCATCAAGAGTGATGATGTCAACGGCCGTTCCAAGGCTTACGAGGCTATCGTCAAGGGTGATCCGATGCCGGCTGCCGGTATTCCTGAGTCACTCAACGTGCTGCTTCATGAGCTGCGCGGCTTAGGATTGAGCATGAAGATGGAATAATAAGTTTTTGAGTTTTTAAGTTTTTGAGTTTCTGAGTTTCTGAGTTCTTAATATCCATGAATGATACAGGCTATCATGAATGATACAAAGGACAAGAGCTAAGCAAACTGAAGGCTTAAAAACTTATAAACTAAAAAACTCACAAACTAAAGAAAGAATATGGCTTTCAAAAAAGATACAAAGGTAAAGACCAATTTCACGAAGATTACCATTAGTCTCGCTTCACCTGAGGAGATTAAGGAAAATTCGTATGGTGAGGTCACCAAGCCGGAGACCATCAACTACCGTACCTACAAGCCTGAGCGCGACGGCTTGTTCTGCGAGCGCATCTTCGGTCCTACAAAAGACTATGAGTGCGCCTGCGGAAAATACAAGCGCATCCGCTATAAAGGCATCGTCTGCGACCGCTGCGGTGTGGAGGTGACAGAGAAGAAAGTACGTCGTGAGCGTGAGGGACACATCGAGCTCGTTGTGCCTGTTGCTCATATCTGGTACTTCCGTTCACTCCCTAACAAGATCGGTTATCTGCTCGGCATGCCGACAAAGAACCTCGATGCCGTCATCTATTATGAGAAGTACATCGTCATCCAGCCGGGTCGTCTCGCTGGTGCGAAGGATGCAGAGGGTGTAGAGGATCTCAATGGTTCTCACAAGATGGACCTCCTCACAGAGGACGAGTACATCGACATCGTTGACAACCGTCTCGATGAGAATAACGACCTCCTCGACGACAGCGATCCTAACAAGTTCATCGCCAAGATGGGTGCCGAGGCTATCCTTGACCTCCTTCATGAGCTCTCTGAGCCCGATGAGAAGGGTGTAACGGGTCTTGATCGCCTGAGCTATGAGCTGCGCGACCGTGCCAGCAACGACTCTTCACAGATGCGTAAGACAGAGGCTCTGAAGCGTCTGCAGGTCGTGGAGGCTTTTCGTGGCTCTAAGGATGTCAACAAGCCGGAGTGGATGATCATGAAGATCATTCCTGTCATCCCGCCAGATCTTCGCCCGCTCGTTCCTCTGGATGGTGGCCGTTTCGCTACCTCCGATCTGAACGATCTCTATCGTCGTGTCATCATTCGTAATAACCGTCTGAAGCGACTCATCGAGATCAAAGCTCCTGAGGTGATCCTCCGTAACGAGAAGCGTATGCTGCAGGAAGCTGTCGACTCTCTCTTCGACAACAGCCGTAAGTCAAGCGCTGTGAAGAGTGAGAGCAACCGTCCACTGAAGTCACTCAGTGACTCTCTGAAAGGTAAGCAGGGCCGCTTCCGTCAGAACCTTCTCGGTAAGCGTGTCGACTACTCTGCACGTTCAGTGATCGTCGTCGGTCCTGAGCTGAAGATGGGTGAGTGCGGTCTGCCGAAACTCATGGCAGCAGAGCTCTATAAGCCGTTCATCATCCGTAAGCTCATTGAGCGCGGTATCGTGAAGACGGTGAAGAGCGCTAAGCGTATCGTCGACCGTCGTGAGCCCGTCATCTGGGATATCCTTGAGAACGTGATGAAGGGTCACCCCGTGCTTCTGAACCGTGCTCCTACGCTGCACCGTCTGTCTGTCCTCGCCTTCCAGCCGAAGCTGATCGAGGGTAAGGCCATTCAGCTGCACCCGTTAGCTTGTACGCCGTTCAATGCTGACTTCGATGGTGACCAGATGGCTGTGCACCTCCCGTTGAGCAATGAGGCAGTGCTTGAGGCACAGATCCTGATGCTTCAGAGCCATAACATTCTGAACCCTGCCAATGGCGCCCCCGTCACCGTTCCTTCACAGGATATGGTGCTCGGACTTTACTATATCACTAAGATCCGTCCTGGAGCTAAGGGCGAAGGCCTGAAGTTCTACGGTCCTGAAGAGGCCATCATCGCCTTCAACGAGAAGCGCTGTGAGGAGCACGCCCTTGTGAAGTGTGTTGTCGATGATATCGATGAGAACGGACAGCCCATCAAACACATGGTGGAGACGTCTGTCGGTCGTATCATTGTCAACGAGATTATCCCGAAGGAGCTCGGCTTCTTCAATGGTATCATCTCTAAGAAGTCACTGCGTAACCTTATCTCCGCCGTTATTAAGAAGGTGGGTATGGCTCGTGCATGCTCCTTCCTCGACGGTATCAAGAACCTCGGTTATCGCATGTCATATCTCGCAGGTCTCTCGTTCAACCTCGACGACATCATCGTGCCGCCAGAGAAGGCAGAGATCGTGAAGAAAGGACAGGACGAGGTTGATGAGGTGCAGGCTAACTTCGATATGGGTCTTATCACGGATAAGGAGCGTTACAACCAGGTCATCGATGCCTGGACGCACGTCAATGACAACCTGAAGAAAGCTGTGATGAAGCACATGACCGAGGCCGACCAGGGCTTCAACGCTGTGTTCATGATGCTTGACTCCGGTGCCCGTGGTAGTGCCGACCAGATTGCACAGCTCGCTGGTATGCGTGGCCTGATGGCTAAGCCGCAGAAAGCCGGTGCTGAGGGTAACTCCATCATTGAGAACCCTATCCTGAACAACCTGAAGGAGGGTATGTCTGTGCAGGAGTACTTCATCGCTTCTCACGGTGCCCGTAAGGGTCTTGCTGATACCGCTATGAAGACTGCTGATGCCGGATACCTGACCCGTCGTCTCGTCGATGTGTCTCACGATGTCATCATCACTGAGGAAGACTGTGGTACACTGCGTGGCCTTGAGTGCCGTGCTCTGAAGGATGGCGATGATGTCATCTCTACACTTGCTGAGCGTATCCTCGGCCGTGTGTCTGTCCACGATGTTGTCAATCCTCATACCAATGAGATCATTGTTCAGGCTGGTGACGAGATCACAGAGGACAAGGCTGACGCTATCGAGAAGGCTGGTATTGAGATGGTTGAGATCCGTTCCGTGCTGACTTGTGAGAGCAAGAAGGGTGTCTGCCGTAAGTGTTACGGCCGTAACCTCGCTACCTCGAAGATGGTACAGCTCGGTGAGGCTGTCGGTGTCATCGCTGCACAGGCTATCGGTGAGCCGGGTACACAGCTGACGCTCCGTACCTTCCACTCCGGTGGTGTGGCTGAGAACGCCGCTGCTAATGCAAGTATCACATCTAAATATGAGGCTAAACTGAAGTTCGACGGTCTGCGTACCGTGCCGTTCGTCGATAAGAGCGGTGAGAAGGACATCGACTGCCAGATGGTTGTCAGCCGTCTTGCCGAGGTCCAGTTCATCGATCCGAATACCGAGGTCGTCCTCGCAACGCTCAACGTGCCTTACGGTTCATCACTGTTCTTCAAGGATGGTGACACCGTAGCTAAGGGTGATGTCATCTGCCGTTGGGACCCGTTCAATGCCGTCATCGTTTCCGAGTATGCCGGTACGCTCCGCTTCCACAACGTCAAGGAAGGTCAGACCTACAAGGCTGAGACTGATGAGACCTCAGGTATGACTGAGCGTATCATCGTTGAGTCGAAGGACCACAACATCGTTCCGACAGTGGATGTCGAGGATGAGAATGGTGAGGTGCTCGGTACTTATAACTTCCCTGTGGGCGGTCATATCGCCAACATCGAGGATGGTCAGAAGATCACGACCGGTGAGACGCTCGTCCGCATCCCGCGTTCAGTGTTCAATGCCGGTGGTATCACCGGTGGTCTGCCTCGTGTACAGGAACTCTTCGAGGCCCGTAACCCGTCCAGCCCTGCTGTAGTCTCCGAGATTGATGGTGAGGTCACAATGGGTAAGCTTAAGCGTGGTAACCGTGAGATCATCATCACCTCCAAGAGCGGTGAGCAGCGCAAGTATCTTGTGCCACTGTCTCGTCAGATCCTTGTACAGGAGCACGATGCTGTGCGTGCCGGTACGGCACTCTCCGATGGTGAGATCACACCATCTGACATCCTGGCCATCAAAGGTCCTACGGCTGTACAGGAGTACATCGTCAACGAGGTACAGAACGTCTACCGTCTGCAGGGTGTGAAGATCAACGATAAGCACTTTGAGATTATCGTCCGTCAGATGATGCGTAAGGTTCGTATCGATGATCCGGGTGACACAAGCTTCCTCGAGCAGGAGCTTGTCGACAAGCTCGACTTCGCCGATGAGAACGACCGCATCTGGGGCAAGAAGGTTGTTACCGATGCCGGTGACAGCGATGTCCTCTCGAAGGGTCAGATCGTCTCTGCCCGCAAGCTTCGCGATGAGAACTCGAGCCTCAAGCGCCGTGACCTCAAGCCTGTTCAGGTGCGCGATGCTGTGCCCGCAACGTCTACTCAGATCCTGCAGGGTATCACCCGTGCCGCCTTGGGTACGAAGAGCTTCATGAGTGCCGCCTCCTTCCAGGAGACCACGAAAGTGCTCTGTGAGGCTGCTATCCGCGGTAAGGTCGATAACCTCGAGGGTATGAAGGAGAACGTTATCTGCGGTCACCTCATCCCGGCCGGTACAGGTATGCGTGCTTGGGATAAGCTCATTGTGGGCTCCAAGGAGGACTACGAGCGCATGCAGGCCAACAAGAAGAACGTGCTTGACTACGCTCAGCCCGCTGAGACGGAGAAGTAAAACAGAACTAACGGCCCTCAACGGCCTCTAACAGCCTCCTAACAGCCCTCTCCCCTCCCTCCCCCCATCTAAGGGGAGGGCAGATTACCGGACAAGCATATCCCTGTGCTCTTGGGTTACGCATACTTTGTGATTTTGGTTAAGTAGAGATATATCTCCCTCCCCTGGGTGGGGGAGGGATAAAGGGTGGGGCCGTGTGAAGTCTTGTGGGCCGGAAAGTCTGAATAATATAATAAGCCCGTGTTTTTAGAGCGATGCTCTGAAAGCACGGGCTTTTTCTTTACCTATATAATATCAAGGGATGGGCGCAAATATTTTTGCATCATTCTTTTGTCGTTTACACATTTCTTGTTATCTTTGCATTGTCAATAACATATTTAACCCAAACCTTTAAAATTGTTGAAACAATGGCAGAAAATAAGAACGAACAACAGAATCAGGTACAGATACAGCTCAAGCCCGAGGTGGCAGAGGGTCAGTACAGCAATCTCGCAATGATCAATCACTCCAGCTCGGAGTTTGTGATCGACTTTGCTCACATGCTTCCTATCGCTCCTCCGCAGATCTTCTCCCGTGTTATCATGGCTCCGGAGCACGCTAAGCGTCTGCTCTTCGCCCTCCAGGAGAACATCCTGCGTTATGAGAAGGAGTTCGGTGAGATTAAGCTTCCCGCTGCTCCTCAGGGTCCCGAAGGTGACGGCCGCACGGCTATGCCCTTCGGAACTGGTAAAGCATAAACATTCGTATCAGTGCAGTGGCCGGTCTTGTACCGGCCACCAACGTATTTACCGTATGTGGTAGTTATTAAATCCCCCATAAACTAATAACTAATGGCAAACAGACTGCTCACGATAGTTCTTCTTTTGTTATGGCCTTTTCTGATGAAGGCTCAACCCGACGAGGTACGCTTTCAGCGTCTTACTTATGCTGACGGGCTGTCGGATCAGAAGGTCAATTGTATTTTGAAGAGTCGTGACGGTTATCTCTGGCTGGGCACTCCGTTGGGGTTGAACCGTTTCGACGGCTTGCGTGTGCACAGTTTTTATAATCATCCGGGTGATGCGAGCTCATTGCCCGACAATACTATCCTCGGCCTGTCGGAAGATGCTGAGGGCATGCTGTGGGTGGAGACACCGGCAGGGTTCTGTATCTTCAATCCCATTACTGACAAGGCGGAGCGTAACACATCGCTGTGGCTCTCACAGCGTGGAATGAAAGGAAAACTGCTGCGCGTTGCAGCAGACAGCAAGCGGAATCTGTGGATTGTCACAGACCAGTATCGCTTGTATTATTATGATTTCTCAGGCAAAAAAGCTCTGACTGTCGCGGCCGACAAGAGAACTTTGGCCCATATCTCTTTTCTTTTTCCGAAGGATGGACGTTGTCTTCTGACGAGTGCCAATGGAACTGTAGCTTTTGCTGACTTGCAGAAGCACCGTATTGTTTCCGTTGACCGCAGCGTAGCGGCCCATTGCGGAAAGAGTTATCCCGGATTCAGTGCCTTTGTCGATAGTCGTAATGGTATCTGGCTATGGTCAACTTTGGGTGCGTGGCATTATGACGCGACGTTGCATACTTGGAAACCTATTCAGAATATTATTGTCAGTGGTGTAGCTGAAGACCTTGACCACCATATCCTGATGGCAACTGACCACGATGGATTGGTCATTGCAGACCTGTCAGGTAATATCATCACCCGCATTCTCAATGATCCTTCCAATGGACTGTCGCTGCCCGACAACACGCTGCAGACGATCTATGTCGATAATCTTGGCGTGGTGTGGATTGGTATGTACCGCATGGGCTTGGCCTATTTCTATCATGGCCAGACCCGCTTTCCACTCCTTCCTTGGGGTGATATCTGCACGATGACTCAGGCCTTAGACGGTAATGTGTGGTTTGGAACTAATGACTCGGGCTTCGGACGAGCAGCAGGAGTGACTGCTAATGTCAGCATGTTTAATCAAGGCAAAACCGGACTGGGTAGCAATGTTGTGGTGTCGAGCTTAGCTGCACACGACGGCAGCTTGTGGTTCGGTACATTCCAGGGCGGACTCGTGAGAGTGAAGGATGGACATTATACCGTCTATCGGCAGTCGAGTAGCGGCTTAGGTACCGATGACGTTTGGGCATTGGCAGAGATGCCTGATGGGCAGATAGCGCTTGGTACACTCGGGAGCGGCCTTCAGTTGCTTAATCCTGCAACGGGACGCTTCACTTCCATCAATACCCATAACAGTAATCTGACGAGCGATTATATCGCCAGTCTTTCTTTGCTTAAGGACGGGCGTGTGGTCTTGGGCCTTTCCCAAGGCGTCTCCATTCTTAATATACGTACGCGCAAGGCTGAGAATATCGGTTCTGTTCCTGTTAATGGTGTGCGTTTGTCAAGCCTTTCCGTTAATCAGGTCTTTGTTGGCAGTCGTGGACTGTTGTGGATAGCCACAGGCTCAGGCCTCAATGTCTATGACCTCAAGACGCGTCGGCTTTATTATGTCACACTCTCAGGGAAAAGGGAGCATGCCGAGGTGTGCGCAGTCACAGAGGATCCTCATGGCGTGGTGTGGTGCACGACGGGCAATGAATTGAAGAGCATTCAGTGCAAGCGTAATGGTGACGGATGGTCATTCACATCCAATACCTATAATGCGGCTGACGGATTGCAGTTGCGCCTGTTCAACAAACGGTCTATTCTCTGTCTTCGTGACGGGCGCCTTCTTGTGGGCGGTGTCGATGGCGTCAATGTCATCAATACCTTAGTGGCTCATCGCAAGCCGATGGTGGGCAAGGTGCTCTTTAGTGGCTTCACGCTTTTTGATCGTCCGATAGAGGTGGGTGATACGGTCAATGGTCATGTCATCTTATCAGCAGAACTTAACTCCACGCGTAGCCTCACTTTGAATAGTGATGAGAACACGTTCTCCATTCAGTTGGCTTCGAGCGTCATAGGTCTCCCCGAGCATGTGCGGTTCCTCTATCGTCTTCATGGAGCCAACGACGACTGGTCCATGACACCAGAGGGCACGCCACAGGTACAGTTTACCAATCTTGCTCCGGGAAGATATGAGCTCGAAGTGCGTGCGACCGATAATAGTGGCAACCCTGTAGGACAGGCGGCAGTGCTTGCCATCACCGTCAAGCCTCCGTTCTATCTTTCCGTCTGGGCATGGCTGTTCTATTTCGCTTTAGGCATCGCAGCTGTGTTCTATGCTTTGTGGCGTATGCAAAAGACTCAAAAGGAGAAGATGGAGAAGCTGGAACTGACGAAGCAGAAGGAGGTGGAGGAGATGAAACTCACGTTCTTCACCAATCTCAGCCATGAGCTTCGCACGCCACTCACACTTATCCTTGCGCCGTTGGAGAGTCTTATAGGCCGCGAGACTGATCCTGATATTTCGCAGAAACTGCGGCTCATGCAGCGCAGTGCTACGAATCTGTTGAAGCTCGTCAACCAGATGTTGGATCTTCGTCGAATCATGCGCGGCAAGGAAGTGCTCAATATGTCCGACGGTGACATTGTGGCGCTGACTCGCGATGTGTGTACCTCCTTCTCGACATTGTCTGAGAAGAATATCACGTTGACTTTTGTCACAGACAGTGAACACCTGATGACCTCCGTGGATAAAGACAAGGTAGCTAAGATAGTGACCAATCTCTTGTCTAATGCCTATAAGTTTACTCCGAAAGGTGGTCGTGTGAAGGTAACGATCAATCATGATGCAGCTTATGTGAATCTTATCGTGGCTGATAACGGCAAAGGTGTCAGCGATGAGGATAAGAAGCATCTCTTTGAGCGGTTCTATCAAAGTAAGTCGAACGATGAGACGGGTGGTAGTGGCATCGGGCTCAATCTCGTCTATGAATATGCCAAGATGATGGGCGGGAATGTTACTGTTGGAGATAATCCCGGCGGTGGAGCCGTGTTCACAGTTTCATTGCCTTATAAACCAGTAGACGAGCCAGCCAAAGCCCCGTCTGAATCCGCTGAGAAACATTCGGAAGTATCTGTGCTCTCGTTGGGCGATGAAGCCATTCCGGCAAAAGAGACGAAGAAGGCAGAGACGCCGCACGGAACCATCCTGCTTGTCGATGACAATGACGACTTCCTCAACTTCCTCTCCGAAGAGCTCTCTGCTTATTATACGATCCGTACGGCATCTGATGGCAAGCAGGCATTGGAGATTATCCGTAAGTCGATGCCCGATCTCGTGCTGACCGATGTCATGATGCCGGAGATGGACGGCAATGAATTGTGCCGACGCATCAAGAGTGACAACGAGACGAAGCAGTTGCCTGTCATCATGCTCACGGCCCGTCTCTCGGATGAGAATGAGATTGAGAGCCGTGAGTGTGGCGCTGACGATTATGTGAAGAAACCGTTTAACATGGAACTGCTACGGTTGCGCATCAATCGTCTTCTCGATAAGGGACGTATCAACGAAGAGGGGAAACTCAAACCTGTTATTGCTCAGCCGGAGATAACCCCTGAGGATGAGAAGTTCGTAGACAAGGTAACGAAGTATATTGAGGCTCATTTGGATGATACAGAACTTTCTGTTGAGCAGATGGCAACGGATATTGGCATGAGTCGTGTGCAACTTTATCGCCGTTTGGTCAGCGTTACGGGTAAGACACCGTCAGAGTTTATTCGTCTTATTCGCCTGCGCCATGCGGAGCGCCTGTTAGCAGAGAGCCAGCTGACGGTATCCGAAATCGCTTATCGTGTCGGCTTCTCCTCGCAGCGCTACTTCTCTAAATGTTTCAAGGACCTCTACGGTTACATGCCGTCACAGTTTAAGAGGAGTTAGGAGTTAGGAGATAGGAGTTAGGAGTTATTGCACCGCTCTTAACTCCTGTAAACTCCTAACTCCTATCTCCTAACTCCTAACTCCTGTAAACTCCTAACTCCTATCTCCTAACTCCTAACTTTGAAACATTTGTGTACACGGCTTGTAACGCCATTTCACGCTTGGTAGCATAGTTTTTCATAATTTTGCAGCAGACTTCTGAAACGAGTCTATGCAAGGTATATATGAAAACCAATCTTAAATAAAAACTATGCGTAATTCTATCATCTGTAAAATGGCTCTGATAGCCTTATTGCTTTTCCCAGCGATAGGGTTTAGTCAAGCCTCGGCTCTTTACGCCAAGATCGTGAAGGGCACAGTTGTTTCCGCATCCGACGGTGAGGCGCTCATCGGCGCTACAGTAAGGGTGCAGGGTACACAGACGGCGACGATCACCGACCTTGATGGTCACTTCTCCATCAATGCCGAAGATGGTCAGACGCTCAATGTATCATATATTGGATATATTGAGAAGAACGTCAAAGTAGCTGGCAACGACCTCAAGATTGCTCTTGATGAGGAAGCCAACTCCCTCAACGATGTTGTGGTCATCGGTTATGGTGTCCAGAAGAAGAAACTCTTCACCGGTGCCAATATCGATATTAAAGGTGACGACATCGCCAAGCTCAACACCACCAACCCTCTGCAGGCTCTGCAGGGTCAGACACCGGGTATGACCATCATCTCCGAGTCCGGTCAGCCGGGTGAGGGACTGAAGGTGAACATCCGTGGTGTGGGTACCACAGGTTCATCAGGTCCTCTTTATATTATCGATGGCATCCGTGGCGACATCTCAACCTTGAACCCTGCCGACATTGAGAGCGTGGATGTGCTGAAGGATGCGGCATCCGCTGCTATCTATGGTTCTCAGTCAGCCAACGGTGTTGTGCTCGTCACCACAAAGAGTGGTAAGGAGGGACGCACGGTTGTCAGCTACGATGGTTATGTAGGCTGGCAGAACGCTATCCATAAGGTCGACATGCTCAATGCTCAGCAGTACATGACAATCATGGATGAGCAGAACATCAACTCCGGCAACGCTGCTTACAACTGGGACAGCTACAAGTCGGTCGTTGATGCTGACGGCAATGTCACGACATGGGGTATCACCGATCCCGCGACGGGACAGTATTATGATACCGACTGGGTGGACCAGATGTTCAAGAAGAACGCTGAGACACAGAGCCACACCATTGGTATCACGGGCGGAAACCAGAAAGGCAACTACGCCATGAGCCTTGGCTACATGAACCAGGAAGGTATCGTGGGAGGTAAGAATGTGTCTTACTACAGCCGTTACAACTTCCGGGTGAACTCCGAATACAACGTCATCGACAACTTCCTCAAGGTCGGTGAGCAGGTCTCAGCCATCTATTACAAGAAACGCGGCGTGCTTGTCGGCAATCAGTACAACAACTCGCTGCGTTCCGCTTTCGCTACTTCTCCTTTGGCACCGGTCTACAGTGACAATGGACTTTATGGGCTGCCTTACAACGATACCTCCAACAGTCCGTGGTACAATGCTGACGGCAACCCTTACGGATTGATGATGGTCAATAACAATAACAAGACGAAGAACGTCACGCTGACAGCCAATGCTTATGCTGACTTCCAGCTTATCAAGAACTTGCATTTCCGTACGACCCTCGGTGTGAAATACGATAGCAACGACTATCGTAGTTTCAAGCCGCTTTATCATTTCTCCGTTTACAGTTACAACGACACCCGTACCACTGTCAGCCAGAGCAAGAGCGACGGCTGGGGCATTACGTGGACCAATACCCTCACTTACAACTGGAACCTCGGCAAGCACGCTTTCGATGCCATGCTCGGTACAGAGTCATACCGCACTCAGGGCAGCAGCCTTTATGCTGCCAACGGCAGTCTGCGTGCCGGTTTCGACTCCTGGCCTTATGCCTGGGTGAGCAATGGCACGGCGACCTCCAACGAGACGGGTCTCTCCGCCAGCGGCTCTCCATGGGACGAGGAGCGCATGATGTCCTACTTCGGACGTCTGTCGTGGAACTACAAGGAGACTTATATGGCTACCGCTACGTTGCGCTGCGACGGGTCGAGCCGTTTCGCACGTGGTCACCGCTTTGGCTGGTTCCCCTCCGTGAGTGCCGGTTGGGTGATGAGCAATGAGAAGTTTTGGAAACCATTGTCAAACGTGGTCGACTACTTCAAGCTCCGTGGCAGCTGGGGACAGGTCGGTAACCAGAACATAGGTAACTATATGTACACCGCCCCGCTGTCGTTCAGCAATGTCTATTACAACTTTGGTACTACACTCGGCTCTGCCGGCGATGCCAACGGTCTGGGTGCACGCGTGACACGACTCGCCAACGAGGATATCACTTGGGAGACTTCTGAACAGCTCGACTTCGGTATTGATGCCCGTGCCTTCGGTAAACTCAATATCAACTTCGACTGGTATTATAAGAAGACCAAGGACTGGCTCGTTCAGCCTCCTGTGCTTGCCACAGCCGGAACAGGTGCTCCTTATATCAATGGCGGTAACGTGAAGAACACCGGTGTCGAGCTTGGGCTCGGATGGAACGACACACTCGGCAAGGACTTCAACTATTATATTAATGTGAATGGTGCCTACAACCACAATGAGGTGGGTGAGATTCCTAATGAGGATGGCATCATCCACGGTCAGACCAATCAGCTCTACGACAACTCCACTGAGTTCTATCGCGCCAGCAACGGTGAGCCTATCGGTTACTTCTGGGGCTACAAGACAGCCGGCATCTTCCAGAACAAGCAGGAGATAGAAGAATGGATCACCAATGGCAACGGTGTGCTGCAGGCCGATCCGAAACCCGGTGACGTTAAGTACTACGACGTCAACCACGATGGTAAGATTGATGACAATGATAAAGTGAACCTCGGCAATGGTATGCCCGACTTCACCTTCGGTTTCTCTTTCGGTTTCAACTGGAAGAACTTCGACTTCTCCGTGCAGGCCAACGGCATGACCGGTAACAAGATCGTGCAGAGCTACCGTAACTGGGCCAACACCAAGGCCAACTACACCACGGAGATCCTCAGCCGCTGGACGGGTGAGGGCACGTCGAACCGTATCCCCCGCGTGACGAACACGAACATCAACTGGCAGTTCTCCGATCTCTTCATCCACGATGGTAAGTTCCTGCGTATCTCCAACATCACGTTGGGGTACGACTTTACGAAGCTCCTGGCTTGTAAGTATATCAGCCAGTGCCGTCTCTACATGCAGGTGCAGAACGCTTTCACCTTTACCCATTACAACGGTATGGACCCGGAGGTCGGTTATGGTATCGATGGCTGGGTGTCGGGTGTGGACCTGGGCTATTATCCGCGTCCGCGTACCGTGCTCGTCGGTTTGAATCTTAAATTTTAGAGGTAGGGTGAAAGGTGTTAATGGTTTGTTATAACACGAAGGACTTAACATGAAGACAACAATGAATACACATATATTATATAAGGCCATGCACAAAGCCGCTTTCGTCGCGATGGGCTTGCCCCTTCTGCTGACATCTTGCGGCAACGACTGGCTCGACGTGTCGTCAAAGACCGATGCGTCTACAGGTAACTTTAACCAGACTGCTGCGCAGGCTGATATTCTCCTCAACGGCTGCTACGATGGCTGGCAGGGGACGGTGTCGCAGGGTCCGACATTCTCCTTCCAGATGGCGTCGGAGTATATGAGCGACGAGTGCTATGGTGGTACGGGCGCCAACGATGCCCGCAACTCCCAGGTCGTCGACCGCTTCGACCAGTCGCAGGATGTGTCGCAGACAGATCTCTACAACGATTTGTGGACTTACTATTATGCAGCCATCTACAACTGCAATGAGCTCCTGTCGATGGAGGGCAATTATACCTGGACCGAGCAAGAACATGGACGTATCATCGGGGAGTGCCGTGCCATCCGCGCCCTGTGCTACTTCGACCTCGTGCGTATGTTCGAGAATGTACCTTTGGTGACCGAGCCTGTCAACGAAAATATCCCTCAGGCTGCTCCCGACAGTGTCTATGCCCTGATCGTGCGCGACCTGAAATATGCAGCAGCCCATATCCCGGCCGACGCTTATCCCAAGGCCGACGCCGCCACCAACGACGGACGTATCACCCGGTATGCAGCTGAGGCTATGCTGGGCCGTGTCTACCTCTTCTATGATGGGGTCTACAACGACAACAAACGTGGCACCATGCCCGGCGAGCTGACCGCTGCCGAGGCCCTTGCCGCCGAGGAGGATGTCATCCAGAGTGGAGCGTTCAGCCTGATCTCCAACTATAAGAATCTCTGGCCGGCAGCTGCCAACTGCACCAGCTATAAAGGCTACTGGCTGGGCGACGTGAACGGGTCAACGAAGACCAGCAGTTATGCCGGCAACGGCAATGCTGAGACGGTGCTCGCGATGAAGTTCAACTATACCGGTGACTATAACGGCAACAATGCCGGTAACCGCAGCATCGTGATGTTCGGTATCCGTAGCGGCAAGTGCCTCCAGGCGCCTTACGGACAAGGGTGGGGCGGTGCTACCGTGACCTCCAAGGCTTGGAACTGGTTCGGAACAGGCGACATGCGTCAGGGTGCTTCCATCATAAACCTCGCCCAGGAAGGCATCGCCGCCAACAAAGATTATCAGTCGGTCATCTCTGATCAGCGTGAGTATACAGGATTCAACATCAAGAAGTATACACCGCTGTCGAAGATCGCGGAGGACGGCAGCCTCAACCACTATTACCAGGAGGTATTGGCAGGCGACTTCCAGATCTCCCAGCCTCAGGACTATGTGCTCATGCGCTACTCCGATGTGCTGTTGATGGCAGCCGAGCTCGGCAGTCCTCATGCACAATATTATTTCAACGAGGTGCGTAAGCGGGCCTATACCCAAGACGATGGCACCCTGAGCAATGGTTACAAGGAACTTCCTGCCACGGAGGACAATATCCTCAACGAGCGCAAGCTCGAGTTTGTCGGTGAGGGCATCCGTTACTGGGATCTGCTTCGTCAGGGCATCCAGGTGGCAGCGAAGGCTATTGCGGCAAGCAGTGGTACCGTGGAGACGGGAGGCAGCAACGAGACCGTGACGATCTCGGCCGACAACATCATCGCCAAGCGTGGCTTCTCGCAGATTCCTCTGACACAGATTCAGCGCTCCAATCATGTACTGAAACAGAATAAAGGATGGGATTAAAGAAAACAACTATGAAAATCAACAAATACATATACGGTCTCGCTGGCGTACTGCTCGTGCTCTTAGGCTTTGCAGCCTGTACGCCCGACGAGTATGACCTGGGCGACAAGGATGTCACCTCAGCCGACCTGGTAGAGGGTAAGGCGTTCAGTATTACCCATGACAGCAACAACCCCAACATCGTCTACCTCAAGAGCCTTATGGCGGATCAGTACCAGGTGAACTGGATCGAGCCGCAGGGCCGCTCCCAGGAGAAAGAGGTAGAGCTCGACATGCCGTTCCCCGGCACTTATGACGTGCTCTTCGGCGTGGAGACGCGTGGTGGCGTGGTCTATGGTGACACGGCGCACTTCACGATCGACAACTTCTATGCCGGTTTCGTCAACGATGAGCTGTACACGAACCTCACCGGAGGTGTGGGCCAGGCGAAGACCTGGATCCCTGACAACGGCAACTACGGCCTCTGCTCGGGTGAACTGTCTTATGGCGACCCCAGCGCCTCCAATGCCGAATGGAACAACTTCACCTCTAACTGGGATCCGAGTTATGGCGGTGGAGGTATGGCGGAAAGCGCTACGAGCCAATATGCCAAGACGACCTGGACCTTTGACTTGAAGAACGGCGCTAACGTGACGCTGCACCGTGTCGATGACGACGGCACGGCAACGGACACAAAAGGCACGTTCCTGCTCGATACGGAGAACCACAGGCTGAACCTCACCGACATGCAGATCCCGCACACCTCAGCCTGGGACAACCATGGAGATGCCACCGACTGGTCGAAAGATATCCATATCGTGACGCTGACGGAGAACCAGCTGCGTGTGGCGATGCTCCGTAACCCGAACACGTCGGGTGAAGGCAAGTGGTGGCTCGTGTTCAACTTCGTCGCCAAAGATTATGCGGACAACTACAAAGCCCCGGAGGTTGAATACACACCGACCCTTGAGGAGGGCTGGCGCGACTTCGTAGAGCCGAAGAACGACAGGATCATCACTTACAAGCTTACCGGCTTCGACTGGTACGGCAAGGATGAGAACACGACAGAGAAGAATGTGTCGGGCGTTGAGGCTATCGACAATCTCGAGGATATCTCTATCACGCTCAATAGCAGTAAGCACACTTACTCATTCACGAAGCCCGACGGCACCACTTCGGATGGCACCTATTCGCTCAGCAGTGACGGTGTCTATACTTTCACCCCGGCGCTGCCTACCGTGCAGTTGTCTAAGGATGGACGTGCCGTACTGACAGGCAATGAGGGTCAGCTGCGTCTGCTCGGCTTCTCTCAGGCTGTCAACTGTGATGCACAGACAGGGGCACTGGACAACATCACCTGGGGTGCACGCGAATATGACGACCAGGGCAACTTCTATCAGTATATCGGTTACCAATGGAAGGTCGTACGCGCCGGCGCGAAGACGACGTTTGCTTCCAGCCTCCATTTCTTCGATACCGGCTGGACGGCCCAGGCCAGCGATGAAGTCTTTATCACCGATGGGCAGGATGGCACGTACACGATAACGCTCAATGGCGCCAGCAACAATCCGTATGGCCTTTACCTCGACGTGGCTAAGATCCTGAAGGATCATCCTAATTGTGATATCGTCGTGACGGACATCAAGGTCGACGGCCAGAGCATTGCGTTCAACGATGCAGACATCGACCGCGGCTATGGTGACACCTACAAGCCGGCAGACGCTTGTGCCCGCCGATATATCCTCAATCCATGGGGGGCCACAGCAGGCGACGCTCCGAAGTTTGTTTTCTCGAAGTCGATCGCTGTCACGATCCAGGTGAAGATGGATACGGGAGCACCGTTCGTCAAACCTTCAGCCAAACGGCACGCGCGCAGAAGATAAGGAGTGTGGGGGAGCCCGATGGGGCTCTCCTTCCGGAAACACTTATAAGGAACACAAATCTTAATAGAAAAACACTATGAAAATCAAATATCTATCGGGTATCTTGTTGCTCACGGGAGCACTCGCGCTGACGGCTTGCTCCGATGAGGAAGACTACGCTGCTTCCACGACGCCGCTGATTACAGAGATCACGACGGGCGACGCCAGTGTGACGGCGGTCAGCGCTGCCATCGACGGAACGGTCAAAGATCTGAGTCATGCCAATGCTACCTCTTATGAGGTCGGTGTGGTCTACAGCACGTCTGCTGATCCGACTAATGGCGGTACGAAAGTCGTAGGAACTTTCTCCAACGACACGATCAAGGCTCAGCTCACGGGGCTGCATACGGGAACGACCTACAACTATGCTACCTATGTGTGCCTCCAGAACAAGGTATATAAATATGGTGAGACTAAGACCTTTGTGGCTACCAACGCTAAAGCGATCACGAAGGATGCGCAGGACGTGTCTTATACAAAGGCTTCTTTCAGCGCCGACTATTTCGGGCTCGAAGGACTCAGCAATCCGGAGAAGGGCTTGAAGATCAGCATGAGCAAGGACAATCTTGCCGAGGCCCGTGACTTTGACCTCACGACGGTGGGCGGACTGCTCCCCGGCACCAAATATTATTATGCCGCTTACGTGAAGGTGGGCGACGGCTATGTCTTCGGTGATACGAAGGAGTTGACGACGAAGACGCAGGAGATGGAGTATGTGGACCTCGGCCTCTCCGTGACCTGGGCTAAGTACAACCTTGGCGCCGAGAGCGAGGAAGGCGTAGGCGCTTATTTCGGCTATGGCGATGCCACGGCGGAGAACTACTCGCAGGACAATGTCGACTTCCCCTCGGGGAATATCGCCAACGGTGAGTTTGATGTCACCAATGGCGTGTCTGTCGACGGCGACTTCCCCCTCTTGAGTGAGATGCCGACCCTGGCACAGGTGAAGGAACTCATCAACAATACTTCCAAGAAGATCGAGACCGTCAATGGGGTGCAGGGAATCCGCTTCACGGGAGCCAATGGCAACTCCATCTTCCTGCCTTACACGGGTTATCGCGACGGGAAGAAGATCATCGACGACGGCAAGGCTTTCTATTGGACAGGCACACAGAGTGAGGTCAATGCCGACTATGCCAATACCCTGACGTTCGATGCGCAGGGAATCGTGAAGAACGGCAACTCCCTGCGCCACTATGGCGTCCCCGTGCGCACGGTAAGACCTTACTCGGAGCTGAAACCTTCCGACAACAGCAAGCTCCTCGTTGTCGATAATGAGGGCTCCCTCCGCCTGGAGATCTACAATGAGTACGGACAGACCAAGACGAGTGGGTCTGTCATTGACCTGTCTTCTCTGAAGTTTAACAAGGCGATGGCTGTGACATTCAAGCTCAGTGGCCTTGACGGCAATTATAAATCGGGAGCTGCCAAGAGCAACATCGCCGGTCTTGAGTATGCTGCTTCCGGTTGGGATCCCAGCCGCTGGTCCGGCCTGTCGGGGGAGGGCACTGATGCCAAGTACGATGCCAACGTGACGGGAGATGGTACCTATACCGTCTGGATGGAGACCGCTAAAGCGGCTTCGGGAGCAGTCGTCTTCTGCGTTGATATCAAGAACCTGTACAATGAGCTCGCAGACCCGTCCAAGGTGAAGGCAGAGATCGTGAACATCTCCCTCGACCCCGATCCGACATTCGCTATGGACTATTCGAAGACAGCCTTCGTCAACAAGGACGGTAATGATGTAGATGGACGTATCGAGATCTATAACGAGTATGGCGAAACGAAAGCCAATGGCGCCGATGCGTCCGCCCTCCATTTCTATGGTAACATGGCTGTGACGTTCACGATCTCGGGTATTGACGGTAACCTCAAGGCAGGCGCTTCGAAGGCTTACCGCACGGAGCTGAGCTATGCCGACGCCGACTGGAGTCCTTCCTACTGGGGCGGCAGCAGCTACGGACGTGCCACGGTGACGAAAGACGGTACGTACACCGTCTTCGCTACGCTCCCCGGTGAGTGCAAAGGCGCGATGGTATGGTCCATCGAACTTTATAATCTGTGGAAAGACCTTGAGGATCCTTCAAAGGTGAAGGTGACAATCAACAAGGTCGAGACGCCTGGTAAGATCCATTAATTGTTTATTTCATGGGGACACGCAATTAACGTGCCCCCGTGATAGTTTCTATTTAATATGAAGAAGATATATCTCTCATTGATCTTGGCTTGTGGTTTGGCCACGGCGCATGCTCAGGATAACCCCCGCCTGTCGGTGTGTGGGCTCAACGCGGCGGAGACGGCTTATTATATGGCACCGGGCTGGAACCTCGGCAACACCTTGGAGGCGGGTTCCAGTGCAGACAACTTCACCGATAACGCCGGTACAGCTGCGGAGACATCGTGGCAGTCGACAAAGACGACGCAGGAGGTCATCGACCTCGTCAAGCGCAGTGGGTTCAAGACCGTGCGTATCCCTTGCTCTTGGGTCATGGGACATCTGAAAGAGACTACGACGATGACCATTGATCCCGACTGGCTGGCAAGGGTGAAGGAGATCGTAGACTATTGCATCAAGGACGGGCTCTTCGTCATCCTCAATGACCATTGGGATGGAGGCTGGCTCGAATATGACGGTTTCACGACCGGTGCCGATGTGGAGAAGAAGAAAGAGCAGTTGCGCTTGCTCTGGACGAACATTGCTACCGCCTTCCGGGATTATGACGGTCACCTGCTCTTTGCCGGCATGAACGAGCCGGGGGTCGGTGGCGCCAGTCCGGATGCCCAGGGCACCTTGATGGTGAACGCGTATAATGACGACAGCGATGTCAACGAGACAGCTTTCACCAACCGTATCCTCGAATATGAGCAAGTGTTTATCGACGCCGTCCGTGCCACAGGTGGCAACAATGCGCAGCGCGTGCTCATCGTCCAGGGACCGATGGTCAACGCAGTAAAGACGGTTAAGTTTTTCGACGTCTCCAAACTGAAGGACCCAGCCTCTGAACGCCTGATGGTAGAGATCCACGGATACGATCCTTACCGTTTCTGTCAGATGACGGAAGACGCTTCCTGGGGGATGATGGAATATTATTGGACGGGTCATGCTCCTGCCCGGGCTTCCGCTGGTCGTGTGGGCACAACGAGTGAGCAGCAGGCCGTGCAGACGGCTTTCAACAATATGAAGACTGCCTTTGTGGATAAAGGATATCCGGTGATCCTCGGCGAGTATGGTGCTAGGGAACGGACACTCTCAACGACGCAGGGCAATCAGGCCAAGCATAATGAAAGTCGGCAGTACTGGTACAACTTTACGACCGACTATGCGATGACGGCCGGCATGATCCCCATCTGCTGGGATATCAACAACAATGGTTATAAAATTGTCGACCGTGCCAACTTGACGGTGGGGGACGATTATGACCTCGATGGTATCCAGGAAGGGGTTGAGGCTGCCCAGGCGACTTTCAACACGATCTATCCCGAGCCGTCCGCTACGGCAGCTATCAGGACCTCAACGGTTCTTACGCTGGAGAGTGACAATGTGTACGACTGCTGTGGGCGTGTTGTTGCAAAGGAAGTGAAAGATATCCATAATATCAGCCTTCCCCGAGGAATCTATATCTACAAAGGGAGGAAGATCATCAAGTAAATAACAGTATTTGAATGACGGTTCTATTGAAAAGAAATATGAATAAACGTACCCTATTTTCCGCTTTGCTGCTGGCTGGTTTCCTGACGGCCGGTGCCGCGGGCTTCACCCGTCAGCAGCGTTTCGTCACGATACCATTGACCCGTCCTTATGCCAATGGCCCCCGGCTCGTCCGCCTGGAAGTGATGGGCCCGAAGATCATCCGTGTGGAGGCTACGGCAGAGTCGGCCTTCCCACAGAAGCAGAGTCTCATCATCGTTCCTCAGACGCTCACAACTCCCTATAAGGTCACGGAGGACGGCGACAACGTGTATGTCTCTACGAACGAGGTCAGGGCACGCGTGAGCAAGTCTACAGGGCGTGTGGTGTTCTTCGATGCCGCAGGCAGGGAGATCGCGGCAGAGAATGCCACGGCTGGCAAGACGCTCAGGCCGTTCACCGTCCCCGCGAGAGAGATAGGCGTAGACAGCGTGAAGGTGTCTGCCGAACAGCGCCGCGGCTGGACCTGGACATTACAGTTCGACAACGACGGCACGCAAGGCTATTATGGGCTTGGACAGCACCAGGCCAACGAACTGAATATGAAGGGCAGGAATGAGGATCTCTATCAATACAACACGAAGGTGTCGGTGCCTTTTGTGGTGAGCAACCGCAACTATGGTATCTTGTGGGACGCATACAGCTATGGTCGTTTCGGCAATCCCGCCGACTATCTGCAGCTCAACCGCGCCTTCACGCTCTATGATGCCAATGGTGTGAAAGGTCATCTCACGGGGACATATACACAGGCTGACGGAAAGACCATCCAACGGGATGAGGACAGTATCTATTACGAGTACCTCCTGCCCGATATCCCACGGAGGGAGACGGGTGATCTCGGTGAGGCTGCCCTGCCTCAGGGCTTCAAGCTCAACGGCTCGCACGTGACCTACGAAGGGTATGTGGAGGCGCCGACGGATAACCTCTATCGTTTCCTGCTCTACTATGCCGGCTACACGAAGGTGTTTGTGGATGGCCAGGAGGTGGTGCCGGAACACTGGCGACAGGCGTGGAACCCCAACTACTGTAAGTTCAATATCCGGTTGGAGAAAGGCAAACGCCATCATCTGCTGATCGATTGGTATCCTGATGGAGATGTGTCTTATTGTGGGCTGCGCGTCGCTGCTCCCCGTCCCGAGGACGAGCAGCAGAAGCTCACTATCTGGAGCGAGATGGCAAAAGATCTCGACTATTATTTCATCGCCGGCAGTAGTCTCGACGACGTCATCAGTGGCTACCGCACACTCACGGGTAAGGCTTCGCTCATCCCGAAGTGGAGCTTAGGTTTCTGGCAGAGCCGAGAGCGCTACAAGACGAGCAAGGAGGTGGAGGAGACGTTGGCGGAGTTCCGCAAGCGCCATATCCCTATCGACAATATCGTGCAGGACTGGAACTACTGGAAAGATGACCAGTGGGGCAGTCAGGAGTTTGACCGAAGCCGTTATCCGAACCCGCAGGCTATGCTCGACAGTGTGCACGCCATGCACGGGCGTTTCATGATCAGCGTGTGGCCGAAGTTCTATGCCAACACCGCTAACTATAAAGAACTCGACAAGAATGGATGGATGTATCATCAGGCTGTCGCTGATTCTATCAAAGACTGGATAGGATATGTCGGCTCGTTCTATGATGCTTATTCTGCCGGTGCACGGAAGATGTTCTGGAACCAGATGGATCGCGGGCTCTATTCGCGTTACAACAAAGGTGTCGATGCCTGGTGGATGGATGCCTCGGAGCCTAACGTACGCGACTGCACACCGATGTGGTATCGTAAGGCACTGAGCGGTCCTACGGCACTCGGCACGACAACCGAGTATTTCAATGCTTACTCTATCCCGAATGCCGACGCTATCTATAACGGGCAGCGCAGCGTCAATCCTAATACCCGCGTATTCCTGTTGACGCGCAGTGGCTTCGCCGGCGAGCAGCGTTACTCAACGGCAACCTGGAGTGGTGATATCGGTACCCGTTGGGAGGACATGCGTGCGCAGATTACAGCAGGACTGAACTATAACCTCGCCGGACTGCCGTTCTGGGGCATGGACCTCGGTGGCTTCTCTGTAGAGAACCGTTATGTCAAAGCACAGCAGGTCTATGACCAGACGGGAGTGGAGAACGAGGACCTCAAAGAGTGGCGTGAGCTGCAGACACGCTGGAATGAGCTTGGATGCTTCGTACCGCTCTATCGCACGCACGGGCAGTGGCCGCTGCGTGAGGTGTGGAACATTGCGCCGGAGAGTCATCCTGCCTATAAATCTATCGTGTGGTACGACCGTTTGCGCTACCGTCTCATGCCGTACATCTACAGTATGGCAGGTGCCGTCCACTTCAACGACTACACGATGATGCGTGCTCTCGTGATGGACTTCAACGGTGACAGCAAGGTATATGATATTAAAGATCAGTGGATGTTCGGACCGGCGCTTATGGCTTGTCCGGTGACAGCATATAAAGCCCGCTACCGCTCGGTTTATCTGCCCGAGCAGTGTGGCTGGTACGACTTCTATACGGGTCGTCATTTTGTCGGCGGCGAGACGGTCATGGCAGCAGCACCTTACAATCACATCCCGGTCTATGTACCTGAAGGCAGTATCCTGCCCGTTGGCCCGGAAATGGAGTGGAGCGACGAGAAGCCCGCAGAGCTTATCAACCTCTATGTCTTTGCAGGTAAGGATGCCACGTTCACGCTCTATGAGGATGAAGGCACCAACTACAACTACGAGAAAGGTAAGTATGCCACCATCACGTTCTCATGGAATGATGCCGCCAAAACGCTTACCATTTCTCCGCGCAAGGGCAGCTTTAACGGTATGCTGAAGAACCGCCGGTTCAATGTCGTGCTCGTCGACAAGGATCATGCTCGTGGCGTGAATATCGACAACAATGTTGAGGGCAAGGTCGTGAAATATAGCGGCAAGGCTGTCAAGGTCAATCTGTAATCTGTATTGGTTGCTGGGGTGGTCCCCTAATGGCGGCCACCAACCGAGAAGGTTATAAAAGATTCTTCTGAATCTCGGGATGATGAGTGCCTCGGAGAGGCACACTCTTTCATAACCCCAGACTAAAGGAGCGATAGCGACTGCAGTCTGGGGTTGAGGCTGAGAACAATTTGACTGATTTCCAGCCTCGTAGAGGCTGAATGCGCCTTAGGCGCGCTATGTTGGGTACAATCCATTAAAAGCATTACGCACTATCGTGCAGTCTGCCTCTCCGAGGCAGGAATTCAGCTAAACAAGCCCATACGCTTCTCACCCCAGGCTACGTCGCTGCGCTCCTTGCCTGGGGTTATGTAGAGTCAGCCTCTTCGAGGCTGTGTAACGCTATCAACCCGAAAAGCTGATGACCCCAACATAATCCCTACAATCGGAAGAATCACAAATAATAGCTTCATATACTCCAAATCTTCAAAAGACAATACTTATGCGTAAAGCATTCCTTCTCATATTCTTAACCTGTGTCATGGGCCTTCAGGCCCGTGAACGCAGGCTTTTTGATGATAGCTGGCGCTTCATTCTCAATCCATCAGACACAGCTTTGTATCAGCAGAATGTCGATGACAGCAGTTGGCGTCTTCTCAATCTCCCACACGACTGGGCTATCGAGGGCGACTTCTCCGTAAGTAATCCTTCGGGAGCAAGTGGCGGCGCCCTGCCAGGCGGTATCGGCTGGTACCGTAAGCATTTCAAGGCAGATGTAAAAGACGGAGAGCAGCTCTTCATCGATTTCGATGGCGTTTATATGAACGCTACGGTGTGGATCAATGGTCATCGGCTCGGCACCCGCCCTTACGGCTACAGTTCGTTCAGCTATGACCTCACGCCTTATCTTCAGAAAGATAATGTCATTGCCGTGAAGGTGGACGACAGCGACCAGCCTAACAGCCGTTGGTACAGTGGCTGTGGTATCTACCGCCATGTGTGGCTCACAAAAGTAAACACATTGCATATCGGCCAGTGGGGCAATCATGTCGTCACTGATGGCAAAGGCAACATAACGGTCAAACTTGACCTCTGTAACCTCAATGGTGTCCATCCTGCCGTGCGCAACACCGTCTATGATGCGTCGGGCAAGATCGTAGCACAACAAGAGAATGGCTCATCGGAGCAACAACTCAAGGTGAAAAAGCCTCACTTGTGGTCGCCTTCGTCGCCTAATGTTTACACCGTCAAGAGTGAGGTCATTGTGGACAACAAGACTGTTGACGAGGTGACGACGACGACGGGCTTCCGTGACTATCGTTTCGATGCCAAGACCGGCTTCTGGCTCAATGGCAAGAACATGAAGCTGAATGGTGTCTGTGACCATCATGACCTCGGTTGTCTCGGGGCTGCACTCAATGAAGACGCTTTGCACCGGCAACTCCTCAAACTGAAGGAGATGGGTGTCAACGCCATCCGTTGCAGTCATAATCCTCCCGCTCCGGAGTTGCTCAATATGTGCGACACGATGGGCTTCATCGTTATGGATGAGAGTTTCGACATGTGGCGCAGACGGAAGTCGAAAAACGACTACGCCCGCTTCTTCGATCAGTGGCATGAGCGCGACCTCTCCGACATGGTGCGGCGCGACCGTAACCATCCGTCTATCCTGATATGGAGCATCGGTAACGAGGTCTTGGAACAATGGTCCTCCGCCAACGCCGATGAGCTGACGCTTGAACAGGCCAACCTCATCCTCAATGCAGGGCACGATGCTTCGACACTGGCCCACGGCAAGGAGATGACACCGAATGCCTTGCTCACGCAGCATCTCGTCAACATCGTGAAAGACAATCTGTCTCTTGATGGAGGGCACAACGCTCAACCCCTAACCTTCAACGGCCAGCGTTATTACATCACAGCCGGTTGCAATGAGCCGAGCCCCGACAACCACCTCTTCAAGAGCGGAGCGCTCGACATCATTGGCTTCAACTATCACCATCAGTATGTGAAAGATGTGCCGAAGAACTTCCCCGGCAAGCCGTTTCTCTTCACGGAGAGCGTCTCGGCATTGGCTACACGTGGCTATTACCGCATGCCGTCCGCCTCTGTCTTCGTCATGCCCGAGCGTTGGGACAAGCCTTTCACCGATCCGTCGATGATGTGCTCAGTTTATGACAACTGCCGCGTGCCATGGGGCGCCACGCATGAGGAGTCGTGGGATGTAGTGAAGCATACGCCCTATTGCGCCGGACAGTTCATCTGGACGGGCTGGGATTATATCGGAGAACCGACGCCTTACGGTTTCCCTGCACGCAGCAGTTACTTTGGCATCATCGACCTCGCGGGCTTCCCAAAGGACAGTTATTACATGTATCAGAGTGAGTGGACCGACAAACCGGTGCTCCATCTCTTTCCTCACTGGAACTGGACGAAAGGACAGACCATCGATATGTGGTGCTACTACAACAATGCTGATGAGGTGGAGCTCTTTGTCAATGGAAAGAGCCAGGGTGTGCGCCGCAAAGAAAATGATCACCAGTATCATGTCGCTTGGCGCGTACAGTACGAGCCGGGAGAGGTGAAAGCCGTGTCGCGCAAAGGCGGTAAGGTTGTGAAGGAACAGGTCATCCGTACGGCTGGTCCTGAATACACCGTTCGCCTGACGAAAGATTATGACGGCAAGAACACGCTGTTTGTCAATGCTGAGGTCGTCGACAAGGATGGTAACCTCTGTCCGTGGGCAGAAGACGATATCCACTTCTCAGTTACCGGTGGCACAATCATCGGTGTCGACAATGGCTCGCAGACCTCCATGGAGCGTTTCAAGGCTGATCACCGCAAGGCTTTCTTTGGAAAGGCCCTCGTCGTCATCCGGAAGGATGCCGATGCTAAAGAGGTGACCGTCACGGCGACGAGCCCGATGCTGAAAGAAAGCGAGCTGAGGCTCTGCAACTGAAATGATATCGTTCGCCACGTGTCAGCCAATTGTTCGCCACGTGCCGGCCAATTGTTCGTCACGTGCCGGCCAATTGTTCGTCACGTGCCGGCCAATGTCGATACTATTTTATGCTTCTGCCCTTTTGGACGGTGAGCACGCGTGCTTTCAGCGTGTGGTTGGCGTGATCAAAGAAGATAGAAGGATTGATGGGGCGGCCACAGAAACGAATCTCGAAGTGGAGGTGAGGTGTCGTGGCGCGGCCTGTCTGTCCCGTGAGTCCGATGACCTGACCGGCTTTCACCTTTTGTCCGGCCTTTACGAAATTCTTTGACTGGTGACTGTAACAGGTTGAGAAGCCATAGGCGTGGCGGATGACGATGTAGTTGCCGTAACCGTAGTAGGGGCCGGACTGCACGACGACGCCATCGAAGGCTGCCAAGACCTCATCGTTGGGCTTGGTCTTGATGTCAACACCCGAGTGGCCACGGCCACCACGTCCGCCATAAGGACTGATGACATGGGCACCGGGGAGGGGGTAGGACCAGTGCTGCTCCTCAATCTTCTTCAGGTCGAGGTTTAAAGTTGAGCCGTTGTTGAAATCACTGTCGTCGTTGTCATCGGGATCTAAGCTAAGCGCTTTCTCTTTTTCGGCGTTGAGAACTGATACTGACACGCGATTTCCGTTCTTGCGGCATTGCAGTACTTGCTTGCGCAATCGGTGGCTCTTCGGTTCAAGGATCGTTTCAGGATTGATCCTGCCGCCATTGACCATGATGGAGAAAAGACAGAAGGTGCGGCCGTCATCTCCACCGACGATGGCGATGGTCTGTCCGGCTTTCACGCGCTGCCCTATGCTTACGAGGTTCTGTGCGTTGTAGGCATAGACGGTCTCGAGCCCGTTGTCGTGTCGGATGACGATGGTGTTGCCGTATTGTTGTGTGCGCTTAGACAGTCGAACGGTACCACTGAACATGGCTTTCACGGCATCACCTTTCGTAGTTGTTATCTCTAATGCTCCGTCTTTTACCGTTGCTTTACCTACCGGTAAAGGAAACGAATACTCATTGTCGCGTAGGATGCGGAAGTCGATATTGAATGCATTGCTCTGCGAGAAGAGTCCCGGCGTCGGCACGCTGATAGACGCCTGCTCAGTGGCAGAGAAGCGGGTGCGCTGGGCGGAGGAAGGGAGGACTGTTGCGAGACAGAGCAACAGTATCCAGCACTTATCGCATAACATCTTTATAAGGTTCGCCCTCTTCGAGGACACTTTGCAGAGCAAATCTACTCTATCTATTCCCCAGGCTGCGGCAGAGCCTTGCCTGGGGTTAACCATGTGGTGCCTCTTCGAGGCGCTCTCCGGCCAAGAATGTGGAGGATATATTATATTTGATTCTATCATTGATGATTGTTTCCTATTCATTGTTTGGTATGCGCATAGTAATTAGGCCCCTCCCCTGGATGGGGGAGGGGTAGGGGTGGGGCCGGTAGGGGTGGGGCCGGTAGGGGTGGGGCCTATATGATCCCCGTATATATCCTTCCCGAATTGATACCCAATCTTCTTGCGGAGAAGAAATCGGCGACATCATCATAGGTACAGATGCCCGACTGTTGGATATTACCTCGTGGTACGCCTACGCTCTCCAACTGCAGCTGGTTGCAGAGGGGGAGGTTGATGTGCCACTTCTCTTGTGTAGGATTGTTCTTGCACGGGAACTTCTGTGCGATGAGGCGCATGTCGAAGCCATGTGCGGCAAAGTCGTCGTAGACTTCCTGTCCTACCTCAAAGTTCTTTAGGGTGATGCCCGGTCCGATGACAGCAAGCGTGTCTTCGGGGAGCGTACCGTAGCGTCGCTGCATCTTTCTGAAGGTCTCTTTGACGATACGACTCACGGTGCCGCGCCATCCGGCATGGATTGCAGCTTTGGCATGGTGCCGTGGGTCGTAGAGCAAGACGGGGATGCAGTCGGCTGTCGACACGCCGATGCAGACATGGGGTAGGGAGGTCATCAGTGCATCCTTGCCTTCAAGGAGCTGCTGGCGTTGTTTTGGGGAAGCATGAAGCACGTCTTCAGTGACATCGAGACATTCGATGTCATGAACCTGATGAGGCAGAAACAAATGGCAGTCCTCTATGTTCAGGGTCTTACAGAGTGCTTCGCGGTTAGCAGTGATGGCTGCGGCGTTGTCACCGCAATAAGGATTGATGTTCAGTTCGCCGTGGTTGCCTTTGCTCGCCCCACCATGTCGTGTGGTGGAGAAAGCAATGACATCATCGGCAATATTATAATAATGTAACTTCATTAATTACTAATTTGGTGTTATTCCGTTTCGGGTTGATGGCGGTATACAGCCTCGGAGAGGCTGATTCTGCATAACCCCAGGCAAAGGAGCGCAGCGACGCAGCCTGGGGTGTGTTATGATAGAGATGTGACACTTGACCTTCTGCCTCGGAGAGGCAGACTGCGCCTTGGCGCGCTATGTCGCCGACACAAGCTAATAAAGACATAGCGCACTATCGTGCAGTCAGCCTCTCCGAGGCTGGAGATCAGCTATTCCGCCTTCCGCCCTAAGCCCCAGGCTACAGTCGCTACGCTCCTTTGCCTGGGGTTATCCAGAGTGTGCCTCTCCGAGGCACTCAGCAACCCAAAAAGTTGAAGAACCTAATTACAAATTACTAATTATCTTCGACCTCTTCCGCATCCACTACTTCGATATCATCTTCATCGACATCCTCGTCGTGCATTTCTTGCTGGAAGGCACCCATGTCCTTGTCGCGGTGCACGAGCGTGTCTTCAGCCGTGATTTCTGCGAGCTTGTTGCTCTCACTGTTCAGTTCGCGCCACAGCACATCCTTCAGCTCGTCGAGGCCGTAGCCGGTCACGGCAGAGATGAACACCACGGGGAGATCATCGGGCAGCTCCTCTTTGAGCATGCTGATAAGCTCGTCGTCGAGGAGGTCACATTTCGTCACGGCAAGCACGCGGTGCTTCTCGAGCATGTCGGGGTTGAACTTCTTCAGTTCGCCCAACAGCACCTCATAGTCGTGCTTGATGTCGTTGCTCTCGCCGGGTACCATGAAGAGCAGGAGCGAGTTGCGCTCGATATGTCGGAGGAACCGCAGGCCGAGACCTTTGCCTTCGCTGGCTCCCTCTATGATACCGGGGATGTCGGCCATGACGAACGACTTGCCGTCGCGGTAGCTCACGATGCCGAGCGAGGGCTCAAGCGTCGTGAACGGGTAGTTGGCAATCTTCGGTTTAGCGCTCGAGAGGGCGGAGAGCAGTGTGGACTTACCTGCATTGGGGAAGCCTACGAGACCGACGTCGGCTAAGAGCTTAAGCTCAAGGATGACCGTCATCTCCTGGGCGGGCTCTCCCGGCTGTGCGAAGCGCGGTGCCTGACGCGTAGCGGTGCGGAACTGGAAGTTACCCAATCCGCCGCGTCCGCCTTGCAGCAGCACCACCTCCTGGCCGTCGTATGTGATGTCGCAGACGTACTTACCGGTCTCGGCATTGTAGACCACGGTGCCACATGGCACATCGATATACGAGTCCTTGCCGTCGGTGCCATGACATTTGTCGGCACCGCCGTTGCCACCGTGCTCTGCGAAGACGTGCTTCTGATATTTCAGGTGCAGCAGGGTCCAATAGTTATGGTTGCCGCGCAGGATGATGCTTCCTCCGTGGCCACCGTCACCGCCGTCCGGTCCGCCGTTGGGCTGGTATTTCACGTGTCTGAGGTGCGCCGATCCTCTGCCGCCTTTTCCGGAGCGGCAGACGATGCGCACGTAGTCTACAAAGTTTGATTCCATAAGTACAAAATAGGGGCCTACAGAAGAGGCCTACCCAAGCCCTCCGGCCTACCCAAGCCCTCCCTAAAGGGAGGGATGTTGATTACCATATTCCATTCACCTGCCATTTTTCATGCTGATTATTGCTTAAAGTAATCAACATCCTTCCCTTTAGGGAAGGCTTGGTTAGGCCCCTAGGTTAAACTTCATCCTTCCCTTCAGGGAAGGCTTGGTTAGGCCCCTTTTATTATAAGTTATCAATGACTGCGCAGATGTCGCCGAAGATTCTGTCGAGCTCACCAAGACCGTTGATGTGATGGTGAATGCCCTCTTTCTCGTACCACTCGATAAGGGGAGCAGTCTGGTTGTGATAAACGGTGAGACGCTTCTTGATGGTCTCCTCGTTGTCGTCGGAGCGACCGCTCTGCTTGCCGCGGAGGATGAGACGCTTCATCAGCTCGTCCTCAGGAACGTCAAGCTCAATCATGGCAGCCACCTTGTGGCCACGCTTAGCGAGCATCTCCTTCAGAGCCTCTGCCTGCGGGATGGTGCGGGGAAAACCATCGAAGATGACACCCTTGTGATCCTTGCCGAAGCTGTCGTAGACGTCAGCGAGGATACTTACCATGAGGTCGTCGGGGATGAGCTGACCATTGTCGATATAGCCTTTGGCGGTCTTGCCTAACTCTGTGCCACGCTTGATCTGATCGCGCAGCACGTCTCCTGTGGAGATGTGGCCGAAACCGTACTTCTGAATCATTTTCTCACTCTGAGTGCCCTTACCTGAACCTGGGGCACCGAAAATCACGATGTTTTTCATTATTAAAATTATTAATCTTGAAGTCTCTCTTAGCTTAAAGAGTGGAGCCTATTTTAGCTTAAAGTAATCCACATCCCTCCCTTTAGGGAGGGCTTGGGTAGGCCTCTTGAGAAGGTCCTTATTCCACTATCGTATAGATATCTCTCAGATTGCGTCCTTGCTGATCGTAGTCGAGTCCGTAGCCGACGATGAAGTCGTTGGGGATCTCCATGGCGGGATACTCGATATTGAGGTCTACCTCGAGCTTGCTCGGTTTGACGAGCAGCGTGCAGATATGCAGCGACTCGGGGTTGTGCTTGCTGAGGCTCTCGAGCATGTGCTTCATCGTGTGACCCGTGTCAACGATGTCCTCCACGATGACAACGGTACGGCCTTTAAGGTCTTGGTTGATACCTACGACCTCCTTGACCTTGCCCGTGGAAGTCGTACCCTCATAGGAGGCGAGCTTGACAAACGATATCTCACAAGGAATGGTGATATACCGCATCAAGTCAGCGGCGAAGATGAAAGAGCCGTTGAGAACAGCTAAGAACAGCGGATTCTTGCCGGCCATGTCTTTGTTCAGTTTCTCTGCCACGGCTTTCACGCGGCGCTGGATTTCTTCTTCGGGAATAAACGTTTTGAACGTCTTGTCCTTGACTTTAACAATGCTCATGATGCGATACTTTTGTTGCTTTTATGCAGTATTTCGAATAATAGTGCAAAATTACGAAAATTAGCCGATATTTTTTCCTTTATTCTCCATTCTTTTCAGTACTTTTGCAGTGATATGAAGATTTTTACTGCTGCTCAGCTACATGAGCTTGATCAATATACGATAGAGCACGAGCCTGTGAGGAGTCTTGACCTCATGGAGCGTGCCGCGAAGGTCCTCACCGCCGCTATCATGGAGGAGTGGACCAATCAGACACCGATGGTCGTCTTTGCAGGACCCGGTAACAATGGTGGCGATGCACTTGCTGTGGCGCGTCTTCTTGCTGATGCCGGCTATAAGGTGTCGGTTTACCTTTTTAATATTCACAATAAACTGTCGGACGACTGTGCGGCCAATCGCGAGAGTCTTGTTGAACAGCGCAAGGTGCAGTTCACGGAGATCTCGCTCAACTTCGATCCGCCAGAGCTGACGCCGGATACTGTTGTCATCGACGGTCTCTTCGGCTCTGGACTGAACAAGGCGCTCATGGGTGGCTTCGCCTCGTTGGTGAAGTATATCAACAAGAGCCCGGCGAAGGTCGTCAGTATTGACCTACCGTCGGGACTGATGTGTGAGGACAACACCTACAACGTGCATGCCAACATCATTCGTGCCGACCTCACGCTGACGATTCAGCAGAAGAAACTCTCGATGCTTCTTCCCGATTGTCAGCAGTATATCGGACGCTTGAAAGTGCTCGATATCCGTCTCAGTCCTGAGTATATCATGAACACGGAGGCCAAGTGCCGGATCTTGGAGGAGCACGAGGTGAGTGCACTCATGAAACGTCGCCCCGACTTCGCCAATAAAGGTACAATGGGTCATGCGCTGCTCGTTGCCGGGAGCTATGGTATGTCGGGAGCCGCTATCCTCGCTTCGCGTGCCTGCATGCGGTCGGGAGTGGGGAAACTCACTGTTCACACGCCTGCGCGCAACTATGACATCATGCAGATCAGTGTGCCGGAGGCAGTACTGCAACTCGATAAGGACGACTATGAGTTCTCCGACAGTGTGGTCTGCGACGACTTCGAAGCGTTGGGCATCGGCCCGGGCTTAGGACAGTCGGAGAACACGGCTGTGGCGCTCATCGGTCAGATCAGTCGCGCTAAGTGTCCGGTGGTGGCCGATGCGGATGCTATCAATATCCTCGCCAGTCATCAGGCTTGGCTACAGCAGTTGCCGAAGGGTATCATCCTCACGCCTCATCCGAAGGAGTTTGACCGACTGATGGGAAGTGCGAGTGCAAGTAGCTACGACCGCTTGATGCGAGCCCGCCAGTTAGCTTCGCGCTTGCAGGGATACATTATCTTAAAAGGTCATTACTCGGCTCTCTGTCTCCCCGATGGCCGTGTGCTGTTCAATCCTACGGGCAACAGTGGTATGGCGACAGCCGGCAGTGGCGACGTGCTGACGGGTATTATCACGGGCCTGCTTGCGCGTGGCTATAATCAGACTGACGCCTGCACGCTCGGCATGTACCTTCATGGTCTTGCTGGTGACCTTGCTGCGAAAGATTTAGGGAAAGAAAGTCTTGTGGCAAGCGACATCATTGAGTATCTGCCCAAGGCGTTCAAGAGAGTGGAGGAATAGCTGGCCCCACCCCCACCCCTCCCCCATCCAGGGGAGGGGGCTGATATGCTTGGTGGGGGATGCTAATTTATATAGGAATTTGGCTCTTGTCAGTAATAAACCCCTCCCCTGGATGGGGGAGGGGCGGGGGTAGGGCCAGAAGGTATAGAACTATGATTAATTTGCATTTCTGCGGCCTTTTTGCCGCATTGACTTTTGTTTCGTCTCCTTTGCTTGCGCAGAGCATTGAGGGAACGAGCTATATGCTCCCGAAGAATGGGATGCGGTTCACAGTGAAAGTGGAGAAGACACAGTATAAACCGGGTGAGTTTTCTCCTTATGCCGAGCGTTTCATGCGTGAGAAGGTCTCGCAGCAGCCCTCTACGACCTACCGTATCATCGGTATCGAGATGGATCAGACTGCTGTGCCCGACACGTCGAAACAGTTTAAACTCACCGTGGACAAGAAATACACGATTGATAAGGTGTCATTGACGCATGATGGTCAGTTGCTTGCTATCAATACCGATGCCAAACAGCCGACGCTTCCCGTGCGTGTTTTCAAGCCTGCTCCGAAGCCTGCACCGCTCGACCCGAGTGCTTTCATGACAGAGGATATCCTCTCGGCAGGATCCACGGCAAAGCAGGCTGAACTCACGGCAAAGGAGATCTACGATATCCGCGACAGCCGTAACTCACTGAGTCGCGGTGATGCTGATAACCTCCCGAAGGATGGTGCGCAGCTCAAACTGATGTATGAGAACATGAACCGTCAGGAGGCAGCGCTCACGCAACTCTTTGAAGGCACGACGGTGAAAGACACGACATGGACGCAGCTTTCCTTTGTACCTGTTAAGGAGGGGAAGTCGGTGCTCTTCCGCTTCTCTAAATATTATGGTCTCGTGAGCTGTGATGACCTTAGTGGCGAGCCCTATTTCATCACCATTACCGATGAGCACACGGCAAAAGACCCGATGGCGGATGCAGCAACCGAGAAGAAGAAAGAGGATAAGAACGATATCGGTCTGCGTTCCGTGCTACCTTCCAAGATCAAAGCGGTGCTGACGACGGGTGGTAAGACGGTCGCTACCTATGAGATGAACGCTGCCCAGTTTGGTTTCGTACAGTCGTTGAGTGGTGATCTCTTTGGCAAGAAGCAATCCGCTCAGATCGTCTTTGACCCATTGACGGGAAGTGTGAGAAGCATCAAAGATATCGAGATGAAATAACCTAACAATATATTCAATTGCAGGGTACGGCCCTTGTGGCCGTCCGCAATTACCATAGTAATTTTAGGTTTCGGTTTTCGGGTTGATGAGTGCCTCGGAGAGGCACAATTATTCATAACCCCAGACTAAGGGCGCGATAGCGACCGCAGTCTGGGGATTTTTAGTGCGGGTGCGAATTCCCTGAAATCCAGCCTCGGAGAGGCTGAATGCACCTTTTGGCGCGCTATGTTAAAACCAGTATAGACATTGCGCACTGTCGTGCAGTCTGCCTCTTCGAGGCAGGAGGTCAGCTATCCGCACACTGACCAAAGGCCCCAGACTGCGGTCGCTGCCGCGACCTTAGTCTGGGGTTATGTAAAATTCAGCCTCTCCGAGGCTGTCTGCGGGTATCAATCCGAGAATCTGTGGGTATCAATCCAATAATCTGCCTATATCAATCCGAGAATCCACCGGTATCAATCCATAAATCTGCCTATATCAATCCGGGAACCGGAAGAAATAAAAAAAAGGTCATTCCTTTCTATTGAAAAGAATGACCTTTTATTGTGTCATGCCTCACGCAGCAAGGGCTGCGTGGAGCAAATGTTTATTAGTCGCAGTTAGCGAGCTTGTTCTCAGAACCAAGGACGTCCTTGATCTTCTCCTCGTACATCTCGATCATGTAGTTACGAGCCACCTTACCATACTGGCGAGGATCGAAGTAATCAGGATGGAGAGCGAGAGTCTCACGAACACCAGCGGTGTAAGCCAGACGAGAGTCAGAGTCGATGTTGATCTTGCAGACAGCGCTCTTAGCAGCCTTGCGGAGCTGATCCTCAGGAATACCAACAGCGTCAGGCAGCTTGCCTCCGTACTTGTTGATGATGTCGACCCACTTCTGAGGAACAGAAGAAGAACCGTGCAGAACGATTGGGAAGCCAGGAAGCTTCTTCTCGATCTCTGCAAGCACATCGAAGGCCAGTGGAGGAGGAATCAGGCGACCTGTCTTCGGGTCACGTGTGCACTGCTCGGGCTTGAACTTGTAAGCACCGTGGCTTGTGCCGATAGAGATAGCGAGGCTATCGCAGCCAGAACGCTGAGAGAAGTCGATAACCTCCTCAGGCTTTGTATAGTGGCTCTCCTCAGAAGCAACCTCATCCTCAACACCAGCGAGGACGCCGAGCTCTGCCTCAACAGTGACATCATACTTGTGAGCGTACTCTACGCACTTGCGAGTGAGCTCGATGTTCTCCTCGTAAGGCTTGCTTGAACCATCGATCATGACGCTGGAGAAGCCCAGGTCTACGCAGTCCTTAACGAGCTCGAATGTATCTCCGTGGTCGAGGTGCAGCACGATCTCGGGATGATGGCAGCCGAGGCTCTTAGCGAACTCCACGGCACCCTGTGCCATGTAACGGAGCAGGATAGGATTAGCGTATGCACGTGCACCCTTAGAAACCTGCAGGATGACAGGGCTCTTCAGTGTTGAGCTGGCTGTGATGATAGCCTGCAGCTGCTCAAGGTTGTTGAAGTTGAATGCCGGAATAGCATAACCGCCTGTTACGGCGCGCTTGAACATCTCGCGTGTGTTGACGAGACCTAAATCTTTGTAGTTAACCATTTTATTAAATGTTTATAAAGATGATTCTAACTATATAATAATAGGTGGGGCTCCTTGCCTCAACCGCTTGCAAATTTAGCAATATAATTTCTTTTTCTATTCATGCAAGCGTGTATTTTTTGTTGCAGAACTTTAAAAAAGACTAACTTAATTGCTGCCTTGCTTTAGGTCAAAAGCTTTTGCCACATTGGTTTTGCAATTGAGTCCACGAAAGACACAAAGGACGCAAAAGAGTTTGTAATTGGTTCATCCGGATTCCGGGTTAGTAAGGTCCCCGAAGGGGGCCAATTAGGTTAGCCCCAGGTAAGGAGCGCAGCGACGCAACCTGGGGTCGGATGGGAGCCTAAAACCTGACCTGTCGGCCTCGAAGAGGGCGAACCTTGGAGGGGATGTTTTATAGGTTCGCCCTCTTCGAGGCCGGATTGCAATCAACCAGCGCCAAACACCAACCCCAGGTTGCGTCGCTGCGCTCCTTACCTGGGGCTAACCATGTTGGCCCCCTTCGGGGACCTTCGTCCTCACCTGGGACTAACCAAAGCCAGCCTCTCCGAGGCTGTACCACGCTATCAATCCGAAAACCGGAAGAACCAATTATAAATGCAATACCGGTCCGTTTCCTTTTCTCGTCAACTCTGATGCAAAGAGGAGGACGATGAAATAACAGAGGAACGGGATGACGAACGGCAGTGACATGGCACCTGTGGAGTCGGCGATGAGACTCATGAGCAGGAAGCCGCAACCACCGATAGGCGTCATCATCAATAATGATGAGGCGCTCTTTGTCAGGTTGCCCAATCCGCGCAGGGCCAGTGAGAAGATGGTTGGGAACATGATGGCCTCGAAAATATAGTTACACACGAGGGCGATCATCGATACCTTGCCGAAGTTGCAGAGCACCAGTCCCATGCAGATAACACTGCCTGCAGCGCAGTAGAGCAGCATGTGCTCGGCCTTGACGGTTCGCATGATCCAGCTGCCTCCAAAGCGGCCTAACATAAAGAAAGCCAAGGCTGCTGTGAGTACGACGGATGCCATATTATCGTCCATCCAACCCTTGGCCGTGACGAAGTTGATGAAGTAACTGTTGATGCTGATCTCTGCTATCTCATAGGCGAGGAGGGCGAAGAGACCAAAGACGAACATCGTGTGGTGGCGGAAGAGTTTGACGATACGTGTGCCGCGCTCCTCGTCTTCCGTTGTCTCCTTATGACTTATCTCCGGCAGTTTGACACGGGAGAAAACTACGGCGATGATGAGCACCACGATGCCGAGGATGGCGTAAGGCACTACCACTTTGTCACCGGTGTTAGGCCCGGAGAAGAAGAATTGTCCGACGATGAATGTAGCCGACAGGGAGCCGAGTCCGTTGAACGACTGTGAGAAGTTCAGGCGGCTCGTGGCGGTGACGGGGTTGCCGAGCTCTGTGACGTAAGGGTTGGCGGAGGTCTCAAGGAACACCAGTCCGCAGCCGATGATGAAGAGTGCGCCGAGGTAGGCATAGAAGGTGCCGGCTTCAGCTCCTGGAATGAAAAGTAGTGCGCCGACGCCAAAGAGCGTGAGACCAAAGATCACACCCGTGCGATAGCCGTGGCGGTTGATGAACCATCCTGCGGGGATAGCCATGATGAAATAGCCGAGGTAGGTCGTCACCTGGATAAGTGCCGACTGCGACATGGAGATATCGAGTGCGTTCTGGAAATGCTTGTTGAGCACGTCGAGGATGGCGCGTGCGAAGCCCCAGAGGAAGAAGAGGGTAGTGACAAGAATAAACGGCAGCACATACTGCTTGTTCGTGAGTGTAGGTCTTTCCATTAAATATATCTTGATATTATGTTTCTTGAGATTATATTTTGAAATTGTGCTTCTTTTATTTCTCGGCAAAGTTACTTAAAATTCTTGATAGCAGGTACGTAGCGTTCTGATTTTTTGCCACTCCCGGCGTTATCTTGTAAGGATAGGTAACGTCGGTGCCAAGGGCAATCTCAAAGCACCAGTTGTGGAACTGCGGGCTCTCCTGCTCCATCTTCGCCAGTTCGAGGTCGTGCGTGGCGATGACTCCGGCGACTGGCTTGTGGGTGATGGCACGGAGGAACATACGGGAGCCATTGAGCTTGTCGAGTGAGTTGGTACCTTTGAGGATCTCGTCGAGGATAAGAAGGGTGGGTTGCTGGATATATTCTAACAGTTGCTGCAGCCTCAGCAGTTCTGCATTAAAATAGCTGATGCCGTGGCTGAGGTCATCCGACGTGCGCATGCTGCTGAAGAGTTTGAAGCGTGAGACAGTGAGGCTCTCTGCAAATACCGGCATGCCATTCATCGCAAGGATGTAGTTCACGCCGAGTGCACGGAGAAATGTACTCTTGCCCGCCATGTTTGCGCCCGTAACGATATAGAAGTTGCCGTCGCGGATAGAAAAATCATTGCGGACGGCCTTCGCCCCAAGGAACGGATGCCATAAGCCTTTGGCCTCATAATAAATAGGCTCATCGCTTTTCTCCTTATCTATAATAGTGGCTGATCCTGCTTCGGGATGGTCATAGCGCATCTGAGCCATGGAGACAAGCGTGTCGAGTTCTGATACGGCCTCAATCCATTCTGAGAGGTTGGTGGTAGCCATTGTGCGCCAACCACTAAACTTATTCACGAGGAAGAAACCACGCAGGCAAAAAGCATCGGCGAAGAACTTGTAAGCGTCGCTTGTGCGAAGGATCAGTGTCTCGACGATGTTTGCGAGGATCTCAAAAGAGCTGATGGCCTCTTGAAGACTTTCAACGTCTTTCTTAATGATGGTAGCGTGTCCGGGCTCTATCTCGTTGGCAAGATTGACTATCCGCATAAGCGGTTGCATCTCGTTGTGGAGTTGGTTGCCTACTGTGAGCATCTGTTTCAAATATTTCCCCGCAAGACCTGCTACGAGGAAGAAGTTGACGAACACCCACATGATCGGCAGCATAGGGTTGACGAGACGGTAGACGGCAGCTATGATACTGGCGAAGACGCCGATCGACATGAGGGTAGTTATAATTTTCATACCCCGACCGCTCAGATAATGAGGTATCGTGATCTCCTGCAATTTCGGTAGCGATTGGAGGATAGCGTTCGTATCAATCTTCGCATTGACGCCACAGGAGATGAACTCCATGCGCCAGTCGGCAAGGTCATTTGCCGCGAGCGTGTTGATGGCATCATGACACTCGTTGATCTCTTGAGCACTCTTGTGCATATCCACCCGGCTGAGACTCTCTGCAAGCCTATCGGCACCCAATGTCGTCACCGTGCGGTTGATGCGTTGATAGAGACTTTCCTTGCCGAAGATATCCAGGTCGTAAGTGAAAGGGTGGTGTGGGTCGATGAAGCGCTCTCCGTCGTCGAAGGCTGAGAAGTCACCGCCTAACGCAGCCTCTTCCTGCTGATAAGCGAGCCGCAACTGTTCCAGCTCTGTAATGCGCCGGCTGTTTTTAGTGTCTTTATTGCGGATGATGATATAGCACACGGCCATAAGGGCAGCAAGTACACCTTCTGCTGCTTTCAACAATTCTGATTCGCTGAGGGTGATGGTGGCGATGAACGCTATGAGGCCGAGGAACGACGCTATCTCTCCTGTTACGAAACCGCGCCCTCGGGCTTTCAGGTTGCTGATACGTTGTTGAAGGCCTGCGGCTTCGTGAAGATAATTGTCTCTGAGTTGCTGTTTTGTTTCCATGTCGTGCAAAGATACCACCTTATCACAAGAAAACTCCAAGGTGAAGGTAATAATTTTGTTTTTTTAGGTCTGCCACGTTTGCTCTGCAATCTCCCTTACAATAAAGAGCGGGAAGTGGAGGCACCGTATAATCTTAATCCGGGGAAGTACAGAAAAACTTGCTTTTTCTTTTGGTGCGTGTCGATATTTTGACTATCTTGGCCGTGAGAAATGAGGACGCTAAAATATTACCACAACATTGTAACAAGACTGATAACAAAAGATAAACTGCTATTTGCCATCGACATCTGTGGCATGCCACAAAACTCCCAGGTAAGTCATTTTTGGAAACAGAGCGTTGATTTCTGAAACTTATCGATATCACTTTCCTTGAAGTTTTATTGGATAACACCAAGGTTTAAGCAGACTGAACACTCTTGCGGTATTACGTTAGTTTCATCCGCAAGAAATTGCCGAGGTGAACATGCTGTATACCATCAATGTTGCTGCCGCTTGTCCATTCGTCCAGGCTGACAACATATTTGGGATAGTTGTCACTGATAGCTTTCAGATTACCGAACTCGCGCTTGCGAGTGGCTTCGTCTACCATCAGGTAGGTCGCCTGTACATAGATACGCTGGTCGTCGTGAAGCCCGACAAAGTCCACCTCTTTGCCGTCAGGCATCTGTCCCGTAAATACCTTGAATCGCTGTTGACAGAGATACAGATAAATGGCATTTTCTATGAGCTTATTGATGTCTTGTTGGACTGAAGAGCTCAGACGGCAGTTGCGAAGTCCCAAGTCTTCAAAGTAGTATTTATCTCCTATCTCAAACATGCGTAAGCCATTAATATCCACTCGGCGTACTTTCTGTATCAAATAGGCATTCTGCATAGCTCGCAGGTAGTTAATGATTTGTACTGGTGAGGTATTAACATGCTGCGATTTAAGATATTTACTGATATTGTTTGCAGAGAACAGGTTACCCACATTGTCGGCTGTATATAAAGCCAATGTCTCTAAGAAGTCAACGTTCCGGATGCCCTCACGTTTGACAACATCTTTCAGAAGTATGGTGTTATAAACATTCTGTAAATACTCAAAGACAACATCCCGCTCAAGGGGCAGATTGGTAAGATAAGGCATTCCGCCATACAGCAAATAGCTTCTCAACGATTGATTAGAAGGCTCCAAATGATGGAATACCAAAAACTCATCATAACTCAGACTGTGGATATGAAACTCCACATAGCGGCCAGAGAGATGGGTTGACAATTCGCTGGAAAACATCTTGGCATTGCTGCCGGTGATGTAAATGTCGCAAGCTTCTGAGGCCTGCAGACTCCTAAGCGTAACCTCAAAACCTTCTATATCCTGCACCTCATCGATGAAAAGATAGTTGGCTGCACCTGACTTCAGTTGTTCCCCAACGTATTTGCTCAAATCGTCATGAGTATGAATGAAAGCGAAGTCCTCCAGTTCTTTGTTGATAGATATGATATTGGCATCAGTATTTGTCTCTGCTATTTTGTTAGCCAATTGCTTGAGGATACAACTCTTTCCGACACGGCGTTGGCCTGTCAGCACCTTGATTACGTTCTTCCCGATAAAAGGGCGAATCATATTGATATAATACGGACGTTCTATCAGCTTTTCCATAAATCGTAATTAAAATCTTCGGCAAATATAGTAAATTTATAAAGTATGATTTATAAAAAAGAGGAAATGAGCCAAAGTTTTAGTTATGATTAACAAATTAAGGCCATACCGATAACAACTCAGTCTTTTTTGTTTGATTACAGGACGGCCTAAATTGATATCTCTCCTCTTGACATCCTCACAGTCGCTTCTTCTCTTCATTTCCTGCACCCGTTCCTTTGTATCGGCTGCGCGAGGCGTTGAAGTTGTAGGTCATGGTGAGCGAGATGCTGCGCGTAAAATTGTTGGCGTCCTTACGGCTAATGACATCCGTGCCATAATAAGTCCACCGCTCACGATTACACTTGGTCAGGTCCGAAGCTTGGAGGAGAAAGACAAGGCGGTCTTTGAAGAACGACTTGCGCAACCGTGCGTTCATAGTCACAAATCCTGCAGACCGTCGCATCGGTTCATAGTTGTCGGTGTAGCCATAGAAGTCGATGCCCGCCATCCAGCCATGAGGAAAGACGAGGCTGTTGCGAAGCACGAAAGTAAACGAGGGATGGCGGGAGCAGAGACTTGTAGGCTCACGGAAGAACAACTGGGAATAGTCTATCTCCCAGGAGGGCTGATACCAACTGAATGTCGGTGAGGCCGTCACGGCGGCGCTCAGCATCTGATAGTGCCCCATATTGTGAACCGAGAAATAGGCTATCTCCTGGTTGTCGTACAAGCCAAAGGTATGTAGCATAGGCTTGTGGACATAG
>CADBAG010000003.1 GCA_902792635.1 uncultured Prevotellaceae bacterium | reverse complement strand
CTACGTCGCTACGCTCCTTGCCTGGGGTTATGCAGAGTGTGCCTCTCCGAGGCACTATCAACTATAAGTAGAGAAGGAAGTTCAACCGTACAGCTCGAACTTTTTTCTTCGCTTCACTTGCCAATAACAAATATTATCCGTATCTTTGCTGCAATGATACTATGTCGTACATTTAATGAAAATAAAATATGGAACTCAATTTAAGGGAAATCTTCGACAACTGGGACAAGGTACCTGTCGAAGTTAAAAAGGAAATTGCGAGAAGGAGGAAGGAAGCTTCTGATAGGATGCAAGGGACAATCATCATCAAGGATCCGGAAGCTCTCGGAATGGCATGAGAATACTTATCGATACTAACATTTTCCTATATAAGGTTTCAGACATTGACAGTCTCTCAAGCGATGTACAGATGATGTTGGATGATTACTCTAATCTCATCTGCATGAGTGCTGAGAGTTTGCGAGAACTCGTTGTGCTTTTCAATAACGGGAAAATTGTTACAAAGACATGGAAGACAGCTCATGAAATGCTTCAATCCGTAAAAGATGAATATTTCATTGATGACCTGCCTCTCGATGCTAATGTCATGGACACCTATTCGCGTCTCCGTCTCAATACTGCTCAAGATCACCGTGATCCGTCAGATCACGTCATCATATCCCATGCCATCACGATAGGAATTCCACTTATAAGTTCCGATCGAAAATTCCCTTTCTACCGCAGTCAAGGTCTTGAACTCATTGAAAACCTCAAATGAATTTCTACTTCAGACTGGACAGTGTCTTTACTGCCGTACATCTCAAAGGTGAGTTGCGGTTTTTGTTTGCCTTTTTGTGTCTATTTGTCCTTGTGCAATAAATGTCTCATGTTTGTGAGACATTTTTTAATGTCTTCTTATTTATTACTGCCTAACTTTGCAATGTGAATTTGCAATGTGAATTTGCAACGTGAATTTGCAATGTGAAAACAAACTCAATAACTATATCATGTTAAGAACTGGAAAACTAAAGACGCTTGCGCTTGCCGCAGGCTTGATGATGGGCGGAGTGCTCTCAGCACAGCCTAAGCTCACCTTGCGACTGGATGAGGCCAACAAGACGGTTAGTCCGACACTCTATGGACTGATGACCGAAGAAATTAACTTCTCCTATGAGGGCGGTCTCTATGCCCAACTTATCCGCAACACTTCGTTCAAGGAAGATAGGAATGGACAGCAGCCTAACCCGTGGACGCCTTGGAAGACGGGAGGTCCAAAGTTCTGGGCACTCGCCGACACGCTCTCCGGCCGTATCGCTATCGAACAGAACAACGGCATCAACCGGGCCAACCCGAAGTCGCTGCGCTGGGAGGCAGCAAAAGGCTCACGACTTCTCAACGACGGCTACTGGGGCTTCCCTGTGCGTCCCAATGAGAAATACGAGGGTGCTTTCTATGCCAAGACGGATGGAAACGAACCAGCTTCGTTCACGGTCTCACTCGTCAGTGAGGATGGCAAGACCGTCTATGCCAGCACCAAGGTGGAAGGCATCGGCAGGGAGTGGAGCAGACACGCTTTCTCGTTCTCTGCGCCCGCTAAGGTGGCGGCAACGAAGGACGTGAAGTTCTGTATCACGGCTGACGAAAGCGGCAAATACTGGCTGACACGCGTCACGCTCTTCCCTGAGACGTTCAATAACCGGCCCAACGGACTGCGCCGTGACCTGATGACGATGATGTGCAACATGCATCCGAAGTTTCTGCGTTTCCCCGGTGGCAACTATGTCGAGGGCAACGACTTCCGCAACCGTTTCGACTGGAAGCGCACGGTGGGCAACCCTGATGAGCGACCGGGACACATGAGTCCGTGGGGCTATCCGAGCACCGACGGCATGGGACTGTTAGAGTTTCTTGAGTGGACCGAGGATGTGGGCGCCGAGCCGTTGCTCGCTGTCTTTGCAGGCTACACGCTGAGTGGTGACTACGTCACAGGCGATTATGTCGACGGCTTCGTACGAGACGCCTTGGATGAGATTGAATATGTCATCGGTGGCCCCGAGACCAAATGGGGTGCGCAGCGTGTCAAGGACGGTCATCCCGCACCCTTCCCGCTTCATTATGTGGAGATAGGCAATGAGGACTTCTTTGACAAGTCGGGCAGCTACCCCGGTCGTTTCAAGAAGTTCTATGAGGCGATCAAGGCAAAATACCCGCAGTTGCAGATCATTTCTACTGTCGATGCCAAGATGATGGCTAACGATGCCAAGGCGACAGGTGTGGAGAATGTGAAATATGATGTCATCGATGAGCACTATTATCGCAATACGGTAGATATGTACCGTGCTTTCCATCAGTATGACAGTTACGACCGCAAGGGTCCGAAAATCTTCTGCGGTGAGTGGGCATCGCGTGAGGGAGAGCCGACGACGAATATGAATGCAGCTCTCGGTGACGCAGCATGGATGGCAGGTATGGAGCGCAACTCCGACATCGTCATCGCCCATTGCTACGCTCCGCTTTTTGTCAATGTCAACCCTCACGGCATGCAATGGAAGAGCGACCTCATCGGTTACGACGCACTCAACGCCTACGGCTCGCCGTCTTACTATGCACAGTGTATGTTCGCCGGGAATGTAGGTGACAAGATTGTGCCCGTAGAGGTCAGTGATATGCCTAAGATGAACGTCAAGGGAGCGAAGATGGATCAGCTCTATTATTCCGCGACCCGCGATTCGAAGACTGGCAAGGTCTACCTAAAACTCGTCAATGGAGGAGCTACGACGGTCACGCTCACCATCGATAATGTGGGCGCGAAGTCTGGCGGCAAGGCTGTGTGGACTGTGCTGAAGTCGGCAAAGCCTGAGGATACGAACAGTATCGATCACCCGCGCAACATCGTCCCGGCAACGACAAAGACGAAGGCTGGTAAGATGTTTAAACTGACGCTGGCACCGTATTCGGTAAATGTGCTTGCATACTAATATATCTGTTTTTTGCATTGTCCACCTTTTATTATTAATGTTTTTAGTATCTTTGCACGAGAAAAGTTCTTCAAGTGCGTAAGATTCTTATCATCACTCAATTTGTCCTGTTCTTCTTTCTGACTGGATCGTGGAGCAGGGCAACATCGGCGGTGCTGCGGCGCAGTCTCTTTATGACGGCGAATATCAACACTGCCGATGGATTGTCGAGTGCCCGGACCTATTCTGTTGTAGAAGGTCAAGATGGTGCGATATGGATCGCTACGAAGTTGGGCGTAGATCGTTATAACGGTCAGACGGTGAAGAACTATCGTTTGTCGGAAAGTCAGCGCTATAGCGATGTCAGTGGGTTGACAATCAGACTCTTCAGTACCTTAAGTGGTGATCTTTATGCTTATGACAACAAGGGGCATATCTATGTTTACAGCTCTTTACTCGATTCGTTTGCTCTTCGTTGCAATCTTGTTAACTCTTTGGGAGGCTCCGTTATCGTCAATGCTGCAACACTCGATCTGCGAGGGTGCTTATGGGTGGCTACAGATCGTGGCCTTTGTCGGGTGAGCCCGGGAAATAAGGTTGTAGTATTCCTCCGTGGTCATTATCTTTATGATGTAGAGTCGTTGTCGGAAGGTATTGCTGTTGGTGCTGCCGACGGTGTTTATCTTTTTCGTGGTTCGTCTATAAGGAGAGTTACAACTGATGCCTGCGTCTTGTCGATGTACGAGGACCGCAGCAATCGAGTGTTGTGGATGGGTACATTTCATGATGGAGTTAAGGTTTATCGTAGTGATACTTTCCGTCCGGTCTCCGTTGCCGGCTTGTCAGCTATTCCCCAGATGCCAGTACGCTCAGTCATTCGCTGGGATCAGCGCACCTTACTTTTCGGTATAGATGGCGCGGGTGTTTATGCCTATGACATCCTCAACCGTCAGTCGAGCCAGTTGCTCAACACGGATGGTCGTCCGGAGAACAGTATCCATGGCAATGGTGTCTATAGTCTCCTCCGCGACCATACAGGCAACCTATGGATAGCCAGTTATACAGGAGGTGTCGATCTCGCTTGCCCTACGGGCAATGCTTATTCTTTTGTCCGACATGAATATCTCAACAGTCAGAGTCTTATCAACAATAGTGTCAATGATATCCTTATGACTGCTGACGGCAGACTGTGGTATGCCACGGATGATGGGGTAAGTATCTATGACGGAAGGACGGGCAGATGGGCCAATATCCTGCATGGCAAGGTGGTACTCAGCCTCTGCCTCACTTCCTCAGGAGAGGTCCTTGCTGCTACTTATGGCAGTGGTGTTTTTGTCGTCAGTGGAGAAGGGGAACGCCTCGTCTATGGCACCGCATTAGGGAATTTGAAGACTAATTATGTCTATAGCCTTTTTCTTGACAGCCATGGTGGATTGTGGATAGGCTGCCTCGATGGCCCTTTGACGCGTGTTACTGCCACACTACGACAGGAATATGCCGTGCAGGAGGTACAATGTATAGTGGAGTCGCCTGATCATCGTGCTGTCGTTGTCGGCACAACGCATGGCTGTTATCGTATTGACGAGACGACGGGGCGTATGACGCGTTTCTTCTATCCCGAGCAATATCCTGGGGCTATCTACAACTATTTTGTCAATGACCTTGCTTTTGACGGTCGTGATCGTTTATGGATTGCCACAGACGGAGGTGGCCTCTATTGCTATAATCTTTCTACTTGCCGTTTGAAGAATTTCACTACTCATCAAGGCCTGCCTTCGAATGTTGTCAGTTCCTTGGTTTGGGATGACTGTCATCGGTTGTGGATGGGCACGGATCGTGGTCTTGCTTGTCTGCGTGGACGTACTATAGGATTAGTCAATTATGTGAAAGGTTTCGAGTGTGAATATAAACGTTTGGCAGCAGTTCGTATTGATGGTGGCCGGTTGGCTTTCGGCAGTTGTCAGGGGGCTGTCATCATTGATCCCCAGCAGATCCTTGGAATAAGCTACCGAGCACCCTTACGCATCACCGATATTCGTGTGGAGGGGGTACCGGTTGACAGTGTATGGCGTGTACGAATCTTCCCTATGCTCCGTCGGCAGAATCTTACGCTCAGTCATGACGAGAACACGCTGACAGTATACTTTGAGAGTATCAACTACCGTTGCAGTAACGATATTGGTTATCAGTGTTTCTTAGAGAGCTATGACGATCATTGGACAGCACCATCTTCACAACCGGAGGTGCGTTATACGAACCTTCCGCCAGGAGATTATATTCTTCATGTGAAGAGTGTCAGCAAAAGCAGCATGAAGGTGCTCGGTGAGACCACCTTACACCTTACTATCCGTGAACCATGGTGGAACACGTTATGGGCATGGACAGTCTATCTGGTGCTCATTGGGTGGCTTGTCTATATGGCTTGGGATTATTACCGTGGCCGGTTGCGGCAACGTTATGACCGAGAGAAGATCGATTTCTTTGTCAATACGGCCCATAATATTCGAACGCCGTTGACCCTTGTCTTGGCCCCTTTGAGAGATATTGCTGCCGACAACACTCTTTCTGCCCGTAGTCGCGAGTTCCTGCAGATGGCACTGGAAAATGGAGCACGACTGATGACGATGATGTCTGGCCTCCTCGACTTCCAAAAGTCGGATGTCAGCAGACATGAGGATTATCCGCAGTTGCTTAGTGTTGTTGACTGTCTGCAGGAGCAGAGACACCGGTTTGCCTTAGTAGCTTCAGAGAAGGGAGTTGAACTGAAGGAAGAAGATCCGGACCATGAAATGATTTTCATGGCTGACAAATCAATCCTTGATCTTATTTTTGAGAATCTTATCTCCAACGCTATCAAATATACGCCACGTGGTGGCACGATACGGCTTTGTGCCGAGGAAGTTGATCATCGTCTGAGGCTCATGGTCAGCGATACAGGGATTGGCATACCTAAGAACGACGACAAAAAGATTTTTTCTTCCTTCTTTCGTGCCTCCAATGCAGGCAAAGAAAAGGGTTTTGGACTTGGGTTGCACATCACTCGTCAGCTCGTTGGTCGTTTAGGCGGTCAGCTCTCCTGGACGAGTGAGGAAGGTCATGGAACAACGTTCACTGTGACCCTGCCACAGTCGTCTCCGTCTCAGATTGCGACAGAAACGGCTGTTGAGGAAAAAGCCGGAAAAGACACATTGCTTTTTGTTGACGACAACGATGGCCTCCGGCAATATATGCGCATGGCCTTTTCGGAACGTTATCATGTCGTTACAGTAGCTGATGGTGAGGCAGCCTTGAACTATTTGCGTGACGGAGTATGCGATATTGTCATCTCTGATATCATGATGCCAGGTATTCAGGGCGATGAGCTCTGCCGACGTATTAAAGAGAATAAAGAAACATCATGGCTGCCGGTGATTCTTCTTACAGCCAAGAGTGGTAAGGACTTTATGATTGACGGTCTTCATCATGGTGCCGATGACTATATCGCCAAGCCTTTCGATAAGGATATTCTTGCTGAGAAAATATCTTCTATTCTTGCTAACCGGCGTCGTCTGAGCGACTATTATCTCAGAAAGAGTATGGAACAGGCTCGCGAGACTATGGACCAGCAGCAAGATGCTCCTGTCCCTCCAGAGCCTCTCGATCCTAAGGACCAGGCCTTCGTTGACAAGGCGACCCGTCTCGTTCTTGATAATATAAGTGATACATCGTTCACTATCGACCGTCTCTGTCAGGAGATGGCGATGAGCCGTACACTCTTTTATGGTCGTTTGAAGACCCTCACAGGGCAGTCACCGCAGGACTTCATCCGGTTGCTTCGTCTCGAGCGTGCTGCTGCCCTCTTACACGAGGGGATCCCAGTCTTAGATGTCTCTATCCAGACTGGTTTTGTCAATGCCAAATATTTTAGTACGGTATTCAAGAAACATTTTGGCGTTTCTCCGAGCAAATATCGGTAAATTGTTGATATTGTTGCTGATAATGTCAGCATTGAAACCTTTTCTGTCTGCAATCTAACCCTGGTGGGGCCGTTTTCTCACTACCTTTGCCGTCGTTAATATTAAACTAAAAACATATGTACGGCAGAATTTTAAATGTCTTTGTTTTGAGCCTGCTCTCTATCATTACTGTTCAGGCACAAAATTATCAATTGGTGTGGGGAGATGAGTTCGACACCAATACTTTGGGAAAGAACTGGAATGCTGAGACAGTTTCCTCTCCTTACAATAACGAATTGGAGTACTATACTCCACGTCAAAAGAATGTGAGCATAGAGAACGGTAATCTCGTCATCACGGCTTGTCGTGAGAATTATGGCGGTAAGATGTTCACCTCAGGGCGCGTGAACAGTAAGCAGAAGGTCTATTTCACCCATGGAAAGATCGAGGCAAGCATTAAACTGCCACGCCTTGCCAATGGCTTGTGGCCTGCTTTCTGGATGATGGGAGAGGATGAAGATGTGCATCCTTGGCCTGCCTGTGGTGAGATAGACATCATGGAGATGGGTGAGCACGGCGGAATCAGCTCAAACCAGACTGGTCGCTGGATAGGTGGTACCATACACTGGGGTGAGGATGCACAGCATCATCAGCAGTGGTCTGATCAGGGGCAGCATGCCTACGACTATGATCTTGCCGGTGATGGTAAGTATCATGTCTATACAATGACTTGGGATGATACCTATATTAAAATGTATATCGACCATTCCGATAAGCCTTATTTCACAGCGGCTATCAACAAGAGCATTGATTCGCGTATCACGTCGGACATGTATATGCATAAACCATTCTACATCATCTTCAATCTCGCTGTTGGCGGCAACTTCACGAACATCTTGAATCCCGATGGCATCACGGCCCTTCCCAGCGAAGGGAGTGAGGCGAAGATATATGTCGATTATGTGCGTGTGTATCAAGAGAAAGGCCAGAAAAATATTGTGAGCCCGGATAGTCATTAATCGGAATAAACAATACAATTAAACATATGAATCAGAATAAATTGAAGCTGACACAGTTCGTTTGCATGGGGCTCCTTTCTCTTGGAGGCGTGGAACAGGCGAGTGCTGAATCCAAGGTATCTGCTGTTACGCAGCAAGTCACGACGATCAGAGGTACTGTCACCGATGGGACAGAACCCATCATCGGTGCCACCATCAAGGGCGCAGGCTCGTCTGAGGGCACTGTCACCGATCTGAATGGTAACTTCTCGCTCGACGTGAAGCCTGGCACACCCCTTGTCATCAGTTATGTTGGTTACAAGACTGTCACCGTGAAGGCTGCAGACCATATGACCGTTACACTTCATGAGGATGCAAAGAATCTGAAGGAGGTCGTGGTCACTGCCCTAGGTATTAAGAGAGACCGCAAGGCCCTCGGATATGGCTTGACAGAGGTTAAAGGCGCTGATCTTCAGAAAGCGAAGGAGACGAATGTCATTAACTCTCTCGAAGGAAAAGTCGCCGGACTGATCGTTCAGGGCACTGCTGGTGGTGCTTCCGGTTCCACGCGTGTTCTTCTTCGTGGTAATACGGAGATTGCCGGCGATAACCAGCCATTGTATGTTGTCGACGGTGTGCCTCTCGACAATACCAATTTCGGCAGTGCCGGCACGAGCGGCGGCTATGATCTCGGCGATGGAATCTCCGCCATCAACCCTGATGATATTGAAACGATGTCAGTACTGAAAGGTCCTGCAGCCTCTGCACTTTATGGTAGCCGTGCCTCTCATGGTGTTATCCTCATTACGACAAAGAAAGCCAGTAAAGAGAAAGTGAGTGTAGAGTATAATGGTTCTCTCACTTTCGACACTCAGTTGGCTAAATGGGACAATATCCAGAATGTCTATGGTCAGGGATATAATGGTCAGTATGCCTCCACGGCTACATCAGGCACAAACAGCAGTTGGGGTCCAAAGGCTGACAACTTCGGTGTGACCTATTTTGATGGTATTACCCGTCCTTTTCTAATGTATCCCAACAATACGTCCAACTTCTTCCGTACGGGACTGACGGCCCAGAACTCTGCCATTCTCTCCGTGAGTAGCGGAAAGACGGGCATTCGCTTTTCCTTCACCGATATGCGAAACAAGGACATCCTCCCTAAGACGCATATGAGCCGTGACAACTATAACCTTCGCGTCACTACGTCAGCGGGTCCTGTCGACTTTGACTTCAATGTAGCCTATACGCGTGAGAACGTAAAGAACCGTCCGGCTCTCGGTGATTCACAGAGTAATGTCGGTAAGAACCTCATGACCCTCGCCGGTACGTACAACCAGGATTGGTTGCGCCACTATGAGAATGCTGACGGCACCTATGCCAACTGGAACGGTAACGATATGTACAACATCAACCCTTATTGGGATCTGTATAAGAATCGCAATACTTCCGGGAAGGATGTCCTGCGTCTCACGGGAAAGGTCATCTATAACATCACAAAACACTTCAAACTTCAGGGGACTATTGGCTCGAATATGAACTTTATGAATTTTGAGGACTATTCGGCCAAGACAACGCCGGGAAATATGGCGGGTACTTTGCAGATAGACAAGTTTGAGAATAAGACTATCAATGCTGAGCTCCTTGCACTGTATAATAACTCCTGGGGTAACTTTGATTTCAATGGCACTTTTGGTGGCAATATCTACCGTGTAAGCAATAAAACGACAACGCTCTTCGGTCTGAGCCAACAGATGGACAATGTAATCTCTATTGCCAACTATGAGGAACAAAGTATCATCCCTGATCAGTATAAGAAACAGATCAGTTCTCTCTATGGAAATGCCAGCTTAGGTTATCGCCATACCTACTATCTCGAGGGAACCCTTCGCGGTGACAAGTCGTCGACATTGCCAGTTAGCCACAATGTGTATGTCTATCCATCTGTGTCGGGCAGTTTTGTGTTCTCAGAACTGTTGAAGAACAAGAAGATTCTCAACTATGGTAAGCTTCGCGCCTCCTGGGCGAAGGTGGGCAGTGACACCGATCCTTATAAGCTTGCTCTGAACTATAAGACAGGACAATACAGTTATAGTGGCTATACGATCGGCTATATCAACAACACAGTGATGCCGAACAAGGATCTTAAGCCTACGATGACAGATTCTTATGAGCTCGGTCTTGAGGCTAAGTTGCTGAATAACCGTGTTGGCGTCGATTTCACCTATTATAATCAGATGTCCAAAGACCAGATTATCTCCCTCGCATCCTCGTCAGCCTCTGGTTATGATTATCGTCTCATCAATGCCGGAAAGATCCAGAACAAGGGTATCGAGCTGGCTATCAATGCCCGGGCTGTGCAATATAAAGATTTCGCGTGGGATCTCGGCATGAACTTCTCCAAGAATGTCAACAAGGTGAAGTCTCTCACTGACGGCATGGATTATTTTGAACTTGAAAAGGCCACTTGGTGCAACGTCTCTGTGGGTGCGGAAGTCGGTGAGAAATATGGATCTATCATCGGCCCTGATTTCAAGCGAACTGCTGATGGTCAGATGATCATTAACGAACAGACCGGACTTCCTGAAGTCGACTCGAAGACACGTGTCCTCGGCAATGCATCCTGGGATTGGACAGGTGGTTTCTATTCGACCTTCTCCTATAAGAACATCCGTCTCTCTGCCTCCTTCGACGTGAAGGTTGGTGCTGACCTCTTTTCCATGTCTATGCGCTCTGCTTACGCTACAGGGCGTGCTAAGGAAACACTTGCTGGACGACAGGAGTGGTACGACTCTGAAGAGGCACGGCAGGCTGCCGGCATGACTATTGAGGAATGGCGTAAGTCGGGAAACTGTAAGGGATATATTGTGCCGGGTGTCATTGACAATGGCGATGACACCTATCGTGAGAATGATATTCCCGTCAACCCACAGAGCTTCTGGCAGAGTGCTGCAACCAACTGTCCGAGTATGTTCATCTACGACAACTCTTACGTGAAATGCCGAGAAATAACCTTCGGCTACACCTTCCCACAGCATCTCCTTGGTAAGGTCATCAAGGGTATGACGGTCTCCTTCGTGGCTCGTAACCCGTTCATCGTGTGGAAAAACATACCCAATATCGACCCTGACTCCGGCTACAACACCTCCGGTCTTGGTCTGGAGTATGGATCGCTGCCTTCACGCCGCAGCTATGGTATGAACGTCAATATAAAGTTCTAAATCAATGATTAATAACATGAATACAATCATAAAAAAATATAGTCGTCTCCTCCGTCTTATGGCAGGTGCTGTGGCTGTCGTCTTCGCCTTTTCATCCTGCTCGGATGATGCTATGGAGAGACTGAATACGGATAGCTCGAAAGCTTCCAGCATTGATCCTAATGCACAATTGACAACCGCTCTGCTGCAGACCTATGGTGACTTTTCCCTTATGGACACCTATCGTAGTTATATCAGCGGTTTCACGCAGCAGTTTGCCGGTGGATGGAATGTAACCAATTATGCGGGTTCGGTGCATGCCGATAACGACCAGGAGAGTCTTGCATGGTCACGTTACTATTCCATCTCCATCAAGAATCTTGTGGATGCTATCTCAAAGACGGCAGACCTGCCTAATGTCAATGCTGCGCTGCGTATCCAGCGTGTCTATCTCCTCTCCTTGCTGACCGATATCTATGGTGACGTGCCTGCAACAGAGGCCGGCAAGGCTTATACCAACGGTATTGCCAATCCGAGATATGACAAGCAGCAGGATATCTACTCCTTCTTCTTCGATGAGCTGGACTCCTGCGAGAATCAGCTCGGCACTGGCTCAGACAAGATCACGGGCGACGTGACGAGTCTTGCCGGGAATGTCAGCAAATGGAAGAAATACGCCAACGCTCTGCGTATGCGTTTCGCTATGCGTATCTCTGATGTCGACCCTGAGAAGGCGGAACAAGAGTTTGAGAAAGCTTACAACAGTCCTGATGGCTACATTGCCTCTGCAGACGATGACGCTTATGTGAAATACCTCAACAAGCCGTTCACGCTCTATGAGGGTGCCCGGAAGTATGATTTCCGTGTCAATGCCTTCAGCGAGATTCTCTACGGTCAGGATGCCACATCCCCGTCGTTCATCTGCTCTACGTTCTTCAACTTGCTGAAGGACAACAATGACCCGCGACTCTACCGTATCTGCCGTCATTATATCAACACAGCACGTTCCAACATCACCCCAAGTAGCGATGGTAATATAGATGTCACCGATGAGGTTGTGGCCTATCTGAAGCGTAACAATATGGAGGAGTCGCCTTGTAACCCCGGTGCTGCATGGTACGATAACTGGGTATCGGCACCTGCCAATAGCGAAATCCCAACCCTGGACTCTCTGGTCAGGAACAATCCCTCTGTGGGCTATGACGCTAACAACGCACCGGCACGCATGATGCGTCCTTTCCTCTCCATCGACTTCGAACAGCCCGACAATCCTGGCATTCTCATTACTTCAGCAGAGGTCAACTTCCTTCTTGCCGAGGCCAAGACGAGAGGATGGAAGATCAGTGGCAGTGCGGAGGATTATTACGAGAATGGTATCCGTCAGTCTATGGAATTGCTCAACAACCTCTACTTGACGAGCAATAAGATCAGTGACACGGAAATCAATACCTTCATCGCCGCTCATCACCTTGGCAGTAATCCGAAGGAAGACATCAATACGCAGGCATGGATCCTTCACCTCACCAACCCTTCTGAGGCTTGGGCAAACTTGCGCCGTTCCGACTATCCTGTGCTCATGGACCGCTCAAAACTCGGTACCTTTGACGGCTTCACGTATGATGACTCTAACCTCTCGACGCCTGTACGCTTGCAGTATCCGTCTTTGGAGTCGCGTTATAACAAGAGCAACTACGAGGACGCTATCCAGCGCTTAGGTGGCACCGACAACTGGCACCAGCGGATGTGGTGGGATACAAAAGACGGAAACTTCAAATAATCAACGATCAATATATTAAGTATGAAATATTTTAGATACAAGATTGCCGCCATGATGGCCCTGCTCAGTCTGCTCCTACCTGCTGGTCTACTGACCGCTTGCTCGGACGATAATCCTTACTTCACGGCGACAGAGGATGACGCACCACGTATCCTCAATACAGACCTCGTTTATGATGGCTCTCCTCTTACCCTCAACGGCAAGGCAACGGAGAATTTTAAATACAATGTCATTGTCACTCCAGCCAACTATACCACGGTGACGTGGCTCCTCGACGGAGAGCAGGTACATGAGGGTGACAGCATTGATCAGCAAATTCTTGCCGGTGTCTATGAACTGAAGATTGTCGCAACGACGACAAAAAGAAAGACAACTTCACGTACAGTCACGTTGACAATCTCGCCGGGTGACGATGATCCCGTTCTCGGAACGAAGAGCTACGAGCGCTGGGTAGCACCTGGAGCTACGGCTACTATCCACGACTGTCGAAACATTAGTAATATCACTGGAGTGCTCATCGGTGGTCAGGCGGCAACAGATGTTGCCGTTGACGGAAGCACACTATCCTTCAAGGCCCCCTCTAATCTCGCTGACAGCACTTACCGCATCGTACTCATTGACAAGGACGGCAAACAGTATGGTGGTGGCAAGATTCAAGTGACAAAGACTCCTCCTGCTGATATGACATTGTGGGAAGGTCATCACTATGTCTCTTGGGATCTCCCCGATGGTGATGCCAACAAGACTTTCAACCTTATCGGCAAAGATGTTTTTGAAGGATTGAAGGCTGGTGCAGTCCTCAAGATCTCCTATTCTCTGAAGGCTGATGACAGTTATCACCAGTTGCAGGTGATGACAGGATGGTGGACTGTGCTCCCCGGTACATCTGTACAGACACTCTCGGCTGACGGGGTCTTAGAGGTGACGCTCACACAGGAAGATCTCGATCTCATCAGTGCCCAGGATGGCTTCCTTATCGGTGGTCATGGCTTCTATGTCGACCGGATTACCGTTCAATAGTTATCGAATAATATGAAGAAGACAATCATTTCTCTTTCAGCCATTGTGCTTGTGTGTACTTCGCTACATGCCGGCACACCGGCTATTCCGCGTGATCCAGCCATTGAGCAGAAGGTGGAGGCCACGCTCTCCCGGCTCACCCTTCGACAGAAAGCTGGGCAGATGGTGGAGCTCGTCATTGATCTCTTCGGTAAAAATGACGCGAATGGCGTCTTCCACATCGATAAGGCACGCACCGACTCTATCCTGCGACGCTACCAGATAGGGTCTATCCTTAACGCACCGAACACGATGGCGCCAACGGCCCGTCAATGGCAGGAGTATCTCCGAGATATTCAGGAAAGTTCTATGCGAATCGTTGGCATTCCTTGTCTCTTTGGCCTTGACCAGAACCATGGCTCTACTTATACACAAGGCGGAACACTCTTCCCACAGAACATCAATGTGGCAGCAACATTCAACCGTGCTATTGCTCACGACTGCGCGGCAGCGACAGCCTATGAGACCCGTGCTGTCAGCATACCTTGGACGTACAGTCCCACTGTCGATCTCGGGCGAGATCCACGTTGGCCCCGCATTTGGGAGGACTTCGGTGAAGACTGCTATCTGAATGCTGTCATGGGAAGTGAGATGGTCAAAGGCTTTGAAGGTGACGATCCGAATCATATTGACAACCGTCATATCGCTGCCTGCATGAAGCACTATCTCGGTTATGGCGTGCCCTGGACGGGTAAGGACCGCACTCCTGCCTATATCTCTCCTTCGGACCTTCGTGAGAAGCATTTCATGCCTTTTCTTGCTGGTGTTCGCAGTGGAGCTCTCAGTGTGATGGTTAACTCTGCTTCTGTCAATGGAATGCCCGTCCATGTCAACAAGACATTGCTCACGGGATGGTTGAAAGAGGGTGCTGACTGGGACGGTGTGCTCGTCACCGATTGGGCTGATGTGAACAACCTCTATACGCGTGAGTGTGTCGCTAAAGACAAAAAGGATGCACTGCGTATCGCCATTAATGCCGGTATTGACATGGTTATGGAACCATATAGTGCCGATGCCGTAGACCTCATAGAACAGTTGGCACGGGAAGGCGCCATCCCTATGAGTCGTATCGATGATGCCGTACGCCGTATACTACGTATGAAATATCGGTTGGGTCTCTTCGACCATCCAGTAGAGAATCTAAAAGATTATCCGAAGTTCGGTGGTAAGGTATTTGCCAAACTGTCCTATGATGGTGCTGTGGAGAGTATGGTATTATTGAAGAACGCCGACAATATTCTGCCATTGAAGATGGGTACACGCATCCTCCTTATAGGTCCTAACGCTAATCAGATGCGTTGTCTTGACGGTGGATGGAGCTATACTTGGCAGGGAAATCTCACGGATCGTTTCGCAGGAAAGTACAACACTATATACAAGGCTCTCTGTAATCGCTTCGGTAAGGATCATGTTCTGCTGAGACAGGGTGTAACCTATAAGGAGATTGGAAAATATTATGAAGAGAACACACCTGATTATAGCTCTGCAGTGAATGCCGCCGACAGTGCTGACGTCATCGTGGCATGCATCGGGGAAAACTCCTATACAGAGACTCCGGGCAATCTCAGTGACCTTACGCTCTCTCTTAACCAACGTACGCTCGTTAGGAAAATGGAGGCCAGTGGAAAGCCTGTTATCCTTGTTCTTAACGAGGGCCGCCCGCGCCTTGTCAGCGACATTGAGCCACAGGCCAAGGCCGTTGTCGATATCTTTCTTCCTGGAAATTATGGTGGAGACGCCCTTGCGGCTCTCCTTGCGGGCGATGAAAATTTCAGTGGAAAAATGCCCATTACCTATCCTAAGGAGATCAATTCCCTCGCCAACTATGACTTTAAAAAAAGTGAAGAAGTGGGAACGATGGCTGGCGCCTACGACTACAATGCCCGTATCACGCAGCAGTGGCCTTTCGGTTATGGGTTGAGTTATACTACTTTTGCATACAGTAACTTCAAAGTGAAGAAGGATCATTTCGTCTCAGGGGATACAATTTCTCTTTCGGTGGATGTCACTAATACGGGCAAACGGGAAGGCATGGAGAGCGTGTTGGTTTACAGCAGTGACCTAATAGCTACGATGACCCCCGATGGCCGTCGTCTTCGTGCCTTCGAGAAAGTAGACCTCAAACCCGGAGAGACCCGTACCGTTATGTTCCGAGTCCCCGCTGATGACCTTGCCTTCGTCGACTGGGATGGCAAGTGGCGCTTAGAAGCCGGTGAGTTCCGTTTCTTCATTGCTGACCAGCAACTTTCTTTGTGGTGCGATAAGACTGTTATACAGAAATAGGGGGGAGAAGAATGAAGAAAAAATATATTAAGCCGGATACTTCTGTGATTTTTGCGTCTTGTGGTAACGATATTATGACTGATACTTTTTCAGTCTCATCAGTGCTTCAAGATAATAATAGTCGGCATAGATGATGCTGGCATCAATCTCTGAACCGGCAGGATGATGGCCGGTGGAGTGGAGGAGGAAACTGTCGTTGCGCTTGCCGCTGAGGTAGGCGGGCGTACTGAGTTGGGCAAGTGTTGCCACGGCGATGTCGTGGTAATGCTTGCCCTTGTCGTTTCCGACATACTGAGAGAGCTCCAACAGTGCATCTGCCACGACGCAGGCAGCACTCGCATCTTTCGAGGCCTTCGGGTCGGGGTCGTCGAAATCCCACTTAGGTACCAAGTCTTTTCGAGAAAGGATATCTGCTGTTTTCTTGTCATCATTATGGCCGATGAGTCGGCGGAGATAAGCATCGGTCACTTTCTCAGCGAACTTTAGGAACACGGGGTTCTTCGTATAGCGGTACACCATTGTATAGCCGTAGATAGCCCACGACTGTCCGCGTGCCCACATCGACGAGTCGGCATAGCCTTGGTGCGTCACGCCTTTGATGAAATGACCGTCAACGGGATCATAGACAGCGACATGATAGCAGGAGCCGTCGGGACGGAAATGATGCTCCATCGTTGTCTTGGCATGACTCACGGCAAGGTCGTAGAGCAAAGGGTTGCCGCCATTCTTCGCAGCCCAGAACATCATGTCGAGGTTCATCATGTTGTCCATGATGGTGTTGTGTCCGCCGAACATCTTCACGTTGCGGGGCCAGGAGAGGATGGTGCCGACCATCGGGTTGAAGAGTGTGGCGAGAGAGTCGGCAGAAGCAAAGATAATCTTTTTGTAATCAGCATTGTGTGTGGCCTCATAGCCTTTACCGAAGGAACAGAACATCAGGAAGCCGATATCATGATCGAAGATAGGCTCATAGGCGATGTGTCGCAAAGCCTGCGTGTAGCCTTCGGCGGCCTTTTCGATGTTCTCATCCTTCGTAAGGCTGTAGTCCATCCACAGGATACCGGGCCAGAATCCGCCGCACCACTCCTCAGCCGTTGCCGGCCGGCAGTTCCAGCCTTTCTGCTTGTCGGTAGTGAGGATGTTACGTGGCTCTTTACTGTAGTCGTAGGAACCATCCGACTGTCGCAGGTCCTTGAGTGCACGCAGGATCTGCGTGTGGCAATAGTTCAGTTGCTTGTTCACGTCGAGTGTCTGGGCAGAGACAAGGAGTGGCAAGAAAGCTAAGAGAAGTAAGATGTATGTCTTTCGCATAGATAATTGTATTTTCATGTGTATTCATTTTATTAGAATACGAATTAGGAAAGGATATTACGCAAGGAAAACATGATTCATCCTCTACTGAAGTTTTTTCTCTTATCCTTTGCCAATATCAAATTTTCTCTGTATCTTTGCGATTAACAATAAATGGCCATAACGGTGGTGGCATAACGACAATAGGGTATGGTAACGGTAAAAGAACAAAAAGAGAAAGACAAGTCAAGACGGGAGAGCCTTGGAAAGTATTTATATAACCTGTCGCAGACATGTTTCACGGCAATGGTTATCGGAGCTACCGTTTCTTTCTTCCTTACCGATGTGCCTTTATCGGCATTTATCGAACTTCTCATTATGGGGGTGGTGTCGACTCTTATTTTTGCTACAATGGCCAATGATGTATTAAAAAAGTAATAGATATGGGACAACTCGCAGGGTTAATCATTGTACTTGGTGGAGTAGCTTTAATTGGCTTAATCATCCTTCTCTGGATGAAAACTCCCAGTGGTAAGAAATGGCTCGCCTCTCTGTAAATAGAGGAAGGTTCGAGCCACTATCATAATCATGTTTTACCGTTGCCAGTAAACAACATACCGCTCGTGGTGGGCATCATAAAATGGATGGAGGCGGATGCCATTGGGTGTTACGTACTCCAATGGTCCAACTTTCTTTAGGCTCTTGATGCCGTCCAACTGTTCGTCCTTAGGGACAGTTGATGGTATGTTGTAATTGTATGTGTAATAGTCGTTGTATTTCTTTGGGTCGCTGAATGGGTGAGCCACCTTCTGTAGTTTGCCCGACAACACGATAGGACCGTAAAGTACGGCGAAGCGGTTTGGATCGTCTTTTGTTGCCTCTTCGTGAAGTGCCATGCCATAGGTGACCTCGATGATTTCTTTTCCTTCTTTTGTCGCACTATGCTTCGATGGGGCTGAGGGCATAGGCGGAATAATGATGTCGTTCTTCTTCCAGACGATGTCTTTCGCTTTCTTTCCATTAACCTTCACACTGACAGAGGAAGCCCAAGCCGGGCGACGAAGATGAACATTGTATCGGCGTGGCTTGCCTGTAAAGGTCAGTGTTGTCGTGCCGCTTTGTGGGAAGTTGGTTGTCTGCGTTAGCGTTGTCCCTTGCCACGTGAGACGCGAGGGGATAAGGAGGTTAACGAAAAGATCCTTGTCGCCGTCGTGCCCGTAGATGAAGCGGGCATAGCCCACATGACTCTCGAAGCCACTGCCCACACAGCACCAGTAACTGCTGTCGCGCGTGGAGTAGAGGCGGTAGGCACCCGACAGCAGGGGCGTGAAGTAACAGACCATCGATGTCTGCGGGTCCTGCTGCCCGAGGATATGGTTATAGAGTGCACGCTCGCAGTAAGCCACGGTCTGCTCCCGTTTCGCTGCATCCTTGATGTTCCAACTGTAGACGTGGGTAGCAAGCTTAAGGAGGTTGAAGGTACAACAGTTTTCTCCGTCGTAACCAGTGAGATGCTTACTTTGTTTCTGCGGGTCGAAGAGATGCTCCTTGTCGGACACCTCGCCCGTGACAAAGGCATGCTTGAAAGCAAGGGTGTTAAAGAGAAGCTCGGCCGGTTGGCGGTCCTCACCAATGAGCTTCGGGATAAACGTGTTGGCATGGTTCGTGCCGAGGTCATCGTTGCCTTGTCTCAGAGGATCAATCTTTGCGGCATCGTAGAAAAAACGGGCAGTCTTCAGATACCGCTCGTCTTTCGTGAGGCCATACAATTGATACATGGCATCGTTGAAGCCACCGAATTCATTGCGCAGCATGCGCTTGCGGGTCTCCTCAGAGAGATCCTTCGTCTTGTTGTATGCCCAGAGTCCCATCCGCTTGGCAATGGCGAGTGCGGTATCGTTGCCGCAGAGCGTGTATTGGTCGATGAGGCCTTGAAGAATCTTATGCAGTGTGTACCACGGTGCCCACACGCTCTTGCCTTCGATGTTGCGGTTGATGAGTCCTTCGCCGAAAGCACTGAGGTAGCCCGTGTTGCCATAGGCATGCTGCACCACGTTGAGGCCGTTGACGATACTGTCGGCCTTGGCTTTCACGGCCTCGGAGTTTGTCTGGGCATAGAGAGTGGCAAGGGCGGAGAGCAGGTGCCCGGTGATATGACCACGTAGGTCACAGTCCATCGACTCCCAGCCGCCAAGTTTCCTCACCGTCATGTATCCGCCTTCCTTTCCGGCATAGGCTCCGGACGTGGTCTGGAAACTATGCAGCAATGACGGCACGGGGATCGACATCATCCATGCCGAGTCGCGCTTGAAGTTGTCTTGAAAGCGGGACGGCAGGAGCCTCACGCTGCTCATCGGGAACAGTGCCGACTGTGCTGAAAGTGTGACGAAGGGGATAATCAGCGATATCAACAGAAGCTTATACCTTTTCATGTGCATTATTAGTCTTATATAATGTATACGTTTCTGCTGAGGAGATTACGGAATTTCCTTGCATAATATTTTGTACCTCCAGAATTTATCATTATCTTTGCCGCAAATCTAATATTTACCATTATGACTTCCATTACAGTAAATCTTCCCAATTCTGACGTTAATTTCTTCAAGGCTTTCTTGGAGAGGATGGGTTGGTCGTTCTCTGACCAATCAGAGAAGGTTGATAGTAACGAGGCCTGTGCTATTCCTCCTCGGACCTTTGATGAAGAGATGGAGCGTATTGATACTGCTTATGCCAAAGGGCAAAAGACGCATTCAATGGAAGAATCTCTTCAACTTTTCGAAAAGAAAATAAACAGTTATGGTGATTGAGTTTAGCGACCTTGCCATAAACTCATGGCTTGAGAACCTTGATTATACAGCATCTGAGTTCGGGCGGAAGACTGTACAGAAGAATGAGGCCGCTATGGAGGAACGCATTAACTTCATACGTAGTTATCCTGAGTCGGGTCATATTGAACTTGTTAGAGACGGTAAGATCTATCGTTCTTTTCAGATACGAAACACTCCTCTGAAGATGATTTATAGTATGAAGGAAGGAGAGGATAAGATAATTATTGAGGACTTTTGGAATAGTTATCAATCTCCTGGAAAACTGAGGGGGGAGATTGAAGTGAAATAAGAAAAACCCTCCTCGGTTAGAGGAGGGCTTTATTATAAGAATAACAGCTTTAAGGTCTACTGTTCGTCTCCGTTCAGCCAGTCGGTAGTAGTCGGCTGGGCGTCGTCCTCGAAGAAGAAACTCTTCTTGGCGAGACCGGTGGCATTGGTAGGTGCATCGCCGTTGATGCTGGTACCTGTGACACTTGCTGCAAGCATGGTGCTGGTCTCCATGTTTCTCACCTTTATGGTGGGTTTCTGATATGTCTTTTTCATAGTTGTTGTCTTTTTCATAGCTAAAGATTTATACGTTGTTAATGTTGCTGATTACTTCACAACGAACTTCTTGCCGTTCTTGATGTAGATACCCTTCGGGAGGTTCTTATCCATGCGCATTCCCTGGATGTTGAAGATTGGAGCGTTGTCGTTTTCGCTATTCGTGATATTGCTGATACCGGTTGTGGTACTGCCGTTGTAGTTGATGCTGAGGCTCTTGGCTGTAGCAGCCGTAGCGGTGAGGTAAGCGTGGTTGGCAGCAACCGTATTTGTTGATCCGTCAACCTTGTAGAAGCCGAGGCCATCGGTACCATTGTAAAGGATATAAGAGCCGGAAGGAACGGTGGTGGAAGTCCATACACCGGTCAGAGAACCGCTTGTCGGGGTTGCTGCCTTTGTTGTCTTGGTGTCGGTAGCCTCGAAGGTGTAAGTGCCAGCAGAAGCGTTGATCAGTACAGGAGTGTTGGCAGGAATGGTTGTGCTCACCTCAGTAGCTGTAATTTCACTACCAGAGGTATAGCTCAGTGTGTATGCCTTCACGCCAGAAGGAATCGTAGCCTCGTAAGGAAGCACGAGTGTTGCAGCGCCAGCATCACCGACAGTTAGATTGTAGCTTGCCTTTTTGTAGACGAGGGTCAACTGAGGAATGAGGTCTGAGGCACTTGCTGTTGTTGTAGTTCCGTTGCTGAGCTTTACGGTCAGGTCGCCTTGCTCCTTGGTAAAGAACTTTGTGGAGTTGGTTTCATCATCTGGTTTTCCCAGCATAATATTCATATACTCTGAACCAAGACTGTTGGCATAATTGGTGAGGTCAACGGTTGTCTGCCATTTTGTGATATCCGCATAGGCAGAATCGATGGCATCAGATCCTAAGGCTTTGCCTTTCACACCATAGTTAACAGTGAAGGTGTCAAGAGCAGCTTTTTCTGTCGCAGCGGTGACATAATTCTCTTCTGTAGCGTATATGGTGTTTTCAGCGAAGTCATTGCCATAAGCATAGACGTTCATATTGGCCTTTCCTTTGACACGCTCCGTCGTGAGGCGGAGTTGAGCGGACGTGATGTCGTAGTTGCTGCCGGGAAGTTCAAAAGCCATGAGACCATAGAAGTAGTTGCCTTTACTGCTGCTCGTCTGGATCTCCATGGTCGTTGCAGCATTCTGTTCTCAGAATAGAGACCTTTCTCATTCTTGAAATAGCTAATAGCGAAATTTATTGCATTGTTGTCGTCACACAAGATGCCGATGGAGAGTACGGCTGTCATCGATGCCAGATCCCAGTTGAGCCAAGCATGTTGCGTTCCTTGTCCGCCTTGATGATTCTTCAGAAATTGCAGTGCAACAGTATAGAACGCATTCTTCATCCAATTTTGGAATGCTTTGAAGTCTGATGCTTGCCAACCACTGTAGTCGCGCAGCAGTTCCGCAGCATTCGCCATCTGATGAACGTTGATCATGATAAGATACTCGTTGGGGTCTGGGATAGAGTCGGTATACCCACCGAGCTTCAGCAGCCCCTTACAGGTGTTCTTCCAGGCGTTCATCACGTTCACGGCAGCATCGGCATAGGCTGTCTCACCACTGAGTTGATAGCGTAGAGCGAGCTGATAGCTGGCAGCAGCATCGCGCATGAAAGCTGTGTAGTTGCTATAGTCGGCATAGGTTGCGCTCCAGTTTTTCTGATCCATTCGTTTCAGATATCCGTCAAGCAATGCCGAAGTGCCATTGGTATAGGAGCTTTGTGCATATTTGCTCTTACAGAGATGTGCATAAGCCTCCTTCCAGGGAGATACTGTAAGCTTTCCTTTAACGCGCGTGATATCTGCAGCGGTATGAAGCATCGCTGGGTGGGAGAGCGGAACATAATTGACGATATCTGAAGAATAGCTTCTTATCTCAAGCGTGCTGCTGGAGCCCTTACTAACGGTGATACCTTTCCCCACCCATGTGTCGGCTGTAGGATAGGAAACAGATGTTTTTTGTGCTTCAGCAGCAAAGGATAAAGCTATAGCAATTGCAGTGAAAAATAGTTTTCTTATCATAATTGGGTATCAATAGTGATGTTGTTGTTAGTAATTCGATTATCTAAGTTAGCTTTCGTAAGTATAATAGCATTTTAGATTTGTATTATACATAAAAAGGGCGGCCACAAGGGCCGCCCCTACGTGAATACCATATGTAGTTCTATATGTCTTATTCTCTGTACAGCATTAGTGTGCCCCAGCCGAGCTGGTCGAAGGCGCCTGAATTGTCACCGTAACGGTCAGTATCACCGGCACCAGCTTCCGGACGCATCTTGTCGGCAAAAGCCTTGACGTAAGTGAAACCACTCGTGAGGCCGAGCACCTTGGCATAATGGTTATAGAAGATCTCCCATCCAGGACGGAGCTGGCCACGGCTGTCGGTGCCAAGCGTTGTCTGGATAACGCCATGGTTCTGGTCTTTGCAGGTGCAGCCGATGCAATATTTATATGTGTTGAACGGCATTTTTGTAGCATCAATCATCCAGTCACCATCTGCATTCTTGTTGTCTGTTCCTGTGCGAAGGTTACTGAGAGCAACATACTCACCGAGATGAAGCAGTGCATTGTTGTCGGCTGCGAAGAAGTCGAGCTGGCTGACTTTTTGGTTCTTTGTGTAGAGCGTGTAAGCGATCTGTGCGAGGTTGGCGGCTACCATGGCAGACATCTGTGCGTGTCCCTGGTCACGTCCACTCTCCTGATCCTGAGCAATCTGCTCACCTGTACCGAGCGGATCGCTGAAAGTGCCTTGGATAAGGTTCTTGATGCATCCGTTACCTGCACCTGTGTAGAAATAGTTGACGACATAGTTGACCATATCATCGTTCTCTGTGAGGATACCGATGGAGAGGTACGAAGCCATGTTCACGAGGTCCCAGTTGCTCCAGTAGTGGAGAGAGCATACATTAGAGCCTGTGTGGTTGTCGAGGAAGTCCTTGTTCTTGGAGGCAAAGACGTTGACCATCCAGGTCTTGAAGGTCTTCTTGTCGGTGTCGGACCATCCACTGAAGGTCTGCAGCAGTTCGCCGGCATTGGCGAAGGTGTATCCCTGTGCACCGGCAGCGAGCACCTGGTTGGCATCATTGCTCGTGATCTTCTTACACTTTGCAGCCCAGTCGTTGAGGATCTTCACAGCAGCCGTAGCGAATTTGTCGTCACCGGAGAGCTTCCAGCGAAGACCGAGCTGCCAGGCTGCTGCGGCATCGCGCATGGCATAAACGTAGTTCTCTTTGTCTACACCTGTGTTCTTGGTGTCACCGCGGACGATGAGTTCCTGCGGGTTGTCCTCATAGGTGAGCTGAGCGTATTTACTGTTCTGCAGTGCAGCGTAAGCTTTCTTCACGGCATCGGGAGCGGTGCCGTTGTCAAGTTCTGTCTTCACGCGGTCGAAGTCATCCTGGCTATACATGGCACATGGATGATTGTATGTGTACTTGGCATCGACAACGATATTGGTGGAGTCGTCCGGCAGAGTGAGGTCTACCGTGCCATATTCGTTCTCACGGCAAGAGGAGAACATTGTGAGGGCCAGAAAAGCAAGGCCCAGAATTGAATGATATCTTTTCATGATGTTAAGCTATTTAGCTCCCCTCCCTACGGGGGAGGGGATGGGGGAGAGGCTTTTATTTAACAGTTGTGTAACTCAGGCCGTCCACATTCTTGAGATAGTTCTCGACGTCAGAGAGAGACTTGAAGGTCTGTATCCAGTAGAGATTATACTGAATCTGATGGCTTAGGCCTTTCATATCTGCATATTTAATCTGGAAGAGCGAGAACTTTAGCCAGTCGTTTTTAGGAGCAGTTGTTGCCGAATAATCGTAGATGAAGACATGACTGCCGTCGGAGCACTTCAGATCGTGTACATATTTGTTGTTACCGCCGAGCAGTGCCTTATATTCAGTACCGTTGCTGTCTACTGCCTTAGAGTCGATATTGATATTTCTGCTTGTTGCTCCCTTGTCCTTGACATCATCCATCTTGATAGCCAAGATAGGATAATTGCCTACATGTAGATAGATAGGGAGACCATAGCATTTGATATCGGCGCGCTGTGTCGTGGAGTTCTGACTGTAAGTGGTGATTGTGATGTAACCATCGTGCCACGTTGTGCTGGTCTTCGTTCCACTTCCGCTCTGTCCTGCATCATGGAAGATGTAGTTGTTCTCGTTGTGGAAGGTCTCACGGAGCAATCCTGCGGGGATGTTGAGCTTGATGCTGCTGCTCTTGCCAGTCTCCGGACAGGTAGCAGTGATCGTGACAGTGCCGAAGCCTTTGAAGGTGACGGTGCCGTTGTCTACCGTAGCGATGCTGTTATCAGAGGATGTCCACTGAATGAGCGATGTCGTGCACTCAGCCGGGGTTGTTGTGTACTTCAGATCGACACTCTTCTCGTTGAGGGCGAAGAGGTAGTTGTTGTCAGCGCTGTAGGTCTGGTCGAGCGAGATATCCTGCGGCTGAACGATCTGACGCACGTTGATGGTCTTTGTGCCTGTCACCTCAGAGCCGTCGTAGGTCGTTGCTGTGATAGTCACCGGTGTGATGATCTTTGAAGAAGTCTTTGCTGTTAGCACACCGTTGGCATCAATCGTTGCTACCGACTCATCCGAAGAGCTCCACTGTACAGTCTTATAAGTGGAATTGTTAGGCAGGATAGAAGCAGAGAGATGCAGCGTGTCGCCGGCATAAACCTCATCTTTCGAAGAAGTGATGTTGACAGAAGTGGCTTTGATCATCTCGTTGGCAACCACTACTTTCAAGGAAGCGTTTATGCCGCTGCCGGCATAAATACCGACAGGAGCCACTTCGATGAGCGAGTAGTCGTTTCCATTAACTGCTGTTACCGTTCCGTTGTCATCCACAGTGGCAACATCTGTATTGGAAGAAGACCATGTCACATCTTTGAAGGTCGCACTGTCCGGGGTGAGGGTGTAGGGCAATGTCACCTGCTGGCCTTTGATCAAGGGCAGACAAGATGCACCATTGGCGTCAGTGTAGACAAGTTTCTGCAAGTCGTCCGGCAGGTTCAGCGTGATGCTCGAGGGTACGACAGCCGGAGAGAGTTTTGAAGAGGCTTCGTCATCAGAGCAGCTGGCGAAGGCCAGAGCTACTGTTGCCATGAGAGCAGAGCCGTATATATATTTCAAGAATTTCATATTGCTGATGTTTAAAGTGATAGGAAAGTTATTTCGTGCTCCATCCTGGGTTCTGGCCGATATTCGGGTTGAGCTGAGTCTGGTCGCTTGGCAGCGGATAGAGATAGTTCTTCTCGCTCCACTCACGGTTTGTGTTCATGATGATGCATCCGTCACTGTTGAGTGAGCGTGTCTGCTTGCTCCAGTGGTTCTCAAACCATGTACCTTTATATTTCACACCGAGCTGGTCCTGAGGCATCTCCGTAGAGGCAGTGTACCAGCGCTTGAGGTCGTCGATACGGAATCCTTCGAACATCAGTTCTACAGTACGCTCGCGGCGAATCTCCTCGCGCATGCTCAGGCCATTGTTGTTGACGAGACTGTTGGAGAGTTTGGTCATTGTCGGGTTCGAACGCTGGCGAACGAGGTTCACACTCTTATCGAGGTCGGCGTCAGAGATGGCGTTGTTAAGCTCGTAGGTAGCCTCGGCATAGTTGAGCAGCACTTCTGCATATCGGATCACAGGGAAGTCCATGCTCTCGTATTTGTCGTTGACCTGACGCTCTACAGCCCATTTGTGGGTCTGATAGCCACTGTTGGCAGTGACGCTAACGGTCTTGGCACGACTCTCGTCGGCATCAGTCCATGAGGTGCGGCAGTGTTCAGCGGTGTTGTCCCATACCTTGTCACCATTCTGGCAGAGGGTGGTGAGCATGCGGTTATCACGGTTCGTGAACTCACTGTTGGCGGTGCTGTAACCCTTGAACTCAGAGCTCTTCGTGATAGGCAGACCATCCTGGCAGACATACATGTCGGCAAGTTTCTTTGTTGGATAGACGGCGTTGCAGAGCCAGCCCTTTGTGATGTTCGTACCGATACCATCGGACAGACGGTGACGGCGGGCGAGAATATATTCAGTATTGGCATCCGTGGTCAGACCGGCAGGGTTGCACTGTGCATCCTCAAGGATGAACATGTAGCGGTAGCTGTTGGTGCCGAGCGTGGCATTGTAGAAGAGCTTGTAGTTGCCGCGGTCCATGACCTTCTTGGCGGCATCCTTGGCGATGGTCAGCAGCTTCGTGACACGGTTGCTGTTTGTCATGGCATCAGCGCCACCTGTATGGAACTTCTGCCAGGTGCCTTCGTAGAGAGCAACACGGGAAAGGAAAGCGTAGGCGGCGTCCTTGCCGAGACGGCCTTCCTCTGTCGGCTTGTCGGGGAGTTGTTCTGCTGCTTGCTGAAGGTCTCTGATGCACTGGTCGATGACTTCGCCACGATCGTTACGTGTGGCGTTCATGGCAGGAGAGTCCATGTCGGCAGGCTCTGTGAGGAGGATGCAGTCGCCATAGAGCTGAACGAGCTCGAAGTAGCAGTAGGCGCGGAAGAAACGAGCCTCAGCCATAGGTGTAGCGATAGAGGCAGTGTCTCCAAACTCTGTGGCGTGCTTGAGCAGCAGGTTCGTATAGTAGATACGTGTGTAGAGGGTCGTATAGTTGCCATCCTTCTCGGGGATAGAGTTGGTACCGGCACTGTAGACGTTGACATTGGCACCGGCGATGAGGTCGGAGCGCCAGTCGGAGTGAGGCCCGTCGACTACGATAGCCTGATAGTTTGAGGCATTGAAGTCGTGGGTCCAGCCATAGAACTGGTTGGCGAAGAGCTGGAAGTTGGAAGCCTTATCCCACACAGTGTCGTCGTTGAGCTGCGCTTCAGGCGAGAAGTTCATACAGCCTGTCAGGGACAGCGCAAGAGCTAATCCACTGAATATATATTTGAAGAGTTTCATGTTTTCTTGTATTTATGGTGTTGAACTGAATAGGCCGTTGTTGTTAGAATGTGAGGTTTAACCCGAAGGTGAAGTTGCGTGTGAAGGGGTAGCGCTGAACGCCGCTTGCGTTGCGCTTGGCCTCCGGATCCCATCCGTCGTGAATCTTTGTGCTCTCCCAGAGATCCTCACCTGTGAAGTAGACGCGTGCGCTCTGGAGGAACCCGATCTTTGTCAGAATGGTCTTGGGGATGTTGTATCCGACAGTGACGTTCTTCAGGCGTATGTAGCGGGCATCCTGTGCGGTGAGTGAGCTTGCCTGATAGTCGTAGCTGATGATGTTTGAATCCGTGGTATACGGGCAATAGTATGCATCAGGATTATCTACGCTCCAGGTGTTACCGATAGAGGAGGTTGTCGTGTTCGTGTAGAGCGAGCGGAACGGGACGGTCCAGTTGTCGATGCCACGATAGACAAAGCGGTTGCCTGCGCCCTGGAAGACGACGCTGATGTCGATGCCTTTCCATTCGCCACCGAAGTTGAACGAGTAGGAGATCTCAGGGCTGTCGGAGCCGAGATAGATATAGTCGCGATAGTCGAGTACGCCGTCACCATTCTCATCGCAGTACATGTTGTCGCCTACGCGGAGGTTCTTAGGCATGCCGATGCCGTTGTTGGGATAATACTTCTGAATGTAAGCCTTCAGCTGCTCCTCATTCTGGATCTTCCCGCCGTAACGCATGCCGAAGATGGAGTAGAGAGGATAGCCTTGCTGTGTGCTGGTATAACCCGACTTGATGACGTTGGTGCCACCGTAGTCGGTGAGCTCATTGCGGGCATAGGTCAGTGTGCCACCGACGTGTCCTTTCACCTGTCCGATGTGGAAGTTGTAGGTCAGGCTGCCTTCACCTCCCCAGTCCTTGAATTTACCGGTGTTGGCGGTAGGAGCGGCGTCACCGAGGACAGCGGGATAGGTGACAGCGACAAGCATGTTGTTGTTCTTCTTCAGCCACCAGTCGACCGTACCTGTAAGGGCACCGTTGAGGAAGCCGAAGTCGAGACCGAGGTTATAGTTGTGGATGCGCTCCCATTGGCGGGTCGTAGAGGCGAACTTACCGTTTGTAGAGATATAGTTGACCAGATCGGTGCCGATATAAGCGCCACTGTTGGTATGGAGGTTATAGAACTGGTAACCGTCATAGTTATCGATACCACTCTGTGAACCCATCTCAGCGTACGAAGCGCGGAGCTTGAGGTTGCTGATCCACTTGATGTTCTGCATGAACTTCTCCTGGTTGATACGCCATCCGGCACTCACACCCCAGAAGAACGCCCAGCGGTTCTTGGCCTGGAACTTTGAGCTACCGTCGTAACGACCGTTGAACTCAAGGAGGTAACGGCTGTCATAGTCGTAATTCAGGCGATAGAAGTAGGACATGTTGGCCGTACGGTAGTTAGTCGAAGCATCCGAAGAGGCGAGCGTTAATGTGCCGTTACCATTGATGACATCGAGACCATCGATGATGTCGGTATACTGTGCGCCGAAGCCTTCCATATCTTTGAGCTCATACTGTGTACCGAGTGTGAGCGATGTGTTGTGCTTATCGAGGAAAGTCTTGTGAGCATTGATGTAGCCAGAGACACTATAGAAGTCGGTACGCGTAGAGGTCTGCTTAAAATAGGACTTCGACTGCACAGGGTCTTCGTATACAGCCGTGTTGCCGGCATAGTTGTAATAAGTGATGGCGTTCTGCACGGTCTTACGGCGAGCGTCGCTGCTGTTGTAACCGACATTGACATTGGCATCGAGCCAAGGCAGAATGTGCGCCTTCAGCGTCTCACTGATGTTGATGGCCGTCACAGAGAGCTTGTTGTCGCCACCTTGCGTGAGTTTAGCGAGCGGTGAGCCCCAGGTTCCCCAGGCGTAAGCCTTGCCATCGACAGTCTCCAAGGGCAGGCCCGGCATAGGCATGCTGACGGTCAGTGCAGAACCGACAAGCGTCGGAGCGACCTGCTCCTGGCGGTTGTAGGCGATGCTGCTCTCGAGAGAGAGAATCTTGTTGAACTGATAGGTGTTGTTGAAGCGGAGGTTGAAGCGCTTGTTGTTGTTATTGCCATACTGCAAAGGTGAACCGTCGTAGAGGAAGTTTCCGGAAACACGGTAGACGTTTTTCTCCGTACCGCCACTGACAGAGAGGCTCTGGTTTGTGCTCCAACTGTCACCGAAAAGTGTGCCGAGCCAGTCGACATCATCGGAGAAGACGAAGTCCTTGACATCCGTGAATGCTGCTCCGCCGAAGGGGTTGGCGGTCTTCTGCAGGTCGATATACTGGCCTTTATATTTCTTTGCCAGTTCGGCATAGGTGTACCACACGTTGCTTGTGTTGCCATCGTTCCTGAGAGCCTGCTGCACGCCGTCTGCCCACTGGTCAATGTTCATCAGTGTCGGCATGAGACCGACAGTCTTCAACGTAGCGGAACCACTGTAGTCGACTTTCACCTTGCCGCTCTTACCTTTCTTTGTTGTGATGAGCACAACACCTCCGGCTGCACGGCTACCGTAGATAGCTGCGGAACCATCCTTGAGGAAGTTGATCGACTCGATATCATCTGAGTTGATGAGTCGCAAGTCGCTGACACTGTTGCAAGCCACGCCGTCGATAACGATGAGCGGTTCCGTGCTGTTCACGGAGGAGGCACCGCGAAGGTTCATGTTCCAGCTCTCGTCACCAGGGGCAGAGGAAGAACGGGTGATCATCACACCCGGAACCTGACCTTGCAGGGCCTGCAGCGGAGACTCAAGGCCACCTTTCTGCTCGAAGGCTTTAGAATCGATGACAGTGACGGCACCGGTGAGCGACTCTTTCTTCTGTGTACCGTAACCGACGACGACCACTTCCTGCAGTTGTTTGTTGTCGGGCTGCAGCTTCACGTTCATGGGTGAAGCGGTGGCGGCCACCGTCTGGTCGGCATAGCCGATGTAGGAGAACTTGAGCTTGGCGCCGGGAGCGGCATTGACGGAGAAGTTACCATCGATGTCGGTGATGGCTCCGCCTTTCTGACCTATGACTTGGACGGTGACGCCGATGAGCGGCTCACCATTCTCGTCTACCACTGTGCCCTTGACCGTCTGTTGCTGTGCCACGATAGGAGCGGCCATCGCGAGGCTGGCTCCTGCGGGGCTCATCAGACCGAGCATCATGCTGAGTGTGATTAGGTTGTGCTTCATTTTTGTGTATTTAGCTGTTGATATTATTCTTTCTTATAATGCTTGCGCAAAATCTTTATAATGCCTTGCGCATCTCTTCCCGCATCTGCTTTGTCGAGAGATAAATATGTGTCTCCACGGTGCGCTTGCTGAGCGAGAGCTTGTCGGCAATCTCCTGCGAGGAGAGTTCCTCGTGGCGATACATCTTATATACCTCTGCTCGTTTGGGAGCCATGCGGTTGAGGATGTGCTGTTCCATAGAGACGAGCTCGTCGTAAGCGATCTTGTGGGCTACAGAGAACGAGTCGTAGAGCGACTGGGTCTCGCGTAGCTTCTTCTCCTGTTCACGCACGAACGTCTTATGACGCGCGTCATCAATGATCATGCGCTTGGCGATGGTGAAGACGAGGCTACGGGCTGTCGCTAAAGTGAGGACGTCGAGATCCATCACTTTCATGAAGACATCCTGGACCATGTCCTCGGCAGCCATCGTGTCGTGGGTGTATGCGGTGATGTACCGCAGGAGATCATCGTGACAATCGGTGTAGACCGTTGCGATGACGTTGGAGTCGGAGGCGTTTAAAACCTTGTGGAGAACCTTTTCCATATAGCATTGGTTTTGTTTTCTGCTGCAAAGTTAGGGCTTAAATTGATATAAATCAACTGAAAAGGCGTAAACTCTCGCCAACTCTTTTAGCGGGTTGTCCATTTGGTTTAACTCGTTGGATAATAGTTTTTTAGATATATTCCATCTACTTTAGACAAACTTGATGGATACTATAGATGTGGCTCTCGATGCGTTAAAAACTGCTTTATCATTGTTTGGCACGTGTCAGCCAATCGGTCGGCACGTGTCAGCCAATCGGTCGGCACGTGTCAGCCAATTGTTCGTCACGTGTCAGCCAATTGTTCGGCACGTGTCAGCCAATCGTTCGACACGTGTCAGCCAATCGGCTGTCGAACGTCAGGAAGTTGGTTGTCGAACGTCAGGAAGTTGGTTGTCGAACGTCGAGCGATGACGTCCGGTATTGGTTGCGGGGGCAATTTTCTTAGGAACCATCCGCACCTCGAAGAGGTGCCACATGGTTAGCCCCATGCAAGGAGCGAAGCGACGCAGCATGGGGTTTTGGTCCGTTGGTGTTTCATTGCAATCCGGCCTCGAAGAGGGCGAACATGGTTGGGGTGTGGTATGGTGAACATAGTATGATGTTACCGTTGCTGGTTAACCATGTTCGCCCTCTTCAAGGCCGGACTTCAGGTCGTCCGCCTCCATCTTACCCCACGTTTCGGCTTCGCCTCACGTGGGGCTAACCGTGTGGTACCTCTTCGAGGCTCTCTTAAACTGAAATTATTTGTGCTCCTTAAGGTATTCGGTAGGTGTCATGCCTTCCACTTTGCGGAAGGTGGTGAAGAAACTCGACTTCTTGAAGCCGCACTTGGCACTCAGGGCAAGGAGCGTGTATTGCTTGTCCTTGCCTTCAGCGATGAGGCGCTTAAACTCTGCTAAGCGGTAGCGGTTGATGAAGTCGTACCAGTTCTCTTTGAGGTAGAGGTTAAAGACTTGAGAAAGCTTGCTCGAAGAAATGCCGAGGTGATCGGCAAGGTCACTCATCTTCAAGTCGGGATCGGTATAGATCTTGTTCTTCTCTATATAATCCTTCATTCGCTTGACGATATTTGTACACTCGGCCTCGTCAACTTTTACGCGTTCATATTTGGCTGATGCTTTTTCGACTTCGACTTTTGGAGCTTCTGCTTGTTGCAGCTCGTTCTGCTGTTTCTCCGTTTCAGTCTCGATGAGCGCTTCCTCAATCTCGTTGCGCTCCTGAAGCAGCGTGTATGTACTCTTGCGGTAGCGGTACCACAAGACGAAAGCAATGACAGCAACGATGAACAACAAAAGTTCGAGGATAGCCCAACCGGAGGGAGACACCGAGATCTGATAGGTCGTGAGCGTGCCGGGAGCGCCTGCCAGTCTCACTTCGAGGCTGTGGCGTCCGATGCCTAAGTGCCTGAGCCGGATGTCTTCACCATCTTTTACGACCCGCCATTCCTTCTCTCCATCGACCTTATACTCATAGAGTCTACCATAGGGACGGGCATAGTCGGCAAGCAACGGGCGGAGTGTCAGGACAGATGATGCGAGGTTCCACTTCATGCTGAGCCGGTGGTTGTCGTTGATGTCGCTCTCTGTGCCTAATTCTATCGGATTGCCATCAATGTAGACATGATAAAGGAGAAGCTTGTATTTGGCTTGTCTTTGCCATCTCTGGAGGTCTTCCATGCGGACGTGCATCAGACCGTTGGATGTGCACACCCAGATGTTGTGGTTGCTGTCCATAGTGATACGTCCGGCAATGAGTTGACAACAGAGACCTTCACCATAGCCGAAATGCAGGACGTTCGTGCCTGGATAGTCACTGCAGAACAATCCGTCCTCCGTTGCTAACCAGTAGTGGCCGCGGAAGTCATCAAGGGTGGAGATACAATTGTTCAACGAGATGTTTTGCGGTGGAGTGATTTCCCCAAAGTGATGAAGGGCAGCATCGGAATAGTAGATGTTGCTGCCCGCATTGAAGATATAGTCGCCTTGGTGAGCAGCTATTATTTCTTTAATATTAGCAGTGCTGAAGAAGTTGGTTGGGAAATGATCTTTTTCAAAGTTGCCGGTCTTACTGTTGTACAGGCACAGTCCGCTGGGGCCACCCAGCCATGCATTGCCATTGGGCATGAACAAGATGGCCGTGATGAGACTACCTATGATATTAGAATTGTTTTCGGTATAATGCCTCAGTTGTCCATTGGCCCCCAGAATGAATAGTCCTTCTCCCGTACCCATCCACAGGTTGCCCCTGTTGTCGGTTACGAGTGACCCTATTGTGGTAGTTGATAGGACTGGCTCCGGAAGGTTTGGTAGAGGATCGAAGTTGGTAGCTGAGAAACGGTGTAGTCCTGCATCAAAACTGCCAACATAGTAGGCTCCGTTGTAATAAGCTAACTGTGAGATGGCATGTGCATCACCGAGCTGCTCTGAAGAATAATGCTTCACGAGGTGACGTTGCTCGTCTACGAACCACAGGTCATTGGCTGTGCCTATCACTTTCTGTGCTCCATGCACAAGTACGCTGCGCACATCAAGACCCTCTGAGGTGAAGTCGCCGAACTTATAGATGTGAAACAGATTTTCTGAATGGTAGAAATAAGCTGCGCCATAACGATAGAGACCAAACCAGTCGACACCATTGTGGTCGCGGTAGTAGCAGTTGACGGCATCCGTTGGCAGATCACCGTGGCCCTCGCGGTCTTTTTGTACAAACTGTTTGACGATCTGTCCGTTGTGAGCGTTGAGCAGGAAGGCTCCTCCACCACTTACGGTGATACAGCCAGCCGGTGCAGCAGTGAGGGCACCGATGGTGTTGCCGATACCTTTAACGCGAGAGGCCTGTCGTGTCTTCGTGGAATAGATATAAAGTCCGTTATTTTTCGTGCCGATAAAGAAATGGCCGGCGACGGGCAAGAGCCTCGATAAAGCAGCGCGTGGGGGCAACAGATGTGCGATATCGTAGGACGTGACGTGCCCGATCTTGAGATTGTAACGATGTAAGCCGTAGCGGCTGACGAACCATACGTTGCCATCTTCTCCGAGCTTGATATCTCGGATGCCGTTTTCGATGCCTGTGGGAGTGGAGCCAACGGTAATGGTACGTACCTTCCCATCTTGTAGAACGTTGAATCCCTGTCGGTTGCCGACGAAAATGGTCTCGCCTACGGCAAGCGCTGTTTCAGCCATCTCAATGGATGGGTAAATTCTATGGAAGGCATTGTCGCCTCTATTAAGTTGGTAGATACCTTTCTTAGTAGCGGCATAGAGTGTGCCGTGTGCATCAAATGTGATGGAGTAGGTAAAGATAGCTTTCTTCGTTTCGTTAGGGAAGGGGAAAATGTGCAGATCACGTCCATTGTAGCGGCATACACCGTTGTCGGTAGCTATCCATACTTGTCCTATGGCATCAGTGATGATCTGGTTGACCGTCTCGCCCGGCAATCCTCTCTCCTTCGTGAGGTAGCACATGCGGTCATTGCTGAACTCGTCGGCAACGACGTTGTACGGAAGAGCCATCAAGATGACGGTCAGAAGGATATATATAATAATGTGTAAACGCACAGATTTCATCATATAGACGTTTTCTGTGCGTAAAATTAGTTATAATTATTTAAACGGGGAAATAATAAGCAAACTATTTTGTCAGGAGGGGGCGAAATTATTCGAGCTGTATGGTTGAAAAGTGCTTTTCTTTTACGAGGTTGACAGCCTCGGAGAGGCTGAATCTTTCATAACCCCAGTCTAAGGAGCGTAGCGACGCAGACTGGGGTCTGTTGTGAGAGCGTATTTGACTGATTTCCTGCCTCGGAGAGGCAGACTGCACGAAAGTGCGTAATTTTAACCTAAACATAGCGTGCCAAGGCGCATTCAGCCTCTCCGAGGCTGGATGTCAGGTATCTGAGCACAGTCTTAAATCCCCAGACTGCAGTCGCTATCGCTCCTTTAGTCTGGGGTTATGGAAGATTGTGCCTCTCCGAAGCACTGCCCCCGACACAAAGAATCAGATTCAACCGTAAAGTTCGAAATTACTTGAACGTGATGTTCTCTGTGTGTTCTCCCACGAAGCAGTTGAACATGTCGGAGGTCTTGTACCACTTGGGTTTGCCGGGCATGTCGTCGCTGATCTTCTTGCCGTTGATGACGAGGTTCTCGAAGTGGATGTTGCGGACCATGCGGTTGTCATCGTAGCCGGCGATGATGCTCATATTAGGCTCAGTACCAGAGTAACTGATGTTGCGGAGCGTGATGTCTTCGATGCCTCGGCCCGGTGCTGTGCAGTATTTACGGTTGAAGCAGACGCGGAAGTTGAAGAGCATGCCTTTGCGGATGTTCTCGATATGGATGTTATCGAAGAGGAGTCCGTGGACAAGGATGTCGTCGCCGTCGTTGATACCGATACATCCTTGATAGTCGATCTGGTTCTCAGCATGGTTGAGGATGTCGATGTCAGCATAGCGCACGTTGGTGACTTCTTCCAGCTCTTCCGTCTGACTGTGTAGACCGATCATGATGGGGTGGGCGACGTCGGCCCAATAGATGGCATCGGAGATGTCGATATTCCGGCTGGAACCGTGATATCCTTTGCGCGTGCAGTAGATGGTGGAGCAGTCGTCGCTTGTGCGGGCGAAGAGATGATGCTGTCGGATGTTTGAGGAGGCGAAGATGTTGAAGCCGTCGCCCCATCCGTACCAGCTCATGACCTTACAGTTGCGTACCTCTACCGAGTCGCTGCCGCCGACGGGAATCTGTGTTGTCAGTGGGCCGTCGATGAGGATGTTCTTCGAATAGCGCACCATGATACCTTCGTGATGCCCGGGCATGACGAGGCCGTGGCCCAAGATGCGCACGTTGTGAGCATTGTAGACCGAGAACCAGCCTTTGACGACGGCTCCCTGGTCGAGGAACACCGTCTTCCCCGACGCCACGGCAATGGAGTCGCCGTGGAAGTCGTGGATGCCGGGACCAAAATAGATAAGGTCTTTCTTCTTTGCCTTGGGCTTGTTCATGAGGGTGTCGGCAAAGATGTGGAGGTTGTTGTAGATGTCGCCGTTGACCTCAACAGAGAGGTAGCGCGGCCTGTCAATGAAGATTTGGAGGGTGTCGCCCTGCTGTTTTACCGGGATGCGGTAAGAGAGCGGGCGAACTTGATAACTAATTATATGTTGTGTCTTGCTGATGACTCGCAGTTCTACCGTTCCACTGAACTCGAACTTCGCTATAGACACTATCCTGGCGTTGTGACGTGCTCCTTTCACCTCGTCAACCTGCATCATGTAAGTGTCGAGGTTTTTCCATTGTCCGCCGGGGATGCGGGCAGCAATCTCGAAGTCGTGCTTGAGGTCAACGCCCTGAGGGGCGGGAGCCGTGCGAAGCTCGGAGGCAGAGGCGGTGAGACAAAGTGATAATGCTATAAGCGTAAAGAGTGATTTCATGTTACTGTTTGTTATGTCTGGTGAATGCTCTATGATTACATGGATTTTTCTCACACGGATTTTAAAGATCTTAAGGATAGCTACGCTATTCGCTACGCGGTGATGCTAAAGGTATGTGTAGCCGCAAAGCGGCGTAACAATCTTTAAAATCTTTAAAATCCGTGTGAAATATAAGCATCAGAAAAGATACAAAAGTGTGAATTTGTATTATGTAAGAACCTATTTATGGGATGAATCTTACCGCTGCACCGCCAGACGGCAACAGATGGAGGGTGAGGGGCTTCCCGCCTTTGACCGTGAGCTTCTGCGTGCGGACATTCGTGCGCGTCTTAAGCGTTGGATCATCGGTGTAGAGCTCCACCGAGTATTTCTTACCTTTCTTGAGGAAGCGGGAGGTGTCGAGGGTGACGGTCCGCTCCGTCAGGCCATTCATGGCACCGACATACCACTCGGTGCCACTGCGCCGTGCCTGGACGATGTATTCTCCTGGCTCCCCGTCAAGAGCAATGCTCTCATCCCATACCGTGGGACAGTGTTTCCAGAAGTCGAGTTCCTCTTCACCACGATAAAGCTCGGGCTTGTCGTACCAGTAGAGGAACGTGATGGGGGAGTAGTAGACCACTGGCATGGCGAGTTGGTGAGCATGTGTGTTCTTTACGCGACCGTTGAAATAACATGGTGTGTAGTCGGCCGGTCCACAGAGGAAGCGCGTGAAGGGTAGTGTGGTGTTGTGCTGGGCGTTTGGCATCTCCTCGTTGCCACCGACTCCTTCCTGGGTCATGAGGTTGGGGTAGGTACGGCTCCAGCCTGTGGGGCGATACTCGTCGTGGATGTCGACCATGATCTTGTAGCGCGCACACTTCTCTACCGCGCGGTGCAGCCATGTCGTCCACTCCTGGGAGCCAACCTGCACGAAACCGAACTTGATGCCGCTCACGCCCCAGCGTTGATAGAGCGGGAGGATACTGTCGAGTTGCAGCGACAGTGCGCGCTGGTTGACATAAAGCCACACGCCGATGCCTTTGCTGCGTGCATACTGGCAGAGACGTGGCATGTCGATGTCGCGGTTGGAAGCTACTTGGAGCGCTGACGACTCAACCTTCATCTCCGGTCCATACCAGCCGGCATCGAGCTCGATATATTGCAAACCGCGGTCTACAGCGAAGTCGACACATTTCATGGCTGCTGCCATGTTGAGTTGTGTCACGCGGATAGCCTTGCCCGGACGGATCCAGGAGGTGTCACTGATGCGGCACGGCGCATTGAGGTTGAGAAAGAGCTGCTTGTTATTGATGATGTCCACGGCTTTCTCTCCGACCATGATGACGCGCCACGGCATGTCGTAAGGTGTGATGATATCGGCAGAGGCGTACATCGACATACCTAAGAGGTTGTCGGCAGTGAGTTTCAGTTTGCCACGGACAAAGTCGGAGAGGGCTGCCTCACCGATGGCGGTATACAGGCCGTTCGGTAGATGGAGCAGGAGCGGACGCTCGCTCTCATTGCGCCAGGCGAGTTCCGACTTTAGAAGTTTAACCTTAGAATATTGTGCCTGTGCCCAAGCTGCATGCCATGCCTCTGTGCCCTCGGCAAAAGCGTACGAGGTGCGGTCGGACGTGATGTGCATGAATAGGCCATTGGTGGCTTCGGGGAAGTGGTAACGAATGGCTACTCCTTCATCATAGGCACGCACGATGATGTCGAAGAGGTACTGCTTGCGCTTGTCGTAGGCCGTGCCGTTAGCTTCTCCGGTGGAGCCTTTGGCGAAATGGAGGGTCAGTTGGTTGTAGTGGTCGCGCAACTTGTTATACTCTCCATAAACCGGTGTCCATGTCGTGTCTTTCGAGATAGTCTCCGTTCCTGTCAGTCTCATCCCTGCCGTCCATACGCGGTTCGTATCGGTGGGGATGCCCATAGCCGACTCTACGAGATGGTTGTCGATGTCGACGCCGAGCTCACCGTTCGTCACCTCCTTGTTATTGAACGAGAGATGATAGGTGAGGCGGTCGTTGACCTGTGAGAAAGTGAACTTATATCTTCCGTCGGGGGATGTCACGGTCTGCGCAAGTGAGGGGCAGAGACAGCCGACGAGGAAGAGGAGGGCGAGAAAGAGTTTTTTCTTATTCATAGTGATCATTTCTTCTCTATTTTTCCATTTTCATTTATTGTAAAGGTCATGGTGCGCCCGCTCTTGAGTTTAACCTTGATCCCTACAGTATTCTTCCCCTTGGGACTGAAGAAGTCGACAGTGGCAATGTCGCCTGGCTCCGTGTCGGATGAAGGCTCAAAGACGCTGACGAAGGGATGGGTCCATGCCTCTCCATGCTGTCGTGCCACGAATGTCAAAACCGGCTGCTGGTCAATATCGTAAGGCTGATTCGGCATACGCTCATATTCCATGTTGACAGGTGCAAGGGCCTTGAAGATCGTGCGGTTCTGCGAGGGCGCCATCCACATCGTCATCGTGATGCTGTGCTGGTTGTCCATGGCTTTGATGACCTTGTCGTCTTCTATCTTTGTAGTAAACGTAGCTTTGATGCCTTTTGTTGTCTCCACGCTCTCCTTATTATATAAATAGGAGTAAGCATAGAGGTGGCCGCCAGCGAAAGCAAGCTCTTCGGTGGGCTTGGTGGACAATGCATTGCCATTGAGGTCGGTGAGTGTCATCGTCTGTCCGAGGTTGTGATAGAAGTAGTCGTGCGTCTTGTCGCCACCTTCCATTTTCTTGCTACGGAACACATCGATGTAGAAGCCACCCTTCTCGCTTGTTTTTACTACGGCCACGGTACGTTGCTGCTGGGCCTGCGTCTCGGGCTCAATGAAACTCACGGTTGTGTAAGAGAAGTTGTTGTCTTTCTCCGAAAGTTTGGCTGAGGCGGGTTGGTCAGCAGAGACGGTGGGGTAGGAGGCAATGAGCTTGAACGGATGGTTAGACATCATCACGGGGTAGGACGAGATGCCATCGACGACGACGGTGTTGTGAGCCGGCATCTGCGAGTAGTATTCTGAATAGTCGAGGCCGCTATAGAGATATTTGCCAATACCGGCATCGGGACCGAGCACGTAACCTTTGCCATAGAGTTCGAGGGAGAGGCCGTTGGCATGCTGGTGGTTGCCGAGACTGGCATTGAGTGAGGCCATGAGGTCGTGCTGCTTGTTCATGCCTGTGCGCAATGTTATCCATGACACGTTGGGCGCATAGAACACGCCGCTGGTATATGGGGCAATGTCTTTGTCAGGTGCAGTAGGCAGAATGACATTTTTCAGATTGGTCATATCTTTCATCAACTGCTTGTCGTTGTGCCTTGTGGCATAGTCGATGACTCGGTCCATTCCTTCTGTCTTGAGATATGAAGGATGACTATCACCGAACCCAGCAAACATACGGTTGGGGAAGAGATATTGTGGAGACGTCTGAAGCGCTTTGATGAGGACGGGATGTTCTTTAAAGAGGTCTATCTTTGCATCTTTGTCCATGCGGTTGGCAAACTCTGCGAAAGTGTTGAGCACCGTCAGACTGTAACCCGGAGCCTCATACCATGTGTTGGACCGCCTGTCGAAACCGAAGTCGATAAGCTTATCCATGCTCCACTGTCGGATGCTATCCTCGTGCGTGATGGCTGCGAGGTAATGCTGGCGGCCTTTGCCGTCTGCATAGCAATGATCGTCATTGAGCACAAGCGCTATCTTCAGGATAAAGTCAGCCTGGAAGAGGTCCCAGTTGTTATGTGGCACACCATTGGCAATGATGTTGTCAGCCCATTTCTTGAGAGCAGCGTCCACGATCGTTGTGTCATTGCCGAGAAGCGGTTTGATGAGCGGGTAGGTCTGGGTCAGTTCATTGATAACATCTTCATGAATGACCTCGAACGTCGTCATACCCACAAGCGTCTGCTGGTGGCCGTGGTTGAGGTCGACAGGCACATTGCGATAATAGATGCCTTTCATGTAGACATCGAAGACGCGGGCCGCCATGTTCCCATAGGCGGTATCAGCCGTAGCGGCATAGACCTTGGCGGCGTCGCGGGCAATGCCCATGATCTGCCGGTTCACCCCTTGAATGTTGCAACCCGTCTTGGCTGGACTGGCTTTCTCCTTCTTGCCCGACTGCTTATTGATATAGGTGACATCGCCTGCAGCGTCATCGTCATAGGGCACGATGTCTTCAAGTTTTGGTCGGTCGTATTGCGACTCTGTGCCGCGTGTACCGGCAAACTTTACTGTAGGCTCTGGCGCACGGTCGCCACCGGCATGGTCGAAGGCCTCGCCACGGATATACACATCGGTGGCATGTGACGACCAGTACATCTGCAGGCGTGAGATGAGCCAGTCGGGCTGAGCCTGGACGAACTTTATATACTTCTCGGTTCGTGCCATGAGCTTAGCGGTCTCCGCATCCGGCGTTGTCTCAGCTGGCGCGTTTACGGCAAGCGATAGAAATATCAGGATGGATAGAATATTGAGTTTCATAAATCTTTTTGTTATTAATACGAAGGAAGAGAAGATTCTACTTAAAATATGAGCGATATTTGCGGGCTTGGACAAAAAAGCACTAAATTTGTACGGAAAAACCTATTGTGTGCGCAAACAATTTACTAACTTTGCAATCGAATAACGTAGAAGTAACTTTTAAATCGTATTATAAACAACATTATATTAAAGCATAATATTAAAGCATAACATTATTAAAGCAATGGGAAAAATAGTAACTCTTGGCGAGATTATGCTCCGCCTTTCTCCTGATGGAAATGACCGTTTCATTCAGACTGACCATTTCCGTATCATCCCCGGTGGCGGTGAGGCAAACGTAGCAGTGAGCCTGGCCAACTATGGTCATGAGGCAGTGTTCGTGACGAAGTTGCCGAAGCACGAGATTGGTCAGATTGCAGTCAACGCACTGCGTCGCTATGGTGTGGACACGCGCTACATCGTCCGTGGCGGTGACCGTGTAGGTCTGTACTATGCAGAGACTGGTGCATCGATGCGCCCGAGCAAGGTCATCTACGATCGTGCACATTCAGCTATCGCTGAGGCCAGCGCCGATGAGTTCGACTTCGATAAGATTTTCGAGGGTGCACAGTGGTTCCACTGGAGCGGTATCACACCGGCTATCAGCGACAATGCTGCTGAGATCACAAAAAAAGCCTGCGAGGCTGCCAAGCGTCATGGCGTGACGGTGAGCGTGGATCTGAACTTCCGCAAGAAGCTGTGGACTTCAGAGAAGGCTATCTCCGTGATGCGCCCGTTGATGCAGTATGTCGATGTATGTATCGGCAATGAAGAGGATGCTCAGCTCTGCCTCGGCTTCAAACCCGACGCTGACGTGGAAGGCGGTAAGACGGATGCTTCCGGCTATCACAAGATCTTTGAGCAGATGGCTAAGCAGTTTAGTTTCAAGTATGTCGTCTCTACGCTCCGTGAGTCTTACTCGGCTACTCATAATGGCTGGAAGGCCCTGATCTATAATGGTGAGGAGTTCTACGAGAGCCGTCACTATGACATCGACCCGATCATTGACCGTGTCGGTGGTGGTGACTCGTTCGCCGGTGGTCTGATCCATGGTCTGCTGACGAAGCCGACACAGGGCGAGGCCCTCGAGTTCGCTGTGGCAGCTTCTGCTCTGAAGCACACCATCAATGGTGACTTTAACCTCGTGTCTGAGGCAGAGGTAGAGAGCTTAGCTGCAGGTAATGCTAACGGAAGAGTGCAGAGATAGAATAGGCCTACAGGCCCCACCCCCGCCCCTCCCCCACATAGGGGAGGGGAAGATTACTGAGATAAACAATTCATAGAAGTAACAGGAATTAGAAATAACAAGAATAAATAGAAATGGCAAAGTTTGATAAGATTGCTGTATTACAGAAGATAGGTGAGACAGGCATGGTGCCTGTGTACTATAATGGTGACATCGAGGTGGCTAAGAAAGTCATCAAGGCTTGTTACGATGGTGGCGTGCGTGCCTTCGAGTTCACAAACCGCGGCGACTTCGCCCATGAGGTGTTCGGTGAGCTTGTGAAGTGGGCAGACAAAGAGTGCCCGGAGCTGGCTCTCGGTGCCGGTACGGTCATCGATGCTCCCACGGCAGCTCTTTACATCCAGTTGGGTGCCAACTTCATCGTTGGCCCGTTGTTCAATGAGGAGGTTGCTCCCGTCTGCAATCGTCGTCTCGTGCCTTACTGCCCCGGCTGCGCTACAGCCAGTGAGGTAGGCAAGGCTCAGGAGCTTGGTTCTGACCTGACAAAGGTGTTCCCCGGTGACGTTTATGGTCCTAAGTTTGTCAAGGACATCATGGCCCCGATGCGCTGGTCGAAGATCATGGTCACAGGCGGTGTCGCTCCTACGCACGAGAACCTCGAGCAGTGGTTCAAGGCCGGTGCTTACTGCGTGGGTATGGGTTCTAAGCTCTTCCCGAAAGATAAGGTGGCCGCAGGCGACTGGGATTACATCACTAATCTCTGCCGTGACTGCATCGCCTTCATTCAGACTGTCAAGAAATAATGGTAGCAGGATCGGATAAGTTCCAGGTGGTGCATCACCCTTTCACAATGCGCGAGGCCATTGATGAGGCCAAGCGTTGTCTGCAGTGCAAGGTGCCGCAGTGTGAGAAGGGATGCCCCATCTCCAATCATATCAAGGAGTTCAACCATCAGTTGTCTAAAGGCAATCTCGGCGCGGCGATGGAGGCCATCAATGAGACCTCCAACCTGCCGGCTATCTGTGGGCGTGTCTGTCCGCATGAGAAGCAGTGCCAGGGTCACTGTGTGCTGAACCGCAAGGGCAATCCCGTACAGATTGGCCGCATAGAGTCGTTCATTGCCGATTTCGATACGAAGATGCGCCTCTTCCGTGAACCCGTTCCTCAGAAGACTCGGGGCAACGTTGCCATCATCGGATCAGGCCCAGCCGGACTGACTGTCGCCGGTGACCTGGCTCGTAAAGGCTTTGCCGTAACGATCTATGAGGCACAGCCCGAACCGGGTGGCGTGCTCATGTGGGGTATCCCTGAGTATCGTCTCCCGAAGGACGTCGTGCGCTCTGAGATTCAGAAGATTGCGGAGCTTGGAGTCAATTTTGTCACCAATGCCATGATCGGTGAGAATGGTGAGAATGTCGACACGCTCTTTGCCAAAGGCTATGATGCTATCTTCATGGGAACCGGTACGGCTATCCCGCAGAATATGGATGATGTGCCGGGTAGTAAGCTGCGTGGCGTGAGCCAGTCGACATACCTCCTTCATCAGGTCAACGCCTATAATGAAGGCGCTATCGGCCGTGAGATGGTGCCGGCACGGAAAGGTGAGCGTGTAGGCGTCATCGGTGGCGGTAACGTCGCTATGGATGCTGCGCGTACAGCCATTCGTCTCGGATGTGATGTGACAGTCATCTATCGTCGCACTGAGGAAGAGATGCCGGCTATCAAAGCCGAGTATGAGGATGCCGTGAAGGAAGGTGTCAAGTTCTGGTGGAAGTCGTCAGTGACAGAGTTCATTGAAGGCGAGAATGGGCGCTTGGGCAGTGTCCGAGTCCATTCGGAAGAGGGTGACCGCATTGAGCCTTTCGACCGCATCTACCTCGCTATCGGTTCTCGTCCGGCCAACCGTATCGTCTCTACGACGGAAGGCATCGAAGTAGACGAGAAGGGATACGTGAAGGTTGTTGACCGTCCTTTCGGTATGACGACGCGACGCGGCGTCTTTGCCGGTGGTGATGTCGTCCATCGTCCTCAGACCGTCGTCTTAGCTATGAAGGCCGCTAAGGATGTGGCGCTCGGCATTGAACAATATGTCGATGCCGTCAAACTCTTGCAATATATTGACGGAGAAGAGAAGCAGAGCAATGATACAGAGGATAATGCAGATTAATTGTTAATCTAACTTAAGAATATCAAAGTTCTTGCTTCTTGTTTTTACATTTAAAAGATATTTGGTTAACTTTGCAGACGCTTTAGCAGTGAGGTGTGTTTCTCTCATGCTAAAGCGTCTGACGGTTTGGTTCCGTAGCTCAGCTGGATAGAGCAACAGATTTCTAATCTGTGGGTCTTGGGTTCGAATCCCAACGGAATCACATAAATCACATTATTTGGCAAGATGAAGTTTTGAATCGTTATTACTACTGTTTCTCAGAAGTAGTGATACCGCCCAAATAATACCTATGAGCGCAATAACTGATATTGCAATATAAAAATAAACTAGTTCCATATTTTCTTATTTTTTGTGTGCAACGAAGAAGAAGGACAGCCCTAAAATCAATGTAAGAAGAGCTGCAAGTCCTCCTGCAATAACCATAGTCAACTTGTTGTAGCCCAATCCCATAATTCCCGAAAGTATTACACCTCCAATAATGAGTTTGGAGACATCAAGACTGTACTTGCTTGCTTCAAGAAAGAACTCAGTCATTGTTTGTTTATCAGCTGTGATCTTCTTCATGTTGCAAAGATAATTATTTATGTTTAATGTTACAAAGAAATCAAGCAAAATTAATATTCGATAGCTTGGGATTTAGCGCTTTATCCTTTTCCCAAGAATCTTTGTCATGTATGCTCGTACGTCCTTCCATTTATAGTAAGGACCGGTATAGGCTTTGATGGGCAGTGTGGCCTCATTCTCGTTAAGCAGTACTTTCACGAGGATGTCCTTAGAAGGCTTCTTCTGGTCTTTGTAGAACACGAACTGCACGTTGCAAGCCATGGGGAAGACGTTGTATACATCCCAGTCTTCATCATCAAGTTTCTCAAGCGAGGTGCGCGGGTTACCGAAGCCATTGATGTTGAGCAGGCAGACCAGCGGCAGTACATCACTTTCATGGGCAAAACGCAGCGTAGCTCCGGGATGAGGCAGTGCCACACAGGAGTCGGCCGTCTCAAGGATGTTCTTCACAAGGTTGAGCTGTGTGTACATACCAGCGCCATTGTTGAGCTTGTTGGGTCCGGCAACAGAGTACCAGTAGGCTGTTGTCATGAGCCATTGGTTGTAGAGCTCGTCGGAGGAGAAGATGTCCCAGATAGGCTTGAACTGATGGCGCAGTTCCGTGTTCTGCAAGGCAATGGCGATATTGAACAATTGACGGGCAAGCGAACGATTGTTCAGGCTCTTTGCATAGTCGGCATCGTTGAAGATGGTCTTCATCATGAAAGGGACATCGCTGTGGCGCTTCTCGAAAGCCTCCAAACTGTCGATGGCTGCGGTGGTACGTATCATTGGTGCGTAGGGACTCGTGTCGTTATCGTTCATGTAATACATGTCGTGATAAGAGGCGTCGCTGGAGAAGGAAATCTTGGGGTTCAGCGCGGCAAGTTGCAAGAGTTCATTCTCCATGGAGAGAATGCAGCGAATAACAACTGTTGAGCGTGCATCGACATGTGTCTGTTCGGCGAAGACCTGCGGGAAACGCTCATACATACGTTTGGCGATGCCACGGTGCTGCTCGGCTCCAAGCTGGGTGAGCTCACCTTCCCGGCTCATGCCCTGTTGCCGCATGGTCTTAACAAGAGTAAAGACTTCTTTGCCACGCTCTGTGAGTTTCCCTAAGGAGTCGGCATGAGCTAAGGTGTAGTAAGGCTTGTTGAAAGCATTCTTGCCAATGAGCCAGCGTGAGCCGTGACGGCCATAGTGGCTGATGTAGAAAGGCTCGTAGCCTTTAGGAGCCGGTGTGAGTTTGGCAGTGGGGACAGGATAGTCACGATAGTTGTTGGCTGCGAGATTGGGGTTGGCTTTGATCTCTTCTCTTGAACGCTGGGCATTGGCACCTAACAGTGAGAGGGAGAGGCAAGCAAATAGAAGAATGTACTTTCTCATTTTCTGAGTTGCTGATTTGAATTGTGAAATTACAATATATCGTATTAAACTATTACAACAAAGGTAAGCAAAACAATCGAAAGAGTATACACTTCGTTTGCGTTTAACTATTTTTTTGTAACTTTGCTGCGGCTATTGCATAACAATAGTAGATGGATATGGAAGGGAAACATACACATATTTATATTATAGTGGCAGTGATTGCCATCATTCTTGGCAGTTTTGCGGTCATGTCATTGGCAACTCACAAGGAAGAGGAGATAGCCAAGAAGGATACGCTCGTTCAGCAGAAGCAGAAAGTGATAGCTGCTATCAAGAGGAAGGAGGCTGACAAGAAACCGGCAAAGACAGACTCTGTACCTTTTGTCGACCCCACAGTCCGTGGCACGCTCACCGACAGTCTTGGCAATCCGATGAAAGGCGTTGTCGTGAGTGATGGCTATACATGTACAGTAACGAACGATAAAGGCATGTATATTTTCCTTCGCGACAAGAACGCCCGTTTTGTGTGGTATTCTGTTCCTGCCGACTGTGCTATTCCTACTCATTCAGCAGAAGACCATACGGCTTTGTTTTACAAGTCTTTGTCAGCCAAGCGCAATGTCTACAACTTTACGCTTAAGCGGTTGCCCAATGGCCCGGAGCGCGACTATCGGCTCATCGTTTTCGGCGATCCGCAGGTGACCAATGCCTTCAGTCCCTACTATACAGGACCTAACGATAATCCCGTCAAGAAGACTGATGTAGCGCGTTTTACAGATGAGACGATGGCGGATGTGAAGCAGACCATTGCCGGTTGGTCACCTTCTATGCCCGTCTATGCCATTTCCATGGGCGACGACGTACAATATTATGGTGGTTACAATTCCTCGTTGGAAGGCCAGATCCGTAAGGCATTAGGCTCTTCACGGGCAACGGTGTTCTCGGTCATTGGTAACCATGACCAAGATGGCCGAGACCTCTATCTTCGTAAATGGGAGCAGAGTTTTGGCCCTACCGATTATAGTTTCGACCGTGGCGACGTCCACTATGTCTGCTTCAATGATGTGCATTTCTATCGTGGCACCCTTTATTGGCAGCCGGGAGAACTGACGGCAAGCCAGTTGCAATGGCTTAAAGAGGACCTTCGGCTTGCTGACCATAACAAGAAAGTTATCCTTTGTTACCATATCCCGCTTACCTTTGGCAACCGTCCGCGTAAGGGCGCGTCTTCTTTGGGCTTGGAGTCGGAGCCTGGACATTATTCCTCATCCGTGCTGAGCCGGGTGCTTAAGGAATTAGAGTCGTTCAAAGGAGGTTACGAACTGTTCTGCGGGCATACCCATTTCGCCATCAACCACGAGATAGAATATCATGGCCGGCATATCTTAGAGCATTGTCATGCGGCAGCCTGCGGGAACATCTGGCAGTCGAACATCAATATCTGCGGCACGCCGAACGGCTATTATGTCTATGCCTTGAACGGCACGCGTATCTCGGACAGTTATTATAAAGGAACCTTCTGGCCCCGAATGCGTCAGATGACAATCTTCCGTGCCTCGACCGTTTTCAATGGCGAGTCTTATGCCAACGACTGGGAATTGCCAATGGATAAGGGCGTAGTTGTTGCCAATGTGTTCAATGCTGATTCGCGTTGGCGTGTTGTGGCTGTTGAGGATGGCGTGGAGCACGAGATGAAACGCATCAATCATCAAGGTCAGGACGCTTTTGCGGCCGGTTATCATCATCGCTACAGTCAGTCGGTGAGCTATCAGTTCGTCAGTAAGCGCAATGGTTATCTCATCATGAATCATCTCTATTATTATGAGCCTCGTTCAGCTGAGAGTCGTGTCATCATAAAGGCTACGGATCCTTATGGCACCACATATACCGCTTCGTCCAATGATGCTGTGACCGAGCCGTTCTTCAATTTTGCACACTTCTACGCTTCGCTAAAGAAAAAGTGATCTACGCTTCGCTAAAGAATAAGTAATAAAGAAGAAAGAATACATTAATCTTAAAATTTTCTTTGATTTTCTCTCTTTTTTGTTGCAAATTTCTTTGTTTTGTCATCAAAAGGCTGTAACTTTGTAAAACTAAATAACCATTGTTACATAACGTAGACCTGAAATGAGACAACTGAAGATTACGAAAGCTATAACAACCCGCAACAGCGAGTCGTTGGACAGGTACTTGACAGAGATCGCGCGTGAGCCGATGCTTACGCCGGAGGAGGAAGCGGTGCTTGCAAGAAAAGTCCATATGGGCGGCAGGACTGGTGAAGAAGCCAGAGACCGGCTCGTGAGATCTAACTTGCGCTTTGTCGTTTCTGTTGCTAAACAGTACCAGCATCAGGGAATCTCGCTGACTGACCTTATCAATGAGGGTAATGTCGGACTGGTGAAGGCCGCCGAGAAGTTTGACGAGACCCGAGGTTTCAAGTTTATCAGTTACGCTGTGTGGTGGATTCGTCAGAGCATCATGGAGGCGCTTGCTGTAAAAAGTCGTCTGGTGCGCGTACCGCTGAATCAGATGGGTACGGCCTTGAAGGTGAATCGTGCTACGGAGGCTTTCATGCAGGAACACGGTCGTCTGCCGTCAGTCCATGAGTTGTCTGTTCTGACGGGACTGGATGAGAGTACCATCGAGTCGGCCAAGGATGCCAATAGTAAGGCGACAAGTATTGATGCCCCCCTTGGCAATGACGATACCGACAACACGATAGGGGATATGTTGTCATCTGACGATAAGGATTATCGCTCCGACAGTACGGTGGACAGTGAGTCGCTCAACATCTTTGTTCAGGACCTTCTGAAGGAAGTGCTCAGTGAGCGTGAACAGCAGATCGTCAGGGAATCGTTCGGTATCGGTGGTCAGGAGAAGAGTTTGGAAGAGATTGCCAATGAGATGGGAATGACGCGTGAGCGTATTCGTCAGGTCCGCGAGAAAGCAATCCGTAAAATCAAGCATTCGCCTGCCTCAAAGATCCTCCGGCAATATTTAGGCTAACAACTTATTGCTCTCTGCGAAATTCTTTGTACCTTTGCACGCGGTTACAGATTTTTATAACAGGGGTACTTGCTCAACCCCCTTTAACAAAACAAGATATGACAAAACAACCGCGTGCTGAGGTGAGCGTACTTTTCATGCTCTTCAGCATTTTCTTTTGTGTCTGCCTCATCTTGGCAAACATCCTCGAGACCAAGCAGATAGCTGTTGGTCCCATTAACTTGACGGGCGGACTGCTCGTTTTTCCAGTTTCTTATATCATCAACGACTGCGTCTGTGAGGTGTGGGGCTATCGTAAGGCCCGCCTGCTTATCTGGACAGGCTTCGCCATGAACTTTTTCTTCGTAGCTATGGGCGCTTTGTGCGACTGGATCCCCGGTGCGCCTTATTGGCACAACGATGCCGGGTTCCATGCCGTGTTTGGGTTGGCGCCACGTATCGCTGCCGCCTCTTTCGTGGCCTTCCTTGTGGGCAGTTTCATGAATGCTTATGTCATGAGCCGCATGAAGATTCACGACCAGGGCCGTCATTTCTCTGCACGCGCCATTCTGAGCACGGTGGCGGGAGAGAGTTGCGACTCGCTTATCTTCTTCCCTTTGGCTTTAGGTGGCGTTGTTCCGACGAGTGAACTGCCGAAGCTCATGTTGTGGCAGGTGTTCCTCAAGACATTCTATGAGGTCATCGCTTTGCCGCTGACTATTCGTGTCGTGAAGTTCTTAAAGAAGCACGAGGGTGAAGATGTCTACGACGAAGGCGTCAACTATAGTGTATGGAAGATTTTTAATGTTTGATATTATGGAAAGAAAAGACGAAGGCTTGAAAGCCTTAGGGGCCAAGACAAAATACAAGATGGACTATGCACCGGAGGTGTTAGAAACCTTCACTAACAAGCATCAGGAGAACGACTATTGGGTGCGGTTCAACTGTCCAGAGTTCACATCACTGTGTCCTATCACGGGTCAGCCCGACTTTGCCGAGATACGCATCTGCTATGTCCCCGACGTGAAGATGGTGGAGAGCAAGAGCTTGAAGCTCTACCTCTTCTCTTTCCGCAACCACGGTGACTTCCATGAAGACTGTGTCAATATCATCATGAAGGACCTTATCAAACTTATGGATCCCAAGTACATCGAGGTGACGGGCCTGTTCACACCGCGTGGTGGCATCAGTATCTATCCGTATGCCAACTACGGTCGGCCCGGCACAAAGTATGAGCGGTTAGCGGAGAAGAGGTTTGAAGAGTATTCAATGCACTAACACCAAGCGACGCTATTTCGCCGTGTCTTTGGAGCTTCGTTTCTCTCTGTGGTAGCTGCGATACTCATCGAGCGGAATTTCCACATCGGGCTCCTGTAGCTGTCCTTCGCGTGGCAACCGGAAGCGGAGGTAACGGATGTTGAGACCACGTTCCATCCACATCCCTTCGTAGTAGGTGTGGATGGAGAGCAAGGGTGAGCCTTGTAGTCCTGCCGGTGTGTCATGGTAGAGGTCTTCCGTACAGAAGTCGACGGGCAGGTGGTTCTTCTCTACCATATAACGTGTGTAGGTGAAAAGAAAATTGGAATCGGTCTTGAGGTTCACAATGCCACCGTCGACGAGGAACCGGCGGTAGCGCTCCATGAAATAAGTGGATGTAAGGCGCTTGCGTGGGTTCTTCATCTGTGGGTCGGAGAAGGTGAGCCACAACTCCTGTACCTCATCCTCAGCGAAGAAACGGTCGATAATTTCAATGCTGGTCCTGAGAAAAGCTACGTTGGTGAGCCCTTCTTCCAAGGCTTGCTTGGCTCCGGTGTACATACGCGCTCCTTTAATGTCCACGCCGATAAAGTTGACATTAGGATACATACGGGCCAGGCCTACGGCATATTCCCCTCTGCCACAGCCGAGCTCCAGTACGATAGGATTATCATTCTTGAAATATTGCTCCCGCCAGTGACCTTTCATCTCAAAAGGCACGTCACTGATGACGGAGAACGGATATTGGAAGACGTTCTTGAACGTCTCCATTTCTGCAAACTTCTGAAGTTTTCCTTTTCCCATTATGATATTAATATGGTAATGTTTGTTGCAAAGGTACAATTATTTTTTGCTATCTCTGATGAAAAAGTAGCTTAATCGTGCCTATAGTAACAAGAAACTTACTAAATTTGCATCAAAAATAGAAAGAATATGTGTGGAATAGTAGGATATATTGGTCCCCGTCAGGCTTATGGTCTGCTTATCAAGGGCCTTCATCGTCTCGAATATCGCGGCTACGACTCGGCTGGCGTGGCTCTCATCAACGCTCAGGACGAGCTGCATGTGTACAAAGCCAAAGGTAAGGTTGCCGATTTGGAGAATGCCGCATCCGGAAAAGACTGCAGCGGTAACATCGGTATTGCGCACACGCGTTGGGCCACCCACGGTGAGCCTTCCGTGAAGAATGCTCACCCCCATGTCTCTGAGTCGGGCAATATCGTCATTGTCCACAATGGCATCATTGAGAACTTCATTGTGCTCCGTGACCAGCTCAAGAAGCGTGGCTTCCATTTCAAGAGTGACACTGACACAGAGGTGCTCGTCCAGCTCATCGAATATGCTCAGGAGAAGCACCATTGCAACCTTGAGGAGGCTGTACGCCATGCTCTTCGCAAATGTATCGGTGCCTACGCCATTGCCGTTATCGACAAGCGTGATCCACATACCATCGTTGCTGCACGCAAAGGTTCTCCTCTCGTTATCGGTGTGACGAAGGACAACAGTGAGTTCTTCATCGCTTCTGACGCTACGCCTATCGCTGAATACACCAAGGATGTCGTTTATATTGACGACGAGCAGATTGCCGTCTGTCATCCTGGAGAGAAACTGCGGATCATTGACCTGCGCAACAAGAGCGTGGATGTCAATATCAAGCAGATAGACATGGACCTTGACATGCTGGACCGTGGTGGATTCCCTCATTTCATGTTGAAAGAGATCTTCGACCAGCCTCGCTGCTTGCGCGACTGTATGAGCGGTCGTCTTTTCGACGATGACGTCATCCTCTCTGCCGTACGCAGTAATCGTGCCCGCCTGCTCTCCGCAACGCGTTTCATCATCGTGGCTTGTGGCACATCCTGGCATGCCGGCCTGATAGGCAAGCAGCTCTTGGAGCATTTCTGTAAGATTCCGGTTGAGGTCGACTATGCCTCGGAGTTCCGTTACCGTGACCCGGTCATCTATCCGACCGATGTTGTTATTGCCATCTCTCAGAGTGGTGAGACAGCCGATACTTTGGCAGCCATCAAACTGGCCAAGGAGCATGGGGCCTGCATCTTTGGCATTGTCAATGCGGTAGGCTCATCCATTGCCCGAGAGACCGATACGGGTATCTATATCCATGTCGGCCCGGAGATCGGTGTTGCTTCTACCAAGGCTTTCACGGGGCAGCTCACCTGTCTGACCCTTCTCACCCTCGCCTTAGCCAATGCCAAAGGTACGTTGGGACATGATGAGTTCGTTGCTTTGACGAAAGAGCTCAAGACAATTCCTGATAAGATTGAGGAGGTGTTGAAGAAGAACGACGAGATCAAGAGTCTTGCCCGCGTCTATACTTATGCGTCCAACTTCCTCTACCTCGGCCGCGGTTGGAACTATCCTGTAGCCCTGGAAGGAGCATTAAAACTGAAGGAGATCAGTTATATTCATGCCGAAGGCTATCCTGCTGCAGAGATGAAACATGGGCCTATCGCCCTTGTCGACAACATGATGCCGGTACTTTTCATCGCTACGCATCATACAGGTTACGAGAAGATAGTCTCCAATATGCAGGAGGTGAAGGCGCGTGGCGGACGTATCATTGCTGTCATCACAGAAGGCGACACGGATATGGCAAAGAATGCCGATGAGACCATCAGTGTGCCGCAGACATTGGCTCCGTTGGCGCCGCTGCTCTCTGTCATTCCTTTGCAACTCCTTGCCTATCACATAGCTGTGGAGAAAGGCCTTAACGTCGACCAGCCGCGTAACCTCGCCAAGAGCGTGACGGTGGAGTAGACGCTTCGCTAAAGAATAAAGAAGAAGGAATAAAGAATACAGAAATTGGGAAACTGTGGTTACAGTTTCCCAATTTTAATAATGGTCAGCTGCACGCCATGGTTGTTGCCTAAGATGCTGCCGTGGTCGAGGCCGAAGGCGCCGCGCACAGCCCAGCCATGGTTGAACTGATAGCCTGCCTCCACCATGATGCTTGTGTTATGATGGGGGTGGGTGTATGGATCATAATAAGTGCCATAGCCCCGTTGCCAACTGGCAAGAATGCGATAGTCGAGACGCGGCAGAGGCTGACCTTCCACACCCATGTGCCATGCCACAAAACGGTTGTCTTCCACGCGGATGAGATGATCGTCGTTGTAGAGCGGGGAGCGATAGAGCGGGTTGCCGAGGACCTGTCCCCAGTGCTGAAGACTCATGTAGTTACCGTGGTTATAGTAGTCGTCCTTTCCTGCCACGTGATCGGAGATATGCGATGTGCGGTCGTGGTTGATAGGTCCGCTCTGATAGGTCGTGTGAAGATATTCCACGACAATATCTTTTAGCCAGGTGCCGTGTTTCAATTGCAACTCTCCACCGAGCATGATATCTTTTAGCGGATAGAGCAGATAGCGGTTCCTCTCACGCTTCTGGAAATCGGCTCCTTTGCCATATCCATCGTAGTCGAGGAAGAACTGCTGGGAGTGATCTTCAAAGAAATGGTCAGCATAGACTGAGGCAACCCAGTCCTTCGTGTCGTAGTTGACTCGTGCCACCCATGCACCGCTCTGGTTACCTTCAATATTTCCATAGCCTGCACCGTCCGTGGCATCAGAGCCGCCAGGGATGAAAGCCCGCCACATATCCTTCAGGCCATGTCCGCCAAGTTTCGTCTTCACTAACTGTCCGTTTTTCTGTAGCAGATAGTATCCACCGAATTGTGCTTGCATCTCCAGACCAAGCTCCACACTTAGCGGATATTGTTCAGGCTTGCCGATACGCAGGTAGCCAGCCTTGCTGTGATAGAGCGTGTGTTCATTGTAAGGAGTCTGTCCGTGGAGCGTGAAGTCTTGTTGCCAGTTATCGTCCGTATAGATGCCGTAAGCGATATGCACTTTGAGGGCGAACCATCGACCTAAGGCGGGTATGGTCCAGTATTCCGGGATAGCAAGCCTCACCTGTGGGATAGGCCGAGCATTGATGCCCAAGGCCTGCGAGCCACTGGAGAGCCGCTGGTTCTTCAGTTCCATCGGCCATTCCTTGGCCCCAATGGTCAGTACGCCATGGAGCCAGCGCCCTTCAACATAAGCCTGCTGTAAAAAGAACTTGCTTGCATATTGAGAGGTCAGAGCCACGTCAACACCGTAGCCTAAGCCCCAATGGCGACAAGAGTCTGCCTCTAACGGTCGCTCGATAGTCTCTCGGATGTATCCGTTGCTGGATTTAAGAGAGCTCATGCCATATTTGTTGGCATTGAGCCATAAAGGCGTGTTACCCGAAGAGAAAGAGCCTTGCATTGACGACGTGTAGTGAACGTCAGAGAAAGGATGGAACTCACCTGCTTCCGCACCGTGTTGCCACGCGTATTGGGCAGAAGCGGAAAGAGAGAATGCGAGAAGTGTTATTGCTGAATAAATGTATTTTTTCATTGTACAGGGTGCGACCACCACATTTTGGGCGCAAAGTTAGTGAAAAACGGGCAATATAAGGAGAAAACTCTCAAAAAGAACGTATACAATAGGGTTTTTCCCTCGCAGCATAGGGAAATGCCATACTTTCTATGAAACTTTCTTCATAACTTTGCATCGTGATAAGATAGAAACGTGGTAACACGAAAAAGAATATAATCACGAATAATAATAAAAAACATACAGCTATGAAAAGGTTATTTACAGCACTCGCACTCTTGCTCACTATCACGCTGAGCACTTCGGCCATGAGTTATGATCAGGCCCGCGATCAGGCTCTTTTCCTCACAGATAAGATGGCCTATGAGCTTAACCTCACTGACGAGCAGTATGAAGCAGCCTATGAGATCAATCTCGACTACCTCATGCGAATCGACAACTATGATGACCTCTACGGTGCTTACTGGCGGCAGCGTAATCTCGATCTGAGCTACATCTTACTCGACTGGCAGTATCGCGCCTACTGCGATGCCTCTTACTTCTATCGTCCGCTCTACTGGAGCGATGGTTTCTGGCATTTCGGCATCTACGCCCGTTACCCGCACCGCGACTACTTCTTCTTCGGTTGCCCTAACTTCGTGTTCACCTATAATGGTGGCCACTCCTGGTATCACAACGGAGGACGTTCATGGTATTATGGTCGCCGTTGGGACGGCCCGCGCGACGGAGGACCTCATCCGGGCATGCGCCGTGGCTGGGACAACGGGCGCTACGGTGGCGGTTATGTCTATGAGCCGGGTCGCCGCACCTGGGCACAGGCTTCACAGCGTGGGTTTGAACAGAACAACCGTACATACAACACCCGTATGACTGGTAATCGTACCTTTGGCAACATGCAGCGTGGAGGAGTGAACGACAGTCCGCTCCGTACCGGTAACCGTTCCTTCGGCTCACAGTCACAGCCTCAGTCGCAGTCTCGCCCGCGTTCCTTCGGTATGTCTACCGACAGCAACCGCTCCTTTGGCATGCCTCGTGAGAGCAGCACACGCTCTACGGTGAACCGCTCTTCTGAGCGCTCCTTCGGCAGCGGCGTCTTCGGTAACCATTCGGCTTCACCTCGCAGCACGTTCACTCCGCAGCAGAGCAGTCCAGCCCGTTCCTTCTCCATGCCCTCCCGCTCTTCGTCTGAGAGTACCTTCGGTGGACATAGTACAGGATCGTTTGGCGGTGGCCGCAGTACAAGTGGAGGCTCCTTTGGCGGAGGTCGCAGCTCCAACGGCGGTGGAACGTTCGGCAGAAGATAATATACAGTATCAATAATATTGCTCTCTCATTGGCGGGCACGTGTAGACCAATTGGTCGGCACGTGCCCGCCAATTGGTTGGCACGTGTCAGCCGATTGTCCGGCACGTGTCAGCCAATGGCAAATAATTTAGCTTTCCTTCCGTTTTCTATTAATAAATTCGTAACTTTGCTCTTATGTTAAATCATGTAAGAGAAAGGAAAGCAAATGCCTTTAAGATTACCCGATAAACTCCCGGCTATTGACATTCTCAAGAAAGAGAATATCTTCGTGATGGACGAGACGCGCGCTCACTCACAGCAGATCCGTCCGCTGCGTATTGTCATCCTCAACCTCATGCCGATGAAGGTGACAACGGAGACTGACCTCATCCGCTTGTTGTCCAACACGCCCTTGCAGATGGAGATCTATTTCATGAAGCTCAAGAGCCATACTTCGAAGAATACCCCTATTGAGCACATGATGATGTTCTATCGTGACTCAGAGGAGCTGATGAAGCAGAAGTTCGACGGCATGATCGTCACGGGTGCGCCGGTGGAGACCATCCCCTATGAGAACGTAGACTACTGGAAGGAGTTCAATGAGATTGTCGACTGGGCCCGGCATAATGTGCAGTCAACGCTTTACCTCTGTTGGGGCGCCATGGCCGCATTGTATCATTTCTACGGCATACCTAAGTATCAGTTGCCGATGAAAAAGTTTGGTATCTTCAAGACTTATCCTTGTGATGAGCATCTTCCAATCTTCCGTGGCTTTGACGACATGTTCTATATGCCGCACTCCCGCCATACAGAGGTGCGGAAGGCTGATATAGACAAGGTGCCCGACTTGCATATCATCGCTACCTCTCCGGAGGCGGGTGTGAGTATCGTAAGTTCACGTGGTGGCCGTGACTTCTATATCCTTGGTCATCTCGAATATGCGCCCAATACTCTTGATGCGGAGTATAAGCGCGACCTTGGTAAGCGTGACGATGTAGCTATGCCGCAGCACTATTATCGGGACGATGACCCGGAAAGAGGCTATAAGGTGCGGTGGCGGTCAGCTGCCAACCTCTTCTATAGCAACTGGATCGACTATTACGTTTACCAGGAGACACCGTATAATATCAGTGACATCAAATAAGTCTTCATCTTATGCTTATCATCACGAGAAACACACGCGACTATGGTCCCTTCGACGAGATGGCTGTGGCTAAGTTCGTCGAGGATGGCCGATTGCTGCTCAACGACAAAGCGCGCGACCCGGAGACGGGAGAGTCGGGAACAATCAAGGAGATGCTGCTCAGTCGCGGCATTCGGCCGAGTGTGAAGAATAATGGCTCGCTCTTCCGGCAATTGGCTCATGTGGGCCGCGATTTCATCCTGCCTAAAGAAGATATTGAGCGGCACTCACTCTTTGAGGACAAACGATTGCTTATCTTGGCTATCGTGGGTCTATCCCTATCTGTCATCATGCTCCTTCCTATAGGCGGCTTACTTGTCTTCTATGCGGTCTCACTCTATTTTGCTACGATTTGGGGATTGTTCTTCGCTTATATGTTCCGGACGCGTCAGGTTCATACTTCCACGACTATCTGGACATTCTTTCTGACACAGGCTGGGGTGTTTCTCATCTTTGGTACGCTTCATCGACTCAATTTCTTCAACGTCTTTACCGAGGCTGCATTCCCTGTGAGCATCATTGGCTATGTCTTGGGAGTAGGACTGACGGAGGAGTTCACGAAGATTATCCCGCTGTTTATCCTTCAGCGCCGTAGTCGCGAACCGATGCTGCCTCAGACGATGGTCTATTACGGTCTCATGGCAGGTATAGCCTTCGGTGTGTTCGAAGGTGTGCAGTATCAGACGACGATCAATATTCGCGCCGATTATACAACAGCGTTCATCTTGAATATTGCGCGTCTGACATCTCTGCCGTTTATTCATGCTATCTGGTGCGGCATCGCCGGTTATTTCCTCGGCATGGCAGGCCTTTATCCGCGTTACCGTCATGCGTTGTGGTTCTTGGCATTGGTTATTCCGGCAACACTTCATGGACTTTACGACTCTTTCGCCAGTGTGCTCTATATCGTCTCACTTGGCATCGCCTTCTTGAGCGTCATCCTGTTGATGGCCTATATGCGGCATAGCGGAAAGCTGAGAGAGCGGCTGCGTAACAATTAACGCTTCGCTAAAGAATAAAGAATAAGGAAAAAAGAATACATACTGCTTGTTAAATGAAATCTGGTGAGATGCATTTCCACGAACTAAATAAGATACTAATATCCTTTGGCTTAATCTTCTCCGTCTTCCTTTTCACTTCCTGTGACTTAGAGACGAGCGACAATGGCGACCTCGACGGCTTCTGGCATTTGGAGCGTGTCGACACACTCTCTACGGGAGGCATATGTGACCTTTCTGATGCTAAGCTCTTCTGGTCGTTCGAGGTAAAGCTCATGGCGCTGCAGGGTGGTTCCGACCGGTTCTACCTTCGCTTTCGTCAGACTTCCGACAGCCTCACTGTTTTCTCACCTTATTATAATGCTGGACATGAGGAAGGAGTAGCTACCGGAGACATCCCGGTCTCAGACCCTTTTGCTATGTCGCAGTACGGTATTGACAGTCTTGAGGTCCATTATAAAAAAGAAACCCTAAGCGGCTCGAAGATGGTGCTCCGCTCGCGTCGCCTGCGGCTCTATTTTAAGAAATTCTGATAGTATTAAAAATAAAAGAATAAACGCCCATGGCAGAACTCCCCGCACTCGTTAAAGACCTGGCACTGATACTTATCGTCGCCGGCATCGTGACTCTTATCTTCAAGCGGCTCAAGCAACCGTTGGTGTTAGGCTATATTGTTGCAGGCTTCATCGTCTCGCCGCATCTGCCACTGACGATGTCGGTCGTCGATAAGGCTGACATCCAGACATGGGCAGACATCGGTGTGATGTTCCTGCTGTTTTCCCTCGGTCTCGACTTCTCTTTTAAGAAGATTCTGAAGATGGGACTGGCACCGGTCATAGCAGCTGTAAGCACGGTCTTCTTCATGTCAATGGCGGGTATGGTTGTCGGACACGTCTTTGGTTGGGGCCACATGGACTGTATCTTCCTCGGTGGTATGCTTGCCATGTCGTCGACGACAATTATCTATAAGGCCTACGACGATATGGGATTGTCGCAACAGTCGTTTGCCAGGCTCGTGATGAGTGTGCTCATTCTTGAAGATATTCTTGCCATCGTGATGATGGTTATGCTCTCTGCCATCGCTTCGGGCAGTAACCCCGATGGAGCTCAGATGGTGGGCTCGCTCTTGAAGATAGGCTTCTTCCTTATCCTGTGGTTCATCGTGGGGCTGTATGTCGTGCCGTCTTTCCTCCGTATCACTCGAAAACTGATGACTGATGAGACATTGGTCATCGTGGCGCTCGGCCTCTGCTGTGCCATGGCGTGGATCTCAACAGCGGTCGGCTTCTCCTCAGCTTTCGGTGCCTTCGTCATGGGTAGTATCTTGGCAGAAACTATTGAGGTGGAACGTATCGAGAAAGTTGTGGCGCCTGTGAAGAATCTCTTTGGTGCTATCTTCTTCGTTTCTGTGGGTATGCTCGTTGATCCGAAAGTACTGGTCAGTTATGCGGTGCCTATCCTTGTATTGGTGCTGGCTATCATGATAGGACAAGCTGTGTTTGGTTCCTTCAGTTATATGCTCTCGGGTCAGCCTTTGAAGACGGCTATGCGCTGTGGCTTCTCTATGGCGCAGGTAGGAGAGTTCGCTTTCATCATTGCTTCGTTGGGTCTGTCGTTGAAGGTCATCAGCGACTTCATCTATCCCGTCATCGTGGCTGTGAGTGTCGTCACGACATTTATCACCCCTTATATGATTCGCGCAGCTGTGCCGGCTTATAATGGCTTGACCAAGTTGATGCCGCGCCGTTGGGTGCGTCGGCTTGACCACATGGGTACGGCACATCAGACGACAGCCAAGGAGAGCAACGTGTGGAAGCGGTTACTGAAGAAGATGGGCCTCAATACGCTCATCTATTCGGTTCTCTGCATCGCCGTGACAGCTGTGATGCTCACGTTTGTGCTTCAGTTCTTCCGTCATCTCCTGCCGCATTGGTGGGCCAATGGGGTAACGGGTTTAGTGACGCTCATCTGCATCTCTCCATTTATGCGGGCCTTGGTGATGAAGAACAATCACAGTGATGAATTTAAGGAATTGTGGACAGAGAGTCGTCTCAATCGTCTGCCGCTGATCTTCACGGTCCTCTTCCGCATGGCGATAGCCGCAGCGATCCTCTTTTATATCTGTAACTATCTGGCTCGCTTTGCCAATGCTGTAGTCATCACGCTCGCTGTCGTCATTATTGTACTGATGATTCTCTCGCGCCGACTGAAGAAGCGGTCTATCAGTATGGAGCGCCGCTTCATCACAAACCTCAACTCGCGCGAGATTATGGCGCGCGTGGAAGGCAAGCGTCGCCCGCTCTTCGAGAATAAACTCATCGACCGTGATATCCATATCTCTGATGTCGTTATTCCCGACGACTCTACGTGGGCAGGAAAGACGCTCGGGCAGTTGCGGCTGAGCACGCGCTTCGGCGTCTACGTGAGCAGTATCTTGCGTGGTCATCAGCGGCTGAACATTCCGGGTGGTGACTGTATCATCTTCCCTGACGACCACTTGCAGGTCATCGGCAACGATGAGCAGCTGCAGACCTTTGCCAATGCTGTGAAGAATGAATTAGTGCCGGATGATCCGCATATTGAGCAGCGGGAGATGAAACTGCAGAAGTTGAAGCTTGGTGCTAAGAGTCCGTTTATTGGCAAGACGCTCCGTGAGAGTGGTATCCGCGAACAATACAACTGTATGGTCGTAGGTGTGGAGGAAGGTCAGGACAACCTCACGCGTGTCAACCCTAACCACCGCTTTGCTAAAGGCGACATCGTCTGGGTGGTAGGAGAGAAGGCATCGCTCAAGAGCCTGCCGGATGCGTAAAAAGCCCCACCCCCGCCCCTCCCCCACCCAGGGGAGGGGATAAAATGCTCCAAGGGGTGATGATAGTCGTGTGAAGTCGTGCAAAGCCGATGCAGACTAACGTAGTCGTGCAGAGCCGATGCAAACGAAGCCGTTGCGTCAGTCGTTCATCGCTCCGCAGTAGGGGCAACGGCCTTTGCGTTTTAGCGGCATGCCACAGTTACCGCAGAGAAACACGGTGCGGTTGCGCCAATGACGGTAGAAGGCAAAGACGATGTAGGCTATGAGCAAGGGATAACCTACATAATAAAGTGTAGTGACACTAAAGACAATGTAGTCGATGGCGCATACGGCAGCTAAGCCTGCAAGATAAAGAATAGCCTGGGGGGCGGAAAGCTTGTGATAGACATCATCGACACAAGCAATGCCCACGATGAGCATGGCCCACACCGACAACAGGAAGACCATCAACACGGGTGGAACTGAGAAAGGGTTGAGCGTAGGATGAAAATAGAAATGTTGCCAGAGCTGAGGTGCAAAGAGCTGGATGGTAGCGTAGAATGTCGCTGCACTGGAAACGATGATGCAGAGCAGAGTGGGATAGACGGAATCGATGTCGTGGAAATGAACGATGTATGTTTTTTTCTTGAATACTTTCCACAAGAGATAACTCGCCCCAAAGAGACCCACAACTATCAAGAAAATGATGAGATGAGAATCGGAGAAGGCTGAGATGAACTGTGAGATGGGATCATCCGGCATGACGCGCGGCAGCATCGTCTTTTCATGTGTCCAACCAAAAGCAGACGTGTCGTTGGCAAGTTGTACCCATACCGAGTCGATGGAGTCGGCGGGTACAATCTTGATGTCAGCTACTGCGACATGATCTCCCCTATAGACACAGAACGAGTCGGTGTTCATTCCCGCTACTTCCTCTTCCGGCATCTGACGAAGCAAGACGAGAGAATCGGCACGCACTACGAAGTTGTAGTTGTTAGTATAGTGGTGCGTCTGGAAGAATGACAACGAATCGATGGTCCGCTCTGTGAGCGGAGTGTTATGTGCGCGCCTATGCACCGAGCGGTGCTGATAGCATGAAGACAGCATCAGCACGAACACGGTGAACAGGAATGGAAGGATATGTCGCAGTCGCATGTTTTATGTTGTAATAAGCTATATCGTTTAGCTCAGCCCTACAATATGTCCGTCAACGATGTCGATACGGTTGGCTTGGGGATCAGCAGGCAGACCAGGCATGCGCAGGATGTTGCCGGCGATGGCAACGATCATGCCGGAGCCGGAGTTGATGACAATGTCTGCCACGTCGAGATGGAAGCCGTCGGTTGGGCCATAAGCCTTCGGATCGATGGAGAAACTATATTGCGTCTTGGCGATACAGACGGGCAGACGCCACAAGCCAAGGTCGTAGATATGCTTGATCTGTGCCTGTGCCTTGTGGGAGAAACTGATGGTGCCTGCGCCATAGATATTCTTCGCCACAGCGATGATCTTGTCTTTGACGTCGTCATCGTTGTTATAGAGCAGTTTCAGCTTTGGGCTTCCGCCTTGTGCATCCTCATCGTCGATGGTCTTGACAACGGTGTTGGCCAGTTCCTCAGCGCCCTTTCCGCCTTCAAGGAATGCATTGTTAACGGCGAAGGCTACGCCAAGCTCCTGCTCACAGTGCTGGCGCACAGCCTCAATCTCTTCGTCCGTATCTTCAGCGTAACGGTTGAAGGCAACAACAATCTTCTGACCGAACCGGTGGATATTTTCCACATGTTTGTCGAGGTTCCAGAAACCCTGGCGCACGGCCTCAACGTTGGGCACCTTGATGTCGGCATAAGGCACGCCGCCGTGCATCTTCAGTGCCTGGAGCGTGACGACGAGCACGGTCAGTGACGGCTGCAGGCCGGCAACGCGGCATTTGATGTCGTAGAACTTCTCAGCACCGAGGTCTGCACCGAAGCCGGCCTCCGTGACAGCGTAGTCGCCGAGTGTCAGTGCTAACTTTGTAGCGACAACCGAGTTGCAGCCGTGCGCGATATTGGCGAAGGGACCGCAGTGGACGATGGCCGGCGTACCTTCCGTGGTCTGAACGAGGTTAGGTTTCAGCGCGTCCTTGAGGAGCACGGCAATAGCACCTTCAACCCCCATGTCGCGCACGTAGAAAGGCTTGTCCTGATAGTCAAAACCTAAGAGAATGTTACCGATACGTTGCTTGAGATCCTCCATGCTTGTGGCGAAGCACATGATGCCCATGATCTCTGAGGCAGGTGTGATGTCGAAGCCTGTCTGTGTGGGGATACCGTTGGTGAGCGGACCGAGGCCCGTGATGATCTGACGGAGCGAGCGGTCGTTGATGTCGAGCACACGCTTCCACAGGATAGTCTTCAGGCGGAATCCGTCCTTGGCATGCTGGTAGAGGTAGTTGTCGAGAAGGGCGGCAATCATATTGTTTGCCGTTGTGATAGCATGGAAATCACCTGTGAAGTGGAGGTTGATCTTATCCATCGGCAGAACCTGTGCGTAGCCACCGCCACAGGCGCCACCTTTCTGTCCGAAGCAAGGACCGAGAGACGGCTCGCGAAGAGCCACCACAGCTTTCTTGCCGATACTGTTCAGACCGAGAGCCAGTCCTACAGATACTGTTGTCTTTCCGATACCTGCCTTCGTCGGTGAGATGGCGGTGACAAGGATGAGGTGGTGCTTCTTGATGCGCTCCTCGTCGATGGCTTTGAGTGATACCTTGGCGATATAACGGCCATAGGGTTCAGTCATGTCTTTGTCAAGACCCAGTTCTTCGGCGATGTCGTCGATGGGACGGAGCTTCGTCTCTTGTGCTATTTCAATATCAGTCTTCATATAATATAAATATATCCTATCAAAATTGAGTTAGGGCGGGTATAAAGCCCGCCCGTTCGTTGTTGTATTAGTCTCTAAAGAAGAGGTCTCTGGTATAAACCTTTTGTTTCACGTTGTCAAGCACCTTGTCATAGCGGTTTGCTATGATGGCTTGAGATAGCTGTTTAAACTTCTCAAGGTCGTTGACGACACGTGAACCGAAGAAGGTAGCGCCGTCCTTGAGCGTTGGCTCATAGATGATGACGGTAGCGCCCTTGGCCTTCACACGCTTCATCACGCCTTGGATGCTCGACTGTCGGAAATTGTCGGAGTGCGACTTCATCGTCAGGCGGTAGACACCGATGGTGCATGGATGTTCGCCGGCAGCGTTGTAGGCGTTCTGATCGTTGTAACTGTAATAGCCGGCACGGCGCAGCACCTGATCGGCAATGAAATCCTTACGTGTGCGGTTGCTCTCCACGATGGCCTGGATGAGGTTCTCCGGCACATCTTTGTAGTTGGCGAGTAGCTGCTTCGTGTCTTTCGGCAGACAGTAGCCGCCGTAGCCGAAGGAAGGATTGTTGTAGAACGCACCGATGCGCGGGTCAAGGCATACACCGTCAATGATGTTCTTGCTTGACAGTCCTTTGACCTCGGCGTAGGTGTCAAGTTCGTTGAAATAGCTCACGCGCAGTGCAAGATAAGTGTTGGCGAAGAGCTTTACAGCCTCTGCCTCTGTCGTGCCCATGAAAAGGGTAGGGATGTCCTGTTTGATGGCGCCTTGTTGCAACAGGGTAGCAAAAGTATGGGCAGCCTTGTCGAGGCGCTCGTCGCCTTCAGGTCTCCCGACGATGATACGGGAAGGATAGAGATTGTCGTAGAGCGCTTTCGACTCGCGGAGAAACTCCGGAGCAAAGATGATATTGTCGGAATGGTATTTCTCACGCACATGAGCTGTGTAGCCTACGGGGATGGTTGACTTGATGACCATGATGGCATTGGGATTGACGCGCATGACAAGCTCAATCACTTCTTCCACATGAGAAGTGTCGAAGAAGTTCTTCACACTGTCATAGTTGGTCGGCGTGGCGATGACGACAAAATCAGCTTGTTTGTAGGCGCTCTCGCCATCGGTCGTAAAATCGATGTCGAGCGGTTTCTCTTTCAGAAACTTTTCAATATAATCGTCCTGAATAGGCGACTGATGCTTCTTGAGCATCTCTATCTTTTCATTTACAACATCCACTGCTGTGACGTGTTGATGCTGAGCAAGGAGTGTGGCGATGCTCAGTCCGACGTAGCCTGTCCCGGCTACAGCAATATTTAGTTTCTCTTGCATCGGAAATAATTATAGGCTTTAATCAATTGCTTGTATTCACGGCTGCACTGATCGCCTCTTTCTTCAGTTTGTTGGCGATAGCCTTGGCTTTTTTGTTCAGCTCGTTAATATTATCTTTTTTATAATAGCTCCTCGATATTCCATCGCTGGAGAGTACGAGCGAGTCGTCGTCAAGATAATCGATAGAGCACGTGTCGTTACGAGCATCTGTGATCTTGATCTGACCATTCTTGCCGAAATTAGGAGTGCCACTGGCTATCATCAGTTGCCCGTTCCACAGGTGCCACCCCGTGAAATAACCCAAGGCGGGGTAGACGACGGGGCTCTCGTCGGCAAGTGAGTTGTTGTCGTCGACATAGCCTACGCTCTGTGCCTGCCAGTCGGGTTTGAGATAAAAACCATACTCGCGAGGTATGAGATAGATGGCTTTCAGGGAGTCGCTCATGTTGTCCATCATCTTTTCCTCCATGCTGGCACTCATATTGGCGGCATCACGCAACTTAGGCATGACGATGTAGCACCAGATGCCCATGAGCTTGTTCATGTCAACGACGAGGTCAGCCTTGGTGGAGTCTTTCTTGTTGAGCATCACACAGAGCTTGTCGCCAATCTGGATCTTTCCTAACACGCGCCCTTTACGCTTAGCTTCAAAGACGTTATAGGTCACGGGATCGCCCATCGTCTCGGGCAGCAAGACAATGACCGTGTCGTTGCAGCCATCGCAGGCAAGGCCGTAGACAGCCATGTCGCCCTTGACGCGCTGGGTCAGAGCCGGCGTCTCTTCATCCTTTATTTCTTTCGTGTTGCATGATGCCAGTGATAAGACTAAGCAAAAAAGTGCACTCAGGAAAATGTACGATGCTTTCATGTATTCTTGATTTCTGCTTACAAAGTTAGTTATTAATTATAAAAAAACATACGGCAAATCTCCATTTTGATGATTTTTATCTAATTTTGCACGTTGAATGGAAGAAGAGGAACAGAATTATTCAGAAAGAAATCAGAAATAAAGAAATAGATATGAAGAAAAAGATTCAGTTCAGTCTTGTCTATCGTGACATGTGGCAGAGCAGCGGTAAGTTTCAGCCGCGTGCTGACCAGCTTGCCAAGATAGCCCCCGTGTTCGTCGAGATGGGTTGCTTCTCGCGTGTAGAGACCAATGGTGGCGCCTTCGAGCAGGTGCAGCTCCTTGCCGGTGAGAATCCTAACAAGGCTGTGCGTGCTTTCACAGCCCCTCTCCACAAGGCCGGCATCAAGACCCATATGCTGGACCGTGGCTTGAATGCACTCCGTATGTACCCGGTGCCTGACGATGTTCGTCAGATGATGTATCGCGTCAAGCATGCACAGGGTACGGATATCACGCGTATCTTCGATGGTCTGAACGATATCCGTAATATCGCTCCGTCTATCAAGTGGGCAAAGGAAGGTGGCATGACGCCGCAGGGCACGCTCTGTATCACTACCTCTCCTGTTCATACACTCGACTATTATGAGAAGCTCGCAGACGAGGAGATTGCTGCCGGTGCAGAGGAGATCTGCCTGAAGGATATGGCTGGTATCGGTCAGCCTGCGTTCCTCGGTCAGCTCACCAAGCGCATCAAGACAAAGCATCCTGATATCCTCATCGAGTATCATGGTCACTCCGGCCCCGGTCTGTCGATGGCTTCCGTGTTGGAGGTCTGCGAGAATGGTGCCGATATCATTGATACCGCTATTGAGCCGTTGGCTTGGGGTAAGGTACATCCGGATGTCATCTCCGTGCAGAGCATGCTGAAGCATGCTGGCTTCGATGTGCCTGACATCAATATGAATGCTTACATGAAAGCTCGCGCCATGACGCAGGAGTTCATCGATGAGTGGCTCGGCTACTTCATCAACCCAGGCAACAAGGTGATGTCTTCACTGTTGCTCACCTGCGGTCTTCCTGGCGGTATGATGGGCTCTATGATGGCAGACCTCGGTGGCATGCGTGAGACGATCAACCACCTGCGTGTTAAGAAGGGTGAGCCGGAACTGTCTATGGACGACCTGCTTATCAAGCTCTTCGATGAGGTGGCTTATGTATGGCCTCGTGTCGGTTATCCACCACTCGTGACGCCGTTCTCTCAGTACACAAAGAACATCGCATTGATGAACCTCCTCACCATGGAGCAGGGCAAGGGTCGCTTCGTGATGATGGACGACAACATGTGGGGTATGATCCTCGGTAAGAGTGGTAAGGTGCCTGGTGAGATCGCTCCTGAGCTGAAGGAACTTGCCAAGAAGCAGGGCCGCGAGTTCACAGATGTCGATCCTCACACCCTTCTCAAGCCGGCTCTCGACGACTTCCGTAAGGAGATGGACGAGAACGGATGGGATTATGGTCAGGACGATGAGGAACTCTTCGAATTGGCTATGCACCCGGAGCAGTACCGCAACTACAAGAGTGGTCAGGCTAAGAAGAACTTCCTCGCTGACCTGCAGAAAGCTAAGGATGCCAAGCTCGGTGCCAAGGTCTCTCCTGAGGAGGCAGCTGCCTTCAAGCACGCTCAGGCTGATGCTATTGTCGCTCCTGTCCGTGGTCAGATCTTCTGGGACTTCCAGGGTGACGGTGAGGCTGAGCCCGCTGTGGAGCCTTACATTGGTAAGGAATATAAAGAAGGTGATGCTTTCTGCTGGATCCAGGCTCCTTGGGGCGAGTTTGTAGAGGTCAAGGCTGACCTTGGCGGCAAGCTCGTAGAGATCAACGCCAAGCAGGGCTCGAAGGTGCAGAAAGGCTCCGTCATCGCTTATATCAAGCGTGACGAATAGTTAATTGAGTTAGGAGTTAGGAGATAGGAGTTAGGAGTTGCAAGCACGGCATGGATAACTCCTAACTCCTATCTCCTAACTCCTAACTCAGTTTAACTCCTATCTCCTAACTCCTAACTCTTAACTTATGAAATATGGATTATAACAAGATCATTGATAAATATTATCCCGAGGCCAACCAGCTTCGGGATATTTTGATTGTGCACTCTACGCTCGTTACGAAGCGGGCGCTGAAGATTTGTGATGCTCATCCGGAGCTTCATCTCGACCGTCGTTTTGTAGAAGAGGCTGCTATGCTTCACGATATTGGTATCTGCCGCTGTGATGCACCGAAGATTTGCTGTTTCGGCACGGAGCCTTATCTTCGTCATGGCCTTATCGGTGCTGAGATGATGCGTGCCGAGGGCTTCCCGCGTCATGCCCGAGTCTGTGAGCGTCATACCGGTGCAGGACTGACAGAGAAGGAGATTATTGAACAGGACCTTCCCTTGCCGCATCGTGACTTCCTCCCAGAGACCCTTGAAGAGAAACTCATCTGTTATGCAGACAAGTTCTACTCAAAGACGCATCCGGACCGCGAGAAGTCGTTTGAGCAGGCAGAGAAGAGTATCGCCCGGTTCGGCAAGGACGGCTTGGAACGATTCCTTGCCTGGAAGGCGTTGTTTGAATAATAAAATACTGTGGGCGGTCTCTGGGCCGCCCTTGTTTATTGCATGCTGTAGGTATGGATGCTTGTACCTTGTGCTGAAGGCAGATAGTTGACGCCCCACCAGCACATCTGCAACAGGCAGAATGTGGCAATGACCATCCATAGCGCCGTGCACTTCTTAGCTGTGGGAGCAAGACGATAATGGATGTATGCGAGGTAGGAAAACCAAGTGATGGCAGCCCAGGTCTCTTTCGGGTCCCAACTCCAGTAATGGCCCCAAGCTGTCTTCGCCCACAAAGCGCCCATGAGCATGCCGAGGGTAAGGAAGGCGTAGCTGACATACACCATGTTGTCGATCATCTGCATTTCTTTTCCATTCCCCCCTTGCTTCTTTTTGATGAATAATAGATAGACAGCCACGACAAAAGCGGCTCCCATCATGGCATAGGCAAGCATATAAACGATGACATGCGGAGCAAACCAAGGACTCTGCAACGCCGGCATGAGGTTCTTGCTGTGTATCTCCGGCTTAAAGATATTAATGAAGACGAAGACCGTAGCAAGGATAGATGTGAACGACAAAATCCATTTATATTTCCAACGCACATAGACGAAGACACCGGCAAACGGCAACAGTAGACTGTACCAAAGTCTTGTTTCACCCATGGTGCGCATTGGCGGACGGTCGAGCTCTGCCCAAAGGCAGCCTACATAGACTGCCATAAGCACAAAACCGGCCATCGTAAGAGCTATAGCTCCTTTCTCTTTATCTTTCCATGCCATCCAAGCTCCGGAGAACCACAGTACGACGGAGATGATGCCTATATATATGAAGTAGTTCCAAATCATAATCATTCAATATTAGTTTTCTTTCTTGTATCGAAGAGCAGACCTATTGCTCCTAATGCCAAAAGCAGGATGCCGATATATACGACCGGGAGCCATGGGTCACGGACAAACTCTAAGACACTGAGCGTGCTCCATTTGCCCATTTCTTCGTTGTAACTGAGCTGATAGATCTTCCAGCCATTGATGGTAAGCGGGTGGTTGACCTCGATGGTTGTCTGCAAGTTCTTCCCGTCTTCGGTGTAGACATCCACGAGCGATGCGTAACGCTTGGGCTCACGTTGTCCCATGACGAGACTCCGGCCGTTGTCGAGCGTCAGCCCTTGATAGGCAAACTGGTAACTGCCACATGTCACCCAGCCCTCGTGTTTCTCGTTGCCTTTCGTAGCTGAGACAAGGAGTGCGCATTCAGAACCGGGATTGGTAGTGGGCAGATAGCCCTCCTTGTTCATAACCTGCCCGAGAGAGTCGAGACGCAGGCGTCGCATCATTTCTGTCGGGATGCTGTTACCCATCTTGGCTAAAGCTGCCGGCATGGCGTTGTCGACACGTTTCTTAATGGTGACATGCCACCCTTGGATATCACCACCTTTGAAGGTAGAGTCGATAAGTAGCGTCTCCGGTTTCTTTGCGGGAATAGGGACACCACTCTTGTCAATAACCATGAGCTTCGGAGGATATTCGTCAATGGTGAACTTCTCCAATTGTACGGCAATGGGCAGATGATGCACGTTGTTGTAGGCATCCAAGGCACGCCATTCCGGTTTGCCCTGTTCACAATACATCTTCAGCCGTTGCATGTCGGCACTGCCCAAGGTGCCACAGGTGAGAACAACGAACAAGCCGACATGACTAAGCAGTGAAGGCCACCGATGTCGAGAGGCATGCATGATCTGCCAAAGCATCTCTTGCCCTACGATGGCAGTCATCCAGACGTAGATAAGGATGAAAGGCCAGAAACTGAGCATCCTCGACAGGCCAATGGGATCATTGGTCATACTCTGCGGAGAAGCTTGCTTCGTGAGGCCCATGATAAGCGTCATGAACACGACGACCACGATAGCGGGCACGGCTGCCTGTGGGGTTGTCATAAAGCGCAAGAAGTAGGACTTACTTCTGCGCGAATAGACGATAACGGTTAAGAGGACAAAGGAGACAAGGGCGATGATATTAGCCGGCCACATAAAGATATCCCAATCGAGGAGACCCATGCTGAGTTGCAGCATGGCGCCTACGAGGATGAGGCCGACATCAATGACAAATCCTTCGCGATATGTATAAGGTTTCTTCCACATAATTTTTAAAAGGTGTTGGGTGGTAGGTGTTGGTTGTTATGAATCATGAAAAACTGGTTCCGGCTATTGCCGGAGCCAGTATAAACAAACACGTCATCCTGAAGCGGAAACGTTAGATAGGTTGCGTAATGAACCGTTTGTTCTTCCTTGCTGTCTCAATCCATTTTGGAACCACTGTGTCAAGGAAGTCCTTCTTCTGTTTCCTGAGTTGCGGCATATTTAAGCCGATATATTTGGCTGCCTTCTCGCGAGTGGAGATGTCAGGCAGCGGAATAGCTTTTGTCCATCCGTGCATAGCTACAACCTTCTGGCATTCGAGCTGAGCGTCCTTAGCATATTCCATAGCATCAGCCAGCAGGCGCATGCACTCCTGAGGTGCATGGAAAGCGGCACCATGCGAAGCCATCGAATAGTCCCAGCGCCACTGACTCTTACGGATGTCGTCGAGGGCCTTCTTCATCTCGTTGTCCTTAGCACCATGCTTCCAGGCGAACTGTGCCATAAGGTGGGCATCAGCAAGCTGCACATCAACCTTTTTAGCGAAGGTGTACACTTTTTCCTCGCGGTCATAGACATTCTGTCTCAGGACATCAGCCGGCTGGCGGTGACAAGTCTGACAGGTACGGTCGATATGAGCGAGCGGTGACATGATATGGTGGTCGGTGTATTTTACACCACCTTCAGAGATATATGGCATGTGGCAATCTGCACACGAAACGCCGCGCTGTCCGTGGATACCCTGCATCGCCATCTCATAGCCAGGATGCTGAGCCTTGAGGATCTTAGCCTTGGACAAGGGGTGGATATAGTCGTAGAATCCGATGGAGTCGTAGTACTCCTCCGCAGCTTCGCAGGTCAGGCCTTTCTCCTGTGGGAAGTGGAGATAGTTGCCGTTCTCCTTTTCGAAGTAGTACTCTGTATGGCACTGTGCGCAGACGAGCGAGCGCATCTCCTGATGGGATGCTTTCTTCACGTCCTTGCCTACGCGTGCCCAAGCCTCATAGAGAGCAGGACGGGCAGGACGGAGCTCCATGGTACGTGCATCGTGGCAGTCGGAGCAGCCGATGGTGTTCATCACCTCATCGCCCCAGTCGCTCCATTTAGCGGCATAGAACTTGTCGACGCCTTTCTCACGCATCAGGCGTGGCACATCCGGACCCTTACACGTCCAACACGTTCCGGGCTGCATGTCTTCCTGGCCATCGACGCCCGGAGAACCGGTGCGCAGAATCTTACGCAGGTCTTCGATACAGTGGCGGTGACCACGCGGCGTGTTGTACTCGCGAGAGAAAGCATAGCCGGCCCAGTTGATGACGATGGCCGGATTCTCTTCCAACACATCCACTTCCTGAGAGCCATTGTACTTGCTGACGAAACTCGTGTCTTCCGTCATTGACCATGTCTCATATTCGCGTGGGAAGTCCTCAGCGAACTTCTCGTTCTGCGACACGATAGAGTCGGTCATCGGTGTGCGGCGGTTGTTGAACACGCTTACAACCTCTGCCCGACGCTCAAGGAGCGAGGAGCAAACAAGGCCCAAGACGAACACAACGACCATGGCTCCCACGAAGATGAGCCAGCCTTGCCATTTCTTTAGTTGCTTTGCCATAATATCCTGTGTTTTGTATTTACTTTAGAAGTTTTCTGTTTTCATGCCTTAGCGTACCGGATCATGTCCTAAGGCTCTTTGCAGCCACGCCGGTACGGGCGATGGCGGCATCGGCTCTACATATTCGGCACCGGGCGTAGACGACAAAGAGTTTTTTCCGCCGTGCGGCACATTGCGGTGGCAGTCCCAGCAGGCGTGTCCTGCCCCACGTTGGGCTTCCATATAATCGATGCGGCCTGTCTTCACAAACTCCTGGTTGAGCTGCTTGTGGCAACGAATACAGTTGTCCATGATGACCTCATCCGACATTGTCTCAGCCTGAATGGCCTGACGCTCACTGCGCGTGATGAAGTAAGCCACATGCTTCATACCGTCGAGGCCTTTGAAGCCATAGTGCGCCAAGAGGTTGCCGTTGGGTACATGACAGTCGTTGCACGTCGCGTCACGTCCATGGGAGGAGTGGCTCCATGTGGCATAGTAAGGCGACATGATGTGGCAGTTGATGCAGGCTGCTGGATCGTCCCCAATGATGTAGGTATGCATGCGCAGCAGGTACATGAAAAGCGCTACGAGCCCCACGATGACACCACACAAAGCTACCAGCGTTGTCTTCATCGGGAAAGACAACGAGCTAACGAAGGATGACCACCAGGTTTTTATGTTGTTCCATAAGCGAGCCATAAGCGTTGTTTTTAATGGAGCTTTGAAAGTTTTGAGATACGTTTGCAAATTTAAAAAACATTCGCTAATGTCTTGTCAAGAAAGGCGAAATTCTTTTCCTTTTCATAGAGTATTAATAAGAATGGCACGTTAAATTTGAGAAAAGAGGCTACTATTCACGAGATATTATGTAAATTTGCAAGCATAATTTTCGAGATATATCTTTAGCAAATTCTATTTGCACATATAACATACATGTGGACATCAATCAAGACAAGGTCTTTTATCATATTGCTCATCTCTACGGTTATGTTTGCCTGGGCAGACAGTAGTACGCTTCTTCCTGTGAAGAAGCGCAAGGGTGCCGTAGCTGACAGTGTGGCGACAAAGGACTCCTTGAAAGCAGGCAATTTTAAAGCAGACGAGGCTGGCGTAGACACTCTTTCCATGGACTCTCTTCAGCTCGCCATCTATCATCATAACAAGGCTGTTGATGACTCTATCCATGCCGACTCGCTCAATCGAGCCAAGAAGAATGGTATTGATGCACCGGTCAACTATACGGCTGACGACTCTCTGGTCTACGATGCTCAGACGAAAGATGCCAAGCTCTTCGGTAACGCTGAGGTCAAGTATGAGAACATGGATCTGAAGAGTGACAAGATCCGTATGAATCTCGACTCCTCGCTTGTTCATGCTACGGGTTCTCCCGACAGCACGCAGAAAAATGGCATCAAGGGCCGACCGGTCTTTGCAATGGGCTCAGATACCTATGATACTGATACCATCGCTTTTAACTTCAAGACAAAGAAGGGTTATGTGCAGAATGCCTATACCGAGCAACAGGACGGGTTCCTGACAAGTAAGATCTCCAAGCGTATGGACACGGGTGATGTCTATTTGGCCCACGGCCGTTATACGACCTGCGACAAGGAACATCCCGACTTTTATATCTCCCTCTCGCGCGCCAAGGTGCGGCCGGGAAAGGATGTGGTCTTCGGACCGGCTTATCTTGTCGTAGCCGACGTGCCGCTGCCTTTCGCCATCCCTTATGGTTTCTTTCCCTTCACAAAGAGCTACAGCTCCGGTTTCATTATGCCGAGCTATGGCGATGAGAACTCCCGTGGATTCTATCTCCGTGACGGCGGTTACTATTTTGCTTTAAGCGACAAGATGGATCTGAAGCTCATTGGTGAGATTTACACAAAGGGTTCGTGGGGACTGACTTTGACGAGCAATTACAACAAACGCTACAAATACAGCGGCACGTTCCTTGCCAGTTATCAGGATACGCGGACAGGTGACAAGGGCATGCCCGACTATGCCAAGCAGACGAGTTTCAAGATTCAGTGGAGTCACCGTCAGGACTCGAAAGCCAATCCTTTCAGTTCTCTCTCTGCCAGTGTCAACTTTGCTACATCGAGCTATGAGCGTAACAACCTGACGAGTATGTACAACCCACAGTCGCTGACGCAGTCGACACGTACCTCTTCCGTCAGTTGGAGCACAACGTTCTCCAGCATTGGCCTTTCGCTTAGTTCGACAGCGAACCTCAGTCAGAACATGCGCGACTCTACGCTCTCCATGACTTTGCCGGACCTCAACATCAGCATCTCCCGTTTCTATCCTTTCCGCCGGAAGCATCAGGTGGGTGACGAGCGGTGGTATGAGAAGATCGCCATGAGCTACACGGGACAGTTCTCCAACTCTATCTCCACGAAGGAAGACAAGATCATGCACTCCAATCTCATCAAGGACTGGCGCAATGGCTTCCAGCATAATATCCCTATCAGTGCAAGCTTCACCTTATTTAATTATATCAACCTGACGCCTTCGTTCAACTTCACTGACCGTATGTACACCCACAAAATTACGAGGTCGCAGAATCCGGAAACGCTGAAAGAGGTGACGGATACGACTTATGGTTTTTATAATGTGTACAACTGGAACCTCTCGGTGTCAGCTTCCACTAAGCTCTATGGCTTCTGGGTGCCAAATCATAAGATCTTCGGAGATAAGATCCAGGCTATCCGCCACGTCATCACCCCGACGATCAGTTTCAGTTATGCGCCTGACTTTGGTGCTTCCCGCTATGGTTACTATAAGACTTATCAGAAGACGGACGAAGATGGCAACGTCTCCCTCGTTCAGTATTCTCCTTACGAGAACAGTCTCTTTGGGTATCCAGGTACCGGTCGCACAGGAAGTATCTCATGGAGTTTCGATAACAACATCGAGATGAAGGTCAAGAGCGATAAAGACTCTACGGGCTTCAAGAAGATCAGTATCATTGATCAGTTAGGCTGGTCGATGTCTTACAATATGGCGGCGAAAGAGAAGCCTTTGAGTGACCTTACCGTCAACCTTCGCTTGAAATGGTGGAAGAACTATACGTTCAACATGACCGGTGTCTTTGCCTCTTATGCTTATGAGCTCGATGAGAATCATCATCCTTATGTCGGCAACCATACCTATTGGGGCATGGGTAAGTTCGGTCGTTTCCAGGGAATGTCGCAGAATATCTCTTACACCCTCACGCCGGAGAAGATCCGGAAGTTCTTTAGTGGAGAGAAGGATGACGATGACAAGAACAAGAAAAAGAAAAACAAGGACGATGAGAATATCGATACTGACATCAACAGTAATATCGATGATACGATGATCGATGCTCAGAATGGAGCCTCTAAGGACGAGAAAGGCGGAAAGGCCGAGACCGATGGCGATGGTTACATGATGTTCTCTATGCCATGGTCACTCACGTTCGGTTATGGTATCACGATGAGTGAGAATACAAGTGGTAAGTTTAACGAAAGTACGATGCGTTATCCTTATAAGTTCACACAGACGCTCAACGTCAGTGGTAACGTGCGCATCTCCGATGGCTGGAACATCAGTTTCTCATCCGGTTATGATTTCGAGAACCACAAGGTCTCTATGTCCACGGCTTCTCTGCAACGTGACCTTCACTGCTTCAACATGAGTTGCTCACTTGTCCTCGCACCTTACACAAGTTACAACTTCACCTTCCGTTGTAATGCCTCTACGCTGACCGATGCTCTGAAGTATGACAAGCGCTCGGGTTACAGCAATGCAGTTCAATGGTACTAATTGAGTTAGGAGTTAGGAGATAGGAGTTAGGAGTTAGGAGATAGGAGTTAGGAGATAGGAGTTAGGAGTTAGGAGATAGGAGTTAGGAGTTCTGCGAGTTAGGAGTTAGGAGATAGGAGTTAGGAGTTAGTGGGATGATAATTAATGTATAAATGAAGAAAAATACTCAAGCAATACACTTGCCTTACCGCCGGCGCGATGCCTATGATGCATTGAGCATGCCGGTCTATAATGCCGTGGCCTACGAGTTCAGTGATGCTCAGACCATGGCAGATGCTTTCTGTGAGCGTATCGATGCGCCCGACTATTCGCGTTGTGAGAACCCTACGGTAGACAACTTTGAGGACCGTGTCCGTGCCCTCACTGATGCTTTCAGTGTGACGGCGCTCAACAGTGGCATGGCTGCCATCAGTAACATCATGCTCGCCCTCACGGCACAAGGAAAGAATGTGGTTTCCTCTACGCATATGTTTGGTAATACTTTCGACCTTCTCAATCGTTCGTTGCGGAAGTTCGGCGTAGAACTACATACGACAGACCTGACGGATATCGAGAAGGTCAAGCAGGCTGTCGATGACAACACCTGCTGCATTTTTGTAGAGATCATCACGAACCCGCAGATGGAGGTGGCGGATCTTCAGGCGCTCGCTCGTGTGGCACACGCTCATCATATCCCACTCGTGGCCGATACAACGACCATTCCTTTAACGATGTTCTCAGCACAAAGCCTTGGTGTTGACATCGAGGTCGTTTCTTCTACGAAATATATCAGTGGCGGTGCCACCTCGCTCGGCGGTCTTGTCATCGACTATGGCACGACGTATACTGAAGGTTTCACACAGACCCTCAAGAGCGAACTGCTGTTCAACTTCGGCGCTTACATGACTCCTCAGGCTGCTTTCCTTCAGACCATGGGCCTGGAGACGCTCGATGCACGCTATCGCGTGCAGTCGTCCAATGCGCTTGAATTAGCAAAGAAACTTCAGACGCTCAAGCAGATTAAGTTTGTCAACTATGTAGGATTGGAGGACAATAAGTATCATGCTCTTGCACAGAGGCAGTTTGGCAAGACGGCCGGTGCGATGGTTTGCATTGACCTTGAGAGTCAGGATGCATGCTTCAACTTCCTCAACCGTCTGAAGCTCGTGCATCGTGCCACGAACCTCTTCGACAACCGGACACTTGCCATTCATCCTTATTCAACGATCTTCGGCAATTTCACACCGGAGGAGAAAGCAAAGATGGATGTTCTCGACACCACGATCCGTCTGAGTGTCGGCTTGGAGGATGTCGACGACATCTTCGAGGACATCAAGCAGGCACTGCAATAATAAGATTCTTTAGTCTTTAAGATTGATTTATGGGGACAACCTCGAAGAGGTTGAATATGGTTAGCCCCAGGTAAGGAGCGCAGCGACGCAACCTGGGGGTTCGAATAGGGTGGTTTAACTTGATCGGTCGGCCTCGAAGAGGGCGAACATGGGTTGGACGCTGGTCTGAAATTGCTTCTCTGTACCCTATCTGAGGTTCGCCCTCTTCGAGGCCGGATTGCAACGAAACGCCACCGATTCTAAACCCCATGCTGCGTCGCTTCACTCCTTGCATGGGGCTAACCATGTGGCACCTCTCCGAGGTGCTTATGGGCGGGACCTCTTCAATTCGAAAACCAGATATAACAATGTGTTACTTTATATGAAATACGATTTCTCAACCGTCATAGAACGTAAGGGCAGCGGTGACCTCATGCACGAGGCACTGCTCCCGCGCTGGGGACGCAACGACCTCCAGCCGATGTGGGTGGCCGACATGGATTTTGCCGTACTGCCCGATATCATTGAGGCCATGAAGAAACGCCTTGAGCATCCTATCCTTGGCTATACCGTGGAGCCGGCAGACTATCGTCCGGCAATCATTGATTGGGTGCGCGAGCATCACCAGTGGGACATCAAACCCGAGTGGATCAGTTTCATTCCCGGCATCGTCAAAGGCATCGGCATCATCAGTAACCTCTTTTGCAAACCCGATGAGAAGGTCATCGTCATGCCGCCCGTCTACCATCCTTTCTTCCTCGTGCCGCGCGCCAACCAGCGTGAGGTCGTGTGGAACCCGCTGAAGGTTCACCCCGAGGCTTTGGAGAAGGAGCAGGTGGAGGCCGGTGACTATTATGAGATGGACTTTGACAGCTTAGAGCGTGTCTGCGATGACAAGTGTCGTGTGCTTATCCTTTGCAATCCTCACAATCCCGGCGGTATCTGCTGGTCGCGTGAGACGCTCGTTCGCTTGGCTGACTTCTGCTACGATCATCACCTGCTCGTCATCAGTGATGAGATCCATGCTGACATGGCGCTCTTCGGACATAAGCACATTCCTTTCGCTTCCGTTTCGGAGAAGGCCGCACAGATCAGTATCACGATGCAGGCACCGACAAAGACCTTTAACATCGCCGGCGTCATCTCCTCGCATGCCATTGTTCCCAATCCCGAGATTCGTAAGAAGTTCTATGGCTGGCTGAAAGCGAACGAACTTGATGAGGCTCATATCTTTGCACATATCGCCACCATCGCCGCTTTCCGTAAGGGTGAGGAATGGCGTAAGCAGATGCTGGCTGCCGTAGAGGACAACGTCCGTTTCGTGGAGGACTTCTGCCGTGAGAACATGCCGCAGATCCGTCCTATCCGTCCCGAGGCCAGTTTCCTTGTGTGGCTTAACTGCCGTGATCTTCATCTCGACCACAAGCAGCTCCTCGACCTCTTTATCGACAAGGCACACCTTGCCCTTAACGATGGTGAGATGTTCGGCCCCGGTGGCGAAGGCTTTATGCGCCTGAACATCGGTTCGCCGAAAGCCTACGTGCGGGAAGGGTTGGAGAAGTTGGCTAAGGCTGTTACTTCCCAATCACATCCATGAACTCCTTGCCGGTGATGGTCTCCTTCTTAAGGAGGATGGCGGCGGCAGCGTTCATCTTGTCCTGGTTCTCCGTGATGATCTTCACAGCCTTGGCGTGAGCTTCCTTGACGATCTGCGACACCTCGTCGTCGATGGCCTTGGCAGTCTCCGGACTGCAGGTAAGGTCTGAGGCACCGCCGAGATAACGGTTACGTTGCTGCTCGAGCTGTACCATACCGAACCGGTCACTCATGCCGTAGGTCGTGATCATGGCACGGGCGAGCTGTGTGGCTTTCTCAATATCGTTCGAGGCACCCGTCGTACATGTGTGACACATCACCTCCTCTGCAGCACGGCCACCTGTTAGGGTAGCGATACGCTCCAACAGTTCATTCTTGCTCATCAGATGCTTCTCACCGGCATCGACCTGCATGGTGTAGCCGAGAGCGCCACTCGTACGCGGCACGATCGTGATCTTCTGTATCGGCGCCGTCCCCGTCTGCATAGCGGCGACCATGGCGTGACCAATCTCGTGGTAACTGATGATGCGCTTCTCTTCAGGTGAGATGACGGCACCTTTCTTCTGCTCTCCGGCGATAACTGTCTCTACACTCTCTTCTATATCCGTCGTCGTCACAGCTTTCTCTCCGAGGCGTACGGCTCTCAGGGCAGCCTCATTGACGATGTTGGCAATGTCAGCACCACTCGAACCGGCGGTGGCGCGACCGACGGCATCGAGGTCGATATCCTCGTGTTTCACATCTTTCAGATGAACCTTGAAGATAGCCTTGCGGCCTTCGAGGTCAGGTAGCTCCATGATGACACGGCGGTCGAAACGACCCGGACGAAGCAAGGCCTTATCCAGACTCTCCGGACGGTTCGTGGCAGCAAGGATGACTACACCCTTTGTGGCATCGAAGCCATCCATCTCGGTGAGCAACTGGTTCAGCGTCTGCTCACGCTCATCGTTGCCCATGGCCTGGTCACGGCTCTTGCCGATGGCATCAATCTCATCAATGAAGATGATACACGGCGCTTTCTGGGCAGCCTGACGGAAGAGGTCTCGAACTTTTGCGGCACCCATTCCGACGAACATCTGAACAAACTCAGAACCACTGATTGAGAAGAACGGTACATGCGCCTCACCGGCAACAGCACGAGCGATCAACGTCTTACCTGTTCCCGGAGGGCCGACGAGCAGGGCACCCTTCGGCAAACGGGCACCAAGGGAGGTATATTTCTTCGGATTATGAAGGAAGTCGACAAGTTCCATCAGCGTAGCTTTTGCTTCGTCTTGTCCGGCGACATCACTGAAGCGCGTCTTTACATCGCTCTCGGCATAGACTTTAGCGCCCGACTTACCTACCGAGAGGAAGCCGCCTCCGCCAAGACCGCCTTTCATCATCTTGTTAGTTCCTGCACGCCAGATCCACCAGAAGATGAGGCCAGGAAGGATCCACCACACGAAGAAGTCAACCAATGGAGAACTCTTCTGTGGTACTTCTTTCGAGATCTCTACTTTTCCATTTTTTGTCGGTGCTTTGGCTTTCAGCAGACGGTCAACAAGTTGCGGGTCGTTGACCTCCGGTGTGCGATAGGTCTGCGGCGCGTTCTGCGGAGTCATGAAAGGACTAATGGCCTTTGACGATTTGGCAGACTTCTTGTCTTGTTCTGCCGGAATGTCATAATAGACATAGCCATCCTTGATGACCACTTTAGATACTTTGCCTTTGTTGAGCTCGCTGATGAATGTTCCGTAATCGGAGTCCTTGATCTGCGAGGAGCCAATATACGGCGCTAAGAGCGTATTGAGGAGCAACAGGATCAGAATGCCAATGAACACTCCGTTCCAGTTGAAAAATTGTTGCCGTTTCTCCGGCGTTGTCGGTTTCTTCATATCTATACTTTTTTACGTTATCAGAAAGAAAAGTCTTCCGAAAACCCGTTGGCAAAAAGCGTTCCAAACAAAAAGCCGACAGCTTCCAATAGAGAAACTGTCGGTTTTCAACCGAGAAACTTAGAGTTTCCAACCGAGAAACTAAAAGTTTTCAATAGAGAAACTCGAAGTTTTCAATAGAGAAACTCGGAGCTATTTTACGATACCTTTCTCGAGATACTCTTCAAGGTTGACACGGACGCGAGCGGCAGCATCGTCGGCAGCCACTTTCTTCATGTCGGAGTCGACCATGATCTTGACAAGTTCTTCAAAGGTAGTCTGTGTCGGGTTCCATCCGAGCTCGGCCTTAGCCTTTGTCGGGTCGCCCCAGAGGTTCACGACATCTGTGGGGCGGTAGAAGTCGGGCGACACCTCGACGAGCACCTTTCCCGTAGCCTTGTCGATGCCTTTCTCGTCAGCGCCTTCTCCTTGCCATTCGAGTTCAATGCCAACGTAGTGGAAGGCGAGGGTAGCAAACTCACGCACGGTATGCTGCTTGCCTGTGGCGATGACGAAGTCGTCCGGCTTACTGTTCTGTAGGATGAGCCACATGCACTGCACGTAATCCTTGGCGTAGCCCCAGTCGCGGCGGCTGGAGAGGTTGCCGAGATAAAGCTTGTCCTGCTTGCCCTGTTTGATACGGGCAGCAGCGAGCGTGATCTTTCGGGTCACAAAGGTCTCACCGCGGCGTTCACTCTCATGATTGAAGAGGATACCGTTGCATGCGAACATGTTATAAGCATCGCGGTACTCACGCACGATCCAATAGCCATACTGCTTGGCCACAGCATAAGGCGAGTAGGGATGGAATGGCGTGTTCTCGTTCTGCGGAACTTCCTCTACTTTCCCGTAGAGCTCCGAGGTAGAAGCCTGGTAGATGCGGCAGGTATCGGTCAGCCCTGTCTGCCGCACGGCCTCAAGGATGCGCAGTACGCCTAAGGCATCAACATTGGCGGTATACTCTGGGGAGTCGAAACTTACCTGCACATGGCTCTGTGCAGCGAGGTTGTAAATCTCCGTGGGGCGTACGAGCGCAATGACACCGATGATACTCATAGAGTCGCTCATATCGGCATAGTGGAGGTGGAAGTTGGGGTGACCCTCTAAATGAGCGATACGCGGTCGGAAGTCGACCGAGGAGCGGCGGATGATGCCGTGCACCTCGTAACCTTTATTGAGCAAGAACTCCGACAAGTATGCTCCGTCCTGCCCTGTTACACCCGTGATGAGGGCTACATTTCTTTTTGACATGATCGTTTTATTCTTTATTGTTTTGCAAATTTCGAGAAAAAGAACGAGATATGCAAACAATCGTCCTATTATTTTTATGGATAACAATTTATGGATGATACTGTACGAAGGCTTCCATGGCTTCATAGCTTGCCAGTCCAAGATCATCGTAGAGCTTCGCTGTGCCACGGTTACGGTCCTCGGCACGTTGCCAGAAGAGTCGCTCGTCGTTGCCGAGGAATGGGGCGCCCTCCATCTGTGAACTATGCTTGAGGATGGCGTTGCGCTTTGCACGAAGTTCTTCCGGTGACATCGGTACGCACATCTCGATGTTTTCTATCTCCCATTCAGCCCATGCTCCACGGTACATCCAGATGCGGCAGCTCTTGAGCCATTCGGCACCGGCCTGCTTCTCCAAGTCGATGGCAGCGAACACGGCATCGGTACATTTACGGTGTGTGCCGTGAGGATCGGCGAGGTCACCGGCGACGAAGATCTCATGAGGCTGGATCTCTTTGAGCAGGTCGCGGACAATGTTAACATCCTTCTCTGTCATGGGTAACTTCTCAATACGGCCGCTCTCATAAAACGGAAGGTCGAGGAAGTGGACGTGGTCGAGCGGAATGTGGTTATAGGTGCACGCTGTGCGAGCCTCGCCGCGACGGATGAGGCCTTTGATATGTCGCACATCGGGTGTGTCGATGTCACCTTCTTTCTTCTCAGCAAGGAACTTCTTGATGTCCTTATACATCTTCTTAATGGTCTCGTCCTTTTCTCCAATGAAGATCTGGTTGAAGCCGTTGATGAAATGCATGAAGCGGGTCACCTCCTCGTCGCTCACAGCAATATCGCCCGAGGTCTCATAAGCAACATGCAGGTCATGACCTTGTTTGACGAGGCGCTGGATAGTGCCACCCATGGAGATAACATCATCGTCGGGGTGCGGAGAGAACACAATGATCCGCTTGGGGTAGGGGTTGGCACGCTCGGGTCGGTTAGAGTCGTCGGCGTTGGGCTTGCCACCAGGCCATCCCGTGATGGTATGTTGCAGGTCGTTGAAGATCTTGATATTGCAGTCGTAAGCAGAGCCATAGAGCGCAAGAAGCTCAGAGAGCCCGTTCTCGTTGTAGTCTTTGTTTGTGAGCTTGAGGATTGGCTTGCCAATCTTCTGGCAGAGCCAGACAAGAGCAGCACGCGTGAGTTTGTCGTCCCACTGGCAACTTGCCACAAGCCACGGATGGATGATGCGAGTGAGTTTCCCTGCAGCAGCGAGATCTGTCACGACATGGCAGCCGTTATGGGTCTGCAGATAGCTTGCCGGGATAGAGTCGGTGATGGGACCTTCAATGGTCTTCTCGATAATCTCTGCTTTCTCTTCGCCCCATGCAGTGAGGAAGATTTTTCGCGCTGCCATGATGTTGGCCATGCCGAGCGTGATGGAGCAGGGCGGCACGGCATCCTGACCACCGAAGCTCATCGTCATCTCTTCGCGGGAGGTGGCGTCGATGAGGATAAGACGGGTACGGGATGTAAGTCCCGAGCCCGGTTCGTTGGTGGCAATATTTCCGGCACGGCCGATGCCAAGGAGTAGGATGTCGATACCTCCGAGTGCTGCGATGCGCTGTTCATAGTATCGGCATACTTCCTGTACGTCGTTTTGTGCAACGGAACCATCGGGAGAGAGAATGTTGCCTTCGGGAATGTCGAGCCTGTCGAGCAGACGGCTTTTGAGCTGCTGCAGACTGCTGATGGAACTATCTGGCTTCAGAGGGAAATATTCATAGGCGTTGACAACCGTGACGTTGGCGAAACTCAGTCCTTCCTCATGACGGCGGATCAGCTCGTCAAAGATAGGGGTGAGGCTCTGTCCTGTACCCAGACCGAGGATGAGCTGCTTGCCTTCCTGGCGCTTGGCTATCATCTCTTGTACGATGGCATCAGCAATAGCTTTGGCACCATCCTCAACCTTGGGATAGATGTCGGTAGGCAGTTTCTCAAAACGGGTGATCTCTGACTGTTCAACAGCTGTCTTAGGGTTATAGAACTCCTCAGCAACCTGGTTGAGGACGATCTGCGAACTAAGATTTAAATTCATATGCTATATTATAAGAAGCCCTCTCCCCTTACCCTCCCCCGATAGGGGAGGGCGTGATTACTTTCTTGGGTGAAAGGGTACGTTGAAACTTTTAACTCTTAACTCTTTAAATAACTCCTAACTCCTATCTCTTAACTCCTAACTCATCAAAGGTTTTCTTTTTCTATGTCTTTGAAATATCTATACGTGCCTACCTTCAGTTCATCGCAGGCTGACTCATCGGTGACGATGATGGCGTGTGGATGTTGCTGGAGCGCACTGATCGTCCAGGCTTGGGTGACAGGACCTTCGATAGCAGCCTGCAGCGCTCGGGCTTTGTTGTGACCGTTGACGAGGATCATCACCTCGCGAGCATCCATCACGGTGCCTACACCCACAGTGAGGGCGTGCTTGGGCACTTTGTTGACATCGTTGTCGAAGAAACGGGAGTTAGCAATGATGGTATCCGTGGTAAGCGTCTTCATGCGGGTGCGGCTCGTGAGCGATGAGAAAGGCTCATTGAAAGCAATGTGTCCGTCGGGACCGATACCGCCGAGAAAGAGGTCGATGCCGCCTACCTCACGGATAGCTTCCTCGTAAGCAGCACATTCGGCAGCGAGGTCTTTCGCATTGCCATTGAGAATATGGATGTTCTCTTTTGGACAATCGATGTTGTCGAAAAGATTGCGGTGCATGAAACTGTGATAGCTCTCGGGGTGTTCCTCCGGAAGTCCCACATATTCATCCATGTTAAACGTGATGACATGTTTGAATGATACACGCCCTTCCTGACAGGCTTTGGATAGCTCCGCATACATGCCGATAGGTGAAGATCCTGTAGGCAGTCCGAGCACAAAAGGCTTCTCTGCCGTAGGTCTTGCCGCATTGATTCGGCTAATGACATATGCTGCGGCCCATTGTGAAAGGTGGTTATAGTCTTGTTCGATAATGACTCTCATGGCGATCTTTATTAGGATTGATTTCTGTTTTTAGTATTATCTTATTCAACATTATCTTATTCAACATCATCTTTATTCTACCCATCCAATACTATGAAAGACATCGAGGACATTTGCAGGGAGTTCCCGTTCTTTGCGCCTTTTTACCGACTTGTAGGTGGCGAGAGCTTCAGGTTGTTCAGCTAAGAGCACTTCCATATACTTGTCGATGAGTGGGAAAACGTGCATTTTCTTATCTCCTGCACTAAGGGCATTGTCTTTAGTGATGAGGTAGCAAATAGGATACTTCATTATATCATTCGTGGCGGCGATTCCTCCAATAAGACCAAACATCATACCCACAGTCTGTCCACCAGTCATCGCCGCTCCTATGCGCTCGCTGGTAAAGAGGATCCCGTCATCTTTGAATTTCTGTGCTTTGTTGTAACCGCTTCCAAACTTGCCGCCACCTTTCACGGAAAGCTTCTTGCAGTTGATGTAAAGAGAATCGCGCCATTCAACAAGAAAAGCCTTGCTCTTCAGAACCTTGTCTGTTGCCTTGTCACCGGTAACAAACTTGTAGTCGTTGCCTCCGACCCAGAACTGATGTCCGCGACTGTGTATCACGACTTCAATGCTGTCGACATTTACCCATTTGTTGTCTAAATAATCTTGATAGCTCAGGCAATAACGTGCTCCCTCTGCATTGGCTGACAAGGATAAGACAAGAAGCAAAAATAGAAGAACTTTCTTCATGCTTAGAGATTTTGTAGTTTACAGATGGAAATTTAAACTCAATAGAATACCTAAGCGACCCGTACTATTGGATGAGTTGCTGTCAGAAGAGGAATTGTTATCATTGCTACTACCATAAAAGGTCGCATTCTCATAGAAATCGACGCCAATACCGATCTTTTTACTCACCATATATTCTCCACCTATCTTATAGATCATTGCGAGTCCTGTATATTCGTTGAAATCGCCGAAGGAACGGCCTATGCCCATACCAAACTTAGAATTGATATTCCATCTCTTACCTAATTCCCAGCGGTAGGTTCCTACGGGTCCTATGAAGGCTTGGTTCAGACTGTAGCCATTATAATCTGTGTAGTTCACCCCGGCGCTGATACCTACTCCCCAGCCACTGTCAAAAGTGTAAGTGTATTCTGCACCGAGTTCTACGCCGGGCTTCCAGCGCTCGGCATGGTTGCTGTTGTATGGGTCTACATAAACTTTCGAACTGATCCATGCTGGACCCGCTGTCAAGGAGATGGTGGAGTGACCGTGCTGTAAAGCACTAACGGCATTGAGTTGATCCTGGACTGAATCAGCTGCAGCAGTCATCGGAAGGAGAAGGGGCAGAAGTACTGCCAAGATTTTTGTTTTCATATTTTGTTTTAGGCAGGCATCTTATCATAAATCATCTCTTAAAAGCACGTCTGCCTTGTTTTATGTTTATTAATATTGGCAAAGTTAATGAGATATAATGATATACGCAAGAATTTTTCAGGATATTTCGTATCATGGAGCCGAATTATAGACGCAAACTCACACTTCTGTTTTGGCAAAATATTAGACAATAGGGCAGAGAATTCCACCCTGCACTATCACCCTTGTCTATGATAGATCATCAATGACATCCTCAGGCAGCACAACATAGTCCTTCATACCGTCAACAGGTTCATGACGGAGGAAAAGAGCGTAATAAACTTGATGTTTATTCAAATACGGAAACTCTTTGGCTCTGCTTATAAGATTCTCCAGTAATTTCTCGGCATTCTCTTGTTTTGTCCATTTGCATTCTCCTATCAAGATACTTTTCCTGTCAATGGATTCTGCCACGACGTCCAGTTCGATCTGTTTGTCGCGTGCTACAGTTCCCCACCAACGTGAGGCTACATTCCAAGTGATTCCGAAGAGGGTATTTCCACTGACGGCATGCCGACATAGCTTCTTCCATTCCTTTCCTGCATAATCGGCATAGTTGTCCTCAATATACTTCCTCACAACATCCTTTCTGTCGAGTCCAATCAGAGACCTCTCTGGAACGATAAAGCGGTGGTAGAAATTCAGAAACTCATCGGATATCTTATAAAGACTGCGCTTGGTATTCTTGGCATTCTCGCCGAAAGGTATTTCGCGCTCGATATAACCTAAATCAATGAGCTTCTTTATTGGCACACTAAGATCGGTTGATTTTCGATCCAGTCGTGTAGCGATCTCTGACAGTCGGTTGGCACCACTGCCGATAATGGACAGTATAGAGGAAGCCATTGCTGTCTGTTGCAGATCATCGGCCAGCAGACGGTCGGGCTCATCGTAGAGCATGCCTTCGGTGTTGGCAATCTCTGAAATGATCGTATCCATCATGTTGCCTTCCTCTTCGCGTAACTCCCAATATCGTGGAACACCTCCCCATACAGCATATTCATCCACGAGCTTGTCCGCACTCTCATTGAAAGCCTCTCGCATGAAATGCACATGCAACGGCTTGAGTTTGATGACTTGCTGAGCACGGCCATATAGCGGCTCTGATGAATTCAGAACGATATCCTGCATCGTATGTTGCGATGAACCACAGAGAATGAGATGAAACGGAAATCGTTTCATGTCGATGAACTTCTGTATGACGGATGGTAGTTCCGGACATGACTTCACCAGATAGGGAAACTCATCCAGGCATACAGTGAATCGCTGAACATGCTGCGCGCGATAGCACAACTCTGACAACAGGTCTTCCCACGTTGCGAAGTTGATGCGGTCGAAGTTAGGAAACTTTGAAGACAAAGACATGGCAAACAGGTGACGCTGTTGTGCCTGGTCGGTCTTGTCGGCCATAAAATAGATATCGTCATCGTTCAAAACTCGCTTGATGAGTTCTGACTTTCCAATGCGACGACGACCATACAGCACAATAAGTGATGTTCCCTTTCGATCTAACGCTTTTCTGAGCCTCTCTTTCTCGTCTACTCTATCCAAAAATTCCATGGGCAATAATTATAATGTGCAAATATAATAAATCTACTTTATATTTCCAAGCAATTCGCCTTCTTTTTGACTTTTTACAATTAAAATGTATCTAAAGGTGGCCATTGACCACCTTTAGATGTAAAAACCGATTAAGAACTATCAGCGGGATTGCCGGAGCCGACCTTAGAGGTCGCAGAGCCGTTTCTTCTTTGCCATTTCGTTTGCTTTGGCTACTTTTGTAACCTAATCTAGTGTACTGTCCTGACCATATTTTCTTTTATATTTTATGCATATTCTCTATATCCTCGCTTGCGAGGTAGGAGATAGAAGCATGTATTCTCTTTTATCTCCTACCCATCAAAGATGGGATATTAAGAATATGCATAGAATATTTGAAAATATAATAAACAGCAAATGTGATCGGGACAGTACACTAGGTAAACGTACCCCTCCACAACATCATAAAAATTCTGTCTTCTTCCAGGCTCGTTTCAAAATTTATGCTTACCTTTGCGATGAATATGTTACACCTATAAATAGCGATTATGAAAACGAGCCGTATTCTGCTACCTCTTTTCCTGCTTCTCGTTCTGGCAGGATGCAAGAAAGACCCTCAGGAGATCTTCAACGAAGAGAAATCGGGCGTGGTGCTCATCTGCAATGAGTTTTACTATGATGTAGCCCTTGCTGATGGCGAGCATCTCTATTTTGCAGGTATCGATGACGATGGCAGCCTCCAAGGGTTGACGGCGGATCTCAATGAGATTAAGAAGGCTCCTTCTGTCCTCAACGGCACGGGCTTCTTCATTGACAATATCACTTTCTTGAAATAGTTTTCCTCCAGTTTTCAAATGGATATACTAACACATTTCAGAACCATAGAGGAACTGACAAGGACACTCTCTCGGGAAAACAGATTGCTGAGTGAGATGTTTGAGAAGCGGAAGCTGATGAAGTTTCCTACAGCGCTGGCTATTGATTTAGCCGGCGGTAATGAGGCTCGTTTGCGAAAACTTATCGACTATGGCGTGATTGTTGAAACCGGCAATGCTGTTGAGATAGAGAGTGATTATCTGAATTTCTTTGAGGAAGTGCTGGATGTGAACGAAGAAATCAGTGTATTGAGCGTTCAGGAATGCATCAATACATTGAAGGAATATATCGGCTATTATCTCAAGGAAACCAATGCGGTAAGGAAGGCTGGTTATCAAAACAGCGTGCGGCAGATCCTCAGAAAGACCGGATTCAGAACACTGAAAAACGTTGTGGATCTGAAGCGGAAGATGGATGAGACGTATAAGCAGGAGCCAAACTATGCCATAAAGAAGGATAAGTTGAAGAACCTTGACGAGAAGAGTCACAGTATCCGTTCGATGATCAAAGAATGTGAGAAGCTGATGGACAATGAGCAGGCTTTCTTCATCATGGCCAATGATCCTCATATGGCAAGCACATGCAGCGATGTGAGGCACGAGTTTGTGGAATCTTATCATGCGCTGATGGAGATCGACCGGCAGATTATCATCTACATCAATCAGATAGACAAGCAGAACAGGCTCTATAAGAAAATCCGCAGGCTGAAATACTTGCAGGATCAGTTGTTGATCAAGACTGACACGAATATCTTGCAGGTCCTTCAGGAAAGAAATCCATTGTGGATGGAGCCGCGGCAATACAGCAAGATACGCTTGTCGGTCGAGATGCTTAGAGGAAACGATCAGATAGCGGATATCATGCGGCGCATAGCAGAGCGCAATGGTATTCAGAAAACGGCAAGAACGGAGGCTGAACCCCTGACGGCTGAGGACTTGCAGGAGCATGTGAGACAGCTGAAAGCTGTCGATCCCGAGGAAGTATGGAATGCTTTCGCAGCTTCCAACTATAATCTCTTCGACTTTATCCTGCGGTATGATTATAAATCGGAACGAACCATAGAAGACCATGCAGCTCTGTTCTGCCAGCTCGTTATCTTGCATCCTGATGATTGTAGGATGACAGGAGAGTTGGCTACCTATCAAAATATTGAATATCCTATTGTCTATGCGAAATAATACACAAAGAATCTATGAACGGCTGAGCCGTGGAGAATTTCTCTCAGACGACAGCATCGACCCTGTCGTCCGTCATCTCTATGAGGACTTAGAAGAGAATACGGATGACTATGCCGACTATTTCAAGGAGATTGGAATCCGACTTGAATCCGGCAACGGCTATTTTTATTTTTCAAGAATCGGCGAAGGGAAACAAGCCATAGAACAAAAGTTGGACAGCTTTGCCAAGTGGCTTGACTATCTCGACTTCCTCAAATGCTACAACCAGTCGTTCACTGCCGGTTTCCAGTTCCGTAAGAGTAACATGATAGAACAGGTCAGCATCGACGTTGAACTTAAAGAGAAGGCAGGCCATCTCTTCCGAAAATATGGTGCCGGCTCCTATCTTGAGATTGTAAACAAGTTGATACAGGAAATGCAAAATATGGGCTTTGCCGAATGTGTCAACGAGCAGGATGAGACCTATAAAGTGACTTCGGCATTTCGCTATGCTGAAGAATTGGTGGACATGATACAAATAGCCAACGAAGATGAACTACCTGAATAAGATCATATTTATTAATAGCGCAAATATCTCGTATGCAGAGATTTCGGTCAATGGCAACGTACACTTTACCGGCACTCAGGGTGTGGGTAAGAGTACCGTGTTGCGTGCTTTGTTGTTCTTCTATAATGCCGACAAGAAGCATCTTGGCATCAAGCAAGGACAGAAACCCTTCGATGAGTTCTATTTCCGACAGTCCAATTCTTATATCCTCTATGAGGTGATGCGTGACAATGGTGCCTATACCGTGTTGGTAAGCCGTTATCAAGGACATGCCACGTGGCGCTTTATCGATGCTCCTTATGAGAAAGAATGGTTTGTAGAAGACGATGGGCATGTGCTTAGTGATTGGATAAAGATACGGGAGCGCATCGACCATAACGTTGTCGTGTCTGCACGTATCGATTCCGGTGTGCTGTTCAAGGATATCATCTTTGGCAATACCAATGACCATAAGTATACGCGCTATGCACTTGTGCGTAGTTCACATTATCAGAATATACCGCGAAGTATTCAGAATGTCTTCCTGAATACTAAACTCGATGCCGACTTTGTGAAGAACACTATCATCCAGTCGATGTCCGATGAGGATCTGCCTATTGAGTTGCAGCCTTACAGGCGGTTGGTAACCAATTTCGAGCGAGAATATGACGAGATAGACTGTTGGTTCCGGCAAAATAGAGATGGAAGCTACCCCGTGCGCGACTTGGCAACCAAGATAGCGGAACAGGGGCGGGTCATCATCGCTCTTGGGCGGAAGTCATTAGAGTTGTGGCATATGTTGAATTATGTCGTAGCTGAGAACGAGCGACAGATACCGCTCTTGGAAGCTGAGGCTGCTGATGTAAAAGGCAGTATCGGAAAAGAGCAAGAGAAGGAGAAAGCGCTTGCTTCAGATTATGGAAAAGAGAACAACTCTCTTAATCAGGATTTAGGCGCCAAAAAGAGCAAGCTCAAAGAGATCGCTCAGTCAAGGAAAGACTTTGAGGCCAAGAATATTGAAGAGAAGCTTGCCCTTGCCGCCCGTGAGCCGTCTATTAAGCAGGAGAGGGCTGAAAAGCAGATGTTGCGTGATAATCTGCTGAAGACCTATTCTTCGATAGAGGAGAAATACAAGATCGCTGAAGGCAAACTGGAGAATTCACGCCAGGCTTTCGAAAATGCTCAGAAGGACGCTTTTTATAAAAAGCAAGCTTCGCAGCATGAGGGGCGTATACGCCTCGACGAGAAGCGTACGAAGAACAGGAATCAGGTGATGGAGGCATATAGTAGTTGGATGAGCGAATCTGACGAGCGATTGTTACGACTGCAGAAGGCTGAGAGCAACTGTGAGAACGCTCTGAAAGAGCTCCAACATTGGCATCCTAAGGCCGATGAACTGAAGATCGTGAAGGATCAGTTGCAGCAGTTAGAGGCTGAAGCAAAGGAAAACATTGCCAATCAGACTACAGTGAAGAGTAATCTTGCCCAGCTCAGTACTGAGTATGAGATGAAGGAAGCTGAACTGAAGCGTGCGTCTGCCCGTGAGCAAGAACGTTTGGAAGCTGAGCGGACAAAATGCCGCAGTGCTGTTGCCGAGATTGATGAGAAACTCTCGCACTTAGATGGCTCTTTCTATCAGTGGCTGTGCAAGAACGCGAAAGGATGGGAAAACAACATCGGTAAGGTAGTTGACGAAGATCATATTCTCTATGCACAGGGACTTGAGCCAAGGTTGGAGGCCGCCTCTGACTCCTTGTTCGGTGTGAAGCTCAATCTTGATAATGTCGGCTATGTCCATCGCTCGCCGGATGAATATAGGTCGGAGAAGAAGAAGCTGGAGGATAATATCCAATCGCTGAGCCACCAACTCAGTCAATTGTCCGCAAAGCTACAGGAGGACATCGATTTACTCAAGCGGAAATACGCCGCAAAGATCAATCCTCTTCGTGAGCGTGCCACCCTCTTGCGCGTTGAGGAAGAGCAGATACCGGTGAAAAGGCAGAATCTGCAGAACGAACAGCATAAGTTAGAGATGGAAGAGGCTGCACTGATAGCACATGAGAAAGAGGCTCGTGAGCATAGTTATGATACAGCCATCCTTGCTGTCCATTCAGAACAGGAAGCACGAGAGAAGAAAAATGAGAAAAACAAGAAGGATCTCAAAGATCTCGATTCGGTATTCAAAAAGTCTATTCAGGCGATGGACGAGGAATTGCGAGTCTTTCAAGAGTCGCAAGTGGCGGAGGCAACAACTCGAAATAAGGATTTTGATGATCAGATTGCCCAACTTCTGCAGCAGGAAAATGCAGAACTCGCTGGAAAGGGCGTTGACGTAAAGATGTTAGAGAAGCTCGGCTACGAGCTCAAGATTCTCGATGGGCAGCTGAAGCTGATAGAGGAGAATAGACCGACGGTACTGAGATACCATGATGCCGAGGAGAATCTCTTTAAGCGGGAACCGGAGATAAGGAATAATATCAAGGCTATCCAGCAACAACTTGAGATGCTCCGTCAGCGATATGAAGACAAACGAGCCCGCATAGAGAAAAAGCTTCAGGATTTAGGTAGCCGTCTCAAAAATGTGCTGAAAGACCTTGAACACAAGCGGGATGGACTGAAGCAATATCATCAGGTAGTAGATAATGAGCATCTTGTGCCCGATACTTTCCTCTCCGATAATGACAGTGTGAAGTCGAATCTTGACTGCCAGGAACTCTTGAGTCAGCTCAGGGGCAATGTCAATCAGAAAAGGGAGGCTTTAGAGACACTGAAGTCAAAGGTCGTTGACTTCAACCGCAATTTCAAGCCACAGAATGCTTTCCATTTCAATACTATGCCGGTCACTGACAGCGACTATCTGCAGATTGCCGCAGACTTGCAGGACTTCATGGATAACAACAAGATTGAAGTTTTCCGTAAGCGAACGAGTGAGCATTACAAAGATATCCTTGGACGTATCTCCTCTGAGATAGGAGCGCTGATGAGCAGGCGGTCAGATGTAGACAGGGTCATCAACGATATCAACCACGACTTCATAGAGAAGAATTTTGTGGGTGTCATCAAGAGTATTGCCCTTAAAGCCGACGAATCCTCTGACAAACTCATGCAACTGCTGGTATCGATTCATAGCTTTACAGTGGAGAATGCGCATGACATAGGTGAACTCAACCTCTTCTCAAGTGGCAATCGCGATGATGTAAACCTGAAGGTCGTCGAATACCTGAAGAGTCTTTCGCATCAGCTGCAAGACGAGGCGGGTCGCACAACAGTGTCTCTAAGCGATACTTTCCGTTTGCAGTTTAGAGTGAAGGAAAACGACAACGATACTGGCTGGGTGGAGCGTATCAATAATGTCGGGTCTGATGGCACCGATATCCTCGTGAAGGCAATGGTAAACATTATGCTCATCAATGTGTTCAAGAAGAAAGCTGCCCGTAAGAGCGGAGACTTCATCGTGCATTGTATGATGGACGAGATAGGCCGATTGCATCCAAATAATATCAAGGGAATTTTGCAGTTTGCTAACTCCCGTAACATCTATCTGATCAACAGCTCTCCGACATCTTACAATCCTTACGATTATCGTTACACTTATCTGCTGACCAAGCAAGGTGTCAAGACGAAAGTGGAACTGTTGCTGAAACGAATAGACTAATAAAGTGATATGATAATAAGCGCATCATTACAGACATTGTTGTCGGGAGAAGACGTTGCCGGTTCAAAGCTTAGCGGTCGATTAACTATGGAGCTATTGAAGGAAGGACTGTTGCAGGTCATTCCACATGGCTCCAAAAAGTCATACCGGGCTCGTGATGTGGCTGCATTGAAGCGATACCTTATCGATAAGGACGAGCGATACCGCATCATGGATGTAAACGCTTCCGACACTCGCGCTTCAATGGCTTCAGAAACCGGCAACTCCAAGCTTGTCATGGTACGCTCGTGCCCGGGATTTCCAGTCAACAGTTATGAACCGATAGATTGTCGGCTGAGTGACAAACCGTTTGTTGTCTTTCCGCCCAAAGGTAGTTTCGTGTTCATTACCGACTGGGAGCGTTTTTCTATTCCTGAGGATGTTACTGTGATAGGCATTGAAAACATGGAAAACTTCAGGAAGATCCGTCAGCAGCGCACCTTCTTTGAGCGTTATCTTCTGAAGCATGAACTGTCCTTGAAGGTGCTCTTTGTATCACGTTATCCCCAGTCGTCGGATCTCCGGAAGTGGCTTTGCACCATTCCCAATCACTATCTGCATTTCGGCGACTTCGACTTGGCTGGCATTAATATCTTCCTTACGGCGTTCTATAAGTATTTAGGTCCGTCACGTTCGTCCTTCCTCATCCCTGATGACATTGCAGATCGCTTGAAGGTTGGGTCAGCCAAGCGCTATGACGATCAGTTGCAGGAACTCTCTACTGATAATAAGGAACTTCAAAGTCTGATAGAACTTATTCGGCATGAGCGTAAAGGGTATGACCAGGAAGGATATATAGAATATTAGAGATAGACTTTATATATTTTTATCTCTTCCTTGCTCCTCTCATAAAAATATAGAATTGAAGATAATATTTTTCTCTTTTCTCTTGGATTATTAAAATTGTTTTTATAAATTTGCGAAGAAAACAGAATCGATATTTATAGTTCATGAACAGAAACGTTCTCAAACAGATATTATTAGACAATAGGGCAGAGGTTGAGAGGTACCAAGTCTTCCATCGCAAGATTGACCTATCATGCTTTCCGTGCATCGTACTCGTTGGGTTGCGTCGTGCGGGGAAGTCGTTCCTGTTGTATCAGCGTATGCAGCAGCTCCTCCATGAGGGTCATACGTGGGATGAGATGCTTTATCTCAATTTTGAGGACGACCGACTTGATGGATTCACTGCAGCTGACTTCAATCTAATCTTAGAGTGTCATGCGGAGCTGTCGGACAAGCGCCCTATGCTTTTCTTGGATGAGATACAGAATATCGATGGCTGGCAGAAATTTGCCCGTCGTCTTGCTGATGAGAAATATAAGGTGTGCATTACCGGAAGTAACGCGAAGATGCTATCGAGCCAGTTCATGTCAGAATTAGGCGGCAGGTATCTCACGATAGAGGTCTATCCTTTCAGTCTGATAGAAACCCTCGACTATAGTGGTCAGCCTCATGATGAGAAGACGATGCTTGGCACGCTGACGCGAGCGAAGTTCATGCGGGCTTACAACGACTATCTTCATTGGGGTGGTCTGCCAGAGGGCATCGGCTTGCCTGTCAAGCGAAACTATATCAGCAGCGTGTTTCAAAAGATATACCTAGGCGATATCTGCGCGCGCAATGGTATCAGTAATCCTGGTTTGCTCCGATTGATGATCAAGAAGATTGCGGAGAGTATCAAACAGCCGTTGTCCTATAATCGGTTGGCTCGGATACTCTCATCTGTGGGTGGAAAAATCAGTGTGCCTACGGTTCGCACTTATGTGCAATCGTGTGAAGAGGCATGGCTGCTCTTGAGAGTTCACAACATTGCATCCTCGTTCTCGGAGAAAGAGACCATTTCGAAGTTATATTTCATAGATAACGGTCTGCTCAATCTCTTCTTGATTGATTCTGACACATCTTTGTTGGAGAATCTCGTCGCCGACACCCTCTTCAGAAAGTACGGTAACGATCCTGACAACGAGCGTGTGTTCTATTACAATTCAGGTGTGGAGGTCGACTTCTATGTTCCTGAGGATGGTCTGGCCATTCAGGTGTCGTATGATATCAGCAAGAGTACGGAAACTTGGGACAGGGAGGTTGAGGCTCTGAAGAAACTCCCTGCGGCATTGGACTGCCGTCAAAGACTGATCATCACCTATGATGAGGAAGACGAGATAGAAACCGACAAGGGGGCTATCAAAGTCCTTCCTTATTGGAAGTGGATAAAGAAGTTATAAGTTACAAAATGGATATACTATCACTATATTTAAAAAATAAAAGCTATCATGGAAGGACTTACAAAACAAGACAAACGTCAGTTGACAGCCATTATAAGAAAAGGTAATCTGAAAAGATACAAAGAGTGGCTGGAAGAAATGTCTGAACTGATAAACAAGCCTTACAAAGATGGTGAGGAGAATGAGTTTGACCGTTGTATGGAAGTCACGAAGGCAAGCCGTGACTTCTATAAAGAGGCGATGACTCGTGAAGATTACTATCGTAACACGATGCTTACGATGGGTGTCATGAATCTATTGGCAGATGGGTACCTTGATATGCAAGACCTGGAAGGATTAAGGCCGGAATTAAGAGAGAGGTTCAGAAAGATTATATAGGAGCTATGTAAGTTTGTTAAAGCATACTATTCCTTTGCTCGATGTTTCCTAAAATTAGTGGCATTGTCAGTGATTATACCATCCTTGCTCTATATTCCACAGGACTCATGCCATACTTCCGCTTGAATGCTGTGCAGAAGTGGCTGGGATAATCGTAGCCTAACTTTAGTCCGATTTCGGCTATTGGCAGACTGGTGTCGAGGAGATAGCGGACGGCTAAATCCATGCGGTAATCGAAGAGATACTGGAAGACGGTGGTGCCAAACTCCTGCTTGAAGGCTTTCTTCAGGGTACACTCGTTGGTGCCCACCATGGCGGCAAGCTCATGGAGCGAAGGCATGTCCTGATAGTGGGAGAGAATAAGGTCTTTGGCATCGTGCATCTTGTCGCGGATAAGCAGGCTGTAGTAGCCGCTCCCCGGTGAGAGACTGTCGGGGTCGAGGAAGCCGGAGAAGCAGTCGATGATCTTCGACTCCATGTAGCGGTAGGCATTGCGCCCCATCAGATGAGCCTGGCCGATATCGTTGGCAGCACGGATGACGGCCTTCTCCATCGGCCGGTTCTCGTTGAGGAAGACGTGGGTGTTGTCGTGGCAATTGGTGAAGACGGACAACGAATCGAAGGTCTGCGCGTTGTACCCCACGAGGTTTTCGATAAACTGCTGTGGGATGACGATGCTTAGGATGTCGAGCGAGAGGTCACGGCTCAGGTTCACGTTCAGTCCACCCTCACCGCTGATGAAGCAGAGGTTGGCATCGCCCGGCCGCCACAGTAGCTCCTGGCCCCGTCCTTCTCCGGAGTAGACGTTCTTGACACCAAAGCCTTTGGTTGCGATGGAGAACATGAGGGCGGGCCGCACCTCGTGCATCACGCGGAAACCGGCGTTATCCTCCTTGCCACTGAAATGCTGCCTCATGATGCCGAACTTGTCGTAGTGCCATTCGTTGAGCGATGCCTCTAAGATAGGAGTATCGATGTGGTTGGTTCGCTGAACGCCGTGGTTATCGCGAAACACCAAGCCGCTCATCTGTACGACTTGTTCCTTGATCTTTCCATCTTGTATGATCTGACAGTTTATCATTGTTGGAGCCATTAGCGATTATTACACCACGATGTTGCAAATTTACGCAATTCTTTGGATAATAACCAGTAAACCAACACAATTTTTCGAGCTGTACAGTTAAAATACATAATTCCACTTATGGGCGAGAGTGCCTCGGCGAGGCACAATCTTCTATAACCCCAGACTAAGGGAGCGTTAGCGACCGCAGTCTGGGGGTTTAGCTGAGGACGGATTAACTGAATTCCAGCCTCGGAGAGGCTGAATGCGCCTTGGCGCGCTATGCTTAGGTTTAACATTACGCACTATCGTGCAGTCTGCCTCTCCGAGTAGAGTAGTAAAGGCGTTTACAGAACAGCCAAAAGAACAAAAGTCACAATCGGCTCAGCACGAAAAAGATTCATCCTGTACGGGTGCGAATGTTTTGTTTAAGAGAAGAGCCTTTCTTAACGACAACCTCGGACAATAGCCGACAATATCTGACAATATTATTTTGTTTATCATTGTCGTGAATTGTCTTAGATTGTCTTCTTAAAATATCTCTTAACGACAACCTCGGACAATAGCCGACAATACCCGACAATATTATTTTGTTTATCATTGTCGAGAATTGTCTTAGATTGTCTTCATAAACTCAATTCAAAAAAGGATGTACAGATTTCACCCGTACAGGTCGAAAAATATCTCAATTAATTTGTGGGGATTGAAATATTTATGGCAAATAGATTTGTGGGGATTTGAATATTCGTGCTATATAACTTTGTGGGGATTTGAATTATTTACCATCTTTACAATGTAAATGACTCTGCGGCGTACAAACTCTGACACTGCCGAAAGTAATAGTCAAGAGGGAAATAGTGTCAGAGAGGACGCAAATAGTGGCAGAGATGGCATAAAAAGTGGCAGAGTAGATAAAAATAGTAATAGAGTAGACGAAAAAAGTAATAGAGAAAGTAACAGAGAAAATCTAAAAAGTAATAGAGTAGATAGAGAAAGTAATAGAGAAGGGGTAGCTCTCTCTCCAAAGCAATATGAAGTTATAGCTTATTGCTCGGTTCCAAGAACAGCTCGAGAAATCCTTGAACATATAGGGATAGGTTATCAGACTAAAAATGTGAAGCGCTATATCACATATCTTGTCGATTCGGGCCTTCTTTTGATGTCTAATTCCGAGAAGCCCAATGATAGGAATCAGAAATATAGGAAGGCTTAAAGACCGCTGATGTCTTCTATCGTCGTGGACTCATGGAGACGTGGGGACGAGGCATTACGCTCATCATTGATGGCTGTAGAGCAGCGGGACTGCCAGAGCCTACCTTCGAGGTTGCAGAGCCATTTGTCAACCTGACTATTCGCTTCAAAGCCCCGTTGTCCAATAGTGGCGGATTAAGTGGCGGATTAAGTGGCGGATTAAGTGGCGGATTAAGTGGCACTAATGACACATTAAATGGCACGTTAAGAGGCGTATTAAATGGCATATTATGATATCGTGGAGAAAGGAGGAAAATATGGTGATACAAAAAACGTATCATGGCCGTTACCGAGCCTATGCGTGTTCGCCCGGTGTTCGTATATAAAGCAAAAAGGAGTTGCAGATTTCTCTGTAACTCCTTGATTTTCAATGTAGCGTGGGTGGGCAACGATCCCACGACCTCCGGATTATGAATCATAAAAACGGACATTTTACGATATTTCTCAAAAGCACAAACTGTTGAGAATTATCCGCTTAGCTATTTCGTGATTGTTAATGACATTTAAAAGAACCCCCTAACTGAAGGGGTGTAGTTTTCGCATAGTTTTCGCGTCTGCGATTTTGAGGCAAAATAGTCCGATGCTGAATGTGTTTTCGCAGAATGAAGAGAAATACATCGGGAGTGTAAATATACTTCCTATCTTAATCTATCTGTAAATCTGTGGGGAATAGAAAGGACATACTAATTTATTTAGCGGGGATTTGAAAATAAGCCTAATTAAATTTGTGGGGATTTGAATTATTTACTATCTTTGCAATGTAAATCAGAGACTTATGGCAGAAAGGATATTTAAGAGGAAAATCTATGATCGTATTCTCAAATGGAAGAAGGAGAATGACGGCAAGTCGGCACTCTTGATAGAGGGAGCTCGGCGTGTCGGCAAGTCTACCATTGTCGAGGAGTTTGCCAAGAATGAATATGAGTCATACATACTCATAGACTTCAATAAGGCATCTAAAGAGACACGTCAGCTCTTTGATGACCTCAATGACCTCGATTACATATTCCTTACCTTACAGACAACATATAGAAAGTCATTGGTCAATCGTAAGTCTCTCATCATTTTCGATGAGGTGCAGCGGTGCCCATTGGCAAGACAGGCTATTAAGTATCTTGTAGCTGATGGAAGGTATGATTACATAGAGACCGGTTCACTCATCAGTATTAGAAAAAACGTAAAGGACATTACCATCCCGAGCGAAGAGGACCGGATATCTATGTATCCGATGGACTTTGAAGAATTCCGATGGGCGATGAACGATACTGCTACGGTTCCCCTTCTTAGACAATATTGGGACAAGAAGTTGCCTTTAGGTTCAGCGCACAGAAATACACAGAGACTTTTGCGGTTGTACATGCTTGTTGGTGGCATGCCTCAGGCAGTAAATGAGTATATTGATACGAACGACCTAAGCAAGGTTGACAGGGTCAAACGCAAGATTATCCAGTTGTATAAAGAGGATTTCAATAAGATAGATCTATCGGGGAGAGCTGCTGATATCTTCATGTCTATTCCTGGTCAGTTGAGCAGGAATACGTCGCGCTATGTGCCTTTTGCCTCTGTCGGTACGATAACTGAGGCTACAGAAAGAGATTTGCTTAGGAGCCTTGATGAGTCTAAAACCGTCAACATCGTTTATCACTGTGATGATCCAAATGTGGGCATGGAGCTAAACAAAGACACGTCCCGCTATAAGCTTTTCATTGGTGATACCGGGCTTTTCGTTACGATGGCATTCTGGGATAAGGATTTCACGGAGAACATCATTTATCAGAAGTTGTTGAGTGACAAGTTGTCGGCTAATCTTGGTTATGTGTATGAGAATCTTGTGGCACAGATGCTTGTTGCGGCTGGCAATAAACTTTTCTATTATACATGGCCAAGAGATGAAAAGCATTATTACGAGATTGATTTTCTCTTGTCAAGAGGTAAGAAGATTTGTCCGATAGAAGTCAAGTCGAGTAGTCATGCCAATCACATTTCGCTGGATGAGTTCTGCAAGAAGTATTCAGCAAGGGTGGGCGAACGCTATCTCATCTATACAAAGGATCTGGCTAAAGATGGCGCAACTTGGTTGTTGCCAGACTATATGACTATGTTCCTATAGTCAAGAGGAATTCTATAGCTTTGTAAAACGGAATATAAACCAAATAACGATATATGTCAACACTCGCTACCTCATTCATGACCGGCAGAGATCGCAACTGTACCTACTCAATAGTGCTCGACTTTCTCGAATAAGAAGGCACTTGGGTTGGTGAGCATCCCGAAAGGAGCAACACGAAAGGACCGTTATTTGAATGTGGAGCAGATGACAGACCTCTTCTATGTCTTCCGTGACCGTCGCTACTCTGAATCATGGGGTAAAGACTATACCCAGAAAGCCCATCAGTCGCTTGGACTGTTCTTGGTACAATATCTCTGCAATGGATTCAACATGGCTGATGCCGTGCTGCTTACATACAACAACTTCTATTTCCAATCGGGCGGTAATGCGTTTCAGTTCAACCGTAAGAAGACAGCAGGGCGCAGTGAAAACGGTGCTGAGGTAATCATCCCGATCATCGAGCCTCTGCGCTATATCCTTGATGATATCGCTGCCAAGCCAGAAATGGATAAGTTGGTCTTCCCTTGGATCTTGAATGGTGCGACGGATGAAAGGGTAATACGTCGTTTGACCTCTCAGGAAAACTCTAACGTTCAAGATAGAGTGATTCGTATCTGCGAAGATGTGCTGAAATGGGAAGTTCGTCCTTCGGGAACGTGGTGCCGTCACTCTTTCGCCACCAATCTCCGAAATGCTGGTGTTGACATCAACTATATTTCAGAAAGCATGGGTCACGCCTCAAACAACAACTCCGTGACTGAGCTCTACATAGAGCACTATCCCTTGGAGAAACAGATGGAATACAACTCTCTGCTACTGAATGTGGGCGACAAGAAGAGATCACAGAAGGAACTGCTGATGAAGCAGCTGTCATCAATGTCGGCAGAAGAGTTGCAGAAATTGTTGGCGAATGCAAAATAAAAACGGTATTTTTACGTTTAAAATGCATCTAAAGGTGGCTATTGGCCACCTTTGAAAGAAAAATCGATTAAGAATATTGCCGGAGCCGACCTTTGAGTTCGTAGAGCCATTTGTCAACCTTGCTATTTGGATCATTGGAAAGAATTTCGTAAGTTTGCAATATGAATAGAGAGCAACTATTAAAACTCATCTCACTGGGAGAAACTTCCACAGTTCAGATGAAAGAGAGAATAGATGACGCTGCCAAAGTTGGCAGCGAGCTTGTCGCGTTCAGTAATTCTCATGGAGGAAGGTTGATCGTAGGAGTCAACGATAAGACGGGGAAGGTGAATTCGTTGAATTTTGAGGAACTTCAGAGAACAACGCAACTATTGGGGAATGTGGCTTCAGACCATGTCGTACCTCCAATAATCATTGATGTGGAGACCGTCGACATGGGCGATGGTGGAGTTGTTGTCGCAACTGTCAAGGAAGGAACCAATAAGCCATACCATGACAATAAAGGTGTGGTATGGGTGAAGAATGGTGCGGACAAGCGCAAGGTCTTCGATAATACAGAGGTCGCTGAGATGCTTGCGCAGAGCGGGAATCTCTTCCCCGATAGTATTGCAGTCCCAGGTACCAGCATTGGTGATCTTGATGACGAGACTCTGAAGCAATACCTTTTCAGCCGATTCGAGAAGCCGTGCAAGAATTTAGGGATTAATGTAGAGACCGTCAAAGACCTGTCTGCAGATGAGATGATGGGTAAAATCATCAAAGGCTTCACTATCCGGGCTCTCTTGCAGAATTCTGGCTTGATCCGCCAGGACGGCACTCTCACAGTGGCTTGTCTTGAACTGTTTGGCAAGAACCCGCAGAGATGGTTGCCGGGTATTACCATCAAAGGGGTATGTATGCCAGGCACGTCTATTGCATCAACGTCGTTCTTCGACAAACTTGATAGTCCTGACACGAACGGCAATCTGCTGCATCAATACGAGCAGATCATGGCTTTCTTTACCCGTAATCTTCATCGTCGTCAGACAGAAGAAGAATTCAACAGCATAGGAAGTCTTGAGATACCTTATAGCAGTCTGTCTGAGCTTACGGTCAATGCTCTCATTCACAGAAGTCTGACACGCCAGGCGCCCATTCGTGTTTTCATCTTTGATGACAGAGTAGAGATTCACAGTCCAGGCACATTGCCCGGAGGACTCTCTGTTGACGAGATCAAACAAGGTACATCCTTGCCTCGCAATATGCTCTTGTTCAACAACGCTATCTTCCTGTTGCCTTATACTGGTATTGGCAGCGGTATTGTCCGTGCTCTGCAAGATGATGATCATATTGAATTCTTGAATGATGAAGGTCGACAGGAGTTTATCGTGACGCTGCGGCGCGACAACTCTGACACTACCGAGAGTAATAGTCAAGAGGGGAATAGTGTCAGAGAAGATCCAAAAAGTGTCAGAGTAGCGTTAATAAGTAATAGTCAACTTGAAAAAAGTAATAGTCAAAATATAAAAAGTAATAGTCTAAGTAATAGTCAGCAATCGGAAAGTAATAGTCAAGAACTATCTACAAAGGAACGGGAAGTTATTGCTTTTTGTTCAGTACCAAGGACAAGTCGTGAGATATTGGAACATCTGAATATTGGATATCAAACCAAAAATATTAAGCGATATATCACTGATCTTGTGAATAGAGGTTTGCTCATAATGTCAAATCCTAGTAATCCTAAGGACAAAAAGCAAAAATATAGGAAAGCTTGAAATGCCACGGAATCCACGAATAGCCGACGTCTTCTATCGACGTGGACTCATGGAGGCGTGGGGACGAGGCATTACGCTCATCATTGATGGTTGTAAAGCTGCGGGATTACCAGAGCCAACCTTCGAGGTCGCAGAGCCATTTGCCAACCTGACTATTCGCTTCAATGCCCCGTTGTCCAATAGTGGCGGATTAAGTGGCGGATTAAGTGGCGCTAATGGCACATTAAATGGCACGTTAAGAGGCGGATTAAATGGCATATTATGATATCGTGAAGGACGGAGGAAAATACGGTGATACGAAACGGCGTATCATGGCCGTTACCGAGCCTATGCGTGTTCGCATGGTGTTCGTATAAAAAGCAAAAGGAGTTGCAGATTTCTCTGTAACTCCTTGACTTTCAATGTAGCGGGGGTGGGCCACGATCCCACGACCTCCGGATTATGAATCCGACGCTCTAACCAGCTGAGCTATCCCGCCATCATTTGTTTTGCCTTCATTTCTGAATTGCGAGTGCAAAGGTAATACTTTTTTTTGGTTCCAACAAGAAAAAAGCAAAAAATAATTCGAAAGAAGAGAAGTTTATTCGATAAGCACCGTTTAGTTCTTGTTTTTGTGGATCTTATCGTACCATTCTTTAAGGGCAGCGCGAGGCGTTCCCAATGCTACGAGCTTGTCGAGATCTCGTTGGGCATCGGTAAAGCGGTGGAGCTTTATTCTCAGATCGGCACGCGAGAGCAAGTAGTCTTTGTTGTCAGGGTCGAGCTGCAAAGCTTTCTCGTAGTCATATTCTGCGAGTTCGTTCATGCCTCTCTCGCTTTCTATGCCTGCCCTTGCAGCCCACGCCACAGCGGAGTCTGGATGAGCAGTGACGAGTTGGTTGATGCCGTCGAGCGCTTCGGTATAGTGCTGGTCTTTCTCGTTGAGCAAGGCTAAGCCGAGACGAGCCTCAAAATTGCCCGGTACAAGTGTGAGGACGTTTTGATAGTCGAGTCGTGCAAAGTTGTAGCGTCCGAGACGGTCGTTGCAGTAAGCACGGTAATAGAGTGCGGCAATGTTGGTCGGCTCATGCCGAAGCACAATGTCATATTCTATCTTCGCGTTTTGCCACTCTTCTAATTGTATGTTCCATCCTGCTTTCCTAAGACGCAGATCGATAGAGTCAGGATGATACGACAACCTCTCCGTGGCAACCTTCAGACTGTCACGGAGAGGATTATTGTTTTGAGCTATGGCTCCCGTCGGGAGACATAGCATCAGTGTGAAAGCAAGGATGTGCTTCATTGATTCTTTTGTTGGGTGTATTCAGCGAATGCCTTGTCAAAGGCGTCGAGCTGAGTGCTTGTCTTGCCTTGCTTCTTCAGCACACGGCGCAGACCTTTGTAGTAAGCAGCGACTTTAGCATGAATTGTTGCTGGATCAGCACCTGAGTTGTAGATCTTATCAAGGTCTGTATGCATCTGCGGCACGAGGTCGTTGAGGAAGGCGTTATCACCTGTTGCCTGTTCTGCTTGCTGCGTCTGGTCAGAGTCGGACGGTTGAGTAGTCTGTGGCTGTTGACTGTCAGTGCTGTCCTGATCGCTGTTGTCTTCCCGGTTGGTGATAGAGTCGTTCTGTTCCGTCTGCTGCGGTTCCTGTTGATTGTCACTGCTACCATTCTGTGCGACGAGCAGCGCTACGGCCACGCACACGAGAACCACGATGATGGCGATGATGACCGCCATCTTCTTGTTGCTTGAGATACTCGGCTGTGCATCGGTCAGCTCGTCTGCAGGACGGTTGAAGCGGTGCTTGTCGACGGCATCTATGAGCTGGTCGACATCCTCAAAGCGCTCGTTACGGCCGAACCGGCAGCATTTCTCAATGACATTGTGGTACTCAGCGTTGAAGCCCATATCCTTGAGCATCATACCGAGCGAGTAGATATCGGCACGTACGTCCAGTCCTACAGTACCGTCTTTAGCCTCAGGTGCTACATATTTGAGCGTCTCCTGTGGCTGTTTCATGATGTCAGTATAACGCAGCTTGAAGGTCAGCAGTTTGACCTCTTCGCCCTTCTTCGTGATGAAGACATTGCTTGCGTTCAGACTCCCGTGTACCATTCCCTTGGAGTGCATGTAACTGATGGCGTTGGTCACTTGTCTGAAGACACGCCGCTTCTCATCATCACTATGACCTTCCTTCAGCCATTCAACGAGCGAGCGGCTGTCCTCCCATTCTGTTTCCACGACGGGTCCCTTGTCTGGATCGTCCTTGAGAGCGATATATTTGAATATGTCGTTGTTGTCCAAATCTTTTCCCCGCTCAAACTCCTGGCGCATATAGCGCTGAAAGTTTGGCTTTGCTCTGTAGGCTTCTTTGAGTCCAATCGACAGAACATCTTTGCCACCGTCTTTCTCGATGGTGATTAGGTTAATGCTTGAATTGTCGAATTCCATATTCTTGTGGTTTTATTAATTCGTTCTTGTTATCTGTTATTTATTATTCGACCCAATCGGAAAAAGACCGTAGAGACTGGCGTCAATCATATCAGTGATTTTCCGGAAGTCTTCTTTGCTCTCCTCGAAATGGATTTTATCGCCGTCAATAGTGATGACTTCACCGTCATAGGATGACATCCAATTGTCGTAGCGCTTCTGTAGTCCTGTGAGATAGTCGATGCGTATTGATTTCTCATAGTCGCGTCCTCGTTTCTCAATATGTCTGACGAGTGTAGGAATAGAGGAACGGATGTAGATCATCAACTGAGGCTTCTTGACGAGCGACATCATCAGGTTAAAAAGGTCGCTGTACGTCTCAAAATCTCTGTCCGACATATACCCTTGGTCATGGAGGTTGGGTGCGAAGATGCATGCGTCCTCATAGATCGTGCGGTCCTGAATGATGGTGTCGTTGCTCTGAGATATCTCCACTACTTCCTTGAAACGCTTATTAAGAAAGTATATCTGGAGATTAAACGACCACCGATTCATGTCGTTGTAGAAATCCTCGAGATAAGGATTGTTGTCCACGGGTTCAAATCGTGGCGTCCATCCGTAGCGGTTAGCGAGAAGCTTGGTAAGCGTTGTCTTTCCGCTGCCTATGTTACCTGCTATAGCGATATGCATTGTTTTATTCTAAATTGTGTTTTATGCGAACAGACTTCTGTTGTTCAAGTCTATCTTTTTATTGATTGCTGACGTAATGAAGGCAAAGTCTTCTTTGTTGTGCAGGAAGTCGAGGTCTTCCACGTCAATAGTTATTTTCTTACCCTTATATTGTCTTTGAAAGAACTTATCGTAGCGGTCGTTGAGATTCTTGAGATAATCGAGCCTCATGTTCTGCTCATATCCTCGTCCGCGTTTATGGATGTTGTCTACGAGGTGTGGCACCGATGCCTTCAGATAGACCATCAGGTCAGGCTCTTTAGCGACCATCATCATCGACTTGAAGAGCCCCATGTACGTATCGAAGTCTCGATCCGACATATTGCCCATGTCGTGGTTGTTGGCTGTAAAGATGTAAACGCCTTCATAGATAGAGCGGTCCTGAATGATAGGCTTGTCCGTCTTTCTTATTTCCAATAAGTCGCGGAACCGTTCTTTGAGGAAGTATACTTCTAAGTTAAGTGCCCACCTGTTCATATCTTTATAATAATCTTCGAGATATGGGTTGTAGGTCACACTTTCCAGTCGTAAATCCCAGCCATAATGCTTAGCCAGCATCTTCGTGAGCGTTGTCTTTCCGCTTCCTATGTTTCCTGCTATGACGATATGCATTATTTCAGACTGAGATTATAATTATAATATTCCTTATTGCCGGTGATATCCTTTACGATCTGGATGTTTGCCGGCAGTTTCACTTCTTCGCCTTCCGTGATGCCTTTAGTCTCAAGGATGACGAGACCATCGAGACGGTCGAGGTATTGGTCGAGCTCAAAGTACTGTCCTTCGTAGATGAAACTTGTGCGCTTCTTGTGGATTGTATGCCGGTAGGGGTCCGACTGTGCGAGCAGTGACTCTGCGAGTGCATTGCTTACCTGTCGTTCCGTCTCGATCTCTTCATTGCCGTTGACCCGCCGTTTGGTTGTATGGATGTTGATGAACTTTCCTTTCTCCCATTCACGTCTACGCAGTCTCACCTCTGTCCCTGGTTCAGAGACGAGGTACGTCTGCCAGATCTCGCTTTGTACAGGATTAGGAATCGTGCCCCCAGTGACCTTAACGATATATTTTCTTTCCTCGGTGATGGCCTGAGGAATACCGAGCACGCTGCTGATCTCTTTCAGCACACGGTTGATCTTCGTATCGAAATTATCGTGGTTGTTGATGACGCGGAGATGCGGGTGCCCTGCCCATGCCTTCACGATCTTTCGGTCAAGCTGTCGAGCTTTGTCCAAACCTTCCGTGCGTACTTCGTTTGTCGTCGTGTTGTAGTATTGCTCAGCGCCGTCGGCAGCTGAGACGAGGTGCAGCACAGCATCATAGCGGTCGAGGAGCTGCTGATTGGTGACATTGCAGAGAGACGTAATCTTCTCCCACATCTCTTTGGGGAGATAAGTGGAGATGTCGAGGGCGCCGCGGTCGCAGACGATGACAACGGGCTTGTCAATCGTCTGAGCCATCGCCATGAAATAGTCTTCGAAAGCAAGCTGTGTCTTAAGTGTGTCCTTCTCGCCTTCATAGAACCAGTCCTGATTCTTCGTCAGATAGTCCATTCCCGCCTGTAGAAAAATGGTGGGTACTTCAGGAATAGTAAAGACCTTAAAGCCCCGGCTGGAGAAATAATCCATTATTCTCACCAAAGCCGTGGTCTTACCGGCACAAGGCCCTCCCGTAAGTACTATCTTTTTTACGTCTTTCATTTATGCGCATATTTTATCGCAAAGTTAGTGATTTCTTCTCTTAACACAAAACAAAAAGCGCGAAATCGCAAATAAATGTTTATTTGCGATTCCGCGCAGTATTTTTTCTTGCTGCTTTTTACCAGAGCTGCAAGCGCTCGTTCTCGGGCAAGTACATCTTGTCGCCTTTCTTCACACCGAAGGCATCGTAGAAAGCCTGGATGTGCGGCAGGGCACCATTGACACGCCACTCACCGAGCGCGTGCGGGTCACGCTTCACGCGGTTGCGGATCTCCTGGTCAGTGATGTTCTGTCCCCAAACGCCGGCATAGGCAATAAAGAAGCGCTGCTCGGGTGTAAAGCCGTCAACAGTCTTGAGCGGATGGTTCTTCGTAGCATTCTTGAAAGCGTTGAAGGCTACCATCAGACCTCCGTGGTCAGCGAGGTTCTCACCGAGCGTGAACTTACCGTTGCTGTGCAGACCCGGCAGTACCTCGATAGAGTCGAAGTAGTCGGCATAGAGTTTGGCACGCTTATCGAAGTTCTTGGCATCCTGAGCTGTCCACCAGTCGTGAAGGTTACCGTCAGCATCATACTGGCGACCCTGGTCGTCGAATCCGTGTGTCATCTCGTGGCCGATGACCACACCGATAGCACCATAGTTGAAGGCTGCATCAGCCTTGGGATCGAAGAAGGGGCGCTGCAGAATGCCTGCCGGGAAGCAGATCTCGTTTGTCGTCGGGTTATAATAAGCGTTGACGGTCTGAGGAGTCATGAACCACTCGTCCTTGTCTACGGGCTTGCCGGCCTTGTCAGCGATCATCTTGTCGTTGGCGAAGACACGTGTTGCGAGGATATTCTCGAAGTAACTCTTTTTCGGATCGATGGTCAACTTTGAATAATCGGTCCACTTGTTAGGATAGCCGACTTTGACATAGAACTTAGAGAGTTTGGTGAGGGCATTCTTCTTTGTAGAATCGCTCATCCATGTCTGTGCTTCAATGCGTTCGCCGAGGCTCTTCTGCAAGTTTTTGATGAGAGCTTCCATCATGCGTTTCGACGACTCGGGGAAGTATTTCTCGCAGTACATCTTACCGAGCGCCTCGCCCATAGCGCCATTGACGGCGTTGGTAGCGCGTTTCCACAAAGGATAATCCTCCTTGCGGCCAGACATTGTGCGGCCGAAGAAGTCGAAGTTTGCCTCGCGGATGTTGTCGGAGAGTGCACCAGCGGATGCATTGATCAGATCCCACTCCATGATGGCTTTCCACTCGTCAGCGGTCATAACAGAAGCTATCTTGTCGAGACCGTTGAAGAATGAAGGCTGACCGACATTCATCTCCTGGATATACGTGTCGTTGATACCTTCAGCGTTGGCAAGCTTGCGCAAAGGAATGTTGGGATAGTTGCTCTCGAAGTCCTTGAGCGACATCTTGTTGTAGTTAGCCTGCGGGTCACGGAGCTCCGTGTTGCTCTTAGAGATGAGTGCCAGCTCAGTCTCGAAGCGGAACACATCAGCAGCTTTCTTCTGAGCATCAGCCTCGTTGAATCCGTAGAGCTCAAACATCTTGACGATATGCTTTTTGTAAGCCTCACGGATCTTGCGTGTGGCCTCGTCGTTGTTGACATACCAGTCTTTCTGTCCGAGTGTCAGACCGCCCTGAGAGAGCTGGAAGATATTGTTCTTCACGTCCTTGTCATCGGCACCGAACCAAGAGCCAAAAGGCTGACCCAGACCAATCTTGGCATATTTGAGCTGCAGCGCTTGGATGTCCTGAAGATTCTTTGCAGCTTCAATCTCGTTCATGTAAGGCCTTACAGGAGCCAGCCCCTCGCGGTTACGGCGGGCAGAGTCGAGAGCAAGTTTGTAGAAGTCGCTGAGCTTGCGCTCTGTCGTGCCTTCAGCATATATCTTCTTAGTGAGCGTTGTCAGGATGCTGCTCACCTGTTTGTTCACGTTCTCCTGCAACATGTCGAAGGAGCCGAAACGACTGTAGGCAGCAGGCAGTGGATGCAGTTTCTGCCATCCGCCTGTAGCGAACTTGTAAAAGTCTTCCGTGGGCTTCACGCTGCGGTCGAGGTTTGACAGGTCAAGTCCCGACTTTGAAATGCCACTCTTGGCACCGGCACTGATAACGGGTGCTACGGCCATCATAAGCATTGGTAAATAATGTGTTATTCTCATGTTATTTGTTTTAATAAAAATCTTATTCTAAACCCTCAAGCGCCTCCGAGAGTTCCATCCATCGGTCGTTCTCCTTGTCGAGAGCGTCCTTCGTCGTTGTATATTCCGTGACGAGTTTCATGTCACTGGCATTCTTCGGATCCATGAGCAGACTGTCAAGTTCCTTGAGCCTTGCCTCCATGGAGGCTATTTTCTTTTCCGATTCTGCCACGGCTTTCTTTGCCTTGCTAATCTTTTTCTGTCGTTCCTTGTGCTCGGCATATGATTCTACATGCTCGGGCTGTTTGGGAGTCGGTTCAGCTGCTGGTTTCGGCTGAGGTTGTTCCACAGTTTGCTGCACTTGTTGCTCCTGAGCCTGCTGTGCATTCTGACTTCTGATCCAGTCGTACACACCGCCGAGATGTTCTTTCACTTTCCCGCCACCAAACTCGAAGACCTTGGAGACCAGTCCGTCAAGGAAGTCACGGTCATGCGACACGATGATAGCCGTGCCGTCGAAAGCCTTGATAGCTTCTTTCAGCACATCCTTTGAAGGCATGTCGAGGTGGTTGGTAGGCTCATCGAGGATAAGCAAGTTGACGGGCTCGAGCAGCAGTCGGATCATAGCTAAACGGGAGCGCTCTCCACCACTGAGCACTTTGACCTTCTTCTCAGATATCTCACCACCGAACATGAATGCGCCGAGGAGGTCATTGATCTTCAGGCGCATATCACCTGTAGCCACCTCATCGATCGTGTCGTAGATGGAGAGGTTCTCGTCGAGCATCTGCGCCTGGTTCTGAGCGAAGTAGCCAATCTCCACGTTGTGACCAATCTTCAGCTTGCCTGTGAAAGGAATCTCACCCATTATACACTTGACGAGTGTTGACTTACCTTCACCGTTCTTTCCAACGAACGCCACTTTCTCGCCGCGTTTGATGGTCATGTTGACATGTGAGAAGATGACATGGTCGCCATAGGCTTTCCCCACCTCATCGCAGATAACGGGATAGTCGCCGGAGCGTAGGCAAGGCGGAAACTTCAGGTGCATAACCTTGTTGTCCACCTCATCCACCTCTATTGGCACAATCTTTTCCAATTGGCGTATCTTCTGCTGTACCTGCACGGCTTTCGTGGCCTGGTAGCGGAAGCGCTCAATGAACGCCTTGGCATCGGCAATCTCTTTCTGTTGGTTCTGCCAGGCACGGATCTGTTGTTCGCGCCGCTCCTTACGCAATACAAGATACTCGTTGTATTTCACCTTATAGTCTTCCACGTGTCCGCAGGTGATCTCCAATGTGCGGTTGGTCACGTTGTTGATGAAGGCACGGTCATGGCTCACGAGCAGCAGGGCTGCGGGGGAGTTCATGATAAACTGCTCCAACCATTGTATCGACTCGATGTCGAGATGGTTCGTGGGCTCGTCGAGGAGCAGCACATCAGGCTTGCGCAGCAAAATCTTTGCCAACTCAATACGCATTCGCCAACCACCGGAAAACTCGCGCGTGGGGCGGTCGAAATCGGATCGCTCGAAGCCCAATCCCGTGAGGGTGCGCTCGATGTCTGCCTCATAATTGTCACCTCCCATGAGCTGATAGCGCTCGTGCTCTTGCGTAAAACGCTCCACGAGCTGCATATACGAGTCACTCTCATAGTCGGTGCGGTCTGCCATCTCCTGCTCCATCTTCTTCAACTCCGCCTGCATCTTGGTGCGGCCGGCAAAAGCCTTGCGCGTCTCCTCAAGGACGGTCGTGTCGTCGGAGAGCTTCATTACCTGGGGCAGATAGCCTATCTCGCAGTTGTTGGGGATACCGATGGTACCCGATGTCGGCTTCTGCAAACCACAGATTATCTTGAGCATCGTTGATTTGCCGGCGCCGTTCTTACCCACAAGGGCGATGCGGTCATGGTCATTGATGACATAACTGACATCATGAAACAATGGGCGGGTGCCAAACTCAACGGTGAGGTTGTCTACTGAAATCATTCTTTTTACCTTATTCTATCTTATTCTTCTGAAATGAATCCTATTTCGTTTGCAAAGTTAGCAATAAATCTTGTAGAATCGTTGGTAGAACGGGATAAATCAACTACTTGCTCACTATTGGTCGTCATTCTCGACGTATCCTTGATATTCAGCTACGAGGCCTGACATCACGGCTTCGTAGCTTTTTTCTTTGAGGTTCTCAATGTTTTCCCTGCCTTTGCCGATGGGATAGATAGGCTTGTGGATCGTGAGCTTCAGCGGGTGCCAGTTGGCCCAGTGCCAGTCCTTCATACGTGGCATGATGTTGAACGAGCCATTGATGGTGAGCGGGCAGACAGGGAGGTCGAGCTCGTCAGCCAACATGAAAGGGCCACGACGGAAGAAGCCCATATGTCCTGTAAACGTGCGCGCTCCTTCGGGAAAGACAACAACCGACATGCCTTCCTTGAGAATCTCGCGCGCCTCGTCGTAGGTCTTTCTTATTTTCGATGGCCCACGTTTGTCAACAATAATCTGATGGGAAGCCTTGCAAGCTGGGCCCACGACGGGAATGGAGATGAGCCCTCGCTTCATCATCCATTTGAAGTTGCGGTTGAGATATCCATAGATGAGGAAGATGTCGAAGACACCTTGGTGATTGGCGACGAAGACATAGCTTTGCCCCTTCTCGATGTTATCCCTGCCTTCTACTTTAACGGGCAACAACAGGAGTTTCACTGTAAGCCATGCCCACAAGTGTCCGGGCCAGTAGCCCCAGAAGTTGCCACTGCCGATAGCGCAACCGACGATAGTGGCTAAACCGAGCACTATGGTATAGACGAGGAAAATGGGGATGGCGATGCAGAGTTCGTATAATCGATAAAGATACTTCATAACTGTTTGCTGTTGTTCTCGTGATGGTTGGTTTTATGTAAGGTGATGACTGTTATCTCGTTCGGCATGTTCAGCCGGAAAGGAACCAGTCCTCCTAAGCCTGCATTGACATAGAGATAACGTCTATCTTTTTCGTATAATCCCAGATCTTCCTGCTGTGTCAGTTCAGTGACGCGGAAACCGAGAATCTGCATCTGTCCGCCATGGGTATGGCCGGAGAGTGTCAGTTGTACAGTGGAGTGGGGCAGAATATCTCGTTGCCAGGCCGACGGGTCATGTTGCAGGAGAATGACGAATGCCGAGTCGGGGATACCTTTGAGTGTCTGCCTGAGATTGGCGCGGTCGGGGTAGGGTGGTCGGGCGTCGTTCTCTTCGCCCGCAAGCCATATTGCAGTTTTAGAGCGTTGACCGTCTTTCATCGTGCGGTGAACAGGCACGTTGGCGTTGAGCAGCACATGTCCTAACTGGTTCTCTAAGCCGATGAGCTTCTTACGCATGCTGTTCTCTAATTGTGGCGTGGACTTTACATATTGTGCATAGTCGTGGTTGCCCAAGACGGAGTACATATAAGGCAGTCGGCGTAGCTCCGGCATCATCTTTTCCACTTCTTCCGGCCGCATGTTCTGCATATCGCCGGTGAAGCAGACGAGGTCGATGTCTTTCTGCTTGCGGATGCTGTCTATCTCTGCATGCAATATCTTTCTGCGCCATCCGTCAAAGGTCCCCGTGTGGATGTCTGAAACTTGAAGAATCCGGTATCCATCAAACTCCTCAGGCAAATCTTTGAATGAGATATCCACATGTCGGACAACGATCTTGCCCACACCGAAAGTCAGTCCATAGATATAGGCTGCCACTCCTAATGCACCTATTGCTAACCCTATGCGGTGTCCATAGTTGTAGCGCATGTGGAAGAGTGCGCGCAGTGCGGAGCCTATCCATGAACAGAAAGCGAACAATGCTTTCGGCCCTATAAAGATACCAAAAAGGAAGAGATAAGTATTGAGCCAAGTGAGATCCGTCGGAGCAAAGTTGCGGATGGTCGAGAGCCCTATGGTATAGATCGTCATGGCGGCACATGGAATCCACCACACCCGACGGACAATGCGGTTGTGAAGATAGCGCGTGCGATAATAGTGTAGCCAGATATAGACATCCGGTACAATAATCAACGCGATAAGTAAGCCCCAAATTCTCTGTACCATAGACCTTAATTATTATTTCTTCAGCATGCTCGACTGTAGATATTTACGCATCATCTCCACGGGCAGGCCGCGGCGGTGCGCATAGTCGCGCAGCTGATCTTCCCCAATCTTCCCAAGTTCAAAATATTGTGCCTTGGGATGAGCAAACATCAAGCCAGACACGGAAGCGTGTGGTTGCATCATGCCGCTTTCCGTGAGACGGATGCCTATACTTTTCATGTCCACGATACGCGCTAAGAGGAAGTTCATGCTTGTGTCGGGCATTGAAGGATAGCCCACGGCAGGGCGGATGCCTTGATAGTGCTCGGCATGGATGTCGTTCATGGAGAGATCCTCATCGGGAGCATAGCCCCAGTATTTGCGTCTCACTTGCAGATGCATAAGCTCTGCCGTGCCCTCGGCCAAGCGGTCAGCGAGAACTTGAGAGAGCATTCTGCCGTAGACATCATCGTCGTAGCCACAGGTGAGGTCGTAATCAACGGTTGTGGCAAAGACGCCGAGTTTATCGGGAATGCCTTGAGAGGCAGGTCTCAGAAAGTCGGCAAGACAATAATTGGGCTGCCCGGGCGATGTGGCCTTCTGCTGACGGAGCATCGGCAGGCGCACCTTAGCTGTAACAATGTCATCGCCATCACTATTGGCATCCACCAACTCGAACACGGCGTGGGTGTGGTATTTGCCCTGCCAACTGTCAAGCATGGCATTGGCATCTGCGTGGAGCTTGTCGCGCTCCTCGCCTTTCTTGCCATTCATGCTCCAGGCATAGTCGAAGTATATCCAGTTGATGAATGGTCGTATGTCGTTAATATCGTAATCTAAGCGCATGCGCTTTTCGCTTTGCTAAAGAATAAATTATAAAGAATAAAGAATACAGAGAACTTCAAGTCTTAATGAACGAACTCTACTGCTTCACCGCGATAATCCTCATCCATCTTGCCTTCCTCAAAGACGGTGTGGCCGTTGCAGATCGTCCTTACTACCCGCCAGCGGAACTGTTCGCCGGTGAGTGGGCTCCAGCCGCATTTGCTTTGGATAAGATTCTCTGTGAGCGTCCAGGGTGCCCCACGCTTGACAAGCGTGATGTCTGCCTTGTAGCCGGGGCGGAGGAATCCGCGCTCTTTGACCGAGAACAGGCGGGCAGGGTTGTGGCACATGAGCCACACCATCTGCTCGACAGAGAGCACGCCTTCATCAACGAGTTTCAACATCGATACGAGTGAGAACTGAAGCATGGGCATTCCGGAAGCAGCCTTGGCGCAGCCGCCTTGCTTGTCGCTGAGCTTATGGGGTGCATGGTCAGTGCCGATGCAGGTAATCTTTCCATCAGAGAGGGCCAGGCGCAATGCCTCACGGTCTGTAGTCGTTTTAACGGAAGGGTTGCACTTGATGAGCGCTTTTCGTGTGGCATAGTCGTTGTTCGTAAACAACAGATGTGCAAGGACGGCTTCTCCTGTAATCTTCGGGAAAGAACCCTCGCAGAAAGCATTGTCGTTTACAGGCAGCAGACTGAGCTCCTTGGCTGTGGAAATATGTGCGATATGCAGCCTTGTGCCATAAGTTGTGGCAAGTTTTACGGCTAATGATGAACTGTTGTAGCACGCTTCTTCTGAGCGGATGGTCGGATGAAGGCTGATGTCAGGATCCTCACCGTACTTAGCTTTCGCCTCTGCCATATTGTGATTGATGATGTTCGTATCCTCACAGTGCGTCATCATAGGCAATCTTAGGCGTGCGCATTCAGCATAGATCTTTTCCAAGGCTTCTTTCCTGTCCACGAGCATATTGCCTGTTGAGGCTCCCATGAAAAGTTTAATACCGGGGATATGCGAGACATCAATATCTTTGAAGGTCTCCGCATTGCTGTTTGTTGCTCCATAGAAGAAGGCATAGTTGACGTGGCTCTTGGCTTTGCCAAGCTCCATCTTAGCGTTCCATGTCTCGTTCGAAGTCGTTGCTGGCTTGGTGTTGGGCATGTCAAAGAAGGTCGTCACACCGCCCCACGCTGCAGCTCTTGACTCGCTCTCAATATCAGCCTTTTCGGTGAGTCCTGGCTCACGGAAGTGCACATGCTCGTCGATGATGCCGGGAAGAACAAGACACCCCGTGGCATCTACGTGATGGTCGTAGGAGCCACAGGGTGTAGTCTCGCCGACAATCACGTCTTCTATATGGTCGTTGTCAAGGATGAGGCTACCCCGAAAGGATTGGCCTTCATTGACAATCGTGCCATGCTCAATGATTGTCCTCATATATATAATGTGTAATATGTTCGTTACTGTGCCATCTCGTTGGGTGTTTGCCCGTCCTGTGGCGGTGCAGGCGGTGCCTGTTGAGGCTGTGGGTCGGGAACTTTCGTGCCGTTCATGATATTCTGGTTCTCCTGCGCGGCTTCATAGTATTCCTTCACCTGAGGGTCATTCTTAAACTTATCCGTAGCCCGGGTCATAATATCTTCTACCCATGCATCAAGCATTGGAACATTATATTTGTTCATACAGACCGTGATGAAGACATAGGGACCAAGCACATTGTCCATGTTGTCAGTGACAAACGAGGTGACAAGCTTGTCCATCCGTCGGTTGATATCAGCATCCTTGGCAGCCAATCTTGCATTGACCACATCCATATTGCGCCCGTTCATGATGGCTTGGTCGTGCTGATGGACAAGGTCACTGCTCTCATTCATCAGTCGGGTGAACTGCTGACGGAACTTTGTGAGCTTATCGTTCAGTGGTGTGCCCGTCACCGTCTCCTGTGTGTTGTCAATCTTAACCTGGATATCACCATCTTCAAGCACTACGGGCAGACTGTTGCCATCATCAAGGATGATATTGGCCACGCGCACGGAATCGGTAGTGCCTCCAAACTGAAACTGGCCATGGACCACATCGCAGGAATCTATATTCTTCAACGTCGTGTCTTTCAGTACTTTAAGGTACAATTTCTGACCATCAAGGACACTGACGCTCGTCGTACCAGTGATATGGAAACTGTTGGCACACGATGTCAGAGCAAGGACGCTGACTATTGCGTATAATACTTTATTCATAAACCTATCTTGTTCTTCTATAAGCAAAGATACAACCTATAAATGAAGAAATCTATTATTTTTATGCTATTTAAAAGTAACAACTACTCTTTTATATTTTTTTTGGATAGCTCGTGATCTATCCGATGTGAAGTATAGACCTCTAAAACGGCTGCTACGAGAAGAAGGATCACCCACTTGTTATATAAATAAGTAATGTATGCTTCTTGATTGCTGAACATCGACTTAAAGAAACTGTGACCCGTTCCGGCATAGACGGTGTCGGCAAGCAGTACACCGGCAAGGACAAAGAGAAGATCGCTCAGGTTCTGAAGTTTTTTCAGGCGACGGACGGTCAGTTCTTTCCCTTCGTAAAGCTGTGATACCTGCATTGTGGCAAACATGACGGCGCCAAGGATATAGACCCAGCACATGATGGTAGGGATTACGGTAAGAACGCAGCATGCCACGCCGGCGACCATCAGTATGCCGCCAATTAAGAAAATTGCACTTTGGATTTTATTGAGTTGTTTCATTCTGTGGGTTGTTTATCAAGGTCATCGTTAATCTTGTCAGTACTGAACACGAAGATATCTTCGTCATCCGCTTTCATCAGATAGCGTTCGCGGGCAATCTTCTCTATGTAGCGTGGGTCGCGACGAAGATTCTCAATCTCTGTGTTCGCTGAATCGTTGAGGGCCTTGTATTTCTGAATCTCTTCCTTTAGGCTACTTATTTGCATGTCGTATTTTAAGCGCTGAAGGAAACTGTTCTCATCCAAGAAGCCAACAAACAAAACGCCCACAACTACAGTAATGACATACTTGTAGCTGGAGAGAAAAGCCAGTATCGTTGACAATCGTTTGCTCATCTTTATTATTTTAGAATGCAAAGTTAAGGCATTTCAAGCGAAAGGGCAAAGGAAATTATGCTTAATCTCTTTCTTTTCCATCTTTTTAAATAACGGTCGCCACGTGTCAGCCAATTGTTCGCCACGTGTCAGCCAGTTGGTCGGCACGTGTCAGCCAATTGGTCGGCACGTGCCAGCCAGTTGTTTGGCACGTGCCAGCCAATCGCGTTTCAATAGCAATGGCACAGCGAAATGGCACAGCGATTACAGTTAAATCGCATTGCGATTGCGGTTGAATCGCATTGCCATTTCACCGCAATCGTGGTGCCGTTTCGGTTTAATGGTATTCCCGTAGGGGCGCCCCTTACGGGTAAACACTTGATGTAAATCAATTATCTAACATTTTTGAAAAATAATCGTGGAAATATTTGGAGGGTATTGAAAAAGTCTATACCTTTGCACTCGCTTTTCGGAAATACACCGGTTAGCAACAAAAAATAGAGTTCTTTGAAAAGATTTACATAAACAGAGAAGTAGTACAAGAAGCGAGCCGTACACATTATTATATATAGCAATATAGATGATA
>CADBAG010000002.1:2917-198377 GCA_902792635.1 uncultured Prevotellaceae bacterium | reverse complement strand
GGCTGAATGCGCCTTGGCGCGCTATGCTTAGGTTTAACATTACGCACTATCGTGCAGTCTGCCTCTCCGAGGCAGGAGATCAGTCAAATACGCTCTCACGACAGACCCCAGTCTGCGTCGCTGCGCTCCTTAGACTGGGGTTATCAAAAATTCAGTCTCTCCGAGACTGTAAACTTTCAAAAGAAAGGACAAATTCCAACCGTACAGATCGAATAAATTTGCCGCTACTGAACATTTCACTGAATATTCCAATAAACTGTTCATAGGAATGTTCAGTGGGATGTTCAGTAATACCGATTATGCCTCTACAAACTTCCACGCATCGACAGTGCGCTTCTCTGTGGAGAAGTTGATGCCGACCTTGAAGATGCGGCGGCCATCGTGCTTGTAAGATAGCGTATAATCCTTGGCATCAATCTGCTCCAAAGCTTTCTCTGCGCTCTGGTTGATCTTTAGCTCCATGACGAAGATGCTGGTCTTGGTCGAGATGAGCAGGTCTATTCTCCCTCTTGCCGTTTTCACTTCTGCATCAATGGTGAAGCCCAAGGTGAGGAATATTGTGAAGAGGATGGCCTGGAAATAATCCTCCCGGTTATGATGGATATCATAAGGGAAGCCGGCAAGGAACGACTGCAGCTCCTCCATGGCTGTGTCGATGTCGTCCTTACGCATGGCGGCCCGGAACTGAAAGGCAAAAGCTGTTCTCTTCAACCCATATTGCGGAGCAATATAGTTCAGCATGCTCCTGTTCAGACCCATTCTGACTTCCTCGTTAGGATAGCCAAGGGTATAGATACCTTGATCATAGTTCTTGATCGTCAGATAGCCGCTTTGATACAATACGGGAATCGGGTTGCCGATATTATCAGTAGGAGAATCGAACTGGTCTTCTGTAGCCACGATGCCTTCAAGCTGTGGCATTTCAATATCGTTTTTTATCAAAAGTTCCAGCAGGAAAGTCGGCGTACCCGTGGCAAACCAGTAGTTGCTGAACTTCCTGTCATGAAGCGTATTAAGCACACTATAGGGATTATAGATATTGGGGCAATGAGGCGTGAAGCGATAGCCGTCATATTGCTCCTTCATCTTGGCGATGGCTTGCTCAGTGGTGAGGTCGTTGGCTTTGGCAAGTTCGTCGATACCTTCGGGGAAATTGTTGAGAATCTCCTCCTGCGTAAAGCCGCATACTGCTCCGAACTCATCATCAAGACTATAGTTCTTGATGTTGTTCAGTTCACTGAAGATGCTGAGTTGCGAGAACTTCGTGATACCTGTGAGGAAGACAAAGCGCAGCAATCCCTCGTCAGCCTTTAACGGACTGAAGAAGTCGCGCATGATACTGCGGATCTGCGCTTGCAGCTCCGGCTTTGAGTTGCTGTCAAGCATCGGTGCATCATACTCGTCGATAAGAACTACTACTTTCTGCCCTGTCTTAGCAGCTGCGGTCTGGATGATATTGTCCAAGCGTGTCCCGTACGTTGTATCTTCAGCAACCGTCATACCAAGTCTTTCTTCATAAGACCTTAGTACAGAGTTTAATGTAGAATGAACAACTTCGATTTCATAGTACTTTCCACGGCTTAGGTCGAGATGAATAACCGGATATTTCACCCAGTCCTTCTCCAGCTTCTCGATGGCGAGACCTTTGAACAACTCTTTCTTGCCTTCGAAGTAAGCCTGCATCGTCGTGACAAGCAATGACTTGCCAAAACGACGGGGACGGCTCAGAAAGTTGTTCTGAGAGCCTTTGACAATCCTGTAGATAAGGTCAGTCTTGTCTACATAATAGAGATCCTCTTCTCTTATTTTCTCGAATGTCTGTATGCCTAGAGGGTATCTGTTCATGGCTTCTGTCTTTATAGGGTCCTTTCTGTTTGCAAAGATAAGGTTTTTATTGGAGAATAATAAAAAAAGCCCACGATAAAAATCGTGGGCTTGCGTTATAGTATTAAGAAGATACTATTAATAGTTCTGAGCGTCGATCTCGAAGAAGCTCTGCGGATGGTTGCAGACGGGGCATACTTTCGGAGCATACTTGCCGACCACGATGTGACCACAGTTGCGGCACTTCCAGATGCGCTCATCGTCGCGAGAGAAGACGACACCACCCTCGATGTTGCCCACGAGCTTCTTGTAGCGCTCCTCGTGATGCTTCTCGATAGCACCTACCATACGGAACTTAGCAGCGATCTCCTTGAAGCCTTCCTCCTCAGCTTCCTTAGCCATACGGGCATACATGTCGGTCCACTCGTAGTTCTCACCGGCAGCAGCAGCCTCGAGGTTGCTCTTCGTATCCTTGATGTCACCACCCTCGAGATACTTGAACCAGAGCTTAGCGTGCTCCTTCTCGTTGTTGGCTGTCTCCTCGAAGATAGCAGCGATCTGCTCGTAGCCGTCCTTGCGGGCCTTGCTTGCGAAATAAGTATACTTGTTGCGAGCCTGGCTCTCACCTGCGAAAGCTTCCTGCAGATTCTTCTCTGTCTTTGTTCCTTTAAGATCCTTCATAATGTTTGTATTTAAAATGTCTTGTATTTAATGTTGTGTATAATGTTTTTGTATTTCGATTGCAAAGATAGGAAGAAAATCAATACCCTCCAAATTTTTCAGCGATTATTTTGTAATTATTACAATAAAATCTTTTCGGTTAAATGACGATGCGGGATAGGACGGCCACAAGGGCCGCCCCTACGGAGTGATGATTGCCGCCACGTGTCAGCCAATTGTCCGCCACGTGTCAGCCAATTGTTCGTCACGTGCCAGCCAATTGTTCGTCACGTGCCAGCCAATTGTTCGTCACGTGTCAGCCGATGCGATTCAATTGAAATCACATTGCGATATGACTGTAATCGCATTGAGATTTCAGTGAAAAGGGACTGTGATTACGGTGGAATCGCGAATAAACAAAATATTTCGAGCTGTACGGTTGAACTTCCTTCTCTACTTATAGTTGATAGTGCCTCGGAGAGGCACTTGTCAACCAGAAAAGCTGAACCACAAAATAGGGGCGGCCCGTGAAGGTCGCCCCTATAATATAATGTGTAGATTAATAATCTTACTCTACATTGCCTAACGTAGAATATTCTATTCTACATTGCCTAACGTAGAATATCCTATTCTACATTGCCTAACGTAGAATACCTATTCTACATTGCCTAACGTAGAATATTCTATTCTACATCGTTGTTGTGATCGAGCTGATCGCTGAAGTCGCTGTGCTGCTCCTGCTGGTTGTCGCGGTTCTCATAGCGACGGGGGCGGCGCTCACCACGCTGCTGTCCGTTGTCACCATCACGGCGCGGACGGCGCTCACCGTTCTCACGGCGTGGACGGCGCGGACGCTCCTGATAACCCTCGGGCTTGTCGAGAAGCACGCGGTGAGAGAGCTTGTACTTACCGGTCTTAGGATCGATCTCAAGGAGCTTCACCTTGATGTGGTCGCCTTCCTTGATGCCAGCCTCCTCGACAGTCTCGAGGCGCTTCCACTCAATCTCAGAGATGTGGAGCAGACCCTCCTTGCCCGGGAGAATCTCCACGAAGCAACCATAAGGCATAATGCTCTTGACGACACCGTCGTAGACCTCACCAACCTCAGGGATAGCCACGATAGCCTTGATCTTAGCCAAGGCTGCGTCGATGCTCTCCTTGTTAGGAGCGCTGACCTGCACATGACCGACACCGTCGCCTTCGTCGATAGTGATGGTGGCGCCAGTCTCTTCCTGCATCTGCTGGATGATCTTTCCGCCCGGGCCGATGACAGCACCGATGAACTCCTTGGGGATGTCGAAGGCCTCGATACGCGGTACCTGAGGCTTGAGCTCCTTGCGAGGCTCAGAGATGGTCTTCATCATCTCGCCCATGATGTGCTCACGGCCGGCCTTAGCCTGCATGAGGGCTTTCTCAATGATATCGAACGACAGACCGTCGCACTTGATATCCATCTGTGTGGCTGTCAGACCATCCTTTGTACCGGTGGTCTTGAAGTCCATGTCGCCGAGGTGGTCCTCGTCGCCGAGAATATCAGAGAGGATAGCATACTTGTCCTCGCCGGGGTTCTTGATCAGGCCCATAGCGATACCTGCTACCGGCTTCTTGATTGGCACACCGGCATCCATGAGGGCGAGTGTACCGCCGCAGACGCTGGCCATAGAAGAAGAGCCGTTCGACTCAAGAATATCGGATACTACACGCACGGTGTAAGGATAGTTCTCAGGGATCTGTCCCTTGAGGGCACGCCAAGCGAGATGGCCGTGACCGATCTCACGACGGCCGGGGCCGCGCTGGCTCTTAGCCTCACCCGTAGAGAACGGTGGGAAGTTGTAGTGGAGCATGAAGCGCTGATAGCCGCGTGTCACCACACCGTCGATCATCTTCTCGTCGAGCTTCGTGCCGAGGGTGACGGTAGCGAGCGACATGGTCTCACCACGCTGGAAGATAGCACTTCCGTGAGGCATTGGCAGCGGGCTCACCTCGCACCAGATAGGACGTACCTCGTCGGTCTTACGGCCATCCATACGGAGGCCCTCGTCGAGGACGCAACGGCGCATAGCGTCGCGCAGCACGTCGTTCCAGTAGCGGCCAGCCTCGGCGTGCTTCTCCTCGAGATCCTCTTCAGAGAGGTCTGTGTGGGCAGCGTCGTACTTCTCAAGGAAGTCAGCTAAGATCTGGTCAAAGGCATCGTTGCGCTCCTGCTTCGGCAGTGTCTTGTGGATTGTATCGTAAGCGGGCTGATAGAGCTCGTCGTGAATCTGCTTGCGGAGATCCTCGTCGTTGATCTCGTCGTTGTACTCGCGCTTGACATCCGTGCCGAGCTCCTTGGCGAGCTCATCCTGCAGCTCACACATCGGCACGATAGCCTTCTGTGCAGCCTTGAGAGCCTCGATGAGGTCCTGCTCAGACACCTCGCTCATCTCACCTTCCACCATCATGAGGTTGTCCTTGGTGCAACCGACCATGATGTCGAGGTCAGCGTCTTTCATCTGCTCGAAGGTCGGGTCGATGACGTACTCGCCGTTGATGCGAGCCACGCGGCACTCAGAGATAGTATGCTCGAAAGGAATCGTAGAGCAAGCCATGGCAGCAGAAGCTGCGAAACCTGCCAATGCATCGGGCTGGTCTTTTCCATCAGAAGAGAGGAGCCAGATCTGTACGAATACCTCGCAATGATAATCAGAAGGGAATAAAGGTCTTAGTGCACGGTCAACAAGGCGTGAAATAAGAATTTCTTCATCTGTGGCTTTACCCTCGCGCTTGGTAAAACCTCCGGGGAAACGCCCGGTAGCGTAATACTTCTCGCGGTAATCAACTGTCACCGGCATAAAGTCTGTGCCGGGAACTGCTTCTTTGGCTGCGGTGACGGTAGCAAGGAGCACGGTGTTGTTCATGCGAAGAACAACAGAGCCGTCGGCCTGCTTTGCAACCTTTCCGGTCTCAATTGAGATGGTCCTTCCATCTGGCAACTGGACGGTCTTTGTAATAACGTTCATCTAAAAATCTAAAAACTTATTGTTTTGACTAACATCTAAATCGACCGACACCTTATCGGCCGACACTTCTAAAATCTTGCCCACAAAGGTACACATTATTAATAAGTTGGAAAAAGAAAAGCCCAATTATTTTTGTTTTTTTGGCGATTACGCTGTACCTTTGCAATGTTTTAGGCTTGAGAATGGTTCTTCGGGCCTTATAACTCACTAATTGGTAAACGATAAAACTATGAATATACGTCATTTAAATGTTCGTCATTTATTAGTCTTGGCTCTTGCCGTGCTGAGCTTCGCTTCCTGCACGCAGAAGAAGTTTCATGTGTCGGGTACGATAGCCGATGCCAAGGACTCACTGCTCTATTTTGAGAACATGGGACTGAACGGCCCCGTCACTGTCGACTCAGTGAAGTTGGGCGCCGATGGCTCTTTCTCCTTCGATGAGAAGGCCCCGAAGAACCCCGAGTTCTATCGTTTGCGTATTGCCGACCAACTTATCAATGTGGCTATCGACTCCACGGAGGATGTGAAGATCAAGGCTTCCTATCCTACCATGTCGTATAAATATGACGTCCAGGGCTCAGAGGAATGCTCGAAGATCAAGGAGCTGACGCTGATGCAGATGAATCTTCAAAATCAGATCAATGCCATCGCCAACAACCCTAATATCTCCTACGATCAGGAGGGCCCGCAGGTTCAGGCTGTGCTCAACAATTATAAGAACAAGGTCAAGACCGACTATATCTTCAAGGCCCCGATGAAGGCTTATTCTTATTTTGCCCTCTTCCAGACGGTGGTCATCGGTGGCCGCCCTGTGAACATCTTCGATGCGCACAGCAGTAAGGCCGATGTCCAGGTCTATGCCGCCGTGGCAACGAGCTGGGATACCTATTATCCGAAGTCGGAGCGCGGTGAGAACCTTCACAACATCGCCCTTGCCGGCATGCGCGACCTCCGTATCGTGCAGGCACAGCAGGCACAGAGCATTCCCGCTGACAAGGTGTCGGCATCGGGCATCATCGATATCGCACTGCCTGACCGCGAGGGTAACGTGCAGAAACTCTCAAGCCTGAAGGGTAAGGTCGTGCTCCTCGACTTCCATGTCTATGCTTCGAAGAACAGCACGCAGCGCATCATGTGGCTCCGTGACCTTTATAATAAGTATCATGCACAGGGCTTGGAGATCTATCAGGTGAGCCTCGATCCCGATGAGCACTTCTGGAAAGAGCAGGTCGCTGCCCTGCCGTGGATCTGCGTGCGCGATGAGGACGGCAGCGCTCAGGCTGCATCGGCTTACAATGTGCAGCAGGTGCCGACCTTCTTCCTTATCGACAAGAACAACGTGCTGCAGAAGCGTGACGTACAGATAAAGAATCTTGATGCAGAGATAAAGGCGTTGTTGTAGCTTCGTGTTACAATAACTCCTATCTCCTAACTCCTAACTCTTAACTCAATTATGCATCCCTTAGAAAAGTTCAAATATTGTCCCGTATGCGGTAGCAAGCATTTCGTGGAGAACGACGAGAAGAGCAAGAAATGTGAGAACTGCGGCTTCGTCTATTATGTTAACCCGAGTGCTGCTACGGCAGCCTTCATCCTTAACGACAAGAACGAGCTGCTCGTGCTCACGCGCAAGAAAGAACCCGCCAAAGGAACCCTTGACCTCCCCGGCGGCTTCACGGATATCGGTGAGACAGCAGAAGAAGGCATGCGGCGTGAGGTCCGCGAAGAGACAGGCTTAGAGGTGACGGAGTCGAAGTATGTCTTCAGTTATCCCAATGTGTATTACTATTCCGGCTTCCATGTCCCCACGATGGACTTCTTCTTCCTTTGCAAGGTGAAAGACTGGACGAAGGTGAAAGCAGCCGATGATGCCGCCTCCTATCAGTGGATACCCTTGAGCGAGATCCATACCGAGCAGTTCGGCATGCGCTCTATCCGGCGGGCTCTGAACGAGCTGCTTATCACTTGGAAGCCGTAGAAATTATAAAAAACCTAAATTCTTGCATATATAATAATGTATTAGCGCGTGAAATGCTTACTTTTGCCCTCCGTTAGTAAATGAGAACATAATACCGACAAATAAAATAGTGTGCTATATATGCAAGACAACTTAGTGATTGTAGAGAGCCCTGCCAAGGCCAAGAAGATTGAGCAGTACCTTGGCAAGGATTACAAGGTGATGTCCAGCTACGGGCACATCCGTGACTTGAAGAGAAAGGAGCTGAGCGTAGACGAGAAGACCCTTAACCCCGACTACGAGATACCGGAAGATAAGAAGAAGGTCGTGGCCGACCTGAAGAAGAACGCCAAGGAAGCCAAGAAGGTATGGCTCGCATCCGATGAGGATCGCGAGGGAGAGGCTATCAGCTGGCACCTGTGTGAGGTGTTAGGTCTTGACGAGCAGAAGACTTCGCGTATCGTTTTCCATGAAATTACCAAACCGGCAATCCTTTATGCTATTGACCATCCGCGTCATTTGGATATGAACCTCGTCAACGCACAGCAGGCCCGCCGTGTGCTCGACCGTATCGTGGGTTTCAAACTCTCGCCGGTGCTGTGGCGTAAGGTCAAGCCTGCGCTTTCTGCCGGACGCGTGCAGAGTGTTGCCGTGAAACTCATTGTCGAGCGCGAGCGCGAGATTCAGAGTTTCAAGAGTGAGCCGTTCTATCGTGTCAATGCCATCTTTACCCTTGCCGATGGCAGTGAGGTGAAAGCCGAGCTCGACACGCGTTTCAAGACCCACGACGAGGCTCTCGCCTTCTTGGAGCAGTGCAAGAGCGCGGTGTTCACAGTCGGCGATATCACGAAGAAACCCTTGAAGCGCATGCCGGCGCCTCCTTTCACTACTTCTACCCTGCAGCAGGAAGCCGTACGTAAGCTCGGATTCACCGTGTCGCAGACGATGATGGTAGCCCAGCGCCTCTATGAGAGCGGACGTATCACCTACATGCGTACCGACAGTGTGCATCTCTCTACGTTGGCGCTCAATGCGTGCAAGGAGGAGATCACAAAAGAATATGGTGCCGAATACAGTCACCCGCGTGAGTTCCAGACAAAGTCGAAGGGAGCTCAGGAAGCCCACGAGGCTATCCGTCCTACATTCGCCACAGACAAGGGTGAGTGGACCAATCAGGAGCGCCGTCTCTACGATCTTATCTGGAAGCGCACTATCGCTTCGCAGATGGCTGAGGCCAAGATAGAGAAGACCACGGCAACGATCAATATAGACAACCGCGGTGAGCACTTCATGGCCAACGGTGAGGTTGTCGTCTTCGATGGCTTCCTGAAGGTCTATCGCGAGTCGACCGATGATGAGAATGATAATAAGCAGGAGAATACGAATCTTCTTCCCGCTTTCAAGGTAGGTGATAAGTTAGACCGTAAGTCGATCACAGCCACAGAGCGCTTCACGCAGGCTCCGGCCCGCTACAATGAGGCCAGCCTTGTGAAGAAGCTTGAAGAGCTTGGCATCGGCCGTCCGTCAACCTATGCGCCGACGATCTCCACCATTCAGCAGCGCGAGTATGTCGTCAGAGGCGACAAGCCCGGCAAGGAGCGCTCTTATACTGTCGACACCCTGCAGGATGATACTGTGTCGCAGGAGAAGAAAGTAGAGTTTGCCGGCTCAGATCGTGGCAAGCTCATTCCTACCGATATCGGTATCGTGGTCAACGACTTCCTTCAGAAGAACTTCCCCGAGATCATGGACTATAACTTCACCGCCAAGGTTGAAGGTCAGTTCGATAATATCGCAGAAGGTAAGGAAGACTGGAAGGACATGCTCCGCAAGTTTGACGATAAGTTTGAGCCTCAGGTCGAAGATGTCATCAACCAGCGCTCCGAGCACAAAGCCGGTGAGCGCCAGATCGGTGTTGACCCGAAGAGCGGGCGTCCGGTGTTTGTGAAGATCGGCCGCTTCGGGCCCGTTGTGCAGATTGGCTCAGCAGGAGAGAAAGAGAAGCCGCAGTTCGCCCAGATGCCGAAAGACAAGAGCATCGAGACCATTACGCTCGATGAGGCGCTCGAACTCTTCAAGCTCCCGCGTAAGGTGGGTAAGTATGAAGGCACAGATGTGACGATTGGCGCAGGCCGCTTCGGTCCTTATGTGCTGCATAATAAGAAATATGTGTCTATCCCCAAGGGTGAGGATCCGATGGCGATCACCTTAGAGCGCGCTATCGAACTCATTGAGGCAAAGCGCAAAGCAGAGAAGGAGCGCCATATCAAGACCTTTGCGGAGGATGACAAGCTCGAACTGCTCAAGGGCCGCTTCGGTCCTTACATCGCTTATGATGGCAAGAACTATCATATCGACAAGAAACTGCATGACCGCGCGCTTGCCGGTGACCTCTCGTATGAGGAGTGCATGGACATCGTCAAGAATGCTCCGGAGCCAAAGCCGCGCAGAGGACGGAAGAGTTAGGAGTTAGAAGATAGGAGTTAGGAGTTAGAAGATAGGAGTTAGGAGTTAGAAGATAGGAGTTAGGAGTTAATAGCCCCTGATGATTCCAATGATAAGTGCTGATGAATAGGATTATTATTGTAGGATACATGGGGTCGGGGAAGACGACGGTAGGACACGCCCTGAGCAAGGAAACGGGCATGCCGTTCTATGACCTCGACTGGTACATTGAGTCGCGCAGACACTGCACCGTGAAGCAGATCTTCGACGAGAAAGGTGAGGAAGGCTTCCGGAAGATAGAGCACAACATGCTGCATGAGGTGGCAGAGTTTGAAAACGTCATCATCTCCTGTGGTGGCGGCACGCCGTGCTTCTTCGACAACATGGATTATATCAACGAGCAGGGTGAGTCGGTGTATCTCAAGTGTACGCCCGAGGTGCTCTATAAGCATCTGCAGATGGGCAAGACCGTGCGCCCGCTGTTGCTGAACAAGACTCCTGAAGAGGTCAAGGCTTTCATCCAGGAGCAGCTCAAGGAGCGCGAGCCATTCTACAGTAAGGCCAAGCATGTCATTGATGTGACACTTATGGACAACCGTGAAAAGATTAAGATAACTGTTGACGCAATACGTAGAGAGTTAGGAATATAATGAAAAAATGGACTATTGAAGACTCTGAGGAGCTCTACAACATCAAAGGATGGGGCACCTCTTATTTTGGCATCAATGAGAAGGGACACGTCTATGTGTCTCCCGTCAAGAACGATGTCAAGATCGATTTGCGCGAAGTGATGGACGAGCTTGCGCTGCGTGATGTCACTCCGCCAGTACTGCTGCGCTTCCCCGATATTCTCGATAACCGTATCGAGAAGATGGCGTCATGCTATGAGAAAGCCAAGAAGGAGTATGACTTCAAAGGTCAGAGCTACATTATCTATCCTATCAAGGTGAACCAGATGCAGCCCGTCGTCGACGAGATCACGTCGCACGGACGCAAGTTCAACCTCGGCCTTGAGGCTGGCTCTAAGCCGGAGCTCCATGCTGTGATTGCACAGCAGTGCAAGAGCGACTCCTTGATCATCTGCAATGGCTATAAGGATGAGAGCTACATCGAGCTCGCTATCTTGGCGCAGAAGCTCGGCAAGCATATCTTTATCGTTGTGGAGAAGCTCAACGAGATTGATGTCATCGCCCGGACAGCTAAGCGCCTGAAGGTCATGCCCAACATCGGTATCCGTATCAAGCTTGCCTCGTCTGGCTCCGGTAAGTGGGCTGAGAGCGGCGGCGACGCGTCGAAGTTCGGCCTCACGCCTTCAGAACTCCTTGAGGCACTGCGTAAGCTTGACGAGTATGGACTGCACGATGGCGTGAAACTTATCCACTTCCATATCGGCTCTCAGATCACGAAGATTCGCCGTATACAGAATGCACTCACTGAGGCTGGACAGTATTATGCTAACCTGCGGAAGATGGGTTATGACATTGAATATGTCGACTGCGGCGGCGGTCTCGGTGTCGACTATGACGGCACGCGCTCGAGCAACTCGGAGAGCTCCGTCAACTACTCTATCCAGGAGTATATCAACGACTGCGTCTACGCTTTCGTGGATATCGCCAACAAGAACAATATCCCTCATCCGAATATCATCACGGAGAGCGGCCGCTCGCTCGCTGCCCATCACTCCGTGCTCATCCTCGATGTCCTCGGTGTGGCTTCACTCCCGGAGATGCCGGAGGAGTTTGAGGCTAAGCCCACAGACCATCAGCTCGTGCGCGACCTCTATGATATATGGTGCAACATCAGTCCTAAATCGATGCTTGAGGACTGGCACGATGCCGACCAGATACGTGAGGACTGTCTCGACATGTTCGCCCACGGCATGGTAGACCTCAAGACGCGTGCTGAGGTTGAGGCTATGTACTGGAGCGTGTGCCATGAGATCGACTCTATGGCGAAGCGCATGAAGCATGTGCCCGATGAGCTCCGTGGCCTTGACACGCTCCTCGCCGACAAGTATTTCTGCAACTTCTCCCTCTTCCAGTCGCTCCCTGACTGCTGGGGTATCGATCAGCTCTTCCCCATCATGCCGATAGAGCGCCTCGATGAGCAGCCGACACGCTACTGCACGCTGCAGGATATCACTTGCGACTCAGACGGTAAGGTGGCAAACTTCGCTGTCAATGGCTCGCAGAGCAATGTGCTCCCTGTTCATCCTATCCGCAAGGGTGAGCCTTACTATATCGGCGCATTCCTTGTAGGTGCTTACCAAGAGATCCTCGGCGATATGCACAATCTCTTTGGTGACACGACAGCTGCACACATCACAGTCAAAGACGGTACTTATCATATTGACCAGATCATCGACGGCGAGACCGTGGAGGAGGTGCTCGAATATGTACAGTACAATCCTAAGAAGCTCGTGCGCCAGTTGGAGCAGTGGGTCACGAAGGGTGTGAAGGAAGGCAAGCTCTCAATGGAAGAGGGCAAGGAGTTCCTCTCTACTTATCGCTCCGGACTCTACGGATACACGTATCTTGAATAATTTAATCTTGAATAATCAACTCATGAAGAATCTCACAGTTATCAAGGTTGGTGGCGCCATCGTGGAAGATGAGGCGCGTCTCAATGACCTTCTCGATCGCTTTGCCAAGATCGAGGGCCCGAAGGTGCTGGTGCACGGAGGTGGCCGCAGAGCTACGAAGGTGGCTGCGGCATTGGGCATAGAGACGAAGATGATTGACGGTCGGCGCGTCACCGATGCTGATATGCTTGAGGTCGTGACGATGGTCTATGGTGGCCTCGTCAACAAGAATATTGTGGCGCGGCTCCAGGCCCGTGGCGTCAATGCGCTTGGACTGACGGGTGCCGACATGAACGTGATGCTGAGCCACAAACGCCCCTTGAAGAATGGGATCGATTACGGCTTCGTGGGGGATGTAGACCGCACCGATGGGCAGGCACTCTCTGCATTGCTCGATCAGCGGGTCACCCCCGTCATGGCTCCATTGACCCACGATGGTCAGGGTCATCTGCTGAACACCAATGCCGACACCATCGCCGCTGAGACAGCAAAGGCGCTCGCTCCGTTCTTCGACGTGACCCTCGTTTATTGTTTTGAGAAAGCCGGCGTCTTGGCTGACCCTGACGACGAGAGCAGTGTCATAGCAAAGATTACGCGCAGCGACTTCGATAAGCTCTGTGCTGATGGCACGATCAGCGGTGGCATGAAACCGAAGATAGAGAATGCACTCATCGCCGTGGAGGCCGGCGTGAAGCGTGTTATCATTACGAAGGCGGAGGCTATAGGAACCACGGCAGGTACCGTCATCGGTTGATGGGTGTTAGGTGAAGACTATTTAATGATAGATGATAAATTTCCAGACAGATATTCTCCCGCTGAAGAATCAGCTGTATCGCCTGGCATTGCGCATCACGCTCGACAGTGCCGAGGCTGAGGATATCGTGCAGGAAACGCTCATCAAAGTATGGGATAAGCGCGACTCGTGGACGGATATTGAGAACATTGAGGCTTTCTGCTACACTGTCTGCCGAAACAAAGCCCTCGACTATGTCAAGAGCCAAGGCTCGCACAGTGAGAGCCTCGATGCAGCGCAGACTGAGCGCCCCGATTCGTCCTATACACCCTCGCAGCAAACCATCGCCAACGATGAGGTGGAGATGGTGCGCAATATCGTCAACACCCTTCCCGAGAAACAGCGGTCGTGCATCCAGCTCCGTGACTTTGAGGGCAAGCCTTACAAGGACATCGCACGGTTGCTCAATATGACGGAAGAGCAAGTGAAAATAAATATCTTCCGTGGAAGAAAAACAATTAAAGAGCGATTTGAACAAATGAACAATTATAGGGCGTGATAGAACATAATTATATCAGATGAGAATCTAAAACAAGCCCTATATGTTTAATAATGTGTTTAATTTTACTAATCTCTTTTGTGTTCTCCTCTTTTTTGATTACTTTTGCTTATTAATGTATTCACACCAATATTAAAGTTGAGACTATTTTAATAAAATGGCAGTAGAAATAAAACGCGTGGAAAGCAAGCGAGATCTCAAGCATTTCATTGATTTCCACTACGATCTTTATAAGGATAATCCTTACGATGCACCGGTCTTGTTCTTGGACGACATGAACACGCTGCGCAAAGATAAGAATGTGGCTTTCGACTTCTGCGAGGCTGAGTATTTCATGGCTTACAAGGACGGAAAGTTAGTGGGTCGCGTGGCGGCTATCATCAACAAGCGCGCCAATGAGAAGTTCAACAAGAAAGACGTGCGCTTCGGATGGATCGACTTCGTGGATGACCTCGAGGTGTCAAAGGCCCTCTTCGATGCTGTGGAAGAGTGGGGCAGAAGCAAAGGAATGACGTCGATGGTCGGACCTTTAGGCTTCACCGACCTCGACCCCGAAGGCATGCTCATCATGGGCTTCGACAAGCTCGGCACCATGCCTACGATCTACAACTATCCTTATTATCCCGAGCACATGGAGAAGATGGGTGGCTGGGTCAAGGACAACGATTATGTGGAGTATTACCTCCCCATGCCGGAGAAGACGCCGGAGAAGTTCGCCAAGCTCTCCATGCTTATTGAAAAGCGTTATAATCTTCATATCCGGAAAATAACAAAGAAGGAAATTAAGCAGGGAGACATTGCTCATGAGGTCTTCAAACTTATCAACGAGACATACAAGGATCTCTACGGTTATGTGGAGCTCACGCAGCGTCAGATAGATGCTTATGTGAAGTCGTACCTGCCGATGCTTGACCCGAACCTCATTACCTTAGTCGTTGATGGCAACAAGGACAACAAGATCATCGGTGTGGGTATCACGATGCCGTCGATGGCGCGTGCCATGCAGAAGTGTCATCGTGGTCGCTTGCTGCCTTTCGGCTGGTGGCATGTGCTGCGTGCACTGAAGCAGCATAAGACAGAGGGTGTGGACCTTCTGCTCATCGGCTTCCTTCCCGAATATCGTGCCAAGGGTGCCAACGCACTGCTCTTTGCCGATCTCATTCCCCGCTATATCGACTATGGCTTCAAATGGGGTGAGACAAACGTCGAGATGGAGAGCAACAATGGTGTCCAGGGGCAGTGGGGCTCCTTAGAGCACATTAATCACAAGCGAAGAAGATGTTATAGAAAGGAGATAAATGGATCAGGAGAATAACAACAATACAGTACAATACACTGACGACAATATCCGACACCTGTCGGATATGGAGCATGTGCGGACACGTCCGGGCATGTATATCGGACGATTGGGAGATGGCAACCTGCCGGAAGACGGTATCTATGTCCTGCTGAAGGAGGTCATCGACAACTCCATCGATGAGTTTAAGATGAATGCCGGTGACCGCATTGAGGTGGATATTGAGGACAACCTCCGCGTCTCCGTGCGCGACTATGGCCGTGGCATCCCACAGGGTAAGCTTGTGGAAGCCGTGTCGGTGCTGAATACCGGTGGTAAGTATGATACCAAGGCATTTAAAAAGAGTGTCGGTCTGAACGGTGTCGGTGTGAAGGCTGTCAACGCCCTCAGCTCCCACTTTGAGGTGAAGAGTTATCGTGAGGGAAAGGTGCGCGCACTCGTCTTTGAGCGCGGCAAGCTCATCAGCGATAAGACTGAGCCGACGCAGGATGAGAACGGTACTTATATCTTCTTCGAGCCCGACAACACGCTGTTCAAGAACTATTCTTTCCATGACGAGTTTGTGGAGACGATGCTCCGCAACTATACCTATCTCAACAGTGGTCTCACGATCATGTACAACGGCCGCCGTATCAAGAGCCGCAACGGCTTGGAGGACCTGCTCGTCGACACGATGACGACAGACCCGCTCTATCCCATCGTACACCTCAAGGGCGAGGATATTGAGATTGCTTTCACCCATACCAACCAGTATGGTGAGGAGTATCACAGTTTCGTCAATGGTCAGCACACGACCCAGGGTGGTACCCATCAGAGTGCTTTCAAGGAGCATATCGCCAAGACCATCAAGGAATACTACGACAAGAACTACGAGTATACCGATATCCGTAACGGTATCGTGGCAGCCATCGCCATCAATGTCGAGGAGCCCGTCTTCGAGTCGCAGACAAAGATCAAGCTTGGCTCTACGCTCATGGAGCCCGGTGGCGAGACCATTAATAAATATGTGGGCGACTTCATCAAACGGGAGGTTGACAACTATCTGCATATTCATAAGGAAGATGTGGCTGACGTCTTGGAGAATAAAATCAAGGAGAGCGAGCATGAGCGCAAAGCCATGGCGGGCGTGACGAAGCTCGCCCGTGAGCGTGCCAAGAAAGCCAACCTACATAACCGCAAGCTCCGCGACTGCCGTATCCATTACTGTGATGCGAAGGATGACCGCAAGGAAGAGTCGAGCATCTTCATCACTGAGGGTGACTCCGCAAGCGGAAGTATCACTAAGAGCCGCGATGTCAATACGCAGGCTGTGTTCTCGCTCCGCGGTAAGCCGCTCAACTCGTTCGGCTTGACGAAGAAGGTGGTATACGAGAATGAGGAGTTTAACCTCCTGCAGGCAGCCTTGGACATTGAGGACGGCCTCGACAACCTTCGTTATAACAAGGTCATCGTGGCCACGGATGCCGATGTCGATGGCATGCATATCCGCCTGCTGCTCATCACGTTCTTCCTCCAGTTCTATCCCGAACTCATCAAGAAAGGCCACGTCTACGTGCTTCAGACCCCGCTCTTCCGCGTGCGCAACCGCCGTACGAAGATCAAGAGCAAGAAGGTCATTGCCGATGCCGATGCACGCTTAGCAAAGGGCGAGAAGAAGAACGACTTCATTACGCGCTATTGCTATACCGATGAGGAGCGTATCAACGCTATCCGTGACCTCGGACCAGACCCGGAGATCACCCGATTCAAAGGTCTCGGTGAGATCTCACCCGATGAATTCGTCCATTTCATCGGTCCTGACATGCGTCTTGAACAGGTCACACTGCATAAGAACGACCAGGTGCAGAAGCTCCTCGAATACTATATGGGCAAGAACACGATGGAGCGTCAGAACTTCATCATCGACAACCTCGTCATCGAGGAAGACCTGCCGCAAGATACGGAGCCAATAGAATAATCGGATATAAATTATGAAACGCATAAACTCTTTCTCTTCTGCCATCGTCTTGCTGTTGGCACTTCTCTTTGCTGTGCCTTCTCACGCACAGTTGAAGATCGACTTTGGCAAGACCTCGCCACTGCGTAAGCTGCAGATGGCGGAGATAGCTATCAGTAACCTCTATGTAGACTCTGTGAACCAGCAGAAACTTGTAGAGGACGGCATACGTGGCATGCTTGAGAAGCTCGATCCGCATTCGACCTATACGACGGCTAAAGAGACGAAGGCGATGAACGAGTCGCTCAACGGCTCCTTCGACGGCATCGGCGTGCAGTTCAATATGCAGGCAGACACGCTCCTCGTCATCCAGCCCGTTGCCAAAGGACCTTCAGAGAAAGTAGGTATCCTTCCCGGCGACCGCATTGTGGCTGTCAACGACACGGCGATAGCTGGCGTGAAGATGAGCCGTGAGGAGATCATGCGGCGTCTGCGTGGCCCCAAGGGTACGAAGGTAAACCTCACCATTGTGCGCCGTGGAATTGCAGAAAAACTCCATTTCACCGTTACCCGTGATAAGATTCCTGTCAAGACCATCGATGGGTGGTACATGATTGAATCTGCTACCGGTTATATCCGTATCGGCAGCTTTGGTGCAACGACCTACCAAGAGTTTATGACAGCAGTCAATGCGCTGAAGAAGCAAGGCATGAAGAACCTCATCCTCGACTTGCAGGACAATGGCGGTGGCTATCTCCAGGCTGCCGTGCAGATCGCCAACGAGTTCTTGCAGAAAGGTGACCTCATTGTTTATACGAAAGGTCGTGTGGCTCCGCGCTCCGAGTTCGTGGCGCAGGGCAACGGCACGCTGAAGGACGGCAAGGTCATCGTTCTCGTCAATGAGTTCACGGCTTCGGCTGCAGAGATTGTGACGGGTGCCTTGCAGGATCAGGACCGTGGCACTGTCGTTGGCCGTAGAAGTTTCGGCAAGGGTCTTGTGCAGCGTCCTATCGACTTCCCTGACGGCTCAATGATGCGCCTCACTGTGGCTCATTATTATACGCCTTCGGGCCGTTGCATTCAGAAACCTTACGTTAAGGGTGATCTGAAGGACTATGAACTGGAGCTTGACAAGCGCTTCAAGCATGGCGAGCTCTATTCGGCAGACAGTATCCATTTCGCCGACTCGCTGAAGTTCTATACGCTTCGCAAGCACCGCACGGTATATGGTGGTGGTGGCATCATGCCCGACTACTTTGTGCCACTCGACACCTTGCAGTTCACAGCCTTCCATCGTAAGCTCATGGCGAAGAATATCGTGCTTGACAACGACTTGAAGTATATGGATGCCAACCGCAAACAGTTGAAGGCTAAATATCCCCATTTCACCGATTATTTGGCGCATTACACCGTACCTCAATCGCTCATCGACACGATTCTTGCTGAAGGCAAGAATCAGAAGATTGAGCCGAAAGACAAGGCTGAGCTCGACCGTACGCTCGTCTACCTCCGTGCACAGCTCAAGGCGCTTATCGCCCGTGATATTTGGGATATGAGTGAGTATTTCCAAGTGATGAATGAGCAGAGTCACGTTGTGCAGAAGGCGCTGAAAGAGTTAGGAGTTAGGAGATAGGAGTTAGGAGTTTAATTTAGTTAGGAGTTAGGAGTTAGGAGTTGGGAGTTGAGTGTAGTTTAACTCCTAACTCCTAACTCCTAACTCCTAACTTTTTAGTATCCCTCGTTCTGCTTCCAGTTGGTATTCTCATTCATGACAGCCTGAGGCACTGGGAAGATACGGTGGGTCTTATCGAAGTTAGCACCGGGGAAGTCGTGGCGGTGGAAGCCGTACTCACTCTCGAACGTGCCGAAACGGATCATGTCGTTGCGGCGCCAGTTCTCGTCGAAGAACTCACGGCCACGCTCGTCAAGCAGTTCCTTCAGGCTCGGTGTATGGTCGAGCAGCGGAGCATTGACATAAGCACGGATCTGATTGAAGAGGCTCTGAGGCGTGTCACCGTTGGTAGCCGTGGCCCCGCGAAGAATAGCCTCGGCTTTCTCCAAGAGAATGTCAGCATAGCGGAAAATAGGTACATCGTTGCTCTGGCAACGTGAGTAAGTGGAGTACTCTGTCGGGTTCGGATAGAACTTGATGGAGCGATAGCCCTGGCGCCATCCCTCATAGGTAGCACCCGCGTTGAGCTGAGCCTCACCACCTGCTTTTAGCGTTAGCGTCTTTGTAAACTCCAGTTGTTGGCCTTTATACATGTATGGCACTGAGGTCTCGTCTCCTGTGGTGGCATCGTGCATGTACACCTTTCCTCCGAGCACGCACTTGTTGCGCTCATCGCCTTTCAGCGTGAAGAGGTCAGCAAACTCCGGGTTCATGGCGCAGATGCCGGCGCAGGAGTTCTTCATCTTGCCATTGTAGTAGCCTGTAGGTGTACCGGAGTCAATCTTACGGAATGTGCGGTAGCGGCCATAGTAGTTGCCTTGTCCCGGTTTATAATCGGATACGCAGTCGTAAGGCATGGCATAGATGAAGTCCTTCATCTGATAACCGTTGTTGTAGAGGAACTTCTTACGATAGTTGTCGGAGAGGTTGAACAGTCCGCTCTTGATGATGTCATCGCAATACTTCACGGCATCGTTGAGTTTCGGGTTGGCGGTTGTTGTCGGGTCATAGTCGGCTACATTGCCACAAGTGTACACACCCCAGTTCATGTAGAGCTTGACGAGCAGAGCCTCGGCCATCCATCGGTTCGGCTTGCCATAGGTTGAAGCGTCGCTGGCAGAGGAGAGGTCAGGAAGACTCTCTAACAGCTCCTTCTCGATAAACTCAGCCACCTCTTTGCGCGGTTGGCGCTCGATGGCCTCTCTGCCATCATAGATCTTGTTCAGGATAGGCACGTCTCCGTAGCTGTCCATGAGGATGAAATGATAGAAGGCACGGACGGCGCGCAGGTTGGCGGTGTAGCGCTTTATCGATGCAATTTCAGTAGAATCGGTGGTGTTGTTGGCAGCTAACTCATTGAGGAGCTTGTTGCACTTCGTGATACCACTGGCGAGGTCCGTCCACCAGTTGCCCGGCGTGTTGTTGGCCTGGAAGGTATGAAGCGTTGGGTTGACGTTTTCTGCTCCGTCATAATAGTCGCCGTCAAAGCTCAGACCTGTAGCTTCATCGGAAGAGAAGGTCTGGTAGCGGTTATAGTTGTTGCCGAGCTGTGTGCGGAAGGCATAATAAGCATCGGCCATCTTACCTTCTAAGGCCTGAGTGGGATATTCTGTCAGTTCCGATTTGACATCCACATCAAGGTCGGTGCAGGAAGATGCTGCTAAGGCGATAAGCGCGGTAGCAAAGATATATTTTATTGTTTTCATTCTTACAAACTTAAGAACTTATAAACTTACAAACTCACAAACTTAAAAGTTTACTTTCACACCTAACATGATGGTGCGTGTATGAGGATAATAACTGTTGCGCCACTGCACGCCCGGAGTCAGTCCACCGAGGTCAACCTCAGGATCGATACCCTTGAAGCCGGTGATGGTGAACACATTGTTGCAAGTAGCGTAGACAGAGAGCCCGCTCACCCAGTCGCCGATCTTACCGAAGTCGTAGGCGAGTGTGAGGGTAGAGAGGCGCAGGTAGCTGCCGTCCTCGATCCAGCGGTCAGAAGGTGTCTGTGCGTTCACGTCGCCGTATTTCTGGTCGGTGAGGCACTCCTTGAATACGTTCTTACCCTGTGCGATAAGGCTCACGCAGTTGCCCTGAGCGCGAATAGCGTCGAAGATCTTGTTGCCGAGGACACCCTGGAAGAAGACATTCATGCTCCATTTCTTATAGTTCAGCGTGTTGTTCCATCCATAGGTCAGCTTAGGCTGTGCGCTGCCGGTCTTTGTGCGGTCCTTGTCCTGAGGCTTCGTCGTCACCTCGCCGGTGCGCTCGCCTGTCGTGGCGTCGTGGACATAGAACTGACTGACGCCCTTGTCGTTGTAGCCAGCCCACTCGTAGGTATAGAACTGACCGATGGGACAGCCTTCCATGATACGCTGCGTGTAGACACCCGTGTTACCCGTGATGCTGCAGTCGGCTTCGTCAATATAGTCGACGGAGAAAGCCTGGTTGGAGAGCTTCTCCACGCGGTTGCGGTTGTGGGAGAGGTTCAGACTCGTGGACCATTTGAAGTTCTTGTTCACAACGGGGATGGCATTGATGCTGAGCTCAACACCCTTATTGCTGATATCACCGACGTTGGCTGTCATTGTGGCGAACTCATAGCGGTCGGTGGATACTGGGTAGTAATAGATAAGGTCAGAGGTGCGCTTGTCGTAATATTCGACGGTACCCGAGAGTCTTCCGCCGAAGAAGCCGAAGTCGAGACCGATATTGAACATACCCGTGCGCTCCCATTTCAGGTCAGGGTTAGCGTTGTTTGTTGCACCGATGGTGTGCATGTTTGTCGTCGTGCCATTGGCATCCGTGTTCGGATACCAGCCAGAGGCAGCATAGGTCTTGATGGCTGTGAAGGCATCGAAGCCTAAGGAGTTACCACTGACACCGTAGCCGGCATGGAGCGAGAGATTATCGAAGACGTTGAGCTTCTTGATGAAGCTCTCCTCGCTAAGGCGCCAGGAGGCGCTCACTGATGGGAAGGTAGCCCAACGGTTATCTTTACCGAAGGCTGAGGAACCATCACGGCGAATCGTTGCCTGGATGTTATACTTGTCAGCGAAAGAGTAGTTGGCACGGCCGTAGAAAGAAATCATTCTCAGTGTTGAGAGGTGTCCGCTCTCCACGGCATCGATACCATCGATCTTGTTGGCATACGTGAGGTCGTAGTATTTCAGGGCATCGTTGTAGAAGTCCTTCACGGTTACACCGAAGCCATCGTTGCGGTTCGACTCCTCCCAAGAGTAACCAGCCATGAATCCGAGACGGTGCAGGTCATTGATGGTCGTCTGATAGTTGCCGTAGGTCTCAAACACTTTCTTGTTGCTGAAGTAAGTGCTGCGGTTGGCCTCACCGTTGGTCTTGACGATCTGCGACTGTGTGGAGTGGTAGATAGAGGTCGTATTCTGCTTGTCTGAATAAGAGAACTGTGCGGTCCAGGTGAGGCCTTTCGTAATATTGAGGTCTGCCTTACCGGTGATCTGCACGCGCTTCTTCACGTAGTTCATCTCGTCCTCATGGATCATCGACACAGGGTTGTAGTAGTTGGTGACACTGGAGGAACTGAACCAGGTGCCGTCAGCATTCTTCACCGGCTGGAGCGGAGAATAGTAGATCATGGCGTCGGCCACGGCCATGCCACGCTCACTGCTGCTCGGCACATCGTTGTTCTCCGTACGGCTGTAGTTTACGCCGAGGGCGAGGTTCAGGCGGTCGTGGAGCACCTTCGACTGAGCTAAAGCACGCGCTGTGAGGCGGTTCATGTCGGTCGACTTGAGCACACCCTCACGGTTCATGTAGTTGAGGCTGATGTTGTAGTTCGACTTGTCGGTGCCACCACTCACAGAGAGGTTGTGGTTGTGGCTGATGCCCGTGCGCTCCACCTCTTTCTGCCAGTCGGTATTAGCGCCCTGGTCGTCGGGGAGTGTGAAGTTGTTTTCCTTGGCATAGTTGCGCAGGTCATCGGCAGTAGCAAGGTCTACATCCTTCGACACATTCTCCACGGCGAGGTAGCCGCGGTAGCCGATATGAGCAGCATCTTTGCTGCCTTTCTTTGTGGTGACGATGATCACACCGTTGGCAGCTTTCGAACCGTAAATGGCGGTTGCCGTAGCGTCGCGCAGCACATCGATGCTCTCGATGTCATCGGGAGAGACGAGTGAGAGGTCCACACCCGGCACGCCGTCTACAATATAATAAGGTTGCATGGCCTCGCCTGTGCGAAGGGTAGAGGCACCGCGAAGCGTGATAGAGGGTTCACCGTTTGGGTTAGCGGTAGTGGTGACTACGAGTCCGGGTACCTTGCCTTGCAGCAGTTCGCCAGGCGTTGTGACGACACCGAGGTTGAGGTCTTCCTGCTTGAGCGTCGTGATGGAACTGGTGACATCCTTACGCCGCATCGTGCCGTAACCGACAACCACGACCTCGCCGAGCGTTTTGTTATCCTCTTTCATCACTACCTGGTTGCTCTGCGAGGCATTGAGTGTCTGACTGACGAAGCCGAGGTAGGAGAACTCAAGGCGCTGCGAAGGTGTCGCATCTACTGAGTAACGGCCGTTGCCGTCCGTCACAGTGGCATTTTTCGTGCCTTCCACTTTCACTACGACACCCGGCAGGGGGTTACCATTGGCATCCTTCACGGTGCCGGTGATGCTATTCTCTGCGAATGCCATTGTGCCCGTCATGAAGAACAAAGCAGCCAGCAAACTGCGGCTGGCTACCTTCATGCTACTTCTTTTCTTTCTTAGCATTTCAATTAATGATTATTATCCTAACAATCTATTTTAGCCTTATAAATTTGCTTGCAAAATTATAAACACGATATTTCATTTCGAATACATTAGCATGAAAGTGTCGTGTCATTCGTAATGCCTATATTTTCATACCGACAACAAGCAATGTTCAGAATGTCAGAATAAGTTTTCCATTTGTCAACTTGTGCTTTAGTATTCAATTATAACACGACAAAGTTAAACAAAAGGAATCATATTTGCAAATTTGCGTTACAATAATTGATAATATTGTGCATGATTGTCTATTAGTATGTAAGTTTAATAATTGGCAAAAGGTGTGCAAAATATTATTATAAGTCTTTGCACGCATTAAGTTTTTTCTTATCTTTGCAATCGAATGATACCTTCACTTGAAAGACTATATAACGTTTAAAACTATACTATTATGTTGAACAAGAAAGTAGAGGACGCTATCAACGCCCAGATCAATGCTGAGATGTGGTCAGCTTATCTTTATCTCTCTATGTCCGCTTGGGCAAGTGCCAACAACATGCCGGGTGTCGGTCACTGGTTTGATATCCAGTATCAGGAGGAGACGGATCACATGAAGATTTTCTTCAACTATGTCATCCAGCGCGATGGCCGCGTGATGCTGAAACCTATCGAGGGTGTACCGACAGAGTGGAAGTCGCCGCTCGACCTCTTTGAGAATGCCTTAGCTCACGAGCAGAAGGTGACATCACTCATCAACGATCTCTATGCTCTTGCCACGGAGGAGAAGGACTTTGCCACACAGAGCATGCTGAAGTGGTTCATTGACGAGCAGGTCGAGGAAGAGGAGAATGCCAAGAACATCATCGACAACCTGAAGATGATCAACGGCAACGGCTATGGCCTCTATACGCTTGACAAGGATCTTGCTACGCGTGTCTATACGCAGGCTGCTCCGCTTGCAGCAAAGGCTGGTGCGTAATCGTATATTTTATCGGTCTTTCGTAGGGGCGGCCCTGGTGGCCGCCCTATTGTGTTTATCAACCCATATTATTTTACTTTGCCCGCTTCATCCACACGTTGAGCTGATAGATGCTGGGGATGAGGATGAAGAAGGAGAAGATGACGGAGAGGGTTACCATGCGGGAGTTGCCGTGGAAGAGGTCGATGAGCTTGCCGTCGGCCATCTGCGGCATGATGTTGAACATGATGAATGCCACACTGTTGTTCACCCAATGGAAGAGAATGCCGGGGAGGATGGAGCGCGTGCGGTAATACATCCAGCCGAGAAGCAGGCCGATGAGGAAGGCGTGGATGCCTTGTGGCACATTGAGATGGACGAAGCCGAAGATAGCTGCAGAGATTGCGATAGCCACCCAGTGCCATTTCTCTTCCATCATGCCGAGGAGCTTGCGCAAAATAGCACCGCGGAAAACAACCTCTTCAGCGAAGGGTGCGAGGATGCCGATGACGACATATCCTAACGGCTTCTTCATCACTTCCTCAAACATCTTTGCTACTTGTTCGGGCATCTCCATCTGAAGCAGTTCTACCAAGCGCTCTGAGGGGAGGATAGAGCCGAGGGAGAGGAGAAAGGCCCATGCGAAAACCATCCAGGGGCGCGTCTGCATCCACGAGCGCGACACCGGTGTCCACTTCAGTTTGAGGAAGACGAAGATTGTAACGGCACTGCTGAGTACCGTCGTAATGATGGTCGAGGTGCCTAAAGAGAGTTTAAAGGCTCCGAGGATGGCACCAAACACTAACTGCAGTAGAAAGAAGACAACGACATACCACAGGATGTCGAGAATATCTTTTAAGGTCTTGTTCATGGTATATAATATTATGTTATGCTTTCTTTCACCGTAGGGGCGGCCCTTGTGGCCGTCCTATTGTTGGCATGTCTGCGCTGGGTTAGGACGGCCACAAGGGCCGCCCCTACGGAGGAGAAAAAATCTTGTGTTGATTATTTATCGGATGCTCCGAATATCTTTGTGATCACTTCTTTGTCCTTCTGTATCTGGTCGGCGAGGGCTTCGATGGAATCGAACTTTATGTCGTCTCGAATGCGTTTGATGAACTGAACGCTGAGGGGCTTGCCATAGAGACAGCCGTGGAAGTTGAAGATGTTGGTCTCGAGGGATAGCTTCGTGCCGCCGTAGGTCGGCCGCGTACCGATATCCATCATTGCCGGCATGAGCCGCTGATGATCGTCTACCGAAGCCTTGACGGCATAGACGCCACCTTTGGGGATGAGCAGCATGCTGTCGCCCGTATCGAGGTTCGCTGTGGGGAAGCCAAGCTTGCGGCCTTGCTGAAAGCCTTTGACGACGGTACCCGAGAGCTCATAAGGCCGTCCGAGGCAGCGCGCCGCCATCTCAACCTCGCCACCCTCCAAGAAGGAGCGGGTGAGGGAGGAGCTGACCTTGATGTTACCTACGGAGAAAGGGGTGGACTGCATGACCTTGATGCCCATCTCCTTGCCGTAGCCCACATAGTCCTCGAAGCCTTCGGCACGGTTGTGTCCGAAGCGGTTGTCGTAGCCGATGATGAGCTCGCGCACATAGAGCTTGTCGTGGAGGATCTGCTGCATGAAGTCGCGGGCGGAGAGTGCTGCCATGTCCTTCGTGAAGTGGAGCACCGCCACGTTGTCCACGCCTGTGAGCGAGAGCAGTTGCAGCTTGCGTTCGAGCGTTGTCAGCAGTCGTGGCTGATAGTTCTGACTGAGCACCTGCCGCGGATGGCGGTCAAAGGTGATCACCAAGGACTGCAGCCCCGCCTTGCGTGCCTCCTCCATGACGTTGGCTATCAGAAACTGATGGCCGCGGTGCACGCCGTCGAAGAATCCGATCGTCGCCACACATGGGCGGAGGTCGTCGTTCAATGTCTTAAAGATATCGTTATCCATCATTGATCGTTTTCCTTTTGTGAGGGGCTAAACGACGCCCTAAAGGGCGTCGCACAGAACTGCAGGTAACTATCAACATGCAACTCCTAACTCCTAACTCCTATCTCCTAACTCCTATCTCCTAACTCCTAACTCCTATCTCCTATCTCCTAACTCTCTTGAAGAGCCTGTACAGCTCTCCGCCTCCGAGCACGAGCACGCCTGTCGACACGGTGATCGCCATCCACTCAGTGAAGCTCAGTGGGAGGGTGCGGAACATACGGCCACCGAAGGTCACGATGATCCACTGTCCGATGAAGGTCAGGACAAGCACGAGGATGAGGCCACGGTCACGCCAGAAATGGCGGAAGGCACTGTAGCTGCTTCCGAGACACTTCGCGTTGAAGAGGTTCCAGAACTGCAGCATGACGAAGGTCGTGAAGAACATCGTCAGCTCATGCACGTCAATGATGCTTCCTTGACCATGGCGCTCACACCAGATAAGGAAGACGAACATGATGGCGAAGAAGAACAGGCCCATGCCTATGATGCCACGCGCCATCGGCTTTGTGATGATGAAGTCGGAGGGCTTACGCGGCTTGTCGTGCATCACCTCGTGGGATGGAGGCAGTGAGGCGAGTGCCAGGGCTGCGAAGGTATCCATGATGAGGTTGACCCATAGGATCTGTGTCACCGTGAGCGGCATCTCTGTACCGATGATAGAGCCACCGAGCACGAGGAGCAACGCTGAGACGTTGACGACGAGCTGGAAGAAGAGGAACCGCTGAATGTTCTTATAGAGAGAGCGGCCCCACATCACGGCAGAGGCGATGGAGGAGAAGGAGTCGTCGAGGATCGTGATATCCGAAGCCTGCTTGGCCACGGAGGTACCGGAGCCGAGAGAGAGTCCGACATGTGCATAGTTGAGCGCCGGTGCATCGTTGGTGCCGTCGCCCGTCACCGCCACGACCTCGCCGTGCTTCTGCAGCATCTCTACGAGGCGCTGCTTGTCCGTAGGCCGTGCACGACTCATCACGTCGATGTCCTCGCAGAGCGCGTAGGCATCCTCATCGGAGAGCGCTGCCCATTCGGGACCGGTGATGGCCTTGCCACCTTTGATACCGATCTGTCGGCCGATCTCCAAAGCCGTTGCAGTAGTGTCACCGGTCACGATCTTCACGCGGATGCCTGCCGTGCGGCATTCCTCTACAGCCTCGGGCACCTCCTCGCGCACGGGGTCGCTGATGGCGCAGACACCTTGCAGCGAGAGGTTCGTTGCCTTACCTTCGGCAAGCGCCTGTGTGAGGTCGCCTTCACCATAGGCAAACGCTAATGTGCGCATGGCTTTATGCTGATAGTCGAGCAGTACCTGCTCGCATGCCTCACGGTTCTCAGAACAGCAGTCGCAGAGGTTGAGGATGATCTCCGGCGCACCTTTGACGAAGGTCAGCGTGCGGCCATCGACCGTAGCAGCTGTCGCCATGAACTTCCGCTCCGTGGAGAACGGCAACTGGTTAAGTGTGGGGTTGGCAGCGCGCAATGAAAGATAGTCGTTGTCCTTGTCTTTCAGCCAGAGCAGCAGGGCGCCTTCCGTAGGGTTGCCCACGATCTTGTCATCGTCGAGCTCCGCTGTGGAGTTCACCGCCATGGCGATGTCGAGCAGTTTCTGCTTGTCGGCATCAGCCTCTACCTCCGGCGTGAGGTAGACGTCGCCCACACGCATCTTGTTCTGCGTGAGTGTGCCCGTCTTATCCGTGCAGATGACGGTCACGGCCCCCATCGTCTCCGAAGCCTGGAGCTTGCGCACGAGGTTATGACTCTTGAGCATGCGCCGCATGTTCAAGGCCAAGGCGAGGTTCACAGCCATCGGCAGGCCCTCAGGCACTGCCATGACGATGAGCGTCACTGCCATCATGAAATAGTTGAGCACCACCTGTGCCATACCCAAATAGTTGTTTGTATGCCACAGGTCGTTCGTCAGGATATCGTGAACGAGGAAGATAACAAAGGCTGCGATAGCAACAGTGAAGCCAACCTTCGAGATGAGCGAGGCGAGCTTGCCAAGCTGAATGTTGAGCGGTGTCTTTGTGTGCGTGGCTTCCGTCGACTGACGAGCCACCTTGCCGATCTCCGTGTTGTCACCGATCTTTTCAACGATGGCCTCACCGTGTCCGTTCATCACCATCGTGGAGCGGAGGATGATATTAGCGGGATAGGCGGCACTGTGCTTGCCTTTATCTTCTGCATCGAGGCTCTTCGTCGTCAAAGGCTCACCCGTGAGCGCCGACTCGTCTACTTGCAGGTTGACGGCACTGAGGAGACGGGCATCAGCGGGAATCTCATCACCGACTTCCACGAGGATGATGTCTCCCACGACGACCTCGCGCCGCGGAATCTCCATCACCTTGCCATCGCGCCGCACCTTCACGGGCTGGTCATCGTTCATTGCCGTGAGGACGTCGAACTTCTTCGCAGCGTCCACCTCGAAATAAAAACCTACGGTTGTAGCGAGGAAGATGGCGAGGAAGATACCGAGCGTCTCCATGAAGTCGTTGTTGACAAAGGCAAGAACGAGCGAGACGGCTGCTGCAACGAGCAGAATCTCTATGATAGGATCGCGGTATTTGTCGAGATAGAGTTTCCAAAGAGAGGCCTTCTTTGGAGGAGTGAGTACATTCTCTCCATACTTGTTGCGTGAGGCTGTTACTTGCTCACGATTTAAACCTTCGCGGTTGGTCTGTTCTGTCATGTTCTTGTATAAAATTGAGTGTAAGGTTGGGGTGTTACCCTGCGGTGGGTGGCCGCCATTGGGGGCGGCCACTGCACTGACACCGCATACTTTGTACAAAGTTACATAAAATTAGGGCAATAATCAGCCGCTCTTTATTAAATTTCAGTATCTTTGCGATATTAATCATGAAATTACAACATTTTATGAAAAACTTAGGATATAGTTTCTTGACGGTTCTGCTTGTTGCGCTGAGTAGTTGTGGAAGCAAACAAGCAGACAACGTCCAGAAACCAGTGAGAGTGAAAGTGCAGGAGGTTGGTGCCGTGCAGGTCAACGGTGAGAATGCCTACAGTGGAACGGTAGAGGAGGAGAGTGGCGTGAGCCTGAGCTTCCCTGTGGCCGGTACCGTTCAGACGATGGCTGTAGACCAGGGCCAGATGGTGAGTCGTGGACAACTTGTAGCTACGATAAATGCCACTGACCAGACAGGAGCCTTGCAATCGGCTCATGCCGTGACCCAGCAGGCTCGTCAGGCTTATCGTCAGGCGCTCGATACCTACAACCGTTCGAAAGGTTTGCATAAGTCGGGTGTCATCTCCGATTCCAAATGGGTACAGGCACAGACAACTCTTGCTGAGGCGCGTGAGGCTGTGGCTTCTTCAGCAGCCTTGGAGTCGATCGCACGCAAGGGCACAGGCGACACTCGTCTCACAACTCCGTTCAGTGGATATATCTCAGAGAAAGCTGCCGACGTGGGGCAGAACGTGCTGCCGGGCGTGATGGTGGCGAAGCTCGTGCATATCGACCGCGTCAAGATTTCTATCTCCGTGCCGGAGGATGAGGTGAACCAGATGCAGGTTGGTGAGATGATGATGGTACATTGCGATGCCGTCGGTGGCGCTGCATTCTATGGAAAGGTCATAGAGAAAGGTGTGACTGCAGACCCATTGAGCCGCACCTATGATGTCAAACTGCTTGTGAACAACCCCGATCATAAGCTCCTGCCGGGTATGATCTGTCAGGTCTATTCTCGCTTCTCACGTGGACAGATGAGCGTCTTCGTGCCGGCTAAGGTGGTACAAATCAACCCCGACAACAAGATGTTCGTATGGATTGTGAAGAACGGCAGGGCTACGAAACGATATATCAACTTCCTCAGCGATACCTCTCAGGGTGTGCGTGTGAACGGGGGCCTCGAGCCCGGTGATCAGCTCATCGTGGAAGGCCAGCAGAAAGTGTCGGAAGGCACTCGCTGCGAGATAATTAGGTGATGGGTATTAGGTGATGGGTGTTAATAGTTATCGATTATGCAAAAGAAACACAGACCATTCCAAGAGATATGCTTGTATTACCGGCAGATCGTCATATTGATCGTGACGTGCCTGGTAGCACTCGGCGTCTATGGACTGGTGAATATCAATAAGAATGAGTTTCCCGATTACACCGTGCGTGAAGGTATCGTGGCAGCGGTCTATCCCGGAGCGACCTCGGAGGAGGTAGAGCAACAGGTGACGAAGCCACTCGAGCGCTATATCTTCTCTTATAAAGAGGTACTGAAAGAAAAGACCGTGAGCTATTCGCGCGACGGCATGTCAATCATTGTCGTGGAGCTCAATGAGAACATCGAGGATAAGGATGAGTTCTGGTCGAAGTTCAAGCACGGCGTGCAGACTTTCAAGAGTTCCAGTCTCCCTGTGGGCGTCTTGGCTGTACAGGTACAGGACGACTTCGGCGATGTCTCCTCGGAGCTTATCTCCTTAGAGAGTAAGGACAAGACCTACCGCGAGCTATGGCGCTACATGATGATCATGCAAGACTCGCTCCGCATGATACCTTCAGTGGGTAAGATGAGCCTCACGGGTGTACAGAACCCGCAGATAGATATCTATCTTGATGCCACACGCCTGTCTAAATATGGCATTGCTTATGTTGCCGTGGCGCAAGAACTTGCTGGTAAGGGCTTCACGAGCACCGGCGGCAGGTTGGGGAACCGTTTCTACCGCAGTCCTATCCATGTTGATGAGAGCTTGAACACGCTCTATGATGTGGAGAATGCTGTCATCTACACGGACCCACGCGGAAAGATCGTGCGACTGAAAGATGTGGCAACGGTGAAGCTTGAATATCCTGACCTGACGAAATATGTCACGGTAAACGGCACGAAAGCACTGCTGCTCTCCGTGACCAACAAGGAAGGTACGAATATCTCCACGATGGGTTCGGCGATTAACAAGAAACTGGAGCATATCAAGGCGGACCTCCCGGCAGACGTGCACATCAGTAAGATAACGGATCAGAAGCAGGTCGTGGACGATTCCATCTACGACTTCTTGCGGGAGTTGCTCATCGCTATTGTCTCCGTGCTGCTCGTTGTCGTGCTCATCATGCCGCGCCAGGTGGCAGCCGTGGCTGCCGCTACGATGCCTATCACGATCTTCATCTCTCTCGGACTGTTCTATATCTTCGACTTGGAGCTGAACACCGTGACCTTGGCAGCCCTCATCATGACGTTGGGTATGATAGTGGACGATTCCATCGTGATTATCGATGGATATGTCAACAACCTTGCGGCGGGCATGCACCGTTGGGCGGCGGCCGTGGAGGCGACGAACCACTTCCTCAAGAGTATCTTCTCGGCAACGCTCTGTATCTCCATCACCTTCTTCCCATTCCTCGTCACGATGACGGGTGTGATGCACGACTTCCTGAAGATGTTCCCATGGGCTATCACCATCGTGCTCTTCGTGAGTATGATTATCGCTCAGACGCTGCTGCCTATCCTGATGTACTTTGCCATCCGCAAGCCTATCGAGACGGGTGTGACGGTGAACGGTAAGAAAGCCTTCAATCTCCTCGATGTCATGCAGCGGTTTTATAACAAGGCCATCGAGAAGTGCTTCGCCCACTGGCGTGTGACCCTTGGGGCAGGCATCGGGAGTATCCTTATCGGTTGCTTAGTCTTTGCCTTACTGCCTCAGAAACTCATGCCTATCGCCCAGCGTGACCAGTTCGCGGTCGAGGTGTTCATGCCGACGGGCACCACGGTGAAAGGTACGAATGTGCTCACCGATTCGTTGGAGCACATGATTCGCCGCATCCCGGGTGTGGTGTCGGTGGCCAACTTCCACGGCATGTCGTCGCCCCGATTCCAGACAACTTATGCGCCACAGATTCCGGGAGATAACTTCGCCCAGTTCATTGTCAATACCAAGAGCAATGATGCCACGGAAAAAATCGTGTTGGAGTGCAAGAAGCGCTTCACGAATTATTTCCCCGAAGGAATCGTGAAGATTAAGCACCTCTCTTACAGTAAGGAGGAGAACCCGATAGAGGTGCGTATCACGGGTGATGATTTTACAGCGCTGAATACGGCTGCAGACAGTATCGAGAACCGGCTGCGCCACAGACAGGGGCTTGAGCTTGTGCGTACCGACTGGCGTGAGCCTTTGGCTACGACGCGCATCAAACTCAATGAGGATGCGGCTGACCGCCTTGGTCTGACCAATGCCTGTGTGCAGATGAACCTCGCCCTGCGCTATTCGTCCGGTCTCCCTGTGGCACAGATGTGGGACGGTGACTTCAGTGTGAAGACTGTCATCAAATCATTGCACAGTGACTCATCCTCTGTCAACGACCTGCTTAATGAGCAGATACCGGTGCTTGGCGGCTTCCGCTCTGTGCCCCTGCGAGAGATTGCTACGGTGGAGAATAAGATGGAATACGGTCAGATCGTGCACCGCAATGGCTTGCGCACGATATCGGTCATAGCAGAGGTCGACCCGCAATATAATGTGGAGCGCATGAATGCATCTATCATGAAGGAAGTGGCATCGATGCATCTTCCCGAGGGCGTGCAGGTGAGCTACGGTGGTCAGTATGAGACAGATACCGAGCAGATCCCGAACATCGTTGCTGCGCTTATTATTGCCGTGTGCATCATCTTCTTCGTCCTGATCTGGCACTTCCGCAATGTGCGTGAGTCGTTTATCATGCTTGGCAGTCTGGCGCTTTGTATCTTCGGTGCATCGGTGGGTATCTGGATGACAGGTATCGACGTCAGTCTGACGTGTATCCTCGGCTTCGTCTCGCTCATGGGTGTGCTTGTCAGAAACGGTATCATCCTCTTCGACTATGCGCATGAACTCTACAACACGAAAGGCTTATCGATGCACGACAGTATCCTCCAGGCTGCGAAGGAACGCATGCGCCCTATCTTCCTCACTTCAGCCTGTGCCTCTGTGGGTGTGGTGCCAATGCTTCTCGGTGGCAGTTCGCTGTGGATGCCGATGGCTGCCGTCATCTTCCTCGGCACGATCTTCACGATGTTCTTCATCCTCACCGTCATGCCTGTCGCCTACTGGCGGTTCATGGAAGACCCGAAGGTGAAGCTCGCAAGAGATGTGGAGATGATGAAGGCGTAAATGTGATAAATACACTGGAAGCTGCAAAAATATTGGTAGAAAGTTGTGGATTACAACAATTCTTCTTATTTTTGCAGAAACCAGTTAAGTAGTTATTATGAGATACTTAGACCCACGTGCAGATTTGACGTTCAAGCGAGTGTTCGGAGAGCATCCGGATCTTGTTATAAGTCTGATTAATGCTCTTTTACCCCTTGACAAAGATCATCAGGTAAAATCGGTGGAATATATTCCCATAGAACTTGTTCCTGATAATCCTCTGAAGAAGAATAGCATTGTTGATGTTCGCTGTAAAGATAGTGAAGGACGGCAGTTCCTTGTGGAGATGCAGATGATTTGGTCGGAGGAATTTAAGCAGCGGGTATTGTTCAATGCCTGTAAGGCTTATGTGCGGCAACTTGACAAAAAGGAGCAATATGAGTTGTTGCAGCCGGTCTATTCTTTGAACCTTGTAAATGATATCTTTCAAAAAGATTCTCAAGAATATTATCACCATTATGACGTTGCCGATGTAGATCATCCGGATACCGTTATAGAGGGCTTACATCTTATATTTATAGAGTTGCCGAAGTTCAAGCCCCAGAACTATTCTCAGAAGAAGATGCAGGTGCTTTGGCTTCGCTACTTAACGGAGATGGGAGATGCAAGCAAGGCACCCAAGGAACTGCTCGAAAACCCTGAAGTAAGTAAGGCTATTGAAATTCTTGAAGAGTCTTCTTATACGGAAGCGCAGTTGAACGGATACGATAAGTTCTGGGACATAGTGCGAACAGAAAAGACCTATTATAATAGTGCTCGAAAACGTGGAATTGCAGAAGGTCGTGCAGAAGGTCGTGCAGAAGGTCGTGCAGAAGGTCGTGCAGAAGGTCGTGCAGAAGGTCGTGCAGAAGGTCGTGCAGAAGGTCGTGCAGAAGGTCGTGCGGAAGGTCGTGCAGAAGGTCGTGCAGAAGGTCGTGCAGAAGGTCGTGCAGAAGGTCGTGCAGAAGGCGAGCGTCAAGCGAAGATTAATAATGCCAAGGCTATGAAGGCAGACGGAATGTCTGTTGAACTGATAGCTAAATATACTGGCTTATCAGCTGAAGAAATTGCTGTATTATGATTTAATTTGAAGTCGCAAATTGCGACTTCAAATTAAATCACGCCATCAGATGGTATGTTCCTCCTGCATACGCTTTCACGACGCCTTTCATTTCCAATTGGAAAAGGAGGGCGGTGAGGGAACCGGCAGGGAGACCGGTCTTCACGGCGATGACATCCTGGCGAAGGTCATTGGTGGTTTGCAGGACATTGACGATGCGCTGCTCGTCGGTGCTGAGGTTCGGGAAGAGCTGGCGCTCAATGCCGTTGGCGCGAGCCTGTTCAAGAGACGTCTCATTCTCCCAACCCATATCCTGAACAAAGTCGGCGGCAGAGGTGATGAGGCCGGCCCCACAACTTCGGATGAGGTTGTTGCAGCCCTCACTGTAAGGCGCACCCACGGGACCGGGAAAAGCAAAGACATCGCGGTTATACTCTTTGGCGATGCGCGTGGTGATGAGTCCACCGCCTCGGCGCGCACTCTCCACAAGGACCGTGGCATCGCAGAGACCCGCCGTGATGCGGTTGCGCCGCACGAAGTTGAGCTTGTCGGGCTGCGTGCGCGTCATATACTCGGTGATGAGGCCTCCATGGCTGATCATCTCGTTGGCGGTGTCGCGGTGAGCCGGCGGATAAAGCGTGTCGAGGCCGTGCGCCAAGACGGCAACGGTCTCCATGCCATTGGCTAATGCCTCTCGGTGGGCATGGATGTCAACACCGTAAGCCAGTCCACTGACGATAAGCGTGTCGGGCACGAGCTTGTGGAGGTCGCGTACAAAGGTGCGGATGAGATCCTCACCGTAGCGTGTGCAGTGGCGGGTACCAACGATGTTGATGATGTGGCGCTGGTTGAGGTCCGCGTTGCCGTTATAAAAAAGCATTAAGGGCGCGTCTGGAGCCTCCTTGAGGCGCTGCGGATAGTCGGCATCGTTGAGGCATAGCATGTGTATGCCGTGAGCCTCGGCCCACGACAACTCCTCCTCAGCGCGCGGCTTCATGACGTCGATACTCGCCAAGTCTTCAAGGATGCGCTGCGGCAAGCCTCGGAACATCTTGCCGAGGTCATGGCGCTGCTCAATGATCGCCGTGGCGGAGTCTAACTTGCGGTAGAGCTCCACCATCGTGTTGAGATGGAAATAACTGAGCCGCGTGAGGATGGCGGTGTTGAGAACTTCTTCCCTATTCTGCATTTTCCTTATTAAACTTCTCTATGACGGGGAGGAAGGCGTTGTCGTAGTCCTCGCTCTCACCGAGCCGTCCGTTGATGAGCATCACAAGCTCCACATCGCCGTGGAAGCAGAGCTTCTCGTCGGCCTCGCGGTAGATGTCGTGACTGAAGATATAGCGCAGTCCTTCTTTGCGGACGTTGACGCAAGAGAGCATGACATCATCGCAACGCAAGGGAGCCTTAAACTTCAAGGTCATGCGCGCCACGACGGGGTCGACATGCTTCTCCTCGTGCAGCTTGGCATAGCTGATGCCGAGACTGTTGATGAACCGGTGGCGCGTATGCTCCGTATAATGGAGGTAGTTGGCATTGTTCACGATGCCTTCGATGTCACATTCGTAATCGCGCACTTCCATGCGTGTGGTGAAAAGATATTTCTTCATATTTAGTTCTAACTTCTATTTTCTATTAACTCCTAACTCCTATCTCCTAACTAAAGGAACTCCTAACTCCTATCTCCTAACTCCTAACTAAAGGAACTCCTAACTCCTATCTCCTAACTCCTAACTCCTATCTCCTAACTCCTAACTCCTAACTCCTTTGAGGTATTCATAACCGAAGCGGCAGCGGAGGCAGTCGCGCCGGTCGCAGTATTCGTTCTTGAGTTGTATCAGCGCCTGACTGTCTCCGGCATTCTCCACCGTGAGTCCCACCTCTTGCCAGTTGCGTGTGATGTGGTTGTCCTCGGCCTTGAGCTGTTCAAGGAAGTCGAAGGCACGGTCGCAGAGCGTGTCGTCCTGGCGGTGGCGGCCATAGGCAAAGAATATCGGTACGACGGTGTTGATGAGCAGGAGGTTGAGCGAGGCCTCGGAGAGATGCTTCTTGTTGGCCTTACTCTCGCAGCCGAAGGCATAATGAGTCTGCCAGTAGTCGGTGACCTCAGTCATGAGCAGCGCCTTCGCACTCTTGATGTCCTTGCAGTCGATGAGCTGCGATAGGCTCGCCTTGCGCTGATAATAGAGGTTGGCAAGCTGCGAGATGCGGATATGCGGGAAGTTCTGAGGCCGCAGACGCAGAAAACGCCAGAGGTGGAAATCGATGGGCTGCAGGGAATATTTATGGGCGAGATACTGATACTCGTTGTTGAGCTTGAAGAGATACTCGTCGGCGAGAGCCGCCGTGCGGTGGCGCTCAGGCACGGAGAGCGGATTGAGCAGTCCGGCCTGCCCCATGAAGATGGCCTCAATCTGAAAGATACTGTCGCTGTGGTGCGCCACGTCGTTGAGCGGGATGCTGAGCGCCCATTGCTCCATAGCCTCTGCATTGATGCCGAAGCCGTAGTTGCGCGCCATCGTCACGAAGTAAGCCGCTTCCCATGAACCCTGGCAGAGGTCGGCGCGTCGCTTGATGTCCTCCGTCTTACGCTCTAAGCGCTCCGTCTCCAAGGCACTCATCCACGAATGCTTCATCAGTCGGCTCAGCGAGGGGATAATCTTATAACAAGGCGGATAACTGTCGGTCTTGAGCAGCTCCTCATAGTTCAGCCGCACGGTCTCCGGCACCTCAAGCTCCATCTGTGGCGGCTCCACATGATCCTCGGTCACAGCTTGTGCATCCGCCTTGCCGACGACATGCAGCACCACATTATTATATAGTGCGTCCTTTTCATGCCCATGCAGGAACCAGTCACTGGCTTTGTCGTGAATCTCCACGTTGCCTACCCACAGCTGTCCGCCGATCTTCACCTTGGCGTTGAAGAAATCGGGTCCCGCATTGTGGTTGTGCAGGCCGGGGTCAATCACCTCCACCTCCTCGCCGTCGATAGTCCTGAGGCCGTCGAGCGGGAAGAGCCGGTGTTTCCAGCAATAGTGCAACAGTTGTTCCATGGGCTTTCAATAATTATCGGGTTGCGATTCAAGAGAAATCGCTGTGCGATTCAAGTGAAATCGAGATGCGATTTCAATAGAGAATTTACAGCACAGCAGCGTAGCGCCGTATATGCTCTAAGCGGTTCATAAATGTCTTGTCAGCTTTTGCTTTCTGCATATTATAGTCAGCTTGCATGCGAAGCCATATTCCAGCATCAATGCCTAAGGCCGCTTCCAACAAGAGAGCATATTCTGTTGTGACTGGGCGTTTGCCATTGAGAATCTCATTGAAGACTGTGTAAGAGACTCCCATCTTCTCCGCTAAGTCTTTCTGCGTGATGCCGCGAGCCTCAATCTCGTCTTTTATCATCTCTCCCGGATGAATTAGGAGCGATGAAGTCATGTTATTTGCGTATAATTTATTGTTCGTATTGCTCATATCCATATCATTTATAGTGATTCGACAATTCTAAAACGTTACAAATGGAAACAAGAGTATCTCCTTTCTCTTCGCTAACAGTAAACTCAACTCTATATTGATCGTTGGCTTTAACGGAAAATCTGCCTTCCTTGTCGCCATGGAGAGCCTCGAAATGCAGGGATTTGATCGGAAATAGGTCTTCTATTCGTGAAGCCATTATTAAATATTTTATGGCTTTTTGGTAACCTCGTACAATCTGAGGCTGAAAGCGGTGTTTCTTCCCTTCAGTCTTTCCTTTAGTGTACAGGTCTTCAAGATATGTCTCTTCAAAAGTAACGAGCATAATCTTATGCTTTATGATTATGCAGCAAAGTTACGCAAAAGGATTGATATTCGCAAATAATCGAAGTGGTTTTTCCGAAGGGACAATGATAATACGGTTTCAATAGACACAATCAAAAATCTACAATTCTACAAATCTACATTCTACATTAAGGTCGCTTTCACCTCTGCATTTCCATGAAGAAAGTTTAGGCAGAGGGTTATTAATAGTATATTATTAATATAATAATATATATTGCAATAATAATTAAAACCGAATACCCCCCTTGCCTTGTCTTAGGGGCTGTTAGTGTGTGGCCGACCTTAATGTAGAATGTAGATTTGTAGAAATGTAGAACTTTTGATGTCTTACTTATCCATTTTACTTCAGTTCATCAGAATCTATATCCGAAGCCGAAATTGAAATACAGTGGGTGCAAAGTAAACGTCACGGTCTTGAAGTCGTGCTTGAAGATATTGTTGAACGAATAGTTCAGGTCTCCAAAGAGGAAGAAGTGGCGGTAAGCATTCCACGTGCCTCCGATCTGCACACCCCAGTTGAAGCGGCGCAGGTCGTCGTCGAAGTTATAGTTGGCTGAACTGCCGTCGGTGAAGGTCACCTTCTCACCTACCGGCGTGCCATTGCGCAGATAACCGTCGCTCACGTAGCCGTTGAACTCGCCGTCGAGACGATACGAGAAGAACATGCCGGCGCGCACCTTCCAACGGTCATTGAAGCGGTAGTTAGCCGTGATAGGGATCGTGATGTTTGTACTGCTATAGTTCGTCTTGTCGTAACCCGTATAGTAACCGGCCACGCGGTCTCCGTCCTGGATAATCTCCGTGTGATAGTTCTTCACGCGAGCACCTGTTGACATACGCATGGCCTCAATCTTGACACCAGCTGCAACGCCCCACTTATGTTCCTCGCCGAACCATTTCGTAGCGGTGCCTTCGAGGGTGCCGTTCAGTTTAGGGTCATAACTGCTGATATGTCTTATCGAACGTGGAAAGCTCAATGGCGTAGCGCCACCGATATTAAGTCCTGCTTTCAATTCAAACTCCCAGCCTTTTGTTGACATTTCTCTGAGGGCTCCATCGCGGTCCCCGATACTGTTCTGAGCCGAGGCCGTGAGAGGAGCGCCTGCGGCCATAAATAGGAAAATGTCAGCGAGTAAGAAAAGTATTATTTTGTTTTTCATGTTAATATGCTTCATAATTAATGTGGAACTCATCGATGTAGAGCGTACTTCCTACAGCGCCCTGGAACTTGGCACCATCCTTGCTCGAGGATGCCACGATGGCGATGCTGTACTTGCCTTCAATCATCTTCGTGTAGTCAAAGGTCTTGCCGTTCATTGGCTCGAAAGGAATGGTGAACTTTGTCCATTCGTTGGTTGCCTTACGATTGGTGAGCTCTGCCTTGAGCACGATGTTGGGGCTCTTCGTCGAACTCTTGTTTGTGTCGGTTCCATCGAGCCATGGCACGTCTTTCGTCACCTCAAACACCACAGCGTAGAGTGCAAAGTCATCCTTGGCGCCGCTGACGGGATTCATGTTCTTGTCAGTTACTGTCGTTCCCGGCTGATATTTATAGTAGCCTGTGAGCGACAGTGGCTTGGTGTTGAAGAAAGGAATGCCGAAATGCGTGGACGCGGCCATGTCACCCATGTTTACAGAGAACGAGCCGAGGAAGATGTTGCCGGCTGCGATAGGTGCTCCGAACATAGCTCCGAGGGCTCCCGTGCTGACCGTTGTCAGCTTTGCGCACTTACCTTCTACGCCGTCATCGGCCTGGCTCGTCGGATAGTCGGTGGGCTTGGGATTGTTTGCCATGAGCGTGATCATGACACCCGGGTTGCCACTGCCCCAGTCGACCTGCTGACCGCCAATCTTCTCGTAGAATATCTGGAAGAGAGGGTCGTCGGTGCCGTCATAGTCGGCATCGTACATGTAGTAGCGAATGTTGTCGAAATGGAAGTCGGCAGGAGTAGCATTGTTGGCGATGCGCACGGTGTACGTCTTCTTCCAAGCACCGTCTTGTGAGGTCACGGTGTATGTTTGTGGCGTAGCTTCATCGATGGAATCGGGCAGACCGTCGTATTCATCGGTCTTCTGTGGGTTCGGCACTCGCTTGAAGAACTGGCGCTTCGTGCCGCTGGCAGGCTCTATCGTAGCGCCCTCGGTCAGTGTGAACTGCGGTGCGAGGATACTGTCGCGCGTGTTGGCGTAGATAGTGATCTCGTTGTTTGTAATCTCTGGCTCTCGGATAAGGAGGCTGTCGGCGCCGAGGCTCACTCCCGTGATGTCGGCTTCGGCATTCAGCGCCTCTTCCTTGATGCATGAAGAGAGCATAGCTGTCATAGCAACAGCAAAGAGGAACACTCTCCCCATCATTCTTACAGTCTTGTTCATAAATATGTTATTTGTTATCTTGATATAATCGGGTGTAAAGTTACTGATTTTTCCTCAATTAAACACTTTTGAAGAGATTAAAACACTTTAATTCGAGGTTTAATTGATGGTTTTGTGGTGATTTAGAATAATTTATGCTATGCGGAAGTCTCCTTTTGCTATAAAATAGCTAATTTTGCAAGAAAATAAATAATCGATTATTATGAAGATAGCATTGATTGGCTACGGCAAGATGGGGCACATGATAGAACAGATCGCCTTGGAGCGTGGCCACGAGATTGTATGCAAGATTGACGTAAACAATCCTGAGGATTTCGACTCTCCCGCTTTCGCTTCGGCAGATGTCGCCATCGAGTTTACGAACCCGACAGCTGCTTATGGCAATTACCTTAAGGCTTTTAAGCACAATGTGAAGGTCGTCTCTGGCTCTACGGGCTGGATGAAAGACCACAAGGCGGATGTGGAGGCTCTCTGCAAGGACGGCAAGCAGACGCTCTTCTGGGCCAGCAACTTCTCAGTGGGCGTGGCTATCTTCCAGGCGGTCAACAAGAAGCTCGCTGAGATCATGAACCAGTTCCCGCAGTACGACGTCATGGAGACGGAGACGCATCATATCCACAAGCTCGACGCTCCCTCCGGCACCGCTATCACGCTCGCTGAGGACATCGTGGAGCGCCTCGACCGTAAGAGCGGATGGAAGCTCGGCACGACGACATGGGACGACGGCCGTGTGGAAGGCTCTGAGGATCATAAGCCCGACGAACTGCTCATCAACAGTATCCGCCACGATGAAGTGCCCGGCATCCATAGCATCCGTTACAACTCGGAGGCTGATGAGATCACGATCACCCACAGTGCTCACTCCCGCAAAGGTTTCGCACTCGGTGCCGTGCTCGCTGCTGAGTATACGAAGAACCACTCAGGACTGCTTACCACAAGCGACTTGTTCAAATTTTAGAACTCTGGTAAATTATGATTGATAAAGAAAAAGCTTCGATGAACATGAAGAAGCAATGGACGAAGTTCGGCATTGCTTTCTTCTTCTATGTGCTTTTCATTATATGGATGTCGCCGCGCACTATCACGGGGTGGATCTTGACGCTTCTTGGTGCTCTCTTCATCTTCGACTGCTATGTTTCGAAGAAAGTGCGGTGGCAGTGGTGGAAAGAGGCTGAAGGCCCCGTGCGCTTCATCATGAGTTGGGTCGATGCCCTCGTCTTCGCACTTGTGGCAGTCTATTTCATCAACCTCTTCCTCTTCCAGAACTATGTCATCCCATCTTCATCCTTGGAGAAGAGCCTGCTCACGGGCGACTACCTCTTCGTTTCGAAGGTGAGCTATGGCCCGCGTGTCCCTGAGACGCCGCTGACAATGCCGCTCACGCAGCACACGCTGCCGATCATCAAGGTGAAGAGTTATCTCCCCTGGCCTCATTGGGACTACCGTCGCCTGAAAGGCTTCGGACATGTGAAGCTCAACGATATCGTCGTGTTCAACTATCCTTGTGGCGACTCCATCCTTACGGAGGAGCGTTACCAGGGCCCCGACTTCTATGGTGACATCGTCTATCCCCTCGGTATGCAGCTCTATCGGGAGAACAACGCCAACCCCATTGATCCTGCAAAGCTCAGCCGCCAGCAGCAGATGGACTTCTTCGCACGTATCTATGCCCTCGGTCGCAGTTATATCAACGACAATCCTAATGAGTTCGGCTCCGTCGATTATCGTCCGACAGACCGCCGCGAGAACTATGTCAAGCGCTGCGTCGGTCTCCCGGGACAGACCCTGCAGGTCAAGAACCGTATCGTCTACCTCAATGGCAAGGCCAACAAGGAGCCGGACAACGTGCAGTACACTTATTATGTGAAGCTCGCAACCGACCATATCCCCGACGACATCCTCAAGGACCTGAACATCTCCATGGAAGACCTCACAACGCTTAACCAGATGGGTTACATGCCGCTGACGAAGCGCGCCGTGGCGTTCCTCTCCAAGCGTAAGGATCTCGTGAAGAGCATTAAACTCAACACCGATGCCGCACCTTCCATCAGTCTCTATCCGCACAACATCGTGACCAATTGGACAGTGGACAACTATGGTCCGATCTGGATTCCAAAGAAGGGCGCCACGCTGAAGCTCAACATGAACAACATCGCAATCTACGAGCGACCTATCCGCGTGTATGAGCACAACACGCTCGTGGTGAAGAACAACCGCATCTATATCAACGGCAAGCCCGCGACGAGCTATACGTTCAAGATGGACTACTACTGGATGATGGGTGATAACCGTCACAACTCTGAGGACTCACGCTACTGGGGCTTCGTGCCTGAAGACCATATCGTGGGCAAGCCTATCTTCATCTGGTGGAGCTCCGACCCCGACCGCAAGGGCTTCTCCGGCGTACGTTGGAACCGTCTGTTCAAGTGGGTAGACAACATCAAGTAATAAAATTTATCATCGGACTTGCGATAGCAGCGCTTCTTGTCGTTGCTATCCGCTCGTTTGCTTTCACCATCTACACTGTGCCTGCTCCCGTTGGTCAAGGGCTGCGGACGGGCGACAGAGTGGTGGTGAACAAGCTTTCTCGTTGCCAGACGCTCCGTCGTGGCGACCTCATCGTCTTCACGGTGAGTGGTGAGGCACCGGCTGTGGCGCTCATCGGTCCACCGCAGGAGTTGGGGCAGGTTGTCAACATTCCGGGTGACACGATCAGCCTTGGCAAGACTCGTTATTACATTCCTTACAGATGCTGCGACCGGTGTCCGTGCCATGACTGCTGTCTTTATCTCGTCGACACAGGTCATGGCAAGCGGTTGGTACACAAGCATCAAATCGTTGGCAAGGCAGCTCGTCTCTTCAAATGAACAGTATCCCTTTGAACAGTATTCTCTCTTCAACCTATTTCGGTCCCGTGCAGTGGTATCAGAAGTTGGCTCATTCCGATACCGTCTATCTGGAGCAGCACGATCATTTCATCAAACAAACTTATCGTAACCGTTGTGTCATCGCCACAACGCAAGGACCTCAGGCGCTGACCGTGCCCGTGGAGAGTCCGCAAGGCTTGCGTATCGACAAGACGGAGATGAAAGACGTGCGCATCTCCGACCATGGCTCCTGGCGTCATCTCCATTGGCAGGCACTGCAGTCGGCCTACGGTGAGAGCCCTTTCTTCGAGTTCTATGCCGATGACCTCCATCCGTTCTTCGAGAAGCATTGGGACTATCTCTTCGATTTCAACCTCGCCATCATGCAGAAGATGTGCGAGTTGCTGGATATTGAGCCACATATTGAACTGACGGAGGAGTACATGCAACCGGATGGAATGGTTGATTATCGCGATGCCATCCGCCCCAAGCATCCATTGCCCGATGCCTCGTTCACGCCCCGTCCTTATTATCAGGTCTATCAGCAGAAGTTCGGCTTCCTCCCGAACCTCTCCATCCTCGACCTGCTCTTCAATGAAGGCAATGAGGCCGTGCTGTACTTGTAATAATATTATATATAGAAAATGGCTTAAAAGCTTGTAGATTTCATAGGTTTTGCTTAATTTTGCCAAAAACAAGGTACAATGGCTACAAACGAGCCGAAGTCAATAAGTCGTCAGTCCTTCTTGAATTTCCTGAAGACTATCCCATTGAAAGGAGCTAATGTTCCTGGAGATGAGGATGGAAAGTTCGCGCTTATTGATGAGAAATATAAGTTATGAAAATCTTTATTGACATGCCCCGTAAGCACCTCGGAGAGGTGTCACACGGTTAGCCCCACGTGAGGCGTAGCCGAAACGTGGGGTGGTTAATGGGGCGGACGACTTGACAACCGGCCTCGAAGAGGGCGAACATGGTTATCGACCAAATCCATTCACATTAGACCATGTTCGCCCTCTTCGAGGCCGGTCTGCAGCGAAACACACTCGACCTAAACCCAGGTTACGTCGCTGCGCTCCTCACCTGGGGCTAACCAAGTTCAACCTCTCCGAGGTTGTTTCTCAAAATCAATCCGAAAACCATAAGAATCTTTTTTTCTTCGCTGAAATGCGCCCCGTTCTCTTTAAAAATCACTAACTTTGCACAATATAGGCATTTATAGATAATTAATGGCAGAAGATTTCGATATACGCGACGAGCACGTGAGCAAAGAGGAGAAGGACTTTGAGAACGCCCTTCGCCCCCTGCGCTTCGACGACTTCAATGGTCAGAAAGCGGTGGTGGACAACCTCCGTGTCTTCGTCGAAGCAGCTAAATACCGTGGCGAGCCGCTCGACCACACCTTATTATATGGTCCCCCAGGATTAGGTAAGACGACGCTGAGCAACATCATCGCCAATGAGCTTGGGGTGGGCTTCAAGATCACTTCGGGCCCCGTGCTTGACAAGCCGGGTGACCTCGCTGGCATCCTCACGTCGCTGGAGCCGCGCGATGTCCTTTTCATCGATGAGATCCATCGTTTGCAGCCTGTGGTGGAGGAGTACCTCTATTCCGCCATGGAGGATTACCGCATCGATATCATGATAGACAAGGGTCCGTCGGCACGCTCTATCCAGATAGACCTCAATCCTTTCACGCTCATTGGTGCCACGACGCGCTCGGGCATGCTCACGGCTCCGCTCCGCGCCCGCTTCGGCATCAACATGCACCTGCGGTACTACGATCCCGAGACGCTGCAGCTCATCATCAAACGCTCAGCATCCTTGCTGAAGGTGCCTATCGAGGATGAGGCTGCAGCAGAGATTGCGCGCCGCTCCCGTGGCACGCCCCGTATCGCCAACGGACTGTTGCGCCGTGTGCGTGACTTCGCGCAGGTCAAAGGCAACGGCACCATCACGAAAGCTATCGCGGATCTCTCGCTTCAGGCGCTCAACATCGACTCCTATGGTCTCGATGAGATCGATAACAAGATTCTCACGACGATCATCGATAAGTTCCGCGGGGGGCCCGTGGGCGTCTCGACGATAGCCACGGCGATAGGCGAGGACAGTGGCACCGTGGAGGAGGTCTATGAGCCTTACCTCATCATGGAAGGTTTCATCAAACGCACCCCGCGCGGACGTATGGCGACGAAGCTCGCCTACGACCACCTCGGCCGCAACCCCTACGAGGGCAACATCATGCAACCGAAGTTGTTCTAAGATGAAGATAGAAAAAGAAAACAATCCCCGCATCGCTGTCTTTGCCGGCAGCTTCGACCCTTACACCATCGGGCACGACGACATCGCCCGGCGGGCGCTGAAGCTCTTCGACCGTCTCGTCATCGTCGTGGCGGTGAACCCCGAGAAGCACTATATGTTCTCGGCGGAGGAGCGCTTGGCGGCTATCCGCGCGCTATACAAGGATGAGCCGCGCGTCAGCGTCGTGGCCAACGACGGCATGACGGTGGACATCGCAGCGAAGGTCGGGGCACAGTTCCAGGTTCGCGGCGTGCGCTCCACCATCGACTTCGAGTATGAACGTATTGAGGCCGACTACAACCGCAACCTCGGCAACCTCGAGACGGTGCTGCTCTATGCTCAGCCCCAGTTTTCCTCCATTTCATCGACCGCTTACCGTCAGCTCGTCTATTTCCATAAGGATGCAGAGGCACAAAAACTTCTGCCACACCCCATTAATAAATCATTAACACCCAACATTTAACACCCAACACCCAAAATATGATTACATACAATGCAGACGGCGTGAAAATGCCGAAGATCCGTCACCGCGACACCACAGCGTGGATCAAGCGTGTGGCGGCAGCCCATGGCCGCAAGGTCGGCGAGATAGGCTACATGTTTGTCAGCGACGAGAAGATCTTAGAGGTCAACCGCCAGTATCTCGGACATGATTATTACACCGACATCATCACTTTCGACTACGATGAGGATGATGTCCTCAATGGCGACATCGTCATCTCCCTCGACACCGTGCGATCCAACGCGGAGAAGTTCGGCAAGGCTTACGACGACGAGCTCCACCGTGTCATCATCCACGGCATCCTCCATCTCTGTGGCATCAACGACAAAGGCCCCGGAGAGCGCGAGATTATGGAAGCTAATGAGAATGCGGCCCTCGCCATGCTGTAAAAATGCGCGATGCTCCAAGATAAGTAACACCTAAAAACAATTTACTGTGAGAAAGCACTTGTTCCTCCTCACAATTTTGCTTTGGTCCCTCTCCTGTCTTGCCGGAAACAGTAAGGAGATAGACCTCAGTGGTCGTTGGCTGTTTTCTACGACAGGCACGACGTTCGATGCTTCCGTGTCATTGCCGGGCACAACTGACACCAACGGCCTGGGCGAGTCCCCCCAGCGTACCGATGAGACAACACATCTTACAAGGCTTCATTATTTCGTAGGCAAGGCATGGTACCGCCGCACATTCACCGTGGAAAAAGACTGGAAAGGGAAGAAGGTCTTCCTTCATTTGGAACGAACGAAGCCGTCGACAGTCTGGATCGATGGTGACTCCATCGGTTCGAGCAATGATATCTCTACACCGCAGGTTTACAATCTTGGTAAACTGAAGCCCGGCGTCCATACGCTTACGATAAGGGTGGACAACGGTGGCGGTGTGCCGCCTCAGGTCATGTCCAGTTCCCATGCTTATTCGCCCGACACACAGACAAACTGGAACGGTATTATTGGGCGAATCTTTCTCAGTCTCCAGCCCGAGACTTATCCTACCGCCAAAATACAAAGCACGAAAGACTGTTTCCGAAACTTTGAGATCCGTGGCCAGCATTTCTATGCCAATGGCCACATGACGTTCCTCCGCGGCAAGCACGATGCCGGCGTGTGGCCCCTTACGGGTCATGTGCCGATGGATGTGAAGTCTTGGTTGTGGTACTTTGGTATCTGCAAAGACTGGGGTATCAACCATATCCGTTTCCATAGCTGGTGCCCGCCGGAAGCAGCCTTCGTAGCTGCCGACTCGCTCGGTCTCTATCTCCAGCCGGAACTTCCTATCTGGGGAAGTATCGAAGCCAACGACACGGCACTCGTCTCTTTTCTCCACAAGGAAGGCATCAATATCCTCAAGACCTATGGTCGCCATCCGTCTTTCGTCATGATGGCGTTGGGCAACGAACTGTGGGGGAGTATCGATACGATGCGTAGCCTCGTGGATGATTTCCGTAAGATTGCTCCCGACAAGTATTATACATTTGGCAGCAATGGCTTCCTTGGCTACCGCGGTGTAGCCCGTGGCATGCAGTACTTCACTACTTGCCGTGTCGGTGGAGAAGGGTGGGGTAGTTACAACACGCACACACGCGGCAGTTTCTCTTTCGCCGATGCTTATGATGGCGGTGTCATCAATCATTTCTATCCCTCCACGGATCGTGACTTCCATGACGCCTGTCTGTTGGCGAAAGACTCCGTCGGTCATGGTCCCGTGCCTGTCATCAGTCATGAGACGGGACAGTTTCAGGTCTACCCCGATTACAACGAGATAGCTCAATATACCGGTGTGCTCTTTCCCTACAACTTTGAAGTGTTCCGGCATCGCCTCGCCTTGGCCGGTATGGCGGATGAAGCTGACGCTTTCCATCGTGCCAGTGGACGGTGGGCGGCTCAGCTCTATAAAGCCGACATCGAACTCGACCTCCGCACTGATAATATGGCTGGCTTTCAGCTCCTCGATCTTCAGGATTATCCCGGGCAAGGTACGGCACTCGTGGGCATGCTCAATGCCTTCATGCAAAACAAAGGTTGTATTAGTCGAGATGATTGGCGCAAGTTCTGCTCGCCCGTCGTCCCTCTTGCCGTCCTACCGCGCTATACTTATGAAGGTGGCGAGACGATACCTTTGACGATGAAGGTCGCCAACTATGGCGGTGGCTCGCTCAAAGGAGCAAAAGTATATGCAAAGATAGCAAATACAGACGGCAGTATCATCTCCGAGGGTCAGATGCTTACGATAGCTGATGACAGTGAAGGTCTCTTATCTTTGGGAAAAGATGATCTGCTCTTGCCTTCCGTGAAGAAAGCCGTGAAAGCAACTTTGACATTGACTGCCGAGACACAAAGCGGAACAAAGGCTGTCAACGACTGGCCGATATGGATCTATCCGGCAAAGGATAAGGTTAATATTGACGGTTCGGACATTATTGAGACAACAGAACTGAGCGAGGATGTCGCGAAGAAACTGCAAGCTGGTGCAAGCGTGCTGTGGGCTCCCGACTCTGCTGCATTGTCATCGTTTTCCAAGAACACAGTAGGCGGGCTCTTTATTACCGATTATTGGAACTGGCGCATGTTCAAGACGATCTGCGAGAAGAATAAGAAGGCAGTCTCGCCGGGCACGCTTGGCATCCTCACCGATGCTCGTCATCCCATCTTCAACAGTTTCCCGACGGATGACTGGACGTCATGGCAGTGGTTTCCTATCGTGAAGAACAGCAGGCCGCTCATCCTCGACCGCTTTCCGGCAGGTTACAGACCCATCGTGCAGGTTATCGACAATGTGGAGCGTAACCATAAGCTCGGTCTCGTCATGGAGTTTGCCGTTGGCAAGGGCCGCCTGTTGCTTTGTATGTCAAACCTGAAGCGCATCGTGCAATATCCCGAGGGTCGTGCCTTTCGCAACAGTCTGCTGAGATACATGCAGTCAGACAGCTTTCAGCCTTCTTGCAAGCTCAGCCTCGAAGAACTCAAGGCAGACATTGCCGCTACAACGACAGAATCAGCCATTCAGCGTCTCGACAACATCTCACAATACTGACATGACGTTTGCCGCCACGTGTCAGCCAATTGGTCGCCACGTGTCAGCCAATTGGTCGCCACGTGCCAGCCAATTGTCCGTCACGTGCCAGCCAATTGTTCGTCACGTGCCAGCCGAGTTGCTGTTATTGAACGAACGATGTATCTATTCAGTCTTTTATCTGAGAAGTAACACTTGGTTGCACGTAAGCACCTCGGAGAGGTGCCACATGGTTAGCCCCAGGTAAGGAGCGCAGCGACGCAACCTGGGGTTTAGGGGCGGACGATTAAACCTGACCTGTCGGCCTCGAAGAGGGCGAACATGGGCGGGGTTTGGGTTATAGGTGATGGTGTTTAAACCATGTTCGCCCTCTTCGAGGCCGGTATTCAGGTCAACCGTTCCTATCCAACCCCACGTTTCGGCTACGCCTCACGTGGGGCTAACCGTGTGGCACCTCTCCGAGGTGCTTATCCGGGCTATCCCATTTGTCTCTCCGAAACTGAGTAGTTACCAGCCAACATCGTATAATTTGTACTTTTTTAAAGAAAAAGCGCAATATATTTGTGGGAACGCAGAAAAGTTAGTACCTTTGCAGTGTTCAGTGGAATGAGGGACTCCTAAAGCGAGTTCCTCATTTTTTTATAACTTCAATACATGATAGACAAGAACGTCGTTAAAGGATTAGTAGAAGAGTGGCTTAAGGACAAGGAATACTTCCTCGTAGACCTGAACATCAGCCCTGATGACAAGATCACAGTCGAGATTGACCATGCCGATGGTGTGTGGATCGAAGATTGCGCTCAGTTGAGCCAATACATTGAGGACCACCTCAACCGCGATGAAGAGGACTATGAGCTCGAAGTGGGCTCTGCCGGTCTCGGTCAGCCTTTCAAGGTAGCGAAGCAATACGAGATTTTTATCGGCGAGCCTGTGGAGGTGCTCGATGGTGACGGCAAGAAGGTCAAGGGCATCCTCAAGAGTGTCAACGGCCGCGACTTCACCGTTACCGTCAAGGAGAAAGTGAAGGTGGAAGGCAAGAAGCGCCCCGTGCTAACGGATGTCGACCACGACTACAACATGGATACGGTGAAATACACCAAGTATCTCATCAGTTTCAAATAAGGATAGAATAATAACAAGAATAATATAATTCGAATAAACAAAAAGATATATAGCTATGCCAGCAAGAAAGAATGATGACGAGCAGGTGAGCATGATTGGCTCTTTCCGCGAGTTTCAGGATACGAAGCACATCGACCGCACAACGCTTGTGAGTGTGCTTGAGGAGAGTTTTCGCAATGTCCTTGCGAAGATCTTTGGTTCGGACGAGAACTTTGATGTCATTGTCAACCCCGACAAGGGTGACTTTGAGATCTACCGCAACCGTATCGTGGTTGCCAATGGTGAGGTGGCTGATGAGAACAAGGAGATCAGCCTTGCCGATGCCCAGAAGATTGATGCCGACTATGAGGTCGGTGAGGAGGTCTCTGAGCCCGTCGACTTCGCCAAGTTCGGCCGTCGTGCTATCCTGACACTGCGTCAGACGCTCGCCAGCAAGATTCTTGAGCTGGAGCATGACGCTCTTTACAACAAGTACAAGGACCGCGTGGGTAAGCTTATCTCTGCTGAGGTCTATCAGGTGTGGAAGCGTGAGGTGCTCCTTGTCGACGATGATAACAACGAACTCCACCTTCCGAAGAGTGAGCAGATCCCTGCTGATGTCTATCGCAAGGGTGAGACCGTGCGTTGCGTCATTGAGCGTGTGGACAACGAGAACAACAACCCGCGTATCATTCTCTCCCGTACAAGTCCTACATTCCTGCAGCGCCTGTTGGAGAACGAGGTGCCTGAGATCCAGGATGGACTGATCGCTATCAAGAAGATCGCCCGTATGCCGGGTGAGCGCGCTAAGATTGCTGTGGAGAGCTACGATGACCGTATCGACCCGGTAGGCGCCTGCGTCGGTGTGCACGGTAGCCGTGTGCATGGGATCGTGCGTGAGCTCGACAACGAGAACATCGATGTCATCAACTGGTCAGCCAACACCAAGCTGTTCATACAGCGTGCACTGAGCCCAGCACAGGTCACGGACATCAAGCTCGATGAGGAGAACCATAAGGCAAGTGTATACTTGCAGCCCGACCAGGTGAGTCTCGCCATCGGCCGTAACGGTATGAACATCAAGCTCGCCTCGATGCTGACAGAGTACACCATCGATGTGTTCCGTGTGGTGAGCGACAGTGATCAGGAGGATCAGGTGGATGACGTCTACCTCGACCAGTTCAACGATGAGATCGACCAGTGGATCATCGATGCCATCAAGGGTATCGGCCTGGAGACAGCACGTGAGGTGCTCAACGCTCCGCGTGAGATGCTGGTAGAGAAGGCTGACCTCGAGGAAGAGACCGTGGATCACGTCTTGGAAGTACTGAGAAAGGAATTTGAACAGTAAAGTACTTGAATAGGAGGAATTAGAATAACGAGGAATCAGAATAAAGAAGGTAAAAGTATTATATGAGCATCAGATTAAACAAAGCATTACGTGAATTGAACATAGGTCGCCAAACGGCAGTTGGCTACCTGCAAAAGAGAGCCGGTGTGCTTGGAGAGGTCAAGGACGACCTCAACTTCAAGCTCAACGACAAGCAGTATGCTGCTCTCGTCGAGGCGTTCAAGAAGGATGCGGCCGTCAAGGAAAAGGCGGAGCAGCTCTTCAAGAAGCCTGAGAAGAAGAAAGACCGGGATGGCTCCAAGAACCGCGTGGAGAGCGGCATGGAGCTCGGAGGACACCAGAAATACACACCGTTGGGTAAGATAGACCTTAATAGCGTTGGCAAGCGCCCGGTGGAGATTAAGTCTGATGCTACATCTGAAAAGCCGGCTGCAAAGCCTGAGACTGCTGCCGTCAGTCAGAAGGTTGAACCGACACAAGTAAAGCCACAGCCCGCTCCCGCCAAGCCGGAAGCACCTGCTGCCAAGCCTGTTGAGGCTCCTGTCAAGCAGGAGGCTAAGGTCGAGGCTCCTGCAGCTAAGCCTGCTGAGGCTCCTAAAGCAGCTGAACAAAAGGTTGCCGAGGCTCCCAAGGCTGCTGTACAGCAGCAGGCTCCTGCTAAGGACAATAAGCCTTCGGCTCCGAAGGACAATGTCAAGGCTGCCCAGGCTGTGAAGCAGAATGAGAAGCCTGTACAGAAACAGCGCCAGGTCATTCAGAAACCGGCGGCCGTGAAGGTGGCTGAGGTGACACAGCCCGGTGCTGATAATAAGAAAGGCACTGAGATCTTCCGTACGAAGACGGAGGTGCGTATCGATGATACGCCGAAGGTGACGGTGCTCGGTAAGATTGACCTGAGCTCCATCAACTCCAGTACCCGTCCGAAGAAGAAGTCGCGCTCTGAGCGTCAGCGTGAGCGCCAGCGCCAGCAGAACGGTGGCAACAACGGAAACGGTAACAACAAGGGTGGCGGCAAGCGCGAGCGCATCAATAATAATAAGGTGGACGTCAACGCTGCTGCCAACCAGCAGAGCGGCAACAAGAACGGCAACGGTAAGAAAAAGAAGAACCGCAACCGTAACAATAAGCCGCAGGAGGTTACCGATGAGGACGTAGCACGCCAGGTAAAGGAGACGCTGGCTCGTCTGACGAGTAAGAGTCAGAACAAGAAAGGCGCCAAGTACCGTAAGGAGAAGCGTGAGGCTGTCCAGGAGAAGCTCGATGCTGAGGCACGTGCTGAGAAGAAGGAGAGCAAGGTACTGAAGCTCACCGAGTTCGTGACGGTGTCAGAGCTCGCTACGATGATGAACGTCTCTGTGACGCAGGTCATCTCTACGCTGATGAGCATCGGTATCATGGCTTCTATCAACCAGCGCCTCGATGCAGAGACCATCAACATGGTCGCAGAGGAGTTCGGCTTCAAGACCGAGTATGTCAGTGCTGAGGTCCAGGAGGCTGTCAGCGAGGAGGAGGACGACGAGAGCGATCTCGTGCCCCGTGCTCCTATCGTGACGGTCATGGGTCATGTCGACCATGGTAAGACTTCATTGCTCGACCATATCCGCAACACAAACGTCATTGCCGGTGAGGCTGGTGGTATCACCCAGCATATCGGTGCTTACAGTGTGACGCTGAAGAACGGCCGTAAGGTGACGTTCCTCGATACCCCAGGTCATGAGGCTTTCACCGCCATGCGTGCCCGTGGTGCTCAGGTCACTGATATCGCCATCATCATCATCGCTGCCGACGACTCTGTGATGCCTACCACGAAGGAGGCTATCGCTCACTGTCAGGCTGCGGGCGTGCCGATGGTGTTTGCCATCAACAAGATTGATAAGCCGGGAGCTAACCCCGACAAGATACGTGAGGATCTCGCCAACATGAACCTCCTCGTGGAGGAGTGGGGCGGTAAGTACCAGTGCCAGGAGATTTCCGCAAAGAAAGGCATTGGCGTCGACGACCTCATGGAGAAAGTGCTGCTTGAGGCTGACATGCTCGACCTCAAGGCTAACCCGAACCGTAAGGCTACCGGTACCGTCATCGAGTCGTCTCTCGACAAGGGCCGTGGCTATGTCTCTACGGTGCTCGTAAGCAACGGTACGCTGCATGTCGGCGACATCGTGCTTGCCGGTACATCGTGGGGCCGTGTGAAGGCTTTGTTCAATGAGCGTAACCAGCGCATCGACAATGTGAAGCCTGCTGAGCCGGCTATTGTTCTCGGTCTGAACGGCGCTCCTACCGCTGGTGACCAGTTCCATGTCATCGACACGGAGCAGGAGGCACGTGAGATTGCCAACAAGCGTGAACAGCTGCAGCGTGAGCAAGGCTTGCGTACGCAGAAGCGTCTGACGCTCGGTGATATCTCCCACCGTATCGCACGCGGTGAGTTCCATGAGCTCAACATCATCGTCAAGGGTGATACCGATGGTTCTATCGAGGCACTGTCCGACTCGTTCCTCAAGCTCTCTACGGAGAAGGTGCAGGTCAACGTCATCAGCAAGGCTGTCGGTCAGATCTCCGAGAACGATGTCATGCTTGCTTCGGCTTCCGATGCTATCATCGTCGGCTTCCAGGTACGTCCTTCTGCCGATGCACGTAAGCTTGCAGACCGTGAGGGTGTAGAGATCAATACCTACTCCATCATCTACGATGCTATCGATGATATCAAGGCAGCCATGGTCGGCATGCTCGACAAGGTGAAGAAGGAAGTCGTCACGGCTGAGGTAGAGGTCAAGCAGGTGTTCAAGATCTCCAAGGTCGGTACCATCGCCGGTGGTCTCGTCACCGAGGGCAAGGTCCACTCCAAGGACAAGGCTCATGTCGTACGCGACGGAATCGTGGTGCACACTGCTCCCATCGCTGCCCTGAAGCGTTACAAGGATGACGTGAAGGAGGTTGCAACAGGCTTAGAGTGTGGTATCTCGCTCGTCAACTACAATGATATCCAGGTAGGCGACGTCATCGAGACCTTCACAGAGATTGAGGTTGAACAGAAACTATAAAGCTTGTACCGCCTTTAGAGCAGTCAAGTTTGCACAGTTGTAACGCTTAATAGGTAACAATTGTGATACATGATAAAGGTGGCACGGCTTTTGTTCGTGTCACCTTGTATTAATTATACATCTCTTAATATTAAGGTTATTATATGGAGATAAAACTCAAGAAGGAAAGCAACGACTTCGTCAAGGAGGTTGCTAACCAGAAATATGAATACGGCTTTACGACGGATGTCCACACGGAGGTCATCCCTAAAGGTCTCAACGAGGATGTCGTAAGGCTCATATCCAAGAAGAAAGGCGAGCCCGAGTGGTTGCTCGACTTCCGTCTGAAGGCCTACCGTTATTGGAAGACCTTGCCCGTTCCAACGTGGGGACACGTCCACGTGCCGCATATCGACTTCCAGGCTATATCTTATTATGCCGACCCGTTGGCGAAGAAGCCGAAGAACAAGGAGATGGATCCCGAGTTGGAAAAGACCTTCGACAAGCTCGGCATCCCCTTGGAGGAGCGCCTCGCTCTGAGCGGAACAGCTGTGGATGCTGTCATGGACTCCGTCTCTGTGAAGACGACGTTCAAGAAACAGTTGGCCGAGAAAGGCATCATCTTCATGTCTATCGGCGAGGCTGTGAAGGAGCATCCCGACCTCGTGAAGCAGTATCTCGGAAGTGTCGTACCTTATCGTGATAATTTCTCTGCCGCACTGAACTCAGCTGTGTTCAGTGACGGTACGTTTGTATATATCCCCAAGGGCGTACGCTGCCCGATGGAGCTGAGCAGTTACTTCCGTATCAATGCCCGCAACACGGGACAGTTTGAGCGCACGCTCATCGTGGCAGACGACGACTCCTATGTCTCTTACCTCGAAGGCTGCACCGCCCCGATGTACGACGAGAACCAGCTGCATGCTGCCGTCGTGGAGATCGTGGTCATGAACAATGCAGAGGTGAAATACTCTACGGTGCAGAACTGGTACCCGGGCGATGAGAACGGTAAAGGCGGTGTGCTGAACCTCGTTACGAAGCGTGGTGAGTGCCGCGGCGTCAACTCCAAGCTGTCATGGACACAGGTGGAGACGGGTTCGGCTATCACGTGGAAATATCCTTCTTGTGTGCTCCGCGGTGACAACTCGCAGGCTGAGTTCTACAGTGTCGCCGTGACGAACCACTATCAGGAGGCTGACACGGGTACGAAGATGATCCACATCGGTAAGAATACGAAGTCGACAATCATCTCCAAAGGTATCTCTGCCGGTCATTCGGAGAACAGCTATCGTGGTCTCGTGCGCGCTACGGCCAATGCAGACAACGCCCGCAACTATTCGTCCTGCGACTCGCTGCTCCTCGGTTCCGACTGTGGTGCCCACACGTTCCCTTACATGGATATCCACAACGATACTGCTGTCGTGGAGCATGAGGCTACGACCTCAAAAATCAGTGAGGATCAACTCTTCTACTGCAACCAGCGTGGCATCCCCACGGAAGATGCTGTAGGACTCATTGTCAACGGCTATGCCAAAGAGGTGCTCAATAAGCTCCCCATGGAGTTTGCAGTAGAAGCTCAGAAATTATTAAGCGTCAGCCTCGAGGGTACGGTTGGATAGTTGGGAGTTATAACTTTTGAAAACAATAATAACAATAAATTGGAGCAGAAGACGGTGAGCAGGAATAACTCCTAACTCCTATCTCCTAACTCCTAACTAATAAAAGTATGTTAGAAGTAAAGAATCTGCATGCCACGATTGCTGGCAAAGAAATATTGAAAGGTATCAATCTTACGGTAAAGGATGGTGAGATCCATGCCATCATGGGTCCTAACGGATCAGGTAAGTCAACACTGTCTGCTGTGCTGACAGGTAACCCTCTCTATACTGTTACGGAGGGTTCGGCAACGTTCAACGGCAAGGACTTGCTGGCTATGAAGCCGGAGGACCGCGCACGCGAGGGCTTGTTCCTCTCATTCCAGTATCCCGTTGAGATCCCGGGTGTGTCAATGGTCAACTTCATGAAGGCTGCCGTCAATGCCAAGCGCGAGTATGAGGGCAAGGAGCCGCTGAAGGCACCCGACTTCATGAAACTCATGAAGGAGAAGCGTGAACTCGTGGAGCTCGATCCGAAGCTCTCTCGCCGTTCCGTCAACGAGGGCTTCTCGGGCGGTGAGAAGAAACGCAACGAGATCTTCCAGATGGCTATGCTCGATCCGAAACTTTCCATCCTTGATGAGACTGACTCCGGCCTCGATGTCGATGCTATGCGTATCGTGGCTGAGGGTGTCAACAAACTCTTCACACCGGAGAAGTCGATCATCGTCATCACCCACTACGAGCGTCTGCTCGACATGATCAAGCCGCAGGTCGTCCATGTGCTTTACAACGGCCGCATCGTGCGCACCGAGGGCCCGGAGCTCGCTAAGGAGATTGAGAAGCGAGGCTACGACTGGATCAAGGAAGAGGCAGATGAAAAATTCGGAAAGAATTAAGAGTTAGGAGATAGGAGTTAGGAGATAGGAGTTAGGAGATAGGAGTTAGGAGTTCTCGTAACTTGCAACTCCTAACTCCTATCTCCTAACTCCTAACTAAAAGAAAGTATTATGGCAAGTGAAAAACAATATATAGATTTATACAGCGAGAACAGGCAGCTTATCTTTGACCATTCGGCTAAGGTGATGAACGATGTCCGCGACGCTGCTTTCGAGGACTTCAAACGGCAAGGGTTCCCTTCACGGAAAGTGGAGCGGTATAAGTATACCGATATGGACAAGCTGTTTGAGCCCGACTATGGCGTGAATGTCAACCGTGTGGAGTTCCCGCTCAATCCTTACAGTGTCTTCAGTTGTGATGTACCGAACCTCTCGACGTCGCTTTACTTCGTCGTCAATGACGCTTTCTATAAGAAAGCACTGCCGAAAGCCGGACTACCCGAGGGCGTGGAGGTGATGAGCCTGAAGGATGCTTCAGAGCAGTATCCGGAGACCATCGCAAAATATTATGGCAAGATAGCCAAGACCTCTGAGGACGCCGTCACGGCGCTCAACACGATGTTGGCTCAGGACGGACTCTTCATCCATGTGCCTAAGAACGTGAAGGTGGACCGCGCCATCCAGGTGGTGAACATCCTCCGCTCCGATGTCGACCTCATGGTGAACCGTCGCGTGCTCATCGTCATGGACGAGGGTGCAGAGGCAAAGCTGCTCTTCTGTGATGACTCGGCCGACGATCGTCATTTCCTCGGCACGCAGGTCATTGAGGCTTATGTCGGCGAGAATGCCAGTCTCGACCTCTACTGCTTGGAGGAGACACACGAGAAGAACACGCGTGTGAGCAATGTCTATATCGACCAGCAGGCTAACAGTAGGCTTAACCACAATGTCCTCACGCTGCAGAATGGAATCACGCGCAACAAGCTCGACCTTGTGTTCAAGGGTGAGGGTGCTGAGTGCTGGTGCAATGGTTGTGTCATCGCTGACAAGAGTCAGCATGTGGACAACAACACACTTATCGACCATCAGGTAGGTCATTGCAACTCGCATGAGCTCTATAAGTATGTGTTGGATGACAAGGCTGTCGGCGCTTTCGCCGGTCGTGTCCTCGTACGCCATGGCTCGCAGAAGACAAACTCCGATGAGCGTAACCAGAACCTTGTCATGACGAAGCAAGCACGTATGTATACGCAGCCGATGCTCGAGATCTATGCCGACGATGTGAAGTGCTCGCACGGCTCAACCGTAGGTCAGCTTAACGATGCAGCCATGTTCTACATGCAGCAGCGTGGCATCGATGAGCATGAGGCCAAGCTCTTGTTGGAGTTCGCCTTCATCGGTGAGGTTATTGACCAGATCAAGTTGGAGCCGCTCCGTGAGCGTCTGCACCAGTTGGTGGAGAAACGTTTCCGCGGGGAGCTCGGCAAGTGCAGCAACTGTCAGATATGTAAGTAAGTTTTTGAGTTTTTAAGTTTTTAAGTTTTTGAGTTTTTAAGCTCTTAATATGCAGAGAGCCATAATCAAAGCTGAAGGACTTAAGAACTTATAAACTCATAAACTCAAGAACACATTAACTCATAAACTCATTAACTAAACATATTAAGAGCTCAAAAACTCATTAACTCATTAACTCAAAAACTTCCAATGTACGATATAGAAAAGGTGCGGGAAGATTTCCCGATATTAAGCCGTACGGTTCACGGCAAGCCGTTGGTTTATCTCGACAATGCCGCAACGACACAGAAACCGCTGTGTGTGCTCGACGCTATGCGCGAGGAGTATCTCAATGCAAACGCCAACGTGCACCGTGGTGTGCATTACCTTAGTGTGAAAGCTACGGACCTGCACGAGCAGGCGCGCGAGACCGTCCGCCGTTTCCTCAATGCCAAGAGTACGACGGAGATTGTCTTCACCCGTGGCACCACGGAGGGCTTGAACCTTGTTGCCGCCACGTTCAGTGAGGCGATGATGGAGCCGGGCGATGAGGTCATCGTCTCCGTCATGGAGCACCATTCCAATATCGTGCCCTGGCAGTTGGCAGCCCAGCGCAAAGGCATCAAACTGCGTGTCATCCCGATGAGCGACGATGGTGTCCTTGACTTAGAGGCTTATAAGAAGTTGTTTAACGAGAAGACGAAGATCGTCAGCGTCACACAGGTCAGCAATGTCTTGGGAACGATCAACCCCGTGGCAGAGATCATCAAGACAGCGCATGAGCATGGTGTGCCTTGCATGGTTGACGGTGCACAGAGTGCTCCGCACATGAAGGTCGATGTGCAGCAGCTCGACTGCGACTTCTATGTCTGCAGCGGACATAAGATGTATGGTCCTACGGGCATCGGTGTGCTCTATGGCAAGGAGGAATGGCTTGAGAAGTTGCCGCCGTATCAGGGGGGTGGAGAGATGATCGAGCATGTCAGCTTTGAGAAGACGACCTTCGAGAAGCCGCCATTGAAGTTTGAGGCCGGCACGCCCGACTATATCGCCTCTCATGGTCTTGCCGTGGCTATCAACTACATGGAGCAGCTCGGCATGGACAACATCGAGAAGCATGAGCAGGAGTTGACTGCCTATGCTATCCAGCGTCTGTCGAAGATCGACGGCATGCATATTTACGGTCCTGTAACTCCTAACTCCTATCTCCTAACTCCTAACTCCCACGATGCCGTCGTGAGCTTCAATGTGGGTAACATCCATCACATGGATATGGGAACGTTGCTCGACCAGCTCGGCATCGCCGTGCGCACCGGTCACCATTGTGCCCAGCCGCTGATGGATCGCTTAGGTGTCCTCGGTACTGTCCGCGCCTCCTTCGCCCTCTACAACACGAAGGAAGAGATAGATGTCTTGGCGGATGGCATTGAACGTGTCAGCAAGATGTTCTGATTTGTTGACAGCCTCGGAGAGGCTGACTCTACATAACCCCAGGCAAGGAGCGCAGCGACGTAGCCTGGGGTATGTTAGGATATAGTTGTGACAATTGACCTTCTGCCTCGGAGAGGCAGGCTGCACGTAGTGCGCTATGTCTTTAATAGATAGTATTATACGAAACATAGCGCGCCAAGGCGCAGCCAGCCTCTCCGAGGCTGGAAATCAGTGAATCAGCTCTATTCCGCAACCCCAGGCTACGTCGCTGCGCTCCTTGCCTGGGGTTAAAAAGAGTGTGCCTCTCCGAGGCACTCCTGCGTAGCAAAGGCTCCGAGGCAATCCTGCGTAGCAAAGGCTCTTGTTCAACCATACAACTCAAACGATTTATATAATCTATCGAATGAAGAATTCCAAAGGTCTTCTCCCACATTATTATACTGGCATGGTGGAAGCAGGATGCGACGAGGCGGGGCGTGGATGTCTCGCTGGCAGCGTCTATGCCGCCGCCGTCATCCTGCCACCTGACTACGATAATCCGGAGCTGAACGATTCGAAGAAGTTGTCGGAGAAGAAGCGCTATGCCTTGCGCGAGCAGATTCAGCATGATGCCGTAGCATGGGCCGTTGGCATCGTCACGCCGGAGGAGATTGACGAGGTCAATATTCTCCATGCCTCTTTCCTTGCCATGCACCGTGCCCTCGCGCAGCTTAGTGTGCAGCCCGAAGCCCTCATCATCGATGGCAACCGCTTTGATGCCAAGCCGAGGCTGCCGCATAATGGCTTTTGGCCAACTCCTAACTCCTATCTCCTAACTCCTAACTCCATTACTTGTGTCGTTCACGGCGACGCGAAGTATCAGGCCATTGCTGCTGCCTCCATCCTTGCCAAGACCTATCGTGATGACTATATGAACAAGCTCGACGAGGAATTCCCGATGTACGATTGGCGGAAAAACAAAGGGTATCCTACGAAGGAGCATCGGGCCGCCATCGCCAAATATGGCATCACAAAATATCACCGTAAGAGTTTCAACCTCTATGGAGACCGGCAGTTAGAATTGCAGTTTGAATAAAACAACTATGGCAAACGATACTACTAAATCATTCTTCCATTGGCTCGATGTCATCAAAGCAATAGCCGGCGACCGGAGCCTTCCCGCCACCGATATCGCTAAGCTCCTTGGTACGAGCACGCGCAATGCTTATTATGTCTTGAAGGCATTGGACGAGTACGGATTCGTAGTCAACCGCGATCATGGATGGTACAACTTAGATGTTGAGTCGCCCTTCTTTCAGAATATTCGGGAGCAGGTCAACTTCAACGTGGACCAAGTGAATTATCTTTATAGGCTTTTGTTGCGTGAGAACACCGAGAGTCCTATGGTCGGAGGTGTCCTTTCGAAGTTTCAGCATTACTTTCATACCTATCTTGGTCCTGTGGATGAGAAGAGTTTTGAACCTTATAAGAACTACCGGCTGCTCAAGAAAGCCATTAAGCAGCATAAGTGTGTCATCTTGCACAAATATGCTTCATCGAACAGTCTGACGGTGAAGGATCGTTGTGTGGAGCCTTTCATGTTTTTAGGCGATGAAACTGATGTCCGTGCCTATGAGCCGTCTTCAGATATGAATAAGACTTATAAGATTTCGCGTATTGGTACAGTGGAAGTGCTGGACCAGTCTTGGATGTATGCTGACGAGCATAAATATGCCTTCACGGATATGTTTCTCTATAGTGGGGAGGTGCGTCATCGCGTTCGCCTCCGCTTTGATGTCTCGGCATATAACTTTATGCAAGAGGAGTATCCACATGCACGGAAATGTCTGACTAAGGGAGACGATGACACCCATTGGCTCTTCGAGACCGACATTGCCAACTATGAGGGTATCGGCCGCTTCGTCCTCGGCCTCTATGAGCATATCGAGGTTATAGAAGACGACGGCCTCAAAGCCTATCTGAAGGAGAAGATAAGGAGGATGAGAACTTAAAATTGACTTTTGGAAAAGGCAATAATAAGCTAAAAATGACTTTTGGAAAAGGCAATTTTAGCTCTTATATTTAATCCAGCGAAGCACACTTCCACTCTTCTATACACCGCTTCTCCAACGAGAAGTTCACACCTACCTTGATAAGCTTACGCTTGTCAAGAGCAAAAGGCTTGGCATACCCCTTCTCATCAATCTGCTTGAGAGCCTCATCAGCACTGCCGTCGAGCTTGAACTCGAAGATATATATATAGTCTTTCGTCTGGACTGTCATATCCATGCGCCCATTGCTCGTTTCACGCTCTACTTCGGCATAGAACCCAAGCATACGACTGATCAGATAAAACGCATTCTGAAAATAAAGTTCGCTATCACCTACTATCTTATAGTCAGTATCAGCCAACATCGTTGACATACGGCGCATGAAGTCATCAAGACGACCAGCCCTAAGATCTTTGATAAAGTTACCAATGAAGAAAGCTGACTCGCCTTGACGGATATTCGTATAGAACGGAAGAAGGTAATCTGTAAATCCCACCTCAACCTCTTTATTCGGGAATCCTAAAGTATAGAAGCCAAATTCAGGGTCATAATCTTTGATGGTCAAGTAACCACTCTGATAGATCAAAGGGATGGGGTTCGTCGACATCGAATCGATACTATTGAGGAAGTCGCCTGTCACCTGCTCCTGTGTAAGGTCGGGCAATGGATAGTCGTCCTGCTTCATCAAGTCAACGAGATAGGATGGAGTACCGGTCTCAAACCAATAACGGCCAAAACGCTGACGGCTGAGGGTATTGAGCAGACTGAACGGATTATACACGCCTTCGCCATGCGCAACGAAATGATAACCATCGTAGTCTTTTTCAAGACGAGCTAAGGCTTCTACGTAGCTGATGTTATTGTTTAGAGCGAGCCCTCTCACAGACTCTTCAAAGTAACGATGAATTTCCTCCTTTGTGATACCACAAAGCGTCTGGTATCGCTCATCCATTGACAAGTCGATGAGGTTATTGAGATCGGAGAAGACACTGACCTTGCCAAACTTCGTTACACCGGTAAGAAATGCGAATTTAATATATTGGTCCTCAGTTTTTAATACCGAGTAGAAAGCTTTCAGTATAGCGCGATACTCGTCTTGTAAAGCCTCATCATTTATAGCTTGTAAAAGTGGCTTGTCATACTCATCAACAAGGATAACTACACGTCGTCCACTCTTGATGGCAGCTCGCTCAATGATACCCGCAAACCTCAGGGATAGCGTTTTCTCCTTCTCATATCTGCCATATAAATCCTCCCACTTAGAGAGGTTAAGATCAAGTATCTCATTCAAACTCTCTACAGTATTATAACGCTGGTTATTCAAGTCAAGATGGAGAATAGGATATTTCGTCCAATCCTGTTCTAACCGTTCTATCGCCAAGTCCTTGAACAGCTCCTTATTTCCCGAGAGATAAGCCTCTAAAGTCGAGATAAGCAAGCTCTTTCCGAACCGACGCGGGCGACTCAGAAAATAGTAACTCCCCTCATTGACCAGTCGATATATCATTTCCGTCTTGTCAACATAGACGTAACCCTCACGACGGATCTTCTCAAAGTTCTGTATGCCTATAGGATATTTCATAGCTGTCTGCTTTAGTAATATAGTGCGTTATTACAGATGTATTCTTTATTCCTTAGCGAAGCGTTATTATGCTTTTTACCTGTTATACAAAGTACGCAATGACCTTGCTGCTGCAAAGTTACGAAATAAGTTTTGGATTTCGACGAATAACTCTATTGATTATTACCAATATCTCTGTTGATTATGATTGATAACTCTATTGATTACTGATCGTAAATAAGAGAGTTATTGAGCATTAAAAAAGCACAACCCCGTGGGAGGTTGTGCTTTCTATATTATTTATAAAGAAGATTATTGAGCGACAGGCTTAGGCACCGACACGATCTCGTTGTTGTTGCCCTGAAGAGCCTTGTTGTTGTTTACCTCATCCTCAGGGATGATCCAAAGCATAATCTTAGACTCTGCGGGGATGTTGAATGTAACAGAAGACTCATAATTAGCCCCACGACGGTCGATAGGCTTCTTCAGACGCATGATGTCATAGTATGAGAAGCCTTCACCCCAAAGCTCAACGCGACGCTGGAACCATACAGCCTCATGCTACAATCGGTCTTTGCGTGCCATCTATAACAAGGCTGTCGATGAAAGACTTGTCTCTGACCATCATCCTTTCGAAGCTTGCTTTACAGGTAAAATGAAAACTGACAAGCGCTCTATCAATGAGCAATGTATCATCACACTAAAGAATGCAGATTTGAGGATGCACAAAGAACTCATAATGACTCGGGACCTATTCTTGTTTTCCTTCTACACCATGGGGATGCCTTTCGTGGATATAGCCTATTTGAAGAAAACGCAGATAAAAGACAACCTTCTCGTTTATAGGAGGCATAAGACGCATCAGATGGTCAAGATACCACTTTGCAGCGATGCCCTACACATTATTAATATATATAGTACTCAAACATCTGAATACGTCTTTCCCTTGTTATCCTCCTTAAATGAGGCGAAGTCTTACCAAGAATACTGCACACGTCTCAATGCTTACAACCGTTCTCTGAAACGACTCGCCAAAGAGACTGGTATCGATATCGGCCTTACATCTTATACCATGCGGCATAGTTGGGCAAGCCTTGCCTATAAATCAGGGGTGCCGCTTCCTGTCATATCGCAAGCATTGGGACATACGCGCCCCGATACAACCATGGTATACATTCGCGCTTTAGATAATGACCAAATGCAGGAAGGAAACATTAAAGTACAGAGGTTGATCAATGGCAAATGAGCTATAGCAATGGTACAAACACTTATTTTTTTTCGTTTCAAAGCCTTAAAAGCAACAAACTGTAAGCCTATGTGTTAAAATTAAGCTATTTCCTTAATAAATATTTTGTGCATTCATATTTATTATCTAATTTTGCATTGTTGTAATCAGGATGATATATTCATTAAAGAGAAATTACGAATTCATCCCGCCTCTGCCACCGAGTTGTGCAGACAAGGGATTTAATTATAACGAGCAAGAGAAGAAAATATTAATAATTAATCAATAAAAACAGAGAGTTTATGCTAAAAAGACTTACGATGCTTTTAGCCGGTCTGTTCCTGATGACAGGAGTGGCACTGGCACAGTCTACGGTCTCCGGTACTGTCTATGACAATAACGGTGAACCCATCGTGGGAGCAGCAGTGAGAGTGGACGGCACGAAGACCGGCACTGTTACTGATGTAGATGGTCATTTCTCCATCTCTGCACCCGCCAATTCAAAACTTACAGTAAGTTACCTTGGTATGAAAGACCAGACCGTGAAGGCTGGACAGAATATTAAGGTCACTCTGCAGAACGATGAGCACAACCTCGACGAGGTGATGGTTGTGGCTTACGGTACTCAGAAACGTTCTTCTTTCACCGGTGCTGCCGGCGAGATGAAGGCCGACGATATCTCTAAGCACATTGTCTCCAATGCTACACAGGCCCTGACCGGTAGCGTTGCTGGTGTACAGCTTGAGACTTCCAGTGGTGAGCCTGGTGCAACACCGAAGATCCGCATCCGTGGTATCGGTTCAATGAGCGCCAGCACGGAGCCTCTGTACATCGTTGACGGTGCTCCTTACGATGGCGATATCGCTGCTATCAACCCTGCTGATATCCAGGAGATGACCGTCCTGAAGGATGCTGCTTCCGCAGCTATCTACGGTGCCCGTGGTTCTAACGGTGTTGTCATTATCACCACCAAGAAGAGCCGTGGCGCAGGTGCTGCACGCATCACCTTCGATGCAAAGCTCGGTTCCAACCACCGTGAGGTGCCCCGCTACGACATTATCACGGATCCGGGTCAGTATTATGAGACTTGGTTCAAGGCTATGTACAACTCTAAGTATCTCCATGGCAGCACTGCTGAGGAGGCTTACAAGTTCGCTACCGACAACCTCTACAACGAGAACAACGGTGGTCTCGGCTATCAGGTCTACACAGTGCCCGCTGGCGAGAACCTCATTGGTACAAACTTCAAGCTCAATCCTAATGCCAAGCTTGGCTACTCTGACGGTCAGTACACCTACATGCCGGATGATTACTATGATGCTATCAACAATTCAGCATTCCGCCAGGAATACAACCTCGGTCTGAATGGTAGCTCTGATAAGGTGTCTTACTACAACAACCTCGGATACCTCAAGGATGGTGGTTCGGTAAAGAACTCTAACTTTGAGCGTTTCACTGCTCGCAGCAATGTGGAGTATCAGGCTAAGAGCTGGTTGAAACTGGCCTCTAACATTGACTATACGCACATCAAGACACAGCGTCCATCGTTTGATGCTGATACTTACGGATCCAGTGATAACCTCTATGATATCGCTACGAAGATCGCACCTATCTATCCTATGTATGTGCGCGATGCTGAGGGCAATATCGTTACCAACGAGATTGGTGGTCCTACCTATGATATGAACCAGACCAACTTCAAGCGTCCGGCTATCTCTGGTAACGCTATGGCCAACAACGAATACGACCGAAAGAATGCTGACTTCGATCAGTTCCGTGGCAACTGGGTGATGACCATCACTCCTGTTGACGGTCTGAACCTGGCAGCCAACTTCACGCTGTTCAACCGCACCGGTCAGTACAACTATCTGCACAGCCGTTTCTCGACCAACGCCAGTGTAGACGGTATCGCATATAATGCCACAACGCGCAACTTCTCAACCAACCAGATCTACACCGCCAACTATGACAAGCAGTTTGGCAAGCATGCTGTGAACCTCCTTGCAGGTTACGAGCACTATTATTATAAGGAGTCAGAGCTGTATGGTTCAAACGATCATCTCTTCGATCCGTTCATTGCTGAGATCGGTAACGCTTACGGCCGTGCCAACATGGACCAGGGCTCTTATACCGACCGTCTGGTTCGTGACGGTTACTTCTTCCGTGCCGACTACAACTATGATGAGCGCTACTATGGTGAGTTCTCTCTCCGTCGTGATGGTAGCTCTATCTTCGCTCCCGGTCATCGTTGGGGTACCTTCTGGTCAGCATCAGCCGGCTGGCAGATCAACAAGGAGAAGTGGTTCCATGCTGATTGGGTAGACCTCCTGAAGCTCAAGGTGAGCTATGGTGTCCAGGGTAATGATAACATGAATTCAGGTGAGAATCTCGCCCGCGATGACTTCCGTTTCCATCCTTGGTCAGACTTCTACAAGATTTCCTACAATGAGACCACTAAGTCATACACCTCTGTTCAGGTGTTCCGCGGCAACTCTGACCTGACATGGGAGAAGAGCGGTGAGTGGAACGTCGGTGCTGACTTCGCCCTCTTCAACAACCGTTTGAACGGTACCATCGATTACTTCCACAAGAAGACCACAGACCTGCTCTATATGAAGAGCCTTCCTCTGTCTTCCGGTTCTGCCGTTACATCTTATCCTGCTAACGTAGGTGAGATGGTGAACAAGGGTATCGAGTTCACTGTGAATGGTGATATCATCAAGACTCGTCACTTCACACTGAGCGGAAACCTCAACCTCACTCACTTCAAGAATGAGATCACCGACCTCGATCCTTCCGTGAAGGAGAATGGTATCAAGGGTGGAAGTTCTATCCTGCGTGTCGGCGGCAGCATCTACGAGGCTTACATGTATAAGTCTGCTGGTGTTGACAAGACAAATGGTCAGCCCCTCTTCTATAAGGATGTGACAGATGCTGATGGCAATGTAACCGGCCAGACCACAACAAGTGATATTACCAGTGCTACGCGCTACGACTTGGGTGATGTCAACCCGGATCTTTATGGTGGCTTCGGCTTCAACCTTACATGGACTCCGTCCAATGCAGGTCAGCTTGACTTAGGCTTCCAGTTCTCTTATCAGCTCGGCGGTAAGATCTACGATGGTATGTACCAGCAGTATATGACTGTTGTAGGCAATGCCGGTCAGACCCTTCATAAGGATGTGCTCAAAGGCTGGGATCCTATCACGAACCCGAACAGCAACATCCCTGTCCTGTCATCGCTCGCTGCTGATGGTGGTAACGTAGGTCAGAACTCTGTCGATACTTACCTGACAAGTTCCGACTATCTCAACCTCAACAATGTGTCGTTGGGTTACACCTTCCCCAAGCAGCTCATGCAGCGCTTGGCTATCAGCAACCTGCGTGTTTACGTCTCTGCTGAGAACCTCTTCCTCGTCAGTGCACGTAAGGGTCTTGACCCACGTACCTATATGGGTGTCGGTGGTTACACCAGTGGTTCTGCTCTTATCGGTGGCGGTGGTTATCCTGCTATGCGCACCATCACAGCCGGTATCCAGCTGACATTCTAAACATAACGTTTGTTTATTGCTCCGGCATCATAGCCGGAGCAACACTAAAAAGTTAATACAAATGAAGAAAAACAAGATATACTTGCTTATGGCTTCTGCTGCACTGCTGACCTTCTCTGCGTGCAACGACCTGAACGAGCAAGACTATGAGGGAAACAAATATTTGTCTCAGGACGAGCGTCTTGCCACTAACGAGGCTATCCCTACTCGTGTGAAGGCTACCTTCGATGGTATGTTCAACTACTTAGGCAAGGGTGGTACGAGTGGTCTGAGCAGTGGTACTCGTGCCGATGACTTCGGTATGGTCATGGCTCTCCTCTCCGGTGACCTCGAGGGTGCTGATGCAGCCTGCGGCGACAACAACTACAACTGGTTCTCTGTGGCTGATGAGCTGACATCCCGTAATGCTCAGTACGCTAACCCGCGTATTCGCTACACCATCCCTTACACACAGATGGGTGTTGCCAATCAGGTGATCGCTTCTTATCCTGCCGGCACAACCGACTCTACAGCTGTATCTTATATTGCAGCAGCTCGCGCAATGCGCGCCTACGACTATCTGATGTTGGCTCCTTACTTCCAGTTCAGTTACGCTACGTCGGCTGATAAGCCTTGTGTGCCTCTGCTCTCCGACAGTGTTGATGCTACGCATAACCCCCGTGCTACCGTGCGTCTGGTGTATGCCGCCATCATGAACGACCTGAACTATGCTGTTGAGCATTTAGGTGTAGCTCGTTCCGACAAGCAGTACATCAATGTCGATGTGGCTTACGGACTCCGTGCCCGTGCCAACCTCTATATGGGTAACTGGGCAGCAGCTGCTGCTGACGCAGAAAAGGTCATCAACAGCGGTCGTTACACTCCCGCTACTCGCGAGGAGGTAAGTGTTCCTGGCTTTGATGATGCTACGAGCGGTGATGGTCATGCTTGGATCTGGGGCGCACTGCGCACAGAGGCTGATGCACAGGATCACACGAACGCTAACTATCAGAGTGCATCTTCTTGGATCAGTCCTTTCTCGGGCGACGGTTATGCTGCTGCAACTGGTAACACTCCGGTTATCAACAAGCTCCTCTATGATAAGATCCCTTCTACTGACGTGCGTAAGGGCTGGTGGCTGGATGCCAAGAAGCATTCTCCTAACTGGGCTAATCTCACTTGGACTGCGGATGGAAAAACAGCTACCGGTGATGAGATTGCTGACTTCACAACCTCCGATGGTAGTAAGGTCGCTTTGGAACCTTACACTTCTATCAAGTTCGGTATGAAGAACGGTGTAGGTAACACTACGAACATGAGTGACTTCCCCTTGATGCGTATTGAGGAGATGTATCTCATCGCTGCAGAAGGTTATGCACGCAGCGGCAATGAGTCTAAGGCTCGCGAGATCCTTACCAACTTCGTGAAGACATATCGTGATCCGAGCTATGACATCAACGGCCGTAACCTTTCACTCGTTGACGAGATCTGGTTCCAGCGTCGTGTCGAACTTTGGGGCGAGGGCTTCTTCACTCCGGATGCAAAGCGTCTGGGCAAGCCTATCGTGCGTTTCCATCAGGGTGTGGAAAACAACTTCCCAGCTGCTTATCAGTTTAACATCGCTGCTGACGACGGTTGGCTCAACATGCGCTTCCCGCAGGGCGAGCTGGATAACAACCTCAGTATCGTTGATAACGAGGGTGGTGCACTGCCAGTTGCAGGTCAGAACGGCAACCTGCGCGATGGTGTGACTGACTAATAGGATATATTCACTATAACATACAAATAGAATAATCATGAGAATAGATAAATTATTTGTTGTCGGTGCTCTGTTTGTCGGCGCTCTGTCGCTGGCTTCTTGCAGTGACGACGATGACTATACACCGGGAGCTGCTGCAGGTGCCAACGATGTCACCTTCCAGTCTTATTCTAACCCCGTGATGGCAAAGACTGCAACAACCTTCGATGTTGTGCTCAACCGTCACACTACTTCCGGTACGCTCACTGTACCTGTCGAGAAAGTTTCTGTTCCCGAAGGTTGGACAGTGCCTGAGAATGTTGACTTCGCTGCTGGTGACTCATTGGCAACACTCACTGTTACTCCGAGTTCGGATATGAAGTTAAACTCAGATTATGACTTCGTTATCCGCATTCCTGAGAGCTACACCAACTCTTACAAGAAGAACAACGGTGAGGTGAACACCTACAAAGTGGAGGTAGTGAAGGAAGACTATGAGACCGTCGCTACTGGTACATACGATGAGGAGTTCTTCACGGGTACACAGTGGCCTGTCACGATTGAATATTCTCCCGCTCTGGATGTTTATCGTATCAAGAACTTGTTCGAGTCTATCGATGGTGTTTCTGGTTATAACTTCTTCTTTAAGTGGAACAAGGAGACCGGTGACAAGCAGGAGTTCGAAATGGTCAATTCCGATGGTAGCGAAGCATCTAAAGTACAGGCTGGCTTCTCTTATCAAACCTACGGAATGGTAAGTTATGCTTGGGCTGCTGAAACCAATGATGAGTCGAAGTATGTAGACGATGTAAACAAGAATACCTTCGGTGGTTATCTGTCTGCAAGCAAGATGTTCGTGTTGGTTTGGAACCATAGTGTCAGTGCGGGATCTTTTGGTGCTGGTACAGACTTCATCCGTGACGTCAAGTTTGTGAATAACTAATCGTTTAAAATCATATATTATGTGAAGAGGCAGGCTATTGTTAGTCTGCCTCTTTTTCTGTTGTAAAAGTTATTTTTGTGTCATTTTTGCCTTTTCCAAAAGTCATTTTTAGCTTAATATTGCCTTTTCCAAAAGTTATTTCGTAACTTTGTGACCGACAATGTATATTGCAAACTATGAAATATCCAATAGGTATACAGAACTTTGAGAAGATACGTCGTGAAGGGTACGTCTATGTTGACAAGACGGAGCAGATTTATCGGTTAGTCAATGAGGGAAGTTATTATTTCCTCAGCCGTCCTCGCCGGTTTGGCAAGAGCTTGCTCATCTCCACCTTGGATGCCTATCTCTCGGGAAAGAAGGAACTGTTCAAGGGATTGGCTATTGAACAGTTAGAGAAAGATTGGACGGAATATTTGGTGCTCCATCTTGATTTGAATGTAGGAGAATATAAAACGGAGGAGTCTCTCTATGACAAGTTGGATGCTTTCTTGGCTCCCTTAGAGGAACAGTATGGCAAGTTATCTTCGTTGCATGAGGCGGGTCAACGTTTCGAATATGTTATCAAGCAGGCTTATTTAAAGACAGGCAAGCGAATCGTCATCTTGGTTGACGAATATGATAAACCTTTGTTAGCTACTCTTTCTCGTCCGGAACTACAAGATAGTTTTAGAACTACCTTAAAGTCGTTCTACGGCGTACTGAAGTCGATGGATGCGTATATCAAGTTCGCTTTTCTTACCGGCGTGACGAAGTTTGGCAAGGTCAGTGTCTTCTCTGATCTTAACAACCTCATCGACTTGTCAATGGATGAGCGTTATCAAACGCTCTGTGGCATTACAGAAGGGGAGATACATCAATATTTTGAAGAGTCTGTACGTGGACTTGCACAAAACAACCATATCAGCTACGAAGCAGCTTTAGCCCGTCTTGAAAAAGATTATGACGGTTACCACTTCGTAGCGAATGGCGAGGGAGTGTATAACCCGTTCAGTCTGTTGAATACACTCAGCCGTCAGCGTTTTGGTCGTTACTGGTTTGAGACCGGTACGCCATCATACCTTGTCGAAGTGATGAAGCAGGACAACTATCCTTTGCCCGACCTTACACAGGAGCAGGTGACAGGTGACTTCCTCAATAGTATTGATTCGATGTCGACGAATCCCATTCCTTTGATTTATCAGAGTGGTTACTTGACCATTAAGGATTATGACGAGCGTTTTGGTTTCTATACTTTAGGATTCCCAAACAAGGAAGTTGAAGAGGGCTTTGCAGACTACTTGTTGCCTTTCTATACAAACATCCGTCAAGGCGAGTCTGCTTTCTTCATTGGTAACTTTATAAAAGATTTGGAGCGTGGTCGTGTAGATGACTTTATGCACCGTATGTCAACGATGTTGGCTGATACTGACTATAAGATAGTAGGTGATAGTGAACTTTATTTTCAGAACGCCTTTTATCTGATCAGTCGTATGCTCGGCTTCTACGCGGAGGTTGAGCGTGAGACGAGCGACGGGCGAATGGATATGACCATTAAGACGAAGGACTATATCTATATTTTTGAGTTTAAGCTCGACGGTAGTGCGGATGAGGCACTCAAGCAGATTGATGATAAAGGTTATGCCAAGCCCTTCGCGCTTGACAAGCGTAAGCTTATCAAGGTTGGTGTCAACTTCTCACTGAAGAAACGATGCATAGAGGAGTGGAAGGATGAGTAAGATGTGGCACTATCATCTCATTGCCATCCTTGTGGTGCTCACTTGGGGTGTGACGTTTGTCAACTCGAAGGTGCTGCTGAACCATGGCTTGGAGGCACACGAGATCTTCACGTTGCGTTTCCTCTTAGCTTATATCTGCATCTGGATCTTCTTTCCCCGCCAGCTCTTCGCGAAGTCGTGGAAGGATGAGGCGATGTTGGCACTTCTCGGTATCACAGGCGGCTCGCTCTACTTCGTTTCCGAGAACATGGCGGTGAAGATCGGCTACGTTAACAATGTATCGTTCATCGTATGCTCCGCTCCTTTGCTCTCCACGTTGATCGCCTTGGCGGTGTTCAAGGACGTGAAAGCCACGAAGACGCTTATCGGGGGCAGTATCCTCTGTGTGTTAGGTATAGCCCTCGTCATCTTCAATGGTCAGATTATTCTGAAGCTTAACCCATTAGGTGATGCCCTCGCGCTCGTTGCTTCTCTCTGCTGGGCTGTCTATACGCTCCTGCTGAAGAAGATGGCACATTACGGCAGCGTCTTCGTCACGCGCAAGGTGTTCTTTTATGGTTTGGTGACGGTGCTCCCGTGGTATCTCGTTTGGCCATGGAACTATCCGCTGCACAACTTGTTGCAGCCGGCAGTGCTCGGGAATCTTTTGTTCCTCGGCGTGATTGCAAGCTTCACCTGTTTCGCACTATGGAGCTGGGTGAGCAAGAAAGTGGGAGCGTTGGCGGTGGGCAACTATGTCTACCTCAACCCTGTGTCTACTGTCGTGTGCAGTGCCATTGTGCTCGGTGAGCGTCTCACATGGATGGCAGCTGTGGGCAGTGCCATGATTTTGGTGGGGTTGTATATTTCGAACAATAAAGATTAGTGAATATGAGAAAATTGCTTTTGTTTTGCTTCGTTCTTACTGCAATCGTTTCCTTTGCTATCCCAGCAAAGAAAGGGGTGAAGCAGACTATCACGTTGACGGACGGTACCCAGGTAACGGTGGAGCTGCGAGGTGACGAGCATGCCCATTGGTGGCAGGCAGATGACGGACAACGCTATGTGCGTGATAGTACCGGAGTTTGGAAGACAGTGACACAGGAAGAGATAGCTGCGGGAGCCAAGAAGCGCGCAGCTGCAAAACAACTGTCCATGGCAGCCAAACGTCGGACGATGGCAAAGGGGCTCGGCGCTAAGCAAGCAGCGAGTGCTGAGTCGGGATTCAAGGGCCAGAAGCGAGGACTCATTATCCTCGTCAACTTCTCCGATACAAAGTTTGATACGTCTACTTATGGTGCCACACACGCTCTCTATGACAGCATTGCCAACTTCTCGGGGTACAGCAATCATGGCTTCAACGGAAGTATCAGCGATTATTTCAAGGCGCAGAGTGGGGGACAGTTCCTGCTCAACTTTGATGTGGCGGGGCCGGTGACACTCACCCATAAGTATAGTTATTATGGTGGAAACGATTCTCAAGGTTATGACCAGTATCCCGATGAGATGGTGAGAGAAGCCTGCAAAGCCGTGGACAGTACTGTCGACTTCACCCAATACGATTGGGACGGTGACGGTGAGGTGGAAGAGGTCTTTATCCTCTATGCCGGACATGGAGAGAATGATACGAGAAACTCAAATCTTATCTGGCCACATATGTCTCAGTTGGCGGGATATACCGACGGGACCTTGACGCTGGATGGCGTGACGATCAATACTTACGCTTGTACCTCAGAACTGCAGGCCGATGGCTCTTTAGCGGGTATCGGTACCTTCTGTCATGAGTTCTCTCATTGCATGGGCTTCCCTGATATGTACGACACGACGGACGGTGGTAATAATTATGGTATGGGCTCTTGGGACTTGATGGACTATGGCTCTTACAACGATGATACTTATACGCCTGCCGGATACACAGGCTATGAGAAGATGGTGTGCGGATGGACGACGCCCATCGAACTTGATTCCGACACGACGGTGACTGACATGCAGGCGCTTGCAAAGATGGGCCAATCCTACATTATCTATAATAAGGGCAATGCCAACGAATATTATATCTTGGAGAACCGTCAGCTTACAGGTTATGATGCGGCTCTTCCGGATGCAGGCTTGCTCATAGAGCATATCGATTATGATTCGGATATATGGGCATGGAACGTGGTCAATTCTACCAACGGAGTTTATTATGTTGGCGATGACACCAGTCCACAGACCAACGATCATCAGCGTGTTACGATCTTTCATGCCAGTGGATCGGAGATAGATGAAGGTTCTGCTTACCCTTACTTAAGTAATGCAAGTCTCTCCGATTATTCTACTCCTGCTGCTGAGCTGTGGAATGCTAACAGCGATGGCTCTTATCTCATGCATTGCGCTGTTACAAGCATCACCCAGCATCTTGACGGTACGATGTCGTTTGCATATAGCCGTATTGCGGACAGTTCAGTGGCCACCAATGACTCGATTCTCTTTAAGGAGACCTTCAATAAATGTACGGGAAAAGGAGGCAACGATGGGCGCTTTAGTGGAACAGGTGTGGGCAATGGCTCTTTTGTTCCTGACAATAATGGCTGGACATCGCTGACATCTTTGTCTTCATCCTATATGTATGGTGCTAACAAATGTGCGAAGTTTGGTATTGGTAGTAAATCGGGATCAGGAGATGTCACCACGCCGAAGATAACACTCCCTGGTGACACCGTGACTTTGACGTTCCGAGCTGCAGGGTGGAATTCATATAGTGATGGCACGATATTGAATGTCAGTGTCGATGGTTCTAATGCTACACTCATTGACGATGGTCTACTTATGATGGAACGCGGAGCGTGGACTTCTTATTCCCTGCGCATCGTAGGCTCAGGGAGCTGCCGCATTGAGTTCGCTCCTTCCAAGCGTTTCTTCCTCGATGATGTCGTTGTCAAAGCTAAAAAGACTACTACCACAGGCATCAAAAAGACATTGCTTGTCTTGCCTTGGAATAATCTCGCCATCTATACGCTTGATGGAAGATATGTGGGTACAAGCCTCGAAGCATTGCCGCATGGAATATATATTGTTGGCGGGAAGAAAGTTGTAAGGTAGTTGCAAAAGCGAGATATCATCGCGCCTCGTATGTGTCGCGTTTCCGCCTCGGCCGTGTCGCGTTTCCGTCTCGGCCGTGTCGCGTTTCCGCCTCGGCCGCGTCGCGTTTCCGCCTCGGCCGTGTCGCGATGTGGTATTGCCGTAGGGGCAGCCGCACCTCGGAGAGGTGCCACATGGTTAGCCCCAGGCGACGGCGAAGCCGGTGCCTGGGGTTTGTATTGAGCCTGATTACTTGATTTCCGGCCTCGAAGAGGGCGAACATGGCTTAAACACCTATCATCCCGCCCATGTTAGCCCTCTTCGAGGCCGGATTGCAACGAAAATACATCGAACTGAAACCCCAGGTTGCGTCGCTACGCTCCTTACCTGGGGCTAACCATGTTCAACCTCTTCGAGGTTGTCTGCGTTATCAATCGGGAAACCGTTATCAATCGGGAAACCGTTAGCAACCGGGAAACCGTTAGCAATCGGGAAACCGTTAGCAATCGGGAAACCGTTATCAATCGGGAAACCGTTAGCAACCGGGAAACCGTTATCAATTCGAAAACCGTTATCAATTCGAAAACTGATATCATTCCGGTAACAGTAAGAATTCAAAAAATACCATGGATTTAATAATAACCGGGAAAAAAGCAGTAACTTTGCACGTGTTATGATGCGTAAGTTACTGTTTTTTTTGTTACTGTGCGTGTCTTTCTCAGCAAAGGCCGCCCATCCTGTCGGCTACGGTACTGTTATCGGTGAGTGGACGGGCACGTGGGCTACGGCTATGCAGGTGCCGGTGAAGTATTTCATGCCTTACAACAATCAGATGAGTGACCGCTCAGTTAGGCAGATCGTGAAGGTATCGGCAGGAGGACGTGTCATAAGGCTTATGCTCAGCAATATCTATTCGTCCCAGCCCGTTGTTCTTCGCAGTGTCTATATTGCACATTCCATTGACTCTTTCCGCATTGACCCTAAGACAGCGCGTTATCTGAAGTTTAGTGGAAAGGATGGTGTCGTTATTCCTGCCGGCAAGAGCCTCTTTTCTGATGCCATTGCTTTTGATCTCAAGCCTTTGGAGACGGTTGCCATCACGCTCAATTATGAGTCCGCTCCGAAGTCGCCTACCGTACACATGGGCTCGCGCACGACAAGTTATATCTTGAAAGGTGTGAGCACGCCGGAGACCGATTTCACGAAGTCTTTCCGTTACGAGAAATGGTTTAATATCGCGACCCTTGAGGTGCTGACGAATAATGTCCGTGGCATAGCTATTATCGGCAACAGTATCACCGATGGCAAAGGTTCGACGACGGATCATCAGAATCGTTGGCCCGATGAGATGAGCTATTGGCTCAATGGACCTTACCGTCAGAAAGAAGAGGAGAAGGCCAAGGCGGAGGGCCGCAAGACGGTGCCTATGCAGTGGGGCGTACTGAACCTCGGTATCGGCAACAACCGCGTATTGACCTACAGTGGCTACGGCGAGGCTGCGAAGAAGCGCTTCGACCGCGATATCTTAGAGCAGCACGGCATCACCGATGTCGTCATCTTCGAGGGTATCAACGACCTCGGTACGAGTGGCTATGGGGTAGTGACAGCTTACAATCTCATCATGGAGTATCGCACGATGATAGAGAAGTGCCACAAGGCGCATAAGAAGGTCTATCTCGCAACGATCACGCCGATGCGTGGCAGTGCTTATTATAAAAACGCAAGCCATGAGGAAGGACGCCGCATTGTCAACGCATGGATCAGGACGCAGAAGGTCGCCGACGGCTATATCGATTTCGATGCATTGATGCGTGACCCCAAGCAACCTACAGCCATACGTAAAGGCCTCTGTCTCAGTGACCGTCTGCACCCCAATGCCGCAGGCTACAAAGAGATGGGGCGCTACGCAGCCGATTATTTCATCAAGACAAAATAACGTTTAGCACTATGAACGTACAGATAGAACCCACGTGGAAGCAGTATCTCCAGCCGGAGTTTGAGACTCCTTACTTCAAGCAACTCACCGACGCTGTCAGGCAAGAGTATAAGAACGGTCCGTGCTTTCCTCCCGGACATCTCATCTTCAATGCTTTCAACCTCACGCCTTTCGACAAGGTGAAGGTTGTTATCATCGGCCAGGATCCTTATCATGAGCCGGGTCAGGCCATGGGACTGAGTTTTTCTGTTCCTTCCGGGGTAGTGATGCCACCCTCGCTCGTCAATATCTTCAAGGAGATCCACGACGACCTCGGCAAGCCCATGCCTACGAACGGCGACCTCACACGCTGGGCCAAGCAAGGTGTGCTGCTGCTCAACGCTACGCTCACCGTGCGTGCCCATATGGCGAACAGTCATCAGCGGTTAGGGTGGAGTTTCTTCACCGATGCAGCTATCAAGGCGTTGTCGGCTCACCGCGAGCATATCGTCTACATGCTTTGGGGCGGTTATGCGCGCAGCAAGCGTGGGTTCATCGATGCCTCTAAGAACTTGATCCTCGAGTCGGTGCATCCCTCACCACTCTCTGCTAACCGCGGAGGATGGTTCGGGCAGCATCAGTTCTCGCGCTGCAATGCTTATCTGAAAGCAAACGGAGAAGAAGAAATTGACTGGTAATTTCCGGTTCCCGGATTGATGGGGGTACACAACCTCGAAGAGGTTGAACTAAGTTAGCCCCACGTGAGGCGTAGCCGAAACGTGGGGTTGCGAATGAAGCTAATGACCTGAAAACCGGCCTCGAAGAGGGCGAACATGGTTATCGCCTAATACCAATCTCTCTAGACCATGTTCGCCCTCTTCGAGGCCGGATTACAACGAAACCGCTCCGAACCGAAACCCCAGGTTGCGTCGCTGCGCTCCTTACCTGGGGCTAACCGTGTGGCACCTCTTCGAGGTGCTTATTGCTAACTATATTGACACCCCTTAGGGGACTTTAACAGCTCAAAAGTCAGATAAACTAATTTTTTTAATAGTAATCCATGAAGGAACTACATATCATGCAGATCGGTGACGTACTTGTGTCGCCGGATATCATCACAGAATATTTCTGCTGTGACCTCTCCAAATGTAAAGGTGTATGCTGTGTCGAGGGTGATGCGGGTGCTCCTGTGACGCTCGATGAGATTGGTGCCATGGAGGATAACCTTGATGCCGTGTGGAGCGAGCTGTCGGCCTCTGCACAGAGCGTTATCGACAAGCAAGGCGTGGCTTATACCGACAACGACGGTGACCTCGTGACGAGTATTGTGGGGAAGAAAGACTGTGTCTTCACATGCTATCATGATATCAAGGACTTCAACAGTGGTGAGACTATTCCTCACTGTTGTCTCTGTGCCTTCGAACGGGCTTATCGGGCTGGGCGCATCAAGTGGTGCAAGCCTATCTCCTGCGCGCTCTATCCTATCCGTGAGAAGAAGTTCAATATGGGGCTTGTAGGCATCAACTATAACCGTTGGGATGTCTGCCACGATGCTGTGGTGTTAGGTAAGAAGCTCGGCATCCGCGTCTATCAGTTTTTAAAGGAGCCGCTGATCAGAAGGTTTGGAGAAGCGTGGTATAAAGAGTTGGAGGAAGTGGTAAAGGCAATCGAGTAGGGTTAGGGGTGGGGTCTCCTGTACTCCTTCGGCGATACTCCCGCATGCTGTTTGAAGTACTTGCCGAGGAAGCTCTGGTTGGGGAAATGCATCTGCTCTGTTATCTCCTTGATAGATAGCGGACTCGTACGGAGCAATACGCGCAGCTCCAACATGACGTAACTGTCAATCCATTCGCCGGGCGTCTGCCGGCTCACCTTTCGGATCGTCTCGGAGAGATATTTGGGGGTGATGTGCATCTGCAAAGCATACCAGGTCACACGCCGCTCCGTCTTGAAGTGCTTCTCCACGAGTTCAATGAACTGCATAAAGATCTCCTCATTGCGCGTGTTCTTGTCATCCTCATTGTTAAACACCTTCCAGAAGATGTTGCCGGCGTCATAGAGGAAGGCTTGCAGCAGCGCCTTTACGGTGTCTTTGCGGAAACGATGTGTGGTCTCGCTGACCTTCTGCCGGATAAGGAGGTAGAAGCCGAGAATGCTGCGTGCCTCTTCGCGGTCCATGCCAAAGACGGGGTGGAGACGGGAGAAGAGGAAGATTGAAGAGAGGTCGTGCATGCCCGTGAGCACCTCCTGGGCGTACCCGGGCGACATAAACACCATGCGGCCCTGACAATCAGTGCTGAGCTCTACCTTCTGCAGTACCTGCCCCGGACACATGATGATACAATGCCCAGCCTCCACTTTTTGAGGCATCGTGTCTATCTCATAGTTGACAGCGCCTCTATCGCAGAATGCAAAAATAAAGCAACCTAATCGTTTCGCTTCACCGGGAAGGATGACAGACTTCACATTGTCTATCAGAGCAAGGTCATCGCCGAGATTCAGGCATGTTGAGGCTTGCTTTACACTTGCTATTGTTATGATTGGCATTTCGTTGATCATCGTTCTCTTTATTTAATGACACCAAGCTTTTGTGCTGGGTTCTAATAATGAAGGCTCTTGTTGGGAGCAATGCTTACCGCTTCAAGATTCGTGATGCGTTGCCGTTTGCCCTCAACGCTTATTCCGTTTGTGAAAGATGCTCCAAACTCCGGGAAGACTTGCTCGTCGAAGGTGCCGTTGCAGATATAAAGCACGTTGCCGAGCCTTATCTTCTCGCCTTGTCTTGCTTCGCGCAGTGTAGCACGGAAGAAGCCGTAGAACGGATGAGAGGCTGGAATGTCATTGCTAAGAATGTCATCCGCATCCCTTGAATCGATATGGCTGACACGTGGGGCTACGGGCGCTGCATAATACTCCACAGTGCCTGCAGAACTATCTTCCGAGACTTGATTCCATAAAGCTAAATCATTGATCGTCGCTGCTTTCCAAGGATTGTCATGCTCCCTACCATCAATGATCTCAAGGCCATCTGCTGTGAACTTAGAGTTGGCTTCTCGGCAGAGCCAGGAGGCATCAGTTTCATAAGCAAATGGCTTGCCTTCATGGTCTGTGCCCCATAGGGTTATGGCTATCTGCTTTGTTTGGGTAGTTGCTTGGGTAGTTGTTTGTGTAGTTGTTTGTGTAGTTGTTTGTGTAGTTGTTTGTGTGGTTGTTGAAGTTCGTGCGGGAGAATAGAGTACGGCCACGACGTTGCTGTCGGATTGCAGATAAGGTGTGGCATCAAAAGTAAACTCTGCGGCTTTGTTATCTTCTGTGTAGCTTAAGGGAAGGAAAGGTGCTGTGCCTACCTTGCATTCGTTGATATAGAGCTTGCAGTAGCCGGTGGTAGTGATAGTTATCTGTGCGCGCTGTGGTCTGCCTTCAAAGAGATAGAGCTTGCGAAAATAGACACGCGAGAGGCTGTCGGCCTGGGGCGCGGAGATCCACGACGCTTGCGCTTCGCTAAAGAAAAAAGAAAAAAGAATAAAGAAGACATGTGCGCACTGAGAGAACGAGTTCTTACTGTGGCTTTCTGTATTCATTATTCTTTCTTCTTTATTCTTTAGCATCGCGCCCAAGCGCGATGCGTAATATTATGCATCAATGTTAGCGTATGCCGCATTTTCCTCGATGAACTCACGGCGGGGCTCTACGTCGTCGCCCATGAGCATAGAGAAGATCTCATCGGCTTCGGCTGCATTCTCAATCGTCACCTGCTTCAAGAGACGGGTCTTAGGATCCATGGTCGTCTCCCACAGCTGCTCGGGGTTCATCTCACCAAGACCTTTGTAGCGCTGGGTGTGGATGCTGGTACCTTCCTGACCGTTGCCGTACTTGTCGAGGAAAGCCTGACGCTGCTGGTCGTTGTAGCAGTACTGTGAGACCTTGTTCTTATAGGTGCACTTGTAGAGTGGGGGAGTAGCGATATACAGATGTCCATCCTCAATGACCTTCGGCATGAAGCGGAAGAAGAGCGTCATGATCAGTGTGTCGATGTGAGAACCATCGACATCGGCATCGGTCATGATGATAATCTTGTCGTAGCGCAGTTTGTCGATATTAGCCTCGCGGTCATCCTCTCCGTCTACACCGAAGCGCACGCCGATGCTCTGGATGATGTTCATCACCGACTCAGCCTCGAACACGCGGTGCCACTGTACTTTCTCCACGTTCAGGATCTTACCACGGAGCGGGAGGATAGCCTGGGTGTAACGGTCACGGCCCTGCTTGGCAGAGCCACCTGCGGAGTCACCCTCGACGAGGAAGATCTCACATTGCTTCGGGTCTCTGTTGGAGCAGTCGGCAAGCTTACCGGGCAGACCACTGCCGCTCATCACGCTCTTGCGCTGCACGCTCTCACGTGCCTTGCGCGCTGCGATACGTGCCGTAGCTGCGAGGATAACTTTCTCGCAGATCTTATGAGCTTCGTCCGGATGCTCCTCGAGATAGTTGGTCAGTGCCTCACCCACAGCCTGGTTCACGGCACCCGTGACTTCACTGTTACCGAGCTTCGTCTTCGTCTGACCCTCAAACTGAGGCTCAGCGACCTTGATGCTGATGACGGCGGTCAGACCCTCGCGGAAGTCCTCACCGGCAACCTCGATCTTTGCCTTCTCGATCTGCTTCTTGATCTGTGGATCGGTGTCGGCATAGTTCTTCAGCACACGGGTCAACGCCTGACGGAAACCGGTGACATGCGTACCGCCCTCGATGGTATTGATATTGTTGACGTAAGAGTGGAGGTTCTCAGAGTAGTCGGTGTTGTACATGATAGCCACCTCGATAGGCACACCCTGTTTCTCTGTCTTGAGATAGATGACATCGTCGAAGAGGTGCTGGCGGTGACGGTCGATGTAGCGCACAAACTCCTTCAGTCCGTCCTTGGCATGGAACACTTCCTGGCGTGTCTTGCCGGTCTCAGGATCGGGACGGAGGTCGGTGAGCGTGATTTTGATGCCTGCATTGAGGTAGGCGAGCTCACGCATACGGCGGGCTACGATATCCCACTGGAAGGTTGTTGTGGTGAAGATGGTCGGATCGGGCCAGAACTGCTGGCGCGTGCCACGCTTCGTGGTCTCACCGATAATCTTTACCGGATAGAGGGGCTTACCCTTCTCGTATTCCTGCTGATAGATATGACCATCGCGGAAGACCTGCGACTTCATGTGTGTGGAGAGGGCGTTGACACAGCTCACACCCACACCATGCAGACCACCGGACACTTTGTAAGAGTTCTTATCGAACTTACCACCGGCGTGCAGCACTGTCATGACAACCTCGAGAGCTGACTTATGCAGCTTCTTGTGCTCATCGACAGGGATACCACGACCGTTATCTTCCACGGTGCAGCTGCCGTCTGCATTGATGGTTACTTCCACTTCCGTGCAGTAGCCGGCCATAGCCTCGTCGATACAGTTGTCTACGGTCTCGTTGATAAGGTGATGGAGACCTTTCTCGGAAATGTCACCGATATACATGGCCGGGCGTTTGCGCACGGCTTCCAAGCCCTCTAATACTTGAATATTAGAGGCTGAATAGTTATCTTCAGGATTCTGATTTTCTGCCATTTCTTATAGCTTCGATTTACCATGCAAAGGTACTAAAAAAGCGGCAAACAAGCTAATGTTTTATCATAAAAAACATCCTTGGAAAAAGCTTAATGTAAGGTTTGTAAGGTGTAAGGTTTGTAAGGTTTGGAAGCGATGTTTGCGATTACGGTTGAATCGTGTTACGATTGCAGCGTAATCGTATTGCGATTATGATGGAAAGGGGTGCTGATTACAATAAAAACAAGGTTCTTTTCGAGTTGGCAGGAGAACAACCTCGAAGAGGTTGAACATGGTTAGCCCCAGGTGAGGAGCGCAGCGACGTAACCTGGGGTGTTTAGATAGGAGCCCGAACGTTGACCTGTCGGCCTCGAAGAGGGCGAACCTCAGAGGGGTGCTGGTTGTGGGGATGCTGAGTGTCGGGGATAATAAGGTTCGCCCTCTTCGAGGCCGGATCTCAACGAAAAACAACCGGACCTAAACCCCAGGTTACGTCGCTGCGCTCCTCACCTGGGGCTAACCTAATTGGCCCCCTCCGGGGACCTTATCAATCCGAAAACCGGTAGAACCAAAAACAATTCAGGCTGCGCGATGATTCGTGCAGCCTGACGTATTTCTATCCTTTCTCTAATAATTCGACTTAGTCGAACTTAGCAAGCGTCTTAGCTAATGATTAGCCGAGCTTGTTGACGTGCAGAGCGAGGCTTGACTTCAGATTAGCAGCCTTGTTCTTGTGGATGATGTTGGTCTTTGCCAACTTATCCAGCATCTTCTGAACAGCGGGATAAAGCTTTACAGCCTCGTCCTTGTCTGTTGTAGCGCGGAGCTTGCGTACAGCGTTACGCATCGTCTTCGCATAGTATTTGTTGTGCAACGTGCGGACCTTAGTCTGACGGATTCTCTTGATTGACGATTTGTGATTTGCCATCTTTATGTTTATTCTTTATTATTTCTGCTTTATTTTGCTTTTAAAAAAGTGGTAGTCCATAGCAGAGTCGAACTGCTCTTTAGAGAATGAAAATCTCTCGTCCTAACCGATAGACGAATGGACCATCGCTCTTGATAAGCGGGTGCAAAGTTACTGCTTTTTTGTCATGTGGCAAAATTTTCGCCTAAGAATTTTTGCTAAATGACTGATTTTTCATATATTTGCCGATTATATGGAAGTGAAAACAAAAGCTATCGTGCTCCGCATGGTGAAATATGGCGACTCACGGATGATTGTCGACATGCTCACGGCTCATTCAGGTCGTGTGTCGTTTGCATGCACACTTTCGAAGACAAACCGCGGAAAGATCAAGAAACAGTTCTTCCAGCCACTGACAATCTTAGAGATCGACTACGATGAGCGCACGACGGCAGAGCTCCAGCGGCTGCGCGATGTGCGTATGGCTCGGCCCTTTGTCTCCATTCCTTTCGACCCATACAAGCTCTCCATCGGCATGTTTCTCGCTGAATTCCTGCTCTATGCCACGCGCGGGGAGCACGACAGCGACCACTTAGAGGACTTCACAGAGAAAAGCCTCCTGTGGCTCGATGGCGCTACAGAAGGCTTTGCTAACTTTCACCTTGTTTTCATGCTTCATGTCACGCTCTTCATCGGCTTCTATCCCAACTTGGACGAATACAGCGAGGGAGCGTGGTTTGATCTGCGTGATGGCAGCTTTGTGCGTGCTTGTCCGTCCCATCCCGACTATTTGCAGCCAAATGATGCGCGAAAGATACTACTTTTGATGCGCATGAATTTCGACAACATGCGCTTCTTCAAGATGAATCGGGAGGAAAGAGGCCGCTGCCTGGATGTTATTATCACCTATTTTCGCCTTCATGTGCCCAATTTTCCGGAGATGAAGTCGCTGTCAGTACTGAAGGCATTGTTTTAGTACAGATGGAAGACGAAGTGGAAGAGGGCACTGATGCCGTATCCACAGATCGTAGCTGTGATGACGTGTACCATGCCCGGCATCATGAACGAGTGGTTCAGGAGGTACTTACCGATGACGGTGGTGCCTGAGCGGTCGAAGTTCACTGTAGCGATATCCGACGGATAGTTAGGGATGAAGAAGTAGCCGTAGACCGACGGCAGTACGCCCAAGAGCACCCAGCCTTCGATGTGCAGACTGTAAGCCAACGGGAGCATGGCAACGACCACGGCGCCCTGACTGTTGATGAGCACGGAGACGAGGAAGAAGGCGATGGCGATGGTCCACGGATACTGTCCGACGATACCGCCGAGCATCTGCTCCATCTGCGGGAGATAGTTGTCGAAGTAAGTGTTACTCATCCATGCGATACCATAGATAGCGACGACAGCGACCATACCGTTCTGCCACACAGCGCCTTGCACGGCAGCCTTGGGCTTGGCCTTGCTGACGATGATCATCAGAGCCGTAGCGGTGAGCATGATGATCTGGATGACGACGTTCATAGTGAGGTATTTCTGTACGAACTGTGTATATCCGGTTAGTACCACACCTGCCTTGGCAAGCTGTGCCGCAGTGATTTGAGTGTTGTGGCCGACCGTGAGTCTTCCGGCTCCCTCAATGGCTTCTACGTTCTCCCAGTGCGGCAGAATGTTCACGCCGAACATCTGTGGAATAGAGATGATAAGGATGAGGACGAGGGCACCGAGGAAGATATAGACTGCTCGCTTGCTCTCTTTGGAAATCTTCTTGTCGAGCGTTGTGGCGTTGCTGCCATAGATATAGGCTCTCTTCTCCGGGTCTTTGATCTTAGCTTGAAACTCCGGGTCTTTGTCGAGGTCGAGGCCGCGGTGATAGCTGGCGAGACTTGCCATGAGGATACCCATGACGCAGGCGGGGATGGTCACCATGATGATCTGCACATTGGTTACATGGAAGCCAAACTGTGCGGAGATAGTCGAGAAGGCGACGACTGCTGCTGCGATAGGCGAACAGGTGATACCGATCTGTGAGGCGATACTTGCGATGCCACAGGGGCGCTCGGGGCGGATGCCTTTCTTCAGAGCGATGTCGCAGATGATAGGCATCAGGGTGTAGACCACATGCCCCGTACCGACGAGGACGGTGAGGAAGAACGTGGTGAAAGGTGCGAGGAAGGTGATGCGGTCGGGGTGCTTACGGAGCAGTCGCTCGGCAATCTGAATCATCCAGTCCATACCTCCCGAGGCTTGCAGCATACCCGCACAGGTCACGGCGGCGATGATGATGTAGATGACATCCGTCGGAGGGTCGCCTGGCTTAAGATTAAAGCAGAAGACCAGTACAGCTAAGCCTATACCGGAGATGGCACCAAGTGCCAGTGAGCCATAGCGTGCGCCGACCCATAAGGCTATGAGTACGACAAGCAGCTCAACGATCATTAGAAAACTCATACTTAATTCTTTCTTATATAATACAGATAATTATTGGTCTTGATAATTATCCGCAAAGGTATGAAAAAGTTTCTAATGTCTAATCAAGATTTTTCAATAATTGTGGTTTGGTTAGTAATAAAAACAATAGGGCGGCCACGAGGGCCGCCCTTACGGTTGGACAATAAATCCAATAAATTTATGCGAGCAGTTTGCGGACGATGGTGGAGATCTCCTTACCATCGGCCTTGCCGGCCATCTGCTTGGTAGCCAAGCCCATGACCTTGCCCATATCTTTCATTCCTGCGGCACCGGTCTGAGCAATGATCTCTTTCACGGCTGTCTCAATCTCTTCCGGAGAGAGGGGTTTGGGGAGGAACTCCTTGTAGACGTTGACCTGTGCCATCTCGCCTTCAGCGAGCTCGGGGCGGTTGGCTTTTGTATAGATGTCTGCGCTCTCCTCGCCTTGTTTGACGAGCTTCTGCAGAATTTTCATCGCCTTGTCATCGGGCAGGGTGTCGTTGGCTCCCGGAGCAGTCTTTGCTTCGAGGAACACTTTCTTGGCATTGCGGAGAGCCTCTAAGCGCACCTTATCGTGTGCTTTCATGGCTTCGCGGATGCCTTTGCTAACCTGATCGAATATTGATTCCATGATTATGTGATAATTACTTTGATTTTATGCGAAGCTGATGACGCTGGGCTGTGCATCGCCCTTTTCATCGGTGGTGTCGTCCTGTGAGGCTGACGAGCCCTGCTTGCGGATATCCTCGAGCATGGGGCGTGTGCGTTTGTAGGTCGGCGTGTTCTCTACAGCGAGGATGACATCGTCGTTGTCGAGGTCGTCGGGCTGGAAGATATAGATATGTGGACGGCGCTTGCGGAGCGAGTTGTTGCCATCGCCACCGTAGTAATGCTCGATGCGCTCCTGGCGTTTCATCCGTTTCTCCTCTTCCTCTTCAGCGCGCTTGCGGTCTTCCTCACCTCTGCGTGCACGTGCTTCCTTCGGCTCTACATCTTCGACGCCAAAGCCGGTAGCAAGGATCGTCACCTTTACCTTCTTGCCGAGTTCTGGATCGATGGCTACGCCCCACTTGATCTCGAAGTCCTCACCGAACTTCGCCATGAAGTCGTTGACGTAGTTCATCTCCTCCATCATGAAGCCCTGGTTCTCTTTCTTCTCGCTCGAGAAAGCGATAGAGAGCAGGATCTTCTTCGAGTTGAATACATTGTTATCGTTGAGCAGCGGCGAGTTGAGGGCATCATCGATAGCTTTCTTCACGCGCTCCTCACCTTCACCGTAACCGGTACTCATGATAGCCACGCCACCATCCTTCAACACCGTCTTCACATCGTTGAAGTCGAGGTTGATGAGTCCGTGAGTCGTGATGATCTCGGCGATACTCTTGGCAGCTACGGAGAGCGTGTCGTCAGCCTTGCCGAAAGCATCGACGAGCGTCAGCTCCGGATAGATCTGGCGCAGGCGCTCATTGTTGATCACGAGCAGTGCATCGACATGCTTGGCCATCTCCTCGACACCGTCGAGTGCCTGGTTGATCTTCTTTGGGCCTTCGAAGCGGAAGGGAATGGTGACGATACCCACGGTGAGGATACCCATGTCCTTACTCACCTGAGCAATGACCGGCGCAGCACCTGTACCGGTACCACCGCCCATACCAGCGGTAATGAACGCCATCTTCGTGCCGTCATTGAGCATGCGCTTGATGTCTTCGATGCTCTCCATGGCAGCCTGGCGGGCCTTAGCAGGTCGGTTGCCGGCTCCCAAGCCCTCCTTGCCGAGCTGGAGATGGACCGGCACGGGCGAGTCGTTCAGTGCCTGGGCATCGGTGTTGCAAAGCACGAAAGACACATCGTGAATGCCTTCACGGTACATGTGGTTCACGGCATTGCCGCCGCCACCGCCAACACCGATCACTTTGATGATGCTGTTCTCTTTATCTGGGTCACCGAAATCGAGGATCGTCGGTTTCTGAGTGTCTGTATTATTGTTGTCTGGCATATTCCTTACAGTCTAAGAGATTAATATCGTCGTCTGATTATTATTCACCGATTATTATTTATCTTCTTCGTCGGGCTCCGTCATCTTCTTCATGAAAGCCTTGAACTTGCTGAAGAACTTGTGAGCGGGCTTCGGTGCCTCCTCTTCCTCCTCCGGCTTCGTCTCTTCCGGCTTCTTCTGTCCGTTTACTGTAGCCTGAGGAGCTTTCGTAGGCTCTTCCATCACCCTGCCTGACGGGTTAGCCGAGGGGTTAGGCGTAGCAGTCTGTGCCGGCTGAACCGTTGGCTTAGGCTGTACCTGTTCGAAGAGCTCGCCTGTGATGTCGTTGCCGGCACAGTTCTGATCGCCCTCAGCGAGGATAGCGAGGACCGTGCAGAGGCGGCCGTCCTTGGCATTGACGAGAGGATTGCTCGACTTTATTGTCTCGTTGACGAACTTAGCCGTGCGGATCTTCTCGATGTGCGTATAGAGACGGAAGGCGCGCTCGGTGTTGCGCATGTTGCTGCCACCACCGGTGAGAATGATACCGCCCAAGAGCTTGTCGGCGTACTCGTCAGGAATCTGAGCCTTCACATTCTCAATGATCTCACGTACACGTGCTTCGACGATGTCGACAAACTTAGGCATGTCTACCGAGCGCTCCTTGTCGATAGGATAGGTAAACGTCGGGTCGATGTCGTTGGTATCGGTATAGGCACTGGCATATTTGATCTTCATCTTCTCAGCATCGGCCTCTTCCATCTGCAGGGTAGCGATGTCCTTGGTGATGTTGCTGCTTCCCAATGGCAATACCGTGAGTTTGCGCAGAATATTACGGTGATAGATGCTCACCGTTGTGGTGTCGGCACCTAAGTCGACGAGCACACATCCCCCGCGCTTCTCAGCATCGGTGAGTATACTGTCTGCCAGCGCGAGCGGCGAGATATACATGTCGAGGATGCTGATGTTGGCCTGGTCGAAGCATTTCTTCAGTCTACGGTAGAACTCCCTGCGGCAGAGGATGTTGAGGAAGTTACCCTCTAAGCGCTTGCACGGCACACCCACGGGCGGCTCAGCCTGATACTGGTTGTCGACCTTATACTCCTGCGTGACGGCGTCGAGAATCTGCTTGTCAGGATATTGCATGCTCCTGTTGGCATCCATGAGCTCGTTGATCATCTCCTGGGTCACCTCTCCTTCTGTGGAGAGCTCCCTGACATTGGTGTTCTTCACACTCATGATCGACTGGCCGCCAAAGCCCACGTAGACGTGGGCGATGCGCGTCTTGAGCGTCGCCTCCAACTTCTTGATGATGTTGGAGAGAGCCTGTACGGTCTTGTCGATATTGCGTACCACACCCTTGCGGATGCAGGCTTCGCCGTCTTCCTGTGCCACGGCGAGGATGCTGATGCTGCCATCCTTGTTCTTTCTGCCTGCTATGCCGGTGATTTTAGATGATCCTAATTCGATTGCTACTGTAAATTCTGCCATTGGGATATATCTACTTTATTCTGTTTTCTTTTTCTTGCAAATAATCTGATTATCAAACTCTACGTTGATGTAGGAATACTTGTTCCATCCGGCCTGTGAGAGTCCGTATCTATAGAATTTTTCTAATCGATCCATCTTTCTGTTCGCGTAGTCAGTGACGAGCTTCTTCCGCTGTGAGATGTATTTCGTTTGAGGTAATTCACCTATATATAATATGTTGTCACCGACACGAGGCACGAGTTCTATGCCACCGCCGGGTAGCACGTTGATCTGTACGATCTGGTTCTGCCAGAAGTCGTTGGCCATGATGGCATCGGCGAGATGTGATATATAGTTGCGCGCGTACCAGCGGTCTATGGCTCCTGAGGCGATGATGAGGTTACTCGTGTAATGGGAGTTGGGCATGATGCGATGATCATCGTCTAAGTAATAGTCGTCACCGTTGGCAGCCATGACATGCAGTGTCGGCATGCGCTGGGTGAGCGATATCCACACGTGCCCGTCCTGTGTCTTGTAGCATTGTGCGTTTCGGATGAACGGGCTCTTCTTGAGCGTCTCTTCTATCTCCCGTGTGTTGATGTCCCTTAGGGTCTTCTTGAGCGGATAGAGGTTGGCTTTGATGAGCCTGCTCCTGATCTCTTTGGGAGAGATGAATCCGTTGATAGTCTCATCCTGGACATTGATATCCACTTGCGAGCAGGCAGTGTTCTCGTTAGGGGCTTTGTCAAAAGCCGCCATAGCGACAACGATATAGGCGCCAAGCACTATATCGCTGCCAACAAGCAATATCCTTTTCCAGTTGAGATGCATCTGTTGTCTTGTTTCTTTGCGATGAAAGTATTATTTCTTTGCGTTGATAATCTTCTCGATCTGCGGTGTCATGTTGTCGAGGTCACCGGCTCCGAGGATGACGAGCACATCGAAGTCGCGGCTCTTCACGAGGTCGAGCACTTCGTCTTTCTTGATGAGGCTCTTCTCTACGCCCGGCTTGAGATTATCGTAGATGAGCTGTGAGGTCACGCCAGGGATAGGCTGCTCACGGGCGGGATATATCTCTGTGAGGATGACCTCATCGAAATGGCTCAGAGAGTCGGCGAAATCCTTGTAGAAGTCGCGTGTGCGGGTATAGAGGTGCGGCTGGAACATAGCCGTGATCTTACGATTCGGATAGAGCTCACGCAGACTCTTGGCCGACTGCAGGATCTCCTTCGGGTGATGGCCGTAGTCGGAGAGCAGCACATGCTTGTCGTTGCGGATCTTGAAGTCGAAGCGGCGCTCCACACCGTGATAGGTCTCCATGCCATATTTGATCTCCTCAGCTGTGCAGCCATTGAGCTGGGCCAGCGCCATGGCAGCGACACCATTCTCAATATTGATAGGGATAGGCTGACCAAGCTTGACACCTGCGATGTTGCCCTTCGGCGAGATGAAGTCGAAGGTTATCTCACCATTCTCAATCTTGATGTTCTCAGCATGGAAGTCGCCCTTGTCACGGCTGTAGGTGTAAGTCTTCACACCCGGCTGCACGTTGGGTTTCATCTCTAAGTCTGTGTGGATGATAAGTGCGCCTCCGGGCTGGATAAGCTCGGTGTAATGACGGAAGCTCTCAAGATAAGCCTCCTTCGTGCCATAGATGTCGAGGTGGTCGGGGTCGGTAGCCGTGATGACAGTCATCCACGGACGGAGCCAGTGGAAGGAGCGGTCGAACTCATCGGCCTCAATGACGACGTAGTCGCTGGTGTCGGAGAGGATATAGTTCGTGCCATAGTTCTTCGAGATGCCGCCGAGGAACGCGTTGCAGTCGACATGGCTCTGGTGCATGATATGAGCACACATCGTAGAGGTCGTGGTCTTGCCGTGAGTACCTGCCACGCAGAGTCCTTTGTGGGTACGAGTAAGGATGCCGAGCACCTGTGCACGCTTCTGTACCTCGAAGCCGTTGTCGCGGAACCAAGTCAGCTCCTTGTGTGTAGCGGGGATAGCCGGTGTATAGACGACGAGGCACGTAGCCTTGTCTCTGCAGGCATGAGGGATCTCATCAACGTTCTCATCGTAGTGGATGAGCATGCCTTCTTTTTCTAATTGTTTAGTAAGGGTAGACGGAGTGCGGTCATAGCCGGCCACGACAACACCGCGATGGATGAAGTAGCGTGCGATAGCACTCATGCCGATGCCGCCTGCACCGATGAAGTAGACTGCTTTAATATCTTTCAGTTCCATTTCTTTTTTTGATTTTCAATTACGGGGTGTAAGACTTTAATGCACGAGCTTGAGCACTTCGTCGGCGATGATGTCTGCGGAGTTGGGAAGTCCGAGCTTCTTGATGTTTACGCTGAGCGACTTGAGCTTGTCATCGTCGTTCACGATCTCCAAGGCGCGCTTGAGCAATACGTCAGGAGCCTCTGCATCCTTGACGTAGATGGCTGCATCCTTGTTGACGAGCGCCATGGCGTTCTTCGTCTGGTGATCCTCAGCCACGTTGGGGCTTGGGACGAGAATGACAGGCTTGCCGATGAGACAGAACTCACTGATAGAGCTTGCTCCGGCACGGCTGATAACGAGGTCAGCGGCATTGTAGGCAGCACCCATGTCGGTGATGAAGTCGAGCACCTTAAGGTTGGGGATGTCACCAAAGTCCTTCACGGCTTTGTTCATCTCAGCGTTGTAGTATTTACCCGTCTGCCAGATGAACTGCACGTCAGCGTTCTTCACCTCGTCGAGATGGTTCTTCATGCTGTCGTTGATGGTGCGCGCGCCGAGGCTTCCGCCTACAAGGAGGATCGTCTTCTTATTGGGGTCGAGACCGAACTGCTTTCTGGCGTCTTCCTTGGAGATGGTATCGTTGACCACATTCTGACGTACGGGGTTACCGGTCATGATGATCTTCTCCGAAGGGAAGAAGCGGTCCATGCCGTTGTAAGCCACGCAGATCTTTTGTACTTTTGTGGCAAGCATCTTGTTGGTCTTGCCGGCATAGGAGTTCTGCTCCTGGATGAGGCAAGGCACACCGAGACTATGAGCTGCGTCGAGGGCGGCAGCGCTGGCGTATCCACCTACTCCTACGGCCACGTCAGGCTTGAAGGTGCGGATGATACGCTTGGCCATGAACTTGCTGCGCAGGAAGTCAATGACGACACTGATGTTCTTCAGTGAGTAGATAGGACGCACGAGACCGCGCACCGGAAGACCTTTGATCTCGTAGCCTGCCTGTGGCACACGCTGCATCTCCATACGCCCTAAGGCTCCTACAAAGAGGATCTTAGCCTCAGGATGCTTAGCCTTGATGGCGTTGGCTATGCTGATGGCGGGAAAGATATGTCCGCCGGTACCTCCTCCACTGACAATAACTCTTAGCTCTTTTTCCATTTTGCTTTATTTGCGGGGTAAATTACCCATTTTGCTTTATTTCCGCAAAAGTAATCATTTTTTTTCTTATTGTGCCCAATATTCGCCTAAATTATTTCTGCTGTGGTTGTTGGGCCTCATTTTCACTCGCTGCTGTGACGGTTGCTGCCTTGGTAGCCGTTGCCGTATTCGGGGTGTCGTCTGAGTTCTTCTTAGCTGTTCTGCTGACACTCAGTATCACTCCGATGTAGATACAGTTGATGATACTCGACGTACCGCCTTTGCTGACGAGCGGCAGCGGCTGACCCGTCACGGGGACGATGCCTACGGCCACGCACATGTTGAACAGTGCCTGGATGACAAGGAGCAAGGCCAGTCCCATGGCGAGGAACGCGGGGAAGTTGTTCTCACACCGGTTGGCTATTCGTCCTGTGCGGAAGAGCAGGATGATATACAGCATGGCAACGAGGAAAGCGCCTAAGAGACCTGTCTCCTCGATGATGATGGCGTAGATATAGTCGGAGAACGCCTGCGGCAGGAAGTCGCGCTCGTCACTGTTGCCCGGGCCTTTGCCGAAGAAACTGCTTGAGGCTATGGCGATGTTGGCATAGGATGTCTGTGCATCCTTGTCAAGGTCTACCTTCTCTGGCGGCACATACTTATGGTGCATAAAGTCGTAGATACGCGCTTTCCATGTGCCCATACGGTGCAGGAGTCCTCCACTCTTCTTCTTTTGAACGGTCTTCCCGTTCTTGGCTACGGCTTCTGTCATGGTCTGTTGGGAGCTCTGTGCCTCTTTCTCGTCTCCGAAGGCCATCACAGAAGATATCGCAATCACAACGACTACGGCGACAGCTGCCACAACTTTCATGAGTTGCCTGACGGGTACGCGTCCGATGATCATCATCAGGAAGACGACGACGCTCAGCAGTGCTGCTGTCGACAGGTTCTCAAGCATGATCATCGGCACGATGAAGAGCCACACGATGAAGATGTAGCTGAAGGCGTGCCTGTCTGCTCCGTGGTCGGTCTGCATGGCGCTGAGGATCTGTGCCGTGGCAAGAACCATGGTACCTTTGGCTATCTCTGAGGGCTGAAACTGCATGCCGAAGAACGACAGCCATCGTCCGGCTCCATTCACACTATGTCCCGCTATGAGCACGAGAAAGAGGGTGAGGACCGACACAACGAGCAGGATGGGCGTGGCAAGCTTGAAATACCGGCATTTGATGTTCAGGGTGACAAGCATCAGGAAGATGCCCAACCCTAAAATGACGATATGCTTGATCATCGGGCCGAGGTAGTCGCCTGTCTTATAGGTCAGCGATGATGAGGCTGAGAACACCTCGATGACGCTGACCAGACAGAGGAAGAAAAACACCATCCATATGACCTTGTCGCCTTTGAAGATAGCGCTGAGACGATTGTTCATGAACCGTTTCCTCCTCTCATGTTTACAGACTTCTTACTTGCTCCTTGAACTGTGTGCCTCTGTCCTCCATGTTCTTGAAGAGGTCGAAGGATGCACAGCAAGGCGACAACAGCACGGTCTGACCGGGCTTAGCCATCTCGTAGCAAGCCTGGACACAGTCCTTCATGTTGTGCGTGTCGCGCACGGGGATACCGAAGGAGTCGAAGTTCTTATGCAGTTTCGTGTTGTCGGCACCGAGATAGACGAGGCCGACGCATTTCTGCTTCACGAGGTCGAAGATGTGGCTGTAGTCGTTGCCTTTATCCTTACCGCCGAGGATAAGGATTGTAGGAGTCTTCATGCTCTCTAAGGCATACCAGCAGGCGTCGACATTCGTGGCTTTGGAGTCGTTGATATACTGCACGCCGCCGACCTTGCACACTTTTTCCAAACGATGCTCCACACCAGGGAAGTCGCTGAGGCTCTTGCGGATGATGTCTTTCTTGATGCCACTGATGTTAGCAGCCAGACCTGCAGCGAGACTGTTGTAGAGATTGTGCTTGCCGGTGAGCGACAGCTCCTCCTGCTCCATGTTGAACGGAGTGGGGTATTCGAGCTTGTACTCGCCCTGTTCAATATAAGCTACCGAAGCGTCCTCCTTGATCTCAGAGAACGGGCACAGCACGGCGTGGATATCGAACTTCTCCATCTCTTTCTTGATGACGGGGTCATCGTTCCAGAAGATGAAGCTGTCGTCCTTCGTCTGGTTCTGCGTGATGCGCATCTTGGCATCGGCATAGTTCTCAAACTTGAAATCGTAGCGGTCGAGGTGGTCGGGTGTGATGTTGAGCAGGATGGCGATGTTCGCACGGAAGTCGTACATGTTGTCGAGCTGGAACGAACTGAGCTCGATGATATAGTACTCGTGCGGATCCTCTGCCACCTGGAGGGCGAGGCTGCGGCCGATGTTACCTGCGAGGCCAGCGTCGTAGCCTGCTTTCTTGAAGATGTGGTAGATGAGCGAGGTCGTCGTCGTCTTACCATTGGAGCCAGTGATGCAGATCATCTTCGAGTTGGTGTAGCGGCCTGCAAACTCAATCTCACTGATGATGTGCGTACCTTGCTTCATGAGCTTCTGGATCATCGGAGCCTCCTTGGGAATACCCGGGCTCTTGATGACCTCGTCCGCATTGAGGATCTTCTCCTCGGTGTGATGTCCTTCCTCCCACTCTATACCGTGGTCGTCGAGCATCTTCTTGTATTTGTCCTTAATCTTTGACGTATCCGAGACGAATACGTCGAAACCTTCTTTCTTAGCTAAGACAGCGGCACCAGCGCCGCTCTCTCCAGCTCCTAAAACTACAATGCGTTTCATATCTTGTAAAGACGTTATTTTCTTGTTATCTTATCTTCATCACCTTATCTTTAATGTGATGATGGTCAGGGCTGCTAAGATGATGGTGATGATCCAGAACCTGATCGTGATCTTCGACTCGTGCTTCGGCGAGCGCGGGCTCTTGATGAGGTACTTGCAGTCGGGGTCGAGCTGCTCCGGCGTGACACGGAAGTTGTCGTGGATAGGAGTACGCTTGAAGATACGCTGCTTGACGCCCTTGCGCTTACCGAGCTTGTAATACCACACCTGCACGATCACAGACAGACTCTCCACGAAGAAGATGCCGCAGAGAATCGGGAGCAGCAGCTCCTTGTGGATGATGACAGCGCAAACGCCGATGATACCACCGATCGTCAGACTTCCGGTGTCGCCCATGAAGACCTGAGCGGGGTAGGCATTGTACCACAGGAAACCGATGAGGGCTCCGACGAAGGCACACATGAACACCACGAGCTCCTGGGAACCGGGGATGTACATGATATTAAGATAGGCGGCAAACTGCATGTGCGAACTCACATAGGCGAGGATGCCTAACGCTACGCCTATGATTGCCGAGTTGCCCGCGCACATGCCATCCATACCATCGTTGAGGTTGGCGCCATTGCTCACTGCTGTGACGACGAAGATCGTCATGATGACAAACAGAATCCATCCGGCAGCCGTCTTGTACTTGCCGCAGAACGACATGATGCGTGAGTAGTCGAGGTTGTGGCCTTTGACGAACGGGATCGTCGTCTTGAGCGACTTATGAGCCACGGCCCGGTGCTTGACCACCACCTCTTGGCCGTTCTGACGCTGGATCGTGAGGTTCTCGTTCATCTTCACATCGGGTGAAGCCCACAGCACGAGACCGACGATGAGGCCGATAGAAACCTGTCCCACGATCTTGTACTTGCCTTTCAGGCCTTCCTTGTTGCGGCGGAAAATCTTGATGAAGTCGTCGAGACCTCCGAGGAAGCCGAGCCACACCGTGGTGATGATCATCAGAATGAGGTAGATGTTCCTCAGTCGTCCGAGCAACAGCACAGGGATGAGGATGGAGACGATGATGATGACGCCGCCCATAGACGGCACGCCAATCTTCTTGACACCGAACGGATCAATCTTAGCGTCGCGCTGGGTCTCCGTGATCTGCTTGCTCTTCAGATATTTGATGAACTTCTCGCCGAACCAGGCAGAAATGATGAGTGACAGGATGAGAGCTAACAGAGCTCGGAAAGAGATGTAGCCCCACATGCCGGATCCCGAGACGCCGAACTGCTCTAAAAATCGAAATAAGTAATAAAGCATGATTTATAATTTATTGCTTCTAACTTTCGCTTAATTCTTCACTCTTAATTCTTCACTTTTCACTGTCGAAGATTTCGTGCAGCACTTCCTTATCATCGAAATGATGCTTCACGCCTTTGATTTCCTGATAGTTCTCGTGACCTTTACCTGCGACAAGCACGACATCACCTTTCTGTGCCATCATGCAAGCTGTCTTGATAGCTTCCTTACGGTCCACGATCGTCAGCACCTTCTTCATCTGCTCCTTGTCGAGGCCGGCTACCATGTCGTCAATGATAGCCTGCGGATCTTCGAAGCGGGGGTTATCACTTGTGATGATGACCTTGTCGCTCTGCTTCACAGCCTCCTGAGCCATGAGCGGGCGCTTGCCGTGGTCACGGTTGCCACCGGCTCCGCAGACGGTGATGACATGACCTTTGCCGTCGAGCACCTCGTGGATGGCATTGAGCACATTCTCCAAAGCATCCGGTGTGTGGGCATAGTCGACGATAGCTGTGTAACCTGCGGGAGAGTGGATAGGCTCAAGGCGACCACTGACACTGTGGAGCGTGCTGAGCACAACAAGGATCTCCTCCGGGTCCTTGCCCAACATGCGGGCGGCGCCATAGACAGCGAGGAGGTTGGAGACATTGAACTTGCCGATGAACTGTACGCCAACCTCATGACCGTCGATGTCGAGGTACATGCCGGCGAAGTGCATCTCGATGATGCGCGCACGGAAGTCAGCCATCTGACGGATAGAGTAAGTCTTGACGGTAGCCTTCGTGTTCTGCACCATGATCATGCCGTTCTTGTCATCGGCATTCGTGATGGCGAAAGCCGACTTTGGCAGACCGTCGAAGAAAGCCTTCTTTGCATTGCGGTAGTTCTCAAACGTCTTGTGATAATCGAGGTGGTCGCGTGTGAGGTTCGTGAAGATGCCACCGGCAAACTTCAGTCCGCCGATACGCTTCTGATGAATGGCGTGCGAGGAGCACTCCATGAAGGCGTACTGGCATCCGGCTTTCACCATCTCGCCGAGAAGCTCATTGAGTTCAATCGGGTCCGGGGTGGTGTGGTCAGCTGGAATAGGCTTGCCGTCGATATAGTTGCACACTGTAGACATCAGTCCGCAGCGATAACCGAACTCGCGGAACATATTATATAATAATGTGGCGATAGTGGTCTTGCCATTTGTTCCTGTCACACCGACGAGCTTCAGATGCTTCGATGGGTCGCCATAGAACAGTGTTGCCACCTTGCCTACTGCATCTTCTGTGCTCTCTACCTGAACATAGGTGATGCCATCCTGAAGGGTCTCAGGCATGTCCTCGCAGAGAATAGCCTTGGCGCCAAGCTCCAAAGCCTTAGGGATGAACTTATGACCATCGGTCTGCGTGCCTTTCATGGCTACGAAGAGGTGACCATCCTTGATCTTACGTGAGTCGATGTTTACTCCCGTGATGTCTACATCTGTGCTGCCCTCAATGCGGAGCGGCTTGATGTTCTTCAAAAGTTCCTGCAGTTTCATCTTTATATATATTTTGTTTACTTTCATTGCAGCGTAAGAATGCATTTCTGTCCGGTCTTCACTCTCGTTCCCGGTCCAATGCTCTGCGCCGTTACTTTGCCTCGCCCTTGAATGACGCATTTCACGCCGCTCGACTCAGCGAGATAAACGGCATCGCGCGCACCCATTCCGTGGACGTCAGGCATGATGTGCGGCTTCACCGAGCCTTCCTTGATGAGCTTCACACTGCCGCGTCTGCGGTCAGCCGTGCCCCATACGGGCTGTGTCTCGTCCATCTTGAAAGGATAATTAGAATAGGTGGCAATGCCGAGCGTGGAGAGCACATAGTCGGCAGAGAGGATGTTCCCGGCTTTCACGTCGGGGATCATCTGCGAGTTAGGATCACGTGCGTCGCTGACGTCGTATCTGACATATTTAGCCATGATGCCATCGGCAATCTCGCGGAACACCTCACTACTCATCCATCCGTAGGCCGGCAGTCCATATTTCTGAATACAGACGATACAGCTGTAGTAAGGCCGGTCCTTCTGTCCGAACCATCCGGCGAAGGAGAGCAGACTATGGGCTGTGCCCTTATAGTTACCATTGCTGGCAATCATGGCCGTACCTGTCTTGCCGCACACCCAGTAGTTGGGGCTGCACGCTTTCTTACCCGTACCATTGGTGACGACACGCCGCAGGAGATCTTGCACGATGCGGATCGTTCGGTCGGAGGCTATATGCTCTTTGCCTTTCACGACCTGGGGCGGGAATGTGGCGATGGTGTCACCATCCTTGATAGCACTCTTCACGAAGCGCGGCTGCATCATCCGGCCGTTGTTGGCGATGGCGTTGTAGAACGTCAGAGTATAGATAGGTGGTATGAGCGTCTCATAACCGATGCTCATCCACGGCAGGGCTGTATTGCTCCAGTTGACCCATTCACCGCGTGCGTTCTTCTTTGGCATGCGGATGATAGGTGTGGCGTGGCCCACGATAGGGATCTTCACCCCCGTGCCGTCGATACCCGTGCGGTAGATGCCGCGTACGAACTTCGCCGGGTCGTTGTGATAGTATTTGTCGATGACGTAGCTCACACCGATATTCGAGCTCACCTCCATGGCGCGTCCGAGAGAGATCGTTCCATAGCCGCCCGAGCGCCAGTGGCTGTCTTTCATGTCTCGTCCGTAGATATGCCATATACCGTTTCCGGTAGGGATCTGGAAGGAAGTGTCGCAGACGCCATCCTCCAAGGCTGTCATCACGGAAGCAGTCTTGAACACGGAGCCCGGCTCTAAGAGGTCGCTCACGGCATGGCTCTGTATCTCGCGGAATGTGCCGTCCTCGCACTTCTCCAAGTTGACGATGGCTTTGATGTCGCCGGTGCCAACCTCCATGACGATGGCTACACCCACGCTGCCGTCAATCTCTTTCAGCTTGTTCTCGAGGGCGCGCTCAGCGAGATCCTGCATGCCTACATCGATGGTTGTCACGATGTCGCTGCCGTTGATAGGCGGTGTGTCAGTGATGCTGAGGAACTTGCCGAGCACCTTCTGCCTGCTGACGATACCATAGGATCCTTTGAGCAGTGAGTCGTAGCTCAGCTCCAGACCGTAGCGGGCCGCACGCCCATTCTCCTCCGAGAGGAGCACGTCGCCGATGGTGCGCTTGGCCAGGGACCCGTAAGGGTTCTCACGCGCATTGAGTTGCTCCACATGGAAGCCGCTCTTGAGCTTGGAGAGGCGGAAGACAGGGAGCTCGCGCACCTGACTGTACGTGTTGTAGTCGATGCGCTTGGGCCATATCTCATAGTTGCGCAGCCGCTCGCCTGCGTGCGGACCGGAGGTGCGGCGACTGTGGTAGCCTTTCATGAGCACAGCCTTGAACTTTGCAGCGCTCTGCTCAGGAAAGATGCGGTGCAGGCCCTCACAGATACTGTCGAGCTTGACGTTCCACAACGAGTCGGTACCGGCATCGTGCAGCTGCTTGAAGTCCATATATAGCTTGAACTCCGGAAGCGAAGAAGCGAGGAGCTGGCCGTCGCAGGCAAGGATATTGCCACGCGTAGGCTGTGTCCTCACGCTGTCCTGGCGCACGCGGCTGGCTACTGCCATCCAGTAGCTCTTCTTTGCCGTCATGATATAGCCGGCACGTGCGAGGACTAAAACGGCTACAAGCGTCAGCAGAAAAGCGATGACACTGTAGCGCGGCATTATTTTATCGTAGTTGAACTTACTCATTAATGATCATTAATAATCTTGCTCATTTGTCTGGCACCGTGATGATGTAAGGCGGTTGAGTCGGCAGTTTCAGCGTGCTGTCCTTGTTCTCCTTGAGCATGTCGAGGACATTGCTCTGCCTGCTCTCCTCCGTCAGTTTACTGTTGCTTGAGAGTGCCTTATATTTTGCATCTTTCAGTTCCTTCTGCAGGGCGTCAATCTCGATGATGTCCTGCTGGCAGGAGTAGCGATTGGCGATATACACCACGATGAAGAGTGCTATCAGCAGGAACAGCCATATCTGGCGCCGCATGAACGACGTGCTGAGGATGTCGCCGCCAAGGATCTTCCTCAGGGAGAACGTTCTCGACAGAGGCGCCTCGTCTTCTGTGGCCTGCTCACGGATGACTTCGGAGAGCGACTTGTCTATCTCTGCAGCCTCGGCCTTGAGGTCAGATGCTAACTCTTTCTCCTTTTCTTTGAACTCCTTCTCTTTATCTTTAATATTCTTCTTTTCTTTCTCTGGCATTTTTCCTTCCCTTTTCTCTTCCATGGCTTTAGAGTTTTTCCGCGATTCTGAGCTTGGCGCTCCGGCTTCGTGGGTTACGTTCGATCTCTTCGGCAGAAGGGACAATCACTTTGTTGTTAACCAGGCGGTAAGGACTGGGCTTGCGGCCGTATACCGGATCTTCCTCTACCTTGCCGTTAACGTTTCCGGTCTTCATAACGTTCTTCACCATGCGGTCCTCGAGGGAGTGGTAGGTGATGACGCTCAGTCGTCCGCCTTCGGCAAGCAGCTTCGTGGCTGAGGTGAGCATCTCGGAGAGTGCTGCCATCTCGTGGTTGACTTCTATGCGAAGAGCCTGGAAGAGACGTGCCATGTCTTTCTTCTCTTTCTCGCGGCGGAAGAGCGGGTCTACTACTTGCAGAAAATCCTGCGTTGTGAGGATCGGCTTCTGCGTGCGTGCCTTGACGATGGCGGAGGCTATCTGCCGCGACTGACGCAGTTCCCCGTAGAGATAGAAGATGTCGGCAAGCTGTTCCTGCGTGTCGTTGTTCACGATGTCGGCTGCTGTCTTCCCGCCTTCGCGGTTCATGCGCATGTCGAGCGGAGCATCATAGCGGAACGAGAAGCCGCGCTCCGCGTCATCGAAATGATGGCTCGACACGCCGAGGTCGGCGAGCAGCCCGTCGATATGCTCTATATCGTAGTAGCGCATCCAGTTGGCGAGCCAGCGGAAGTTGGAATGCACGAATGTGAAGCGGTCGTCGTCGACGATGTTCTTCTCCGCGTCGGCATCCTGATCGAAACTGAACAGATGGCCATTGGGCCCCAACCGTCTCAGAATCTCACGCGAATGGCCGCCACCGCCAAACGTGACATCCACGTAGATGCCGTCCGGCTTGATGGCGAGACCGTCGATGCTCTCATGGAGCAGTACGGGGACATGGTATGTTACGGCTGGTTCAGTCATTGTGCTCCTCCGTTCGTATCTGTCTTGATTTTTATGTTACCTAAAAAGCGCATCAAAAGCTTCATTAATTGCTTCAATACACATATTTATTGTAATGTGTCTTCTATAACAAGGTTCAAAGTTACAAACTTTCCCCCACTTTGCGCCACTTTTCCCCACTTTTTTATCAAAATTGTATAGATTCGCCGTAAGGGCGGCCCGCCACAGCCAACCCCCGCCCCTACGTTGAAACCAATCAAAACCAATTGCGATATCACCGTAATGGCATTGCGATTTAACCGTAATCGTCCTTCGATTTCATTGTAACGGCACTGCGATATCGGTTGAATCGTTGTTTGCTGCCACGTGCCGACCGATTTGCTGCCACGTGCCGACCGATTTGCTGCCACGTGCCGACCGATTGGCTGACACGTGCCGACCGATTGGCTGACACGTGTCGACCGATTGGTTGCCACGTGTCGGACGGCTTTCTGACACGTGGCAGAAGATGTCGATTCTGTTCGCATGGACTGTCTTAGCACTATGTCAGAACAGCGTTTTCGCAATAATAAAAATGCCGAAATATGCAATAAAGTGAAGAAAAATAATATTTTTCTAACTAAATGAAGGTTATAAAAAAATAAATTGCTATTTTTGCAACGAAGTTTTGTTATGACTGAAGAAAGCATAGAAAAGACAATAGACATAGAGAAGGTATTGCGCAGCAAGATGGGCAATAAGGCTCGTTTTGTGCCTCGCTTCCTGATCAGTTGGCTTCGTCGCATCATTCATGAGGACGAGGTCAATGCTTTCCTTTGGCAGCATCGGGGGCAGGAAGGTACCGAATGGCTTGAGGAGTGCGTACGCTATCTCGACATGAGAGTCACGGTGGAAGGTGCAGAGAACCTGCCCGACAAGAACGACGGCAAGCGCTATATCTTTGTCAGCAACCATCCGCTTGGTGGCCAGGACGGCGTATGCCTGGGCTCTATCATCGGGCGTCACTACGACGGGAAGTTCCGCTACCTCGTCAACGACCTGCTGATGTTCCTTCCGGGCTTGCGGCCTGTCTGCGTGGGAATCAACAAGACCGGGCGCAACGGTGAGAAGTTTGCCGATGCGGTGGAGTCGGCTTTCGAAAGTGACAACCACATCGTCATGTTCCCCGCCGGACTGAACTCGCGACTCATCAACGGACGCATCCATGACATTCCTTGGAAGAAGACGTTCGTATCGAAAAGCGTGCAGTATCATCGTGATGTCGTGCCTATCTATTTCAGTGGTCACAACTCGGCGCGGTTCTATCGTATCGCCCGTTGGCAGAAACGCTTAGGCCTGAAGATCAACATTGCGATGATCTTCCTCGTCGATGAGATGTACCGCAACCGCCACAAGCCTTTCCGTGTCGTCATCGGCAAGCCTATCCCCTGGCAGACGTTCGACAAGAGCCGTACACCGCGACAGTGGGCTGTTTATGTAGAAGATATGGCCTACCAGCAGGCAGGTCCCCGTGGCCTGCTCGCTGAGTAACCGCAACCAATAAAAGCAACTATGGAAGAAGATATTATCCAACCCATCAGTAAGGATCTGTTGAAAAGTGAGCTGACGCCCGACCGTTGCCTGCGCACAACCAACAAGAGCCACAATGAGATTTACGTCATTCGTGCTGCAGAAGCTCCGCATGTCATGCAAGAGATTGGCCGACTGCGAGAGATAGCCTTCCGCACAGCAGGAGGAGGTACGGGAAAGAGCATGGATATTGATGAGTTTGACACGATGCCCCATGGTTGCAAGCAGCTCATCGTGTGGAACCCGGAGGCTGAGGAGATCATCGGTGGCTACCGCTATCTCTTCGGTGAGGACTGGCAGCTGAAGCCTGATGGCCAGCCTAACCTCGCTATGAGCCACATGTTCCATTTTACGGATGAGTTCATGAAAGACTATGCGCCTTATACCGTGGAGCTCGGCCGTTCTTTCGTGTCGTTGGAATATCAGAATGTAAGGAAGAACACAAAGAGTATCTTTGCGCTCGACAACCTGTGGGACGGCTTAGGCGCACTCACAGTTATCAACCCTCGTTGTAAGTATTTTCTCGGCAAGATGACGATGTATCCGTCGTTCGTCCGCCGTGGTCGCGATATGATCCTCTATTTCCTCCGCAAGCATTTCGGAGACAATGAGCATCTCGTCGTACCTATCCAGCCGGTGAAGATTGACACACCGGTGGATGAGCTGAAGCAGCTCTTCAATGAGGATGACTTCAAGAAAGATTATCGCCTGCTGAACCATCAGGTGCGTGAGCTCGGTTATAACATTCCGCCCTTGGTCAATGCTTACATGAACCTCAGTCCGACAATGAAGTTCTTCGGCACCGCCATCAACTATGAGTTTGGTGACGTGGAGGAGAGTGGTATCCTCATTGCTGTCGATGAGATTTTTGAGGAGAAGCGCATCCGCCACATCAACAGCTTCGTGGCTGAGCACCCTGAGGCAGTAAGAATGCCGATGCCGAAGAAATAAATTACACTATCGGCAGCGCTATTCCGCTGATCTTCTGATAGATATCGAGGGCGTAGACGTCGGTCATGCCACTGATGAAGTCGAGCACCGCCATGATACGGGTCTCAAGGTCATCACTGTGGATATCGTATTGTGAGGAGAAGCGGTTGATGAGCTGCTGGGAGTGGAACTTCTCCGGATGCACGGCGGCTCCGATGAACGTTCGCATGAGCGTCTCCATAATCTTATAACCACTCAGCTCCACGTCGAGCACAGGCTTGGAGTGGTAAATCTTCTGATAGGATGTCTTTACGCAGCGCTGATAAGCCTCACGCTGTGGCTCAGCGATATGCTGGATGAGACTTCCTGTAAATGTGCCGTTGAGGATCTCTTCTTCATGCTCAACGAAGGTCTCCACACACGCGTGCTCGAGCTTGCCCACGGCACAGGCTCGGAAATAGACCACCTGCTCATTCTCATCCGTCACCCCGTCTTCTTTCAATCGGCTGAGGATATGTCGTTTCGTGTCATCGTCGAAGAAGCCGAGCAGCAGGTCGCGTGTCTCGTCAAAGGACAGGATGCGGAGCTTGTGCGAGTCCTCAATATCCATGATCTCATAGCAGATATCATCGGCAGCTTCCATAAGATAGACTAACGGATGACGCGCATATTTCAGCGGCTCACCCTCGGCTGAGAGCCTGATGATACCCAGTTCCTTTGCTATCTTCTCATAGATAGGTGCTTCGGAAGCGAAGAACCCGAACTTGCCATACTCTCCCGCGAGACTGCTGGAGCGTGGATATTTGACGACGGAGGCAAGGGTCGAATAAGTCATCACGAAACCACCGGGGCGGCGGCCTACGAACTGATGGGCAAGGAGGCGGAAAGCATTGGCGTTGCCTTCAAAATGCGTGATGTCATCCCAAAAAGCGGGAGAGACCTTCGCCTTCAGAAAACTGCCGTTGTCCTCCGTGAAGAATGTCTGGATAGCTTTCTCTCCGGAATGTCCGAACGGTGGGTTGCCCATGTCGTGAGCCAAGCCCGCTGTCTGCACGATGGTGCCTATCTCTTCGAAGAGCGTGTTGCGCAGCTCGGGGTGTTTGTCGATGAGCCGACGTGCCACATCGTCGCCGAGGCTCTTGCCTAACGACGAGACCTCGATGGAGTGGGTGAGGCGGTTGTGCACGAAGACACTGCCCGGGAGCGGGAACACTTGCGTCTTGTTCTGCAAGCGGCGGAAAGGTGCCGAATAGATCAGTCGGTCGCCGTCGCGTTTGAATTCTGAGCGGTCGTCGTGGCGAAGCGAGTGGCGCTCCTCCTGTCCGAGCCGTTTATTGCTGATGAGTTGTTGCCAGTTCATAATCTTCTTCCTTTCCGGCAAAGTTACGCTTATTTTGTGGCTTTTCGTCTTTTTAAGAGGCAAAAAGTGAGTTATCTCTTTGAAATTGCGTAATTTTGCATTATTATGGTGAAAGTCAAAGTCGTAAACAACGGTCGGCAGCCATTACCGGAATATGCTACCAGTCAGAGCGCGGGGTTGGATCTCCGTGCCAATATCGAGTCTCCCATCACGTTGAAGCCTTTGGAGCGTCGGCTTATCCCCACGGGTCTGCGTATCGCTCTCCCCGAAGGTTATGAGGCACAGGTGCGGCCGCGCAGCGGGCTTGCACTGAAGCATGGCATCACGGTGCTCAACACACCGGGAACGATCGATGCTGACTATCGTGGCGAACTGATGGTGCTGCTTATCAACCTCTCCCATGAAGATTTTGTTATCAATGCCGGGGAACGTATCGCGCAGATGGTTATCGCTAAGTACGAGACCGCTTCTTGGGAGCCCGTGGAGATCCTCGATGAGACAGAGCGGGGCGAAGGCGGCTACGGCCATACGGGCGTGAAATAAACGTTCGGCGATTAGACCTACAAGAGTAAATCAATGAAGAAACACGGATTACAATTAGCTGCGTTGGTGTTGGCCGTTGTCCTCGGTCATGCCATGGCAGTGTCCTCTATACCGGGAAATGACAAAAAGAAGGCTGCTGCGAAGCCCGCTAAGGCCCTGACTTATGAGCAGGACAGCGTCTTCGGCGAGCGTTTCCTCAAGGCGGTGCAGCTGCGGGAGAAAGGCAAGTTCGACTCGTCGATGATGTATATCGACTCGTGCTTGCAGATCAATCCCAACTCTGCCGTGGCTCATTTTATGCGCGCAGAGTATAATGCATCCAATGATAAGGACACGTTAGCGCTCCAAGATTATGAAGCTGCAGCGACGCTCGAGCCCGACAATGATACTTACCAGGAGCGTGTGGCGCAGATGTATATCGGTACGGGCAACTTTGCCAAGGCTACAGAGGCTTACGAGAAGTTGTATAAAGGTCATCGCGACCGCGACGATGTCTTGAATATCCTTGTGCAACTCTATCGTCAGCAGAAAGACTACGACAAGATGCTCGATGCCATCAACCGCCTGGAGCAGGTCGACGGAGAGAGTGATCAGTTGTCGATGATGCGCATGAACGCCTACGAGCTGAAAGGTGATGAGAAAGGGGCTTATGCTACGCTGAAAGGCCTGGCAGACAGCCATCCTAATGATCCAAACTTCAAGTTGATGCTCGGCAACTGGCTCATGCAGCATAAACGTCAGCAGGAGGCTTATGACATCTATACGACGGTGCTGAAGACTGAACCCGACAATGCCATGGCGCAGAGTTGTATGTACGACTACTACAACGAGACGGGTCAGGAAGCCAAGGCGCAGGAGATGATGGATAAGCTCCTCTTGGGCAAGGAAACGCCTTCCGATACGCGCATCCAGTTCTTCAGAAATGCTATCCAGCAGAATGAGAAGACGGGAGGCGACTCTACAAAGATCGTCCAGCTCTTCAAGCAGGTGCAGCAGGTTGTGCCGCGCGATACCACCGTGGCGCAGCTCAAAGCGGCTTATTATACACTAAAGAACTTCCCGAAAGATTCTATTGACAATGCGTTGACGGAGCTGCTGAAGTTGCAGCCCGACAATGCCGGTGCACGCATCCAGCTCATCCAGGACAAGTGGCCGTCGCAGGACTGGAAGACGATAGCCGCGCTCAGTGAGCCCGGCATGCTATATAACCCCAACGAGCTCGCTTTCTATTTCTTCACCGGCCTCTCACGTTATTATCTTAAAGACGACGACGGGGCACTGACAGCGATGAAGAAAGGCACGGCGTTCATCAATGACCAGAGCAGTGTCGACATCGTGTCGGACCTCTATTCGATCATGGGTGAGATCTATCACTCCAAAGGAATGAACAAAGAGGCTTATGCCGCTTACGACAGTTGCTTGCAGTATAAGCCCGACAACACTCCTACGCTCAACAACTATGCTTACTTCCTCAGTGTCGACGGAGCCCATCTCGACAAGGCGGAGCAGATGAGCGCCAAAGCCATTGCTGCGGAGCCGAAGAACGCCACTTATCTCGACACCTACGCCTGGGTGCTCTATAAGCTCGGCCGCTATGCCGATGCAAAGATCTATATCGATCAGACACTGAAATTCTCTACAGACAGTACATCTGACAACACGCTCTATGAGCATGCCGCAGAGATCTACGCACAGCTCGGCGACTATAAGTCGGCTGTCAACTTCCTGCAGCAGGCCGTGAAGCATGGCGGCGATGCCAAGGCATTGGAGAAGAAGATCAGAATGTATCAAAAGAAAATAAAGTAATGAAGAATATACGACTCGGAATAATTGTCCTCTCTACATTCGTGCTTGCTTCTTGTGGCACGAACAAGATGGCGGTCAAAGATACGAAGGCTGCATTGCCTACTACCACGAAGACCTCAAAGACAGAGAATGTCGAGACAACGGCGAAGGCTACTAAGACGTCTTCTTTCGCTTTCGTGGAGAAAGTGAACGACCGTAAGGTGACGGCTGATAACATTGTTGCTGACCTCACGTTCTCGGCAACGATGGGCAGTAAGGATGTGTCGGTGCCCGGCAGTCTGCATATGCGAAAGGATCAGATGATCCGTTTGCAGCTCTTTGTGCCACTCATCCATACGGAGGTAGGCCGATTGGAGTTTACACCGGACTATGTCCTTGTCGTGGACCGTCTGCACAAACAGTATGTCAAGGAAGATTATAACAAGCTCGACTTCCTCCGTGCCAACGGCCTTGACTTTTATGCGCTTCAGGCTCTGTTCTGGAACCAACTCTTCCTCCCGGGAAAGAAGACAGTCGGCGAGGGCGAGGTGTCGAAGTTTAAGGCTGACCTCAGCGGCACGGCTCAGAATGTGCCCGTCAGTCTCGTGAGCGGTAGTCTGTCTTATCTGTGGAATGCGGACCGTGAGTCGGGTCAGATCAATGATGTGAAGGCTTCTTATTCGTCTGCCCAGCATGGCAAGTCGACACTTACGATGAAATATTCGAAGTTTAAGGCTGTGGGCACGAAGGCGTTCCCTTCTTATGAGGAGCTGACTTTCCAGACTACGGCTACGAAGAAGGCGCAGAAGGTGACGATGATCCTTGACATGGATGAGCCGTCGACTTCTTCGAAGTGGAGCTTGGAGACCACGCTCCCGTCGAAGTATAAGCAGATTGAGGCGACGGATATCTTCTCCAAACTGTTCAGTATGTAATAGAGTAGAATGAAACACATTATTATATATAGTATCTGTTTGTTGCTTGCCGGGTTCGTGGCAGTGCCTTCTTACGCTCAGAAAAAGAAGACGGCGACTCGGAAGACATCGCGTACAACCCAGACAACGAAGCAATCGAGGAATAATCGCGGTAAGGCCTCTTCTAAGAAACAGAAGAATGCGGTGACTTATACCAATGCATCCATTCGTAAACTGCAGAGTCAGCGCGCGGATATCCAGCGGAAGATCCGTGAGCAGGAGAAAGCACTGCAGGAGAATAAGGAGAATGTCAGTAAGAAACTGAATGAACTGATGATGATCAATGGCGACATTGACAAGAACCAGCAGAACATCAACAGCATTCAGAAGGATATCCATCATATCAACGGCAACATCGGCATCCTCAACTCGCAGCTCAACACGCTGAAGGCGCAGTTGAAGGATCGCCAGAACAAATACATCAAGTCGATGCGCTACATGGCGCGTCACCGTACGGTGCAGGACAAGCTGATGTTCATCTTCTCTGCGAAGAACCTCTACCAGATGTACCGCCGTCTGCGTTTCGTGCGCGAGTATGCCAACTATCAGAAGGCGCAAGGCGAGGCAGTGAAGGCCAAGCAGGCACAGGTGTCGAACAAGCACAAGCAGTTGCAGCATGTCAAAGGTCAGAAGAACAACCTTCTCTATAAGGGTCAGCAGGAGCATGCTAAGCTCGAGGCTAACAAGAACCAGCAGCAGGAGATTGTCAATGGTTTGCAGAAGCAGCAAGGCACGATCAAGGTCCTCATTGCTGAACAGCGTAAGAAAGACGCGGCACTGAATGCGGAGATCGACCGTCAGGTAGAGATCGAGGTCGCCAAGGTACGTGCGCGTGCTGAGGCAGAGGCGCGTCGTCAGGCTGCTGCTGCGGCAGCTGCGCGTCAGCGTCGTGCTGCGGAGTTAGCCCGTAAGAAAGCGGCTGCAGAGGCTGCAGCGCGTGAGAATGCGCGTCGTATCGCTGAGGCTAAGGCTCGTGAGCTCGCTGCCCAGAAGGCAGCTGAGCAGGCACGTCAGGCGGCTCTTGCTGCGCAGAAAGCACGCGAGGAAGCTGCTGCGGCAGAGGAGAAACGTAAGGCTCAGGCTGCAGCGGAAGCAGCGGCTGCGAAGAAGGCGGCTGCTGAGCAGGCTGCACGTGAGGCTGAGGCTGCACGTGAGGCGGCAGAACGTAAGCAGGCGGCTGATGCTGCGCGCGCGAAGAAAGAGATTGCTGAGGCTAAGCAGGATGCGCAGGAGGCACAACAGTTCTCGTCGGTTGACCGTATGATGAACAATGGCTTCGAGGCGAACCGTGGCCGTCTGCCGATGCCTATCACGGGTGGCTACCGCATCGTGAGCCACTTCGGACAGTATAATGTCGCAGGTCTGAAGGGTGTGACACTCGATAACAAGGGTATCAACATCATGGGTGGCGCCGGTGCCAAGGCGCGTGCTATCTACGATGGTGAGGTGAGTGCCGTGCTCTCTTATGCGGGCACGGTCGTCGTCATGCTCCGTCATGGTGCCTACATCTCTGTCTATTCAAACCTCAGTTCAGCGAGTGTCTCGCGTGGCCAGCATGTCTCCACGCGTCAGATCCTTGGCACTGTGGGTCCCGATCATATCCTCCAGTTCCAGCTTCGCAAAGAGCGCGCCAAGCTCAACCCCGAAGCGTGGTTGGGGAGATAAAATTATCCCTCAAGAACTTTTAGATACGTATAGAACGCCTCTCTCATCTCGCTGATGCAGATATACTCGTCGGCGGAGTGGGAGCGGGACGACTCGCCGGGACCGAGCTTGAACGACTGCCATGGCATGAGCGCCTGGTCACTGAGCGTCGGCGAGCCGTAGGGCTTGAGACCGAGACTGACACAGCGCTTAATGAGCGGGTGCTCGGGGTCGATGTGTGAGGAGTGAAGGCGGAAGGAGTGGGCCTGAACCTCACTCTTGACATGCTGTTTGATGATGTCGAACACCTCTTCGTTTGTATAATATTCGTTTGTGCGCACATCGACAAGCATCGTGCAGAGGTCGGGGATGACATTGTGCTGCGTGCCGGCATGGACCACGGTGAGCGTCATCTTCGTAGGTCCGAGCAGTGGACTGACCTTCTGAAACTTGTAATCTCGGATCCATACCATGTCGTCGAGAGCCTCGTAGATGGCGTTCACGCCCTCGTTCCGAGCAGCGTGCCCACTCTTGCCATGCGCGATGACGTCAAGCACCATGAGGCCTTTCTCAGCGATAGCAGGCTGCATGCCTGTGGGCTCACCGACGATAGCAACGTCGATCTTCGGCAACAGAGGCAGGGCGCGCGAGAAGCCGTCCTTGCCCGATACCTCTTCCTCGGCTGAGGCGAGATAGACAAAGTTGTAAGGCTGCGGACGGAGTGAGAGCCAACGGAAGACCTGTAATAGTGTTGTCAGTCCGCCACCACAGTCGTTGCTACCGAGACCATAGAGTTTGTCGCCTTCCAGTGTCGGCTTGAAAGGGTCGCGCGTCCAACTGTCTACCGGTTTTACCGTGTCGATATGCGCATTGAGCAGCAGAGTTGGCTTGGTATCGTCCCAGTCGGGTGACAGCACCCATACGTTGTTGGCCTCGCGGTGGGGCGCCAGTCCGTAGGTTATCATCTGCTTCTCCATGATATCGGCTGCCGCCGTCTCGTTGCGGCTCACCGAAGGTGTGGCTATGAGCTGCTTGAGCAGTTCCACGGCATCGTTCACATAATCTTCCTGTCTCATACGTTTCGTTGTTTGTTGGCAAAATTAAAAAAAAGATTTAATATCCTTTGAATATTTGCCATTATTATTTTATCTTTGCAACAAATAAAACCTAAGCTTATGCAAAACAGGTCGCATCTGTCAGTGCTTATACACTCTCAGGCAAAGAAGTATGGCAATCGGACAGCCCTTGTCCGTCAAGGTTTCGGCAGTTCCAAATGGACTGACGTGTCATGGAATCAGTTCTCGCTGAATGTCAAGAAGGTCAGTAATGCCCTCCTTGCGCTTGGACTGAAGCCACAGGAGAAGATAGCCGTCTTCTCTCAGAACTGTGCGGAATACCTGTACACTGATTTTGGCGCTTACGGTATCCGTGTTATCTCTATCCCGTTCTATGCCACCACCTCGGGACAGCAGATCCAATATATGATCAACGATGCAGGCGTACGCCTCGTCTTCGTGGGTGAGCAGGAACAATATGACAAGGCTCACCGCGTGCACGCCCTGTGCCCGACGTTGGAGCGTATCATCGTCTTCGACCGTCACGTGCGTCTGAGCATGCACGACCCTGAGGCGATGTACTTCGATGACTTCATTAAGCTCGGTGAGGATCTGTCTCACGAGCAGGAAGTTGAGGCACTGTGGAAGCAGGCCAATGACGATGACCTCTGCAACATCCTCTATACGAGTGGTACGACGGGCGAGTCGAAGGGTGTCATGCTCTCCTATGGTCAGTATGCCGCCGCTTTCAAGGCAAACGATGCCTGTGTGCCGGTAGGCGAGAAGGACCGTGTCATCGACTTCCTTCCCTTCACGCATATCTTTGAGCGTGGTTGGGCTTACTTGGCACTCACAGAAGGTGCCACGCTCATCGTCAATGTCAATCCGCACAAGATCCAGGAGTCGATGCGTGAGACTCATCCGACATGTATGTCGAGTGTGCCACGTTTCTGGGAGAAAGTGTACCAGGCAGTGAAGGCAAAGATCGACCGCTCCAGTGCTACTCAGCAGAAGATCTTCTACAGTGCGTGGAAGATTGGCAAGCAATACAATATCGATTATCTCTCTAAAGGCAAGCGTCCGCCGTTGACGTTGCGTCTGAAATATAAACTTGCCGACAAGGCGGTGCTGAGCTTGGTGCGCAAGCAGATAGGCTTGGAGCATCCGAACATCTTCCCGACAGCCGGAGCTTATGTCTCTCCAGAGGTGGAAGAGTTCGTTCACAGCGTCGGCATCTTCATGATTGTTGGTTACGGCTTGACAGAGAGTCTTGCCACGGTGTCGTGCGATAATAAGGACAAGCCGTTCACGATAGGATCCTGCGGTCGCCCCATCAACAGTATACAAATTAAGATAGGTGAGGATAACGAGATTCTCCTCAAAGGTCCGACGATCACGAAAGGCTATTACAACCGGCCGGAGCTCAACGAGAGGACCTTCGATGCCGACGGCTTCTTCCATACCGGTGATGCAGGTTATCTGAAGAACGGCGAGCTCTATCTCACGGAGCGCATCAAGGACCTCTTCAAGACGAGCAACGGTAAGTATATCGCTCCGCAGATGATCGAGTCGCTGCTCCTCGTGGATAAGTTCGTGGACCAGGTGGCTGTCATAGCTGACCAGCGTAAGTTCGTCTCGGCCCTCGTCGTGCCGGAGTACAGTGAGCTTGAGGCTTGGGCCCATCAGCATGGCATCCAGTTCGCTGACCGTGCAGAGCTCTGCAAGAACAAGCAGGTCATCGACATGATGACAGAGCGCATCGACACGCTGCAGCAAGGCTTGGCTCATTACGAGCAGATCAAACGCTTCACGTTGTTGCCCCACCATTTCTCCATGCAGAACGGTGAGATGACGAACACGCTGAAGTTGCGTCGCCCCATCGTCAACGAGCATTATAAAGACATCATCGACGACATGTATGCGAATACACCGTCGGACGGAATAATAACAAAATAAGTTTATGAGTTTGTGAGTTAATAAGTTTATGAGCCTTTAATTTGTAAGTCATATTAGAAGCTCAAAAACTAAAGAACTCAGAAACTAAAAAACTAAAGATATGATTACAGCAGATCAACTGAAAGATGTGATGGACCGCACAGAGAAGCTCCATCACTATCTCAATATTGACCAGAAGAAAGTAGAGTTTGAAGAAGAGCAGCTGCGCACGCAGGCTCCCGACTTTTGGGATGACCCGAAGAGCGCACAGGCTCAGATGAAGAAGGTGAAAGGCATTGAGAAATGGCTCGACGGATACAAGCAGTGTAAGCAGTATGCCGACGAGCTGCAGCTTGCCTTCGACTATTATAAGGAAGACCTCGTCACGGAAGAAGAGGTCGATGCCGACTATGACAAGGCAATCAAATGCATTGAGGACCTGGAGTTGAAGAACATGCTCCGCCAGGACGAGGACTCTATGGATGCCGTACTGAAGATCAACTCCGGTGCCGGTGGCACAGAGGCTCAGGACTGGGCGCAGATGCTCATGCGTATGTATATGCGCTGGTGTGAGGCTCACGGCTACAAGACGACGATCACTGACCTGCAGCCGGGTGAGGAGGTCGGCATCAAGAGTATGACGATGACCATTGAGGGCGGCGAGTATGCTTACGGCTTCCTGAAGAGTGAGAACGGCGTGCACCGCCTCGTGCGCGTGTCGCCTTACAACGCTCAGGGCAAGCGCATGACGAGCTTCGCCTCTGTCTTTGTCACGCCGCTTGTCGACGATACCATCGAGGTCTATGTCGACCCCGCCAAGGTGAGCTGGGATACGTTCCGATCGAGTGGCGCCGGTGGTCAGAATGTCAACAAAGTGGAGTCGGGTGTGCGTCTGCGTTATCAGTATGAAGACCCCGACACGGGTGAGAAAGAGGAAATCCTCATTGAGAACACTGAGACGCGCGACCAGCCTAAGAACCGTGAGAAAGCCATGAAACTCTTGAAGAGTCAACTCTACGACCGTGCGCTGAAGAAGCAGCAGGCTGAGAAGGCGAAGATCGAGGCAGGCAAGAAGAAGATCGAGTGGGGTAGTCAGATCCGCTCTTATGTCTTCGACGACCGCCGCGTGAAAGACCATCGTACAGGCTATCAGACATCGGATGTCGACGGCGTGATGGACGGTAAGATCGACGGCTTCATCAAGGCATACCTCATGGAGTTCGCAGAGAGTGATGCGCAGAAAGAGGACTAAGAAAGAAAACTAAAAAATATAATACTATGGGAAACAATAAGAAAGAGCAGTTGAAGCACATCCCCGCTAAGGAGGTGAATGCTGCCTCTACAGCAAAGAAACGCGTGGATCATCAGGACAGACAAAAGAATCAGGGTGAACTTGTGGTGAAATGGATCTTTGGCGTCCTTGTCGCCCTTGCTATCATCTATATGATCTGGTCGATGTTCATCGTGCAGTAAATTAAGTTTTTGAGTTTATAAGTTTATGAGTTTTTTAGTTCTTAATATGATCTTACAAATTAAAGGCTCAAAAACTTATAAACTAAAGAACTAAAAAACTCAAACTTCCATGAGTGGATTAGAAATAGAACGTAAGTTCTTAGTAAAGCATGGCGGTGCGTTTAAGCGTGCCGCCTCTTCGTTTAGTCATATCCAGCAGGGTTACATCCCCGCTGAGGGAGCCACGGTACGTGTGCGTGTCCGCGACGACAAGGCGTACCTCACCATCAAGAGCAAGAGTGTGGATGGTGGGCTGTCACGCTATGAGTTTGAGAAAGAAATCACGCTCGATGAGGCTTCACACTTGTTGAAACTCTGTCAGGGTGGCGTCATCGACAAGCATCGTTACCTCGTGCCTGTCGGCAATCATACCTATGAGGTTGATGAGTTCCATGGCGACAACGACGGGCTTGTGATGGCGGAGGTAGAGCTCGGCAGCGAGACGGAAGCTTTCGATAAGCCCGACTTCCTCGGTCCTGAGGTCACGGGCGACAAGCACTTCTATAATTCTTATATGCTGAATAATCCGTATAAGAAGTGGAAACAATTGGTGCCGGAGGAATATAGGTAGTCAGAGCCGCAAAGAGCCCCCCAAAGTCCCCCCGAAGGGGGGAATGTTGATTACATAAAGAGCCTCAGAAATCCTGCCTGTGACTTAGCGTATAGTAGGAATGGCTCTTATAAGTAATCAACACCCTCCCCTTCGGGGAGGCTTGGTGGGGCTTCTGCTTTTTTCTTTTAATTTATACGTTTATCTCCCATATATTTTATAATTTTGCACAATAATTGATTGTAAAGTTATAGATAAAGCATATTTATGTCAGAAGAGAGAGCAAGTTTCGGCAGCAAAATTGGTATGATCTTGGCCACTGCGGGTGGTGCAGTGGGATTGGGTAACATCTGGCGTTTCCCTTACATGGCAGGACAGAATGGTGGCGCTGTGTTCATCCTTATCTATATAGGATGCGTACTGTTGTTAGGCATCCCGTGTATGGTGTCCGAGTTTATCATCGGCCGTCATGGTGCCGCTAACACCTATCGTGCCTATTCGCGCGTGGCGCATGGCAAAGCATGGAAATACGTCGGGTTCCTTGGCGTGTTGACGGGATTCCTTATCACCGGTTATTACGCTGTCATCTCGGGCTGGTGCCTGCAGTACGTCTATGCCTCCATCATGGGACAGCTACACGGCGATGCTAACTTCGTGAAACAGTATTTTACCACTTTCTCCGAGAGTGGCATTCAGCCGGTCTTCTGGCTCGTCGTCATCATGGGCGTCACCCATTTCGTTATCATCCATGGCATCCGTGGAGGAATCGAGAAAGCGTCGAAACTGATGATGCCGACACTGTTTATCCTGTTGCTCGTCATCGTCGTCTGCTCGTGCCTCTTGCCGAACGCTGGCAAGGGTATCGAGTTCCTCTTCAAGCCCGACTTCTCCAAGGTTGACAGTGGCGTGTTCCTTGGTGCCCTCGGCCAGTGCTTCTACTCGCTGAGTATCGCCATGGGATGTATCTGTACTTATGCTTCTTATTACTCGCGTCAGACAAATCTGCTGACTTCTGCCGTGCAGATCTGCTCCATCGATACATTGGTCGCCATCCTTGCCGGCTTGATGATCTTCCCCGCAGCGTTCTCGGTGGGTGTCAATCCCGACAGTGGTCCCTCACTGATCTTCATCACATTGCCGAATGTCTTCAATGAGGCTTTCGCAGGACTGCCGATCTTGGGTTGGGTCGTTTCCCTGCTCTTCTACCTCCTGCTCTCCTTGGCTGCGCTCACGTCTCTTATCTCTCTCCACGAGGTCTCTACTGCATTCTTCTACGAGGAACTGCATATCTCCCGTAAGAAAGGCGCTGTCATCGTCACCGTGGCATGTACGATCATCGGTGCCATCTGCTCCCTGTCTTTGGGCGACTGGAGCGGTCTCGAGATCGGCGGCAAGCCGTTGTTTGATGTCTTCGACTTCATCACAGGTCAGATCTTCCTCCCCATTGGCGGCTTCCTCACCTGTATCTTCCTCGGTTGGTTCGTGCCTAAGAAACTCGTGAAGGATGAGTTTACTAACTGGGGCACGGTCTCGCAGCGCTTCTTCGGTATCTATCTCTTCCTCGTGCGCTTCGTGGCCCCGTTGTCCATCCTTGCCATCTTCCTCCATCAGTTTGGCGTGATTTAATTTGATATTTCGTTTGCATTCTCAGGTGGTTTCACTATTTTTGCAGATGTTAGTAATGATATAAACATATGGAACGAGGCAATTTTGGTACTAAGATAGGTGTGGTGCTCGCCACAGCCGGCTCTGCTGTGGGCTTGGGGAACATCTGGCGATTCCCTTACATGACGGGTCACGACGGTGGCGCCGCGTTCATCGTGGTCTATCTCGCCTGCGTCCTTGTGCTCGGCATCCCGGGAATGATCGCGGAGTTTGTCGTGGGCCGTCACGGTGCCGCCAATGCTGCCCGTGCTTATACCCGTGCCGGAGGAAACAAGGCGTGGGGCGCAGTGGGATTCATCGGAGCACTGACCTCACTTATCATCCTCGGCTTCTACTCCGTCATCGCAGGTTGGTGCCTTCAGTACCTCTTCGCTTCCATCATGGGTAACATCAATGGTGATGCGGCTTATGTACAGGAGTATTTCAAGAAGTTCTCCTCTGATCCCATAGAGCCTGTCGTCTGGACCATTGTATTCATCATCCTTACCCACCTCGTTGTGGTACGTGGCGTGCGCAAAGGTATCGAGAAGGTGAGCAACATCCTCATGCCGACGTTGTTCATCCTCTTGCTCGTCATCGTGGTCGCTTCTTGCACGCTCCCCGATGCGGGGAAAGGAATCTCGTTCCTGTTCAAGCCCGACTTCTCCAAGATCGACCATCAGATCATCTTCGATGGCCTTGGCCAGGCGTTCTTCTCATTGTCGCTCGGCACCGCCTGTCTTTGTACCTACGCATCTTACTTCACACGTCAGACGAACCTCTTGAAATCCTCTATGCAGGTAGCGCTTGTCGATACCCTCGTTGCTATCCTTGCTGGCCTGATGATCTTCCCCGCGGCGTTCTCTGTAGGCGTGAACCCTGACAGTGGCCCGTCGCTGATCTTCATCACGCTGCCGAACGTCTTTCAACAAGCTTTCACTCCGGTCTTGGGTTATATCATCGGCATTTTGTTCTATGCACTCTTGGCTTTGGCAGCCCTCACCTCGACGATCTCCATGCACGAGATCGGTACGTCGCTCTTCTTTGAGGAACTGCATATTTCGCGGCCAAAGGGCGCCATCATCGAGACTGTCATAGCCATCCTTATCGGCATCACCTGTTCGCTCTCGTGTGGCGCAGTAGATATCAAGGTGTGTGGAAAGGACTTCCTCGACTTCTGTGACTTCCTCACGTCGAACATCCTGCTGCCGCTTGGCTCCTTCACGACGTGTATCCTCATCGGCTGGATTGCTCCGCGCAAGATGGTACGCGACGAGTTCACAAACTGGGGCACTGCCTCTGTCCGTGTCTACGGCTTCTGGCTCTTCCTCGTCCGCTTCGTCTCACCGCTCTGCATCGCCGTGGTGTTCCTGCACCAGCTTGGGATCATTTAATTCCAATCCCAACCACTCTTCACTCTTCATTCTTCATTCTTCACTCTTCACTCTTCACTCTTCACTCTTCACTCTTCACTCTTCACTCTTCACTCTTCACTCTTCACTCTTCACTCTTCACTCTTCACTATGAACCTAAAAGACCTACATTATATCCGTCGGTCCGACCGCCGCGTTATCTGGTTTCTATTGGTCATCTTCGTCCTTGTCAGTGCCGTCATTTGGTTTTTCCACGACAAGGAGCCGATGCTGACGACGGCTCCTGCCGGGGACTCGACGACAATGGCACGCCGTGGTGGAGGTTATTATCGCAATGGTTATCCGCAGATGCAAGGTGGAGGAAACCGTTATTATGCCGTGCCGGGTCGCACAGAGAATCGCTTCCCTTTCGACCCGAATACTGCTGACTCCACGGAACTTCTTGCGCTTGGCCTCGCTCCGTGGCAGGTAAGGAGCATCTATCGCTATCGCGCTAAAGGAGGTGTGTTTCGTAGTAGGGAGGACTTTGGTCGCGTCTATGGATTGACGCGGAAGCAATACCGCGACCTCGCACCATATGTCCGTATCGGTGCCGACTATCAACCTTACGACTATGCCAATAACAGAGCACCGTATCCTACTACACATCGGCAAGCCTTGGACAGTGCCTCTGCCCGTCATTATCCCACGAAGCTACGACAGGGCGAGCATATAGAGCTCAACGAAGCTGATACGACACAGCTGATGAAAGTGCCGGGCATTGGACGGTATTATGCGAAAGAAATAGCCTTTCGACGGAAATACTTAGGTGGTTTTTATTCTGCAGAGCAGTTGTTGGAGATAGCTGACTTCCCGAAAGAGACGTTGTCTTATTTTGAGGTCAATCCTGCGGAGGTGCATCGACTGAACGTCAACAAACTCTCGCTGAATGAGCTCAAGCGGCATCCATATATCAATTATTATCAGGCGAAGGATATCGTCGATTACCGCCGCCTCTATGGCCCGATACACAACATTGAAGAGTTAAAGTTGATGAAGGATTTTACAAATGCCGATTTCGAGCGTCTAAAACATTATATAGAGTATTAGGATATCTGTTTAGGTGCGCTTTGCAGTGACCGCCCCATGTGGCGGCCACTGCAAAATAACGTAACTCGTCAGTCTTCGTCGAAAGGGTGGCAAAGGGTTAGCTAATAAGCACCTCGGAGAGGTGCTACACGGTTAGCTCCACGTGAGGCGAAGCCGAAACGTGGGGTGGAGATTGAAGTTGATGACCTGAATACCGGCCTCGAAGAGGGCGAACATGGTTTTCTACCAACTCAAACTGTCCTAGACCATGTTCGCCCTCTTCGAGGCCGGATTGCAGCAATTCACGCCGGACCTAACCCCCAGGTTGCGTCGCTGCGCTCCTTACCTGGGGCTAATCATGTTGGCCCCCTTCGGGGACCTGAACGCCCACATAGATTGAGAATACTGAGTAGTAATAAAAAGAGCGATAAATAAAAAAATAATATGAAGAAGACTCTGTTTACATTAGTATTGTTGTTGACTTGCCAGTTGGCTTTCTGCCAGTCGGCAAGCAGCGTGTTTAACGAGTATCGTGACAAGAAACACGCGGAGTATGTCAGTGTGCCGAAGCTCATGCTGACCATCGCTGCCGCCAAAGTGAAGGACGGCAATGTCGCAGCCTTGCTCAAAGAAGTGGACGAGGCCAAGGTGCTGACGCTCTCCGATTGCTCAGGCAGCGTCCGTAAGAAGTTCGTGAAGAAGATCGCGGCCCTGTCGGATGACGGCTATAGTGAGTTCACGGGCTTGAAGAAAGGCAAGACTGAGGGCATGAACATCCTCGTCAAGCAGAAAGGCGACACCATCCAGGAGGTCGTAGCAGTGTCAGCTGGAGACAACTCGTGCGTAGGTATCCTCATCACGGGAACGATCAATGCCGAGGATGTAGCGGCGATCATCGGAATGGTCGATGATTGATCTTCCGATGATTTATATTTCACACGGATTTTAAAGATTTTAAAGATGGCTACGCTATTCGCTACGCGGTGATGCTAATGGTATGTGTAGCCGCAAAGCGGCGTAACTATCTTTAAGATCTTTAGAATCCGTGTGAGAAAATCGAATCTATGTGGAGAAAAGAGTATATTACTCATGAAATTGTCATAAACACAAAAGAGGCGGCTGAAACTCAGCCGCCTCTTTTGTGTGTGTCGGGATGACCGGACTCGAACTGGCGACCCCTACGTCCCGAACGTAGTGCGCTACCAACTGCGCTACATCCCGATAGCGGCTGCAAAGGTATAACTTTTTCCCGAAACAGCGAAAGAAAAAGGCAAGTTTTTCACGAAATATATCTTTAATAAAAATAGTTTGAAAATTCTTCCCGAAAAATTTGCAGGGTTAAAAGAAAAGTACTACCTTTGCACCCGCAATAAGGAAATAACACAATTCCTAACACAATTGCAACTTGGTGCCTTAGCTCAGGTGGTAGAGCAATGGACTGAAAATCCATGTGTCCTTGGTTCAACTCCAAGAGGTACCACTTCCTCCTTTCATTCGAATCCGGTTTATGACCTCGGTCATTGCCGGATTTTTTTGTGTGTATCTTCTTTAGATTATAGGGTGCCCCGGAGGGGGATCATTCATAAGGCTCGTCATGCTTCGGGTCGAAGAGCGCCCCGGAGGGGGGCATTCATGAGGCTCATCATGCTTTCGGAATTCAGCCTCTCCGAGGCTGCTTCGATCCTACTCTAGTCTCGTGGTATAGATGCCCCATTCCTGGGTCCCATCGTCGTATCGCTTTCCCCCTTCATATGAAGGCCAGGGTGAGGTCTTCTCCCTCCCTACGGGGGTTGGTTAGGGGAGAGGCCTTACCACTTTCTTCCCTTGATGAATATACATACCTTGGTGCGGCTTGTTGATGCGCTGACCCGCAAGGTTGTAGTAGGAATCATCGCGAGAGACACCATTGTTTTGTACTGCTTTGATGCCTGCCGATGTCGACACGAAGTTCTTTAGCGATGATACGGTGGATGTAGCACGACCCGTGCGACTGTCGAAGAGCGGAGCATTGTACCAACCACTCAGACTTGTACCTTTGGCATTGTATTCCGGCCACCACCAGAACAAACCGGTCACCTTACTGTGTTTGTTCAGCATCGTGATAAGTGCATCGGTAAAACTCTTTTGACCATCATCTGAATAAGCATAAGTGCCACTATAATTATAGGTTGTACCCGGTACTGCCCATGCATAGGGATAGCCCGTCTCCACGATCATGATGTTCTTGCTCGGGTAGGTCGACTCGAGATAACTAATCGCACCTTCCAACTCCGACAGGGGACCATGGAAATATGGATAATAACTCAATCCGATGATGTCGTAATCGATGTTGGCTGACGTCATCTGCTTGAAGAAGTTCTTCAGCGCTGCATAGTTCTCGTTGTCGCCCTGCTGCGAGGTTGACACACGCTCTACATGCAGGATAATCTTGGCATCGGGACAAACATCGCGCGTAGCTTTTGTCGCCTGAGTGAGGAGCTTCTCAAAACGCGTCCAGTTAGCGGCGGGTGACGATGGCCAGCACGGATAAAGCGTGCTGCCGGGGCGCCCGTATATCATGCCGTAGCTGATCTCGTTACCCGTCTGTACGAGGTCAGGCTCAGCACCGGCAGCCTTCAACTGTGTCAGTACGTCTTTCGTATAGTCGTATACCTTTGTGGCCAGCGCATCGTCACTGAGTGAGGCCCACGCAGCCGGTGTCCATTGCTTCCCCGGGTCAGCCCATGTGTCGGAGTAGTGAATGTCGAGCATGAACTTCAGTCCGGCGTCTTTGATACGCTTGCCCAAGCTCTTCACCCAGTCGATATCCTGGCAGACATTGTCGTCCGTCACCCAGGTGTAGGTGCCGTTGCTCTCATTCGTCGTCTGCTTCGCAGGATTGACGAAGAGACGCACGCGCATGGCGTTCATACCTTCGTCCTTGAAATACGTGATGACGTCGGAGATGCTCTGTCCGCTGTGCGTGTAATAGGTTGCCCCCGCTTCCTCATATTTCGGCAGCATGGAGATGTCGCCACCGACATATTTTTGGGCCGATGCCGTTGTGCTGAAAAGAAGCATGAATAATCCACACGCAAGCGTATGGATAAAAGCATGTTTTTGATGTGTAATGATATTCATTTTATTTGGTTTTAATTTCGTTGTCGTTATCCGTCACGTGTCGGCAAATCGTTCGCCACGTGTCAACCGATTGTTTGCCACGTGTCAACCGATTGTTTGCCACGTGTCAGCCGATTGTCCGCCACGTGTCGGACAATTGTTCGCCACGTGTCAGCCAGCTCTTCGTCACGTGTCGGACGGTTGTTCGTCACGTGTCAGCCGGTTTGCTGTCGTACGTCAGCTGATGGCGTGTAACAACCTCGAAGAGGTTGAACACGGTTAGCCCCAGGTAAGGAGCGCAGCGACGCAACCTGGGGGTTAGGTCCGAGGTGCTTTCGTTGCAATCCGGCCTCGAAGAGGGCGAACATGGTCGAGAGTAAAGGGTATTTAACCATGTTCGCCCTCTTCGAGGCCGGCTTTCAGGTTATTCGCTCCTATTCAACCCCACGTTTCGGCTACGCCTAACGTGGGGCTAACCATGTGGCACCTCTCCGAGGTGCTTACGTAGCCATATTGGCCCCTGCTTTTATTTCACCACCTTCTTTCCCTGATGTATATACACTCCGTTCTGCGTAGGCTCTTTGCTGAGACGGACGCCGGAGAGAGTGTACCATGCATTGTCTGAAGTCTTGTTAATGGTGACGCCATTGATGCCGGTAAGGTATGAAGAATACGTTGAGGTGACATCGTCGACATTGTACTTACCGCTTGTCTGTGTAGTAGAGATCTCAAAGAATTTGTCTGTTGAAGCATTGTTGACATCAACAGTCTGAGGTGAACCACTGCCTGTGCTGAAGACCAAGCTGACGGCATCGGTAGCGGATGTGAGGGTATAGGTATTATAATACCAAGTCTTGCAACCGATAACCTTTGTAGCTGTAACCTTCGTGCCAGGCCATGTGGTGCCGGCTGTCTTTGCCAGACCCCAAGAGTGGAAGTTGACAGGACTGCTCCAGTTAACATTATCCACATTGACATAGACGGTGATGGTCTTAGGCTCGAACTCCGCGGCCTTGTAATAAGTACGTGTGATGGTCTTTGTGACACTACCGTCAACGAGGAGCCCGACCGTAAGTGTTGTGCCAGGCTCAACGCTTATCTGTGTACCGCTTGCAACCTTTGTTCCGTTGCTTGCGGAAGGTGTAGAGCCATCCGTGGTGTAGACGAGCTGTGCGCTGCTGTTAGCAGAGACGGCTGTGAGGGTTGGAGTGACTGCGCTCTCGTAGGTACCCGAAGGAACGTCAACGAAAGGAGTCTCAAGTGACTCAGAGAGATAATAAGCATAGTGATAACCGCTGAGCACCTTTACCAGTTTGTCGGTGCGGTTGCGGTTCAGTCGTGTGTCGCTCCAGCCTGTACCTGCGATCACAGTGAGTGTACCATTGCTTCCTGTTACATCAAAGGCTTTATATTTGCCAGAACCTAAACTGCTGTTTGCTGCGAAAGTGCTTTGGTTCGTGATGCCGGCTGCCTTGCGGGCATCGATCATAGCCTTGATCTCTTTAGGGTAAGCAAGGTAATGAGAATAGAACACGCAGGGAGTGCCAGGGAGTGCTATCAGCATAGCGTTGGCAGCAAGAGTGTCTTTTTTAAGCGGATCATTCTGCTCAGTAGCTGAACGATACTGCGTATCATGATTTTCTACGAAGGTGACAGAGTAACGTCTGTACGACGGGTCACTCATGAGGTTAGTGAGGCTAAGGCCAGACCAGTTGTCGTTGTTAGCAGCGTCACGGATGTTATATCTGAATGGGAAGTCGAAGGCGGCACTGTAGATACTTCCATCGATCTTCGTGGCATTTAGCCAGTTCTCGACAGTAGTGGTGTTGCCATCCCAGTATTCGCCTACCGAGTACTGTACGTTAGCTGCCTTGTTGTAATCGGCAACGTGCGTCCCCGAGAAGCCCTTCACCATATCATAACGGAAACCGGTATACCCGAGGTCATTGAGGAGGAAGTTCTCATACGCCTTGATGATCGTCTGCACATTAGAGCTCTGGTGGTCAAGGTCACGCATGCCGCTCCAGTCCTCACCTTCGTCTTTGTTTGAGCTGAGGCTTACCCCCTCAGTCGCAGCCTCTGTAGCGGTGCCGCCCCCATCGTCGTCGGCAGTGATGTCTGTGGCTTTGAACTGATAAGTCACGCCGTTGTAGGTCTCTGCGGGGAAACCAAACCATCCTGTGGTGTTGTGATGGTTGACAACGACGTCCGCAATGGTACCGATACCATTTGTCTTAAACGTCTTGATCATAGAGCGGAGCTCGGCTTCTGTACCAAAGCTTGAGTTCTGATTGAAATAATAGTAAGGCGTATAGCCCATTACCTGTGTTGTCTCCAGGCATTTACCGCTCTGCGGCACCCAGATAAGGTCGAAGTATCCCTTGAAGTCCTGTGCCTGACTCTCTAAGTTGGTCCATCGGGAGTCTGTGTAGCTGTCCCAGTAGAATCCCTGGAGCATCACGCCACCGTAGTTGGCCGGCCACCCTTGTGCAAAGGCACCGAGAGGCATGGCTGCGAGCGCAAAGAGCGCAACGAGATAAGAATAGATGCGTTTCATAGTATAATATAATAATGTGTATCGTTCGATGCCACGAAGTTACGAAACATATTATTACCTCTTTGCATGACCTATATCAATTTAAGATTATTTGTGAGAAAACGATTGCATCCACGAAGAGAACCGTCCACGAAGGACACAGAAGACGCGAAGAAAATAATCCACAAAGGACACAAAGATCACGAAAAATAAGTTCTACTTGACGTAGCCTGGGGTGTATTGTAAAGGTGTATTTGACTGATTTTCTGCCTCGGAGAGGCAGGCTGCACGATAGTGCGCTATGTCTGTAAACAGATTATTGTGTCAACATAGCGCGCCAAGGCACAGTCAGCCTCTCCGAGGCTGGAACTCAGAGATCCAAGCACGGTCTAAAATCCCCAGACTGCAGTCGCTATCGCTCCTTTAGTCTGGGGTTATGAAGAGTGTGCCTCTCCGAGGCACTGTCCCAAACAGAAAGAAAGGGATTCAACCGTACAGCTCGAATAAGTTGCGAAGGTGGCAAAGGCTCTATATTCTTCGTGTTCTTCGTGTTCTTTGTGTCCTTCGTGGACGCCTTTCGTGGATGCGCAAACGATTGCACAACGCTTTTTGCACTTTTGTGTTAAAACTTGATACACATCAAGCAAAACCACCTATCTTTGCACACGAAAGCTTAAATACATAGGGCTATAGATAAAAATACTATAAGGAAAATACTAAAATTAATATACCAATCTTAATTTAAAAGCAAATGATGAAGCAGGTAAAATTCAAGATGCCACGCAGAGCCCTCGTCCTTACGGGCGGTTTGCTCTTAGCGGCCAGTTCCTGGGCACAAACGGGTGCCATCAAGGGACAAGTGAAAGATGCTACCGGCGAGCCTGTCATGGGTGCCACCATCACTGCCAATGGTAAGGCAGTGGGTGTTACCGACCTCGATGGTAACTACTCCATTAATGTAGCTCCCGGCACGGAACTCACCATCACTTACATTGGTATGACTCCGCAGAAGGTTGCTGCAGCCAACGGCGCTGTCATCACGCTCAAGGAAGATGACAAGACACTTCAGGACGTCGTGGTCATCGGTTACGGTCGTGTCAAGAAAGATGACCTCACCGGTTCTGTCACAGCTATCAAGCCTGATGAGCTTTCTAAGGGTATCACAAACTCAGCCTCCGATATGCTTGTCGGTAAGGTTGCCGGTGTGGATGTACAGACTGCCGGTGGTACTCCTGGTGCTGGTGCAACGATTCGTATTCGTGGTGGTTCGTCACTGAACGCTTCCAACGACCCTCTGTATGTGATCGATGGTCTGGTGATCGACGGTAACACGGCTACGGGTATGTCCAACGTCTTAGCTGGTATCAACCCGAACGATATCGAGACCTTCACCGTGTTGAAGGATGCTTCTGCAACCGCTATCTACGGTTCTCGTGCATCAAACGGTGTCATCATCATTACCACTAAGAAAGGTAAGGCCGGCTCCGCTCCTAAGCTTTCTTACGACGGTACTGTGACAATCTCTCACACGCAGAAGCGCTACGATGTGCTCAGCGGTGACGAGTATCGCAACCTTATCAGCCAGCTTGGCGGCGATGTATCGAAACTTGGTACAGCCAACACAGACTGGCAGGATGCAATCTTCCGCACTGCTACTTCTACAAGTCACAACATCTCTATCTCCGGTGGTTTGAAGAACATGCCTTATCGTATCAGCGGTGGATACCAGTACGATGAGGGTATCATTCGTCAGTCGGACATGAACCGTTGGAACTCCAGCGTGAACCTCTCTCCGCACTTCTTCGATTCTCACCTGAACTTCAACATCACAGCGAAGTACACTTATGAGAAGAACAACTACACCGGTAACGGTGGTGTTGTAGGCGCTGCTCTGAAGATGGATCCTACACGTCCTGTCATGAGTGACGAGGATGTCTTCCAGAAGTATACCGGTGGTTACTGGCAGTATACACAGGCTGCAAGCTTCAACGATCCTAACTGGGCTTATACAACCAACCCGAACGCACCGAGCAACCCTGTTGCAACGCTGAACCTGACAAAGACATTGGCTCACACCAACGATTTCTCAGGCAATGTGGAGGCTGACTATAAGATCCACGGATTTGAGGATTTGCACATCCATGCCAACTTCGGTGGTCAGTATACCAACTCACGCCAGACAAACAGCAACTCTATCTACTCTCGTGAGAACAACTACTATGGTTATGACGGCATCACACGTTATTATAAGTATAGCATGACTGGCAACGCCTACGCTGAGTACGCTCACGTATGGGGCATCCATGATTTCGATATCATGGGTGGTGCTGAGCAGAGCCACTATCATCGCACTGGCTACAATCAGGGCTATGGTCTCGACTGGTACAACTCAAGCCACGAGAAGTTAGCTGAGGCTTCCAAGTACAATGCGGCTGTTCGTGACGAGCAGGCGTGGGGACACCATTACTCAATCGTGTCTTACTTCGGTCGTTTGAACTACACACTCGCTGAGAAGTATTCACTTACTGCTACGTTCCGTGCTGATGGCTCTTCTCGTTTCGCTCCGGGTCATAAGTGGGGTTACTTCCCATCAGCTGCCTTCATGTGGCGTATCTCTTCGGAGAAGTTCTTCAAGAGCATGCCTTGGTGGAACGACTTCAAGCTCCGTCTCTCTTACGGTAAGACCGGTCAACAGGAACTCGGTGACCTCGACTTCTACTACATGCCTCTGTATACGGTTAGTGACCAGTATGCTGAGTATCCTTTCGGAAACAAGTATTACTCGACCCTTCGCCCGCAGCCTTACAACGAGAATCTGACTTGGGAGAAGACCGCTACCTATAACGTAGGTCTCGACTTCGGCTTCCTCAACAACCGCATCACGGCAAGTGCTGATGCTTACTATCGTAAGACTACCGATCTGCTCCAGCAGGTGATTATTCCTACAGGTACAATCTTCGCTGAGCAGCTTTGGAAGAACATGGGTTCTCTGGAGAACTATGGTGTTGAGTTCAGCCTCGATGCTAAGCCTATCGTTACCAAGGACTTCACTTGGGATCTGAGCTACAACTTCGGTTGGAACCACAATGAGATCACAGAACTCAGTGGTGGCGAGGGTGACGACTACTATCAGTGGAACACTTCCAACACCATCTCTCGTGGTAATGCTACTTACCTCCAGGTACAGAAGGTCGGTGAGCCTATGAACTCCTTCTATGTTTTCCAGCAGGTTTACGACAAGAACGGCAAGCCGCTTGAGGGTGTCTTCGTTGACCGCAACGGTGATGGTATCATCTCTGAGGCTGACCGTTATTGCTACAAGAGCCCCGCTGCTCCTGTCACAATGGGTCTGACAACCAAGTTCACATATAAGAACTGGGATCTCTCTGCAAGCTTCCGTGCTTCTATCGGCAACTATGTCTACTATGACAACTTGTCTAACAACACTTACATCAGTGCTACAGGTCTGTACAGCAACAATGCCTTCCAGAACACTACTCCGGATGCTGTCTCTCTCGGCTGGTCAGGTATCGACGCTATCACAGGTCAGCAGACACAGCACTGGCTCTCCGACTACTTCGTCCGCAACGCTTCCTTCGTGAAGTGCCAGAACATCACGCTCGGCTACTCCTTCTCTAAGCTCGGTGGCAGCGAGGTCGGTGGTCGTGTGTTCCTCACAGCTCAGAACCCGTTCATCATCACAAAGTATGACGGTCTCGATCCTGAGGTGCAGAGCGGTATCGACAAGAACCCGTATCCGCGTCCATGGAGCATGCAGCTCGGTTTGAACCTGAACTTCTAATATTAACGGATAATAAGAACATTCACAATGAAACATATATTAATTAAGTCGATTGCCGTTGCGGCTCTCACCTTGGGGCTGACAACCGGTTGCAGTGACGAGCTTAACCTCTCGCCGATTGACCCGCAGTCGAGTTCAACTTATGATGAGCAGAGCCTGCTTGCCAAGATGTACGGCATGCTTGGCCTCTCAGGCCAGAAAGGCCCTGATAATAGTGGCGATATGAGCATCGATGCCGGTGAGTCCGGTTTCTATCGTACAACCTTCAACCTCGAAGAGCTCGGTACCGATGAGCTTATCTGGGCCTGGCAGAACGATACGGGTATCCCTGAGGTGACAACCATCAGCTGGAACTCTTCTACCGGCCGTGTACAGTGGGCTTACAAGCGTCTGATGTACGACATCACGCAGTACAACTTCTATCTGAACGAGGTAGAGGACAACGATGCCAACAAGGGTGTCCGCGCAGAGATCCGTTTCCTCCGTGCCCTCCACTACTGGTATCTGCTCGACCTCTTCCACAACTGCCCGTTCAAGACAACCTTCGATACGTCTACTCTTCCTGAGTATAAGACCGGTGCTGAGATGGTAAAATGGCTTGATGCTGAGCTGACCGAGATTGAGCCGCAGATGGCTGAGATCGGTGCTTACAACAGTGGTGACAACTATGGTCGTGCTGACCGCGGTGCAGCTATCCTGCTCCACGCTCGCCTGTGGCTCAACGCCCACGTCTACGATCCTTCGATCACTACGCAGACAGCTATGACGAATGCCAAGAAGTATGCTGACGAGCTCATCGGTAAGTACTCGCTCTCTAACACTCCGGAGAATGGCCATAGCGGTTACGCGCAGCTCTTCATGGCTGATAACGATGAGAACTCCAACGCTATGAAGGAAATTATCTTCGCGATTCGCCAGGACGGTCTCCATACCATGACAAACTCTTGTGGTATGTACCTGCTCAACTCCTTCCGTAAGGCTGGTATGCCTGACATGGGTACAAGTAACGGCTGGTCTTGTAACTTATCTCGTGCTGCGCTCGTTCATAAGTTCTTCCCGACATTGGATGACTGCCCGCTCGCTGAGACGGATACGATTCATATCGTTGAGAATGGCGTAGTGCTGAAAGGTAAAGATGGTAAGGATTCGGCCCGTACAGCTTCAACATCTGCCGAGATTAAATATGTGGACCAGAAATATAAGGCCACAACGAGCGATATCCTTGCTAAGGCAGGCGATGACCGCGCAATGTTCTACGGTGGTTGCGGTGGTGGTCTCCGTAAGCGCAAGACCGACAAGATCTCTACCTTCACCGATGGCCTCTCTATCGTGAAGTGGGATAACCACCGCGCTGACGGACAGGCTGTCCACAACCCTGGTTCTGACCGTCCTGATTTTGATGTGCCATTGTTCCGCTATGCTGAAGTACTGATGATTGAGGCTGAGGCCAACTATCGCTTAGGCAACACCAGCGAGGCCCTCACCTATATCAACCAGATCCGTGATCGTGCAGGTGCTGAGGAGCTCAAAGCTTCTGATCTTTCTCTCGAGACTATCCTTGATGAGTGGTGCCGTGAGTTCTATGCTGAGGGTCGCCGTCGTTCAGACCTCGTGCGCTTCGGTGTCTTCGCTGGCAACAGCCGTGCACTGAATGGTAATATGTATGTTTGGGACTGGAAGGGCGGCGCCGCCGATGGTAAGGTCGTTGACAGCCACTTCAATGCTTATCCTTTCCCGGCTACCGAGATCCAGGGCAACCCGAACCTCAAGGGTCATCAGAATCCTGGTTATTAATACATCAATTTTAATTAGCTATTTCAATGAAAAATATAATCAAAAGCATAGCGCTCTCAATGTTGGCTGTTGCGGCTATTCCTATGATGACCGCTTGCTCTGAGGACAGAGACAGCAACCCGACCCTGAAGGATGCTACGGAGCTCCACCTCAACACTCCGGCCATTGCCCTTGGTGAGAGCACATACGACCTGGCTAAAGGTGCTACACTGAACCTCACATGCAGCCAGCCAGACTATGGTTACACAGCACCGGTCGTCTATCAGGTACAGGTGTCTATTGATCCTAATTTCAAGCAGACAACGGAGTCTGGTGGAGACGTCAAGTTCTCAACACTGAAGTCTTCTTACACTTCTGCCAACATGAACGTGGATGGTACAGAGCTCAACAACGCTGTTGTAAAGCTCTACCAGAATGCACATAATGGCGAAGACCCCACAGGTATAAACATTCCTGTCTACATCCGTCTGCGTGCACATGTTGACTTCACGGACAACACTTACATCAACTCAAATGTCATCGAACTTCCGCGCACACAGGTAAGCTACGTGGCTACGACGCCTACAGAAATGTACATCGCCAGTGCTTCTATCCACCATGGCAATGAGGCTAAGCAGATGGGTCTGATCTACGGTGAGACTGAGTACTTCTACTGCATGATGTATGCTGATGCCAACACATCCGTTCACTTCGGTGACGACAACACAACCGCTAATGGTTACATTAATGTCACTAACCTGCAGGATAATGGCAATGCTGGACTGTCTGAGGCTGCTGATGGCGGTATCCAGTTCGCTAACAAGGGCTGGTACATCATCGTCATTCAGGCTCATGCCGATAAGGCTAACAACAAGTTGGTTTACACCTTCCGTACTGAGGCTCCTAAGGCTTATGTCATCGGTGCTGTCGCAGGTGGTGACTGGACTGATTCAAATGCTTCTTGGCAGCTGACTGTTCCTGAGACTGCTGATGGCGAATGGGTTTCTCCTGCATTCGCTGCTGCCGGTGAGCTCCGTGCTTACATGAAGGTTCCTGGATGGGACTGGTGGCACACTGAGTTCACCTTCGTCAAGGGTAAGATCTATTATCGTGATTTTAACCTTATTGATAGTTGGGGCGAGAAAGCTGATAGTTATAAAGTGTCATGCTCTGCCGGTCAGAAGCTATACATCAACTTCGATACTGATGCAGGCGAGGTTAAGTAAATAGGCTCAGGGGCGTGAAATCTCTGCTCCGCTTCGCGGAACGCGCAATGAGCGCCCCTGTATTACTAACGATTAAAAGAACATAACAATGAAATTGAAAAAATATTTCTTGGGTCTGGCTACCATACTTACCGTCATCGGTATGAGCTCCTGTAAGGGCGATTACGACGACTGGGCAGACCCGCAGTCCAATGCTCAGGAGGATGCTATCACGATCCCGGGGTTCACGGGTGCGACGACCTCGTCAGAGGATAATCCTATCAACCTGAACAATGCGCAGCCCGTGAAGGATAGTGTGACGATTGCTACACTTTCTGTGCCGGCTGACTATAAATATGGTGTGCAGAACATCCGTATCGTCCTCACACCGACGGGCTCTGACGCTAAGTCAACAGTTTCAAAGACCTTCGATCTGAGCAGCAACTGCAATGTCGACAGTGCTACGATCCAGCAGTTTGTCTCCGACAGCTATGGTCTGAAGCCTGTGGCTCGTTCTTTCTCTGCTAAGCTCCTTGCTTCTGCCGTGAAGGACAACGACTATGTATATGTCAATTGCGGTGAGTTCAATGTCTACATCGCTCCTAAGGCTCCGGTGCTCTCCGAGACAGGTTACTATCTCGTAGGTAACGTCAGTGGCAATAACTGGAATGAAAAAGACACCGAGTACAAGTATGAGTTCGGTGGTGCAAGTCCTTACGACAACCCTGAGTTTACAATCCGTGTCCCGGCTCAGAATCTGCAATATGGTGACCACGTTGAGTTCAAGCTCCTTGACCTGGCTCATGTGGGCAGTTGGAATGCAGGTACTGTTCTCTCTGGTGATGGTCATACACATGATATCACGACAGATACTAAGAAGCCTGTTACCACGACACTTTATGATAATACTGATGGTAAGGGTCAGAACATCCAGTTCGCTGGAACAACGAAGCAGTACTACATCATCCATGTGAACCTGCTCGACCAGACCATCTATGCTACAGCAGAGGATATTCCAGAACTGTACATGACAGGTAGTGGTTATAGTTGGGGCTTCGATAATGCTCCAGCCTTGACAATGGTCAATGGTCATATGAACCTTTTCTGGACCATCAAGTACATTGAGGCTGGAGAAGAGTTCAAGTTCTCTCCGAAGCGTGCATGGGATGGTGACTTCTCTCCGACGTGCGATGGTGGTGACCAGGCTTCTCACTTCTCTACACCTAACAATGTGAAGTGCGACAAGTCTGGCTGGTATCTCCTCGTTGTCGACCGCGATGCTAAGACCTTCAAGGCTTACACACCGGTGGTTTACCTTGAGGGTGAGACCTCTGCTGATGGTTGGGGCGATAGAACTGATGCTGATAAGTTCTCTACTCCTTCTACGAAGGATGGTGAGTTCGTATCTCCTGCCCTGCTAAAAGACGCTGCAGTACGTATCTATGTTGACATTCCTGGTTACGACTGGTGGCGTTCTGAGTTCGGCGTTGCTGCTAACGGAACCATTCAGTATCGTGGCAACAGTGGCGATGATGGCTCTTCTTACACAACAGGTGTAGGCAAGAAGATCTATCTGAATTTCACCACTGATAAGGGTAGTATTAAGTAATTCCGGCTTCATCACAAGCAGCATATTACTGATATAATATGTCTATATTAGGCGGCAGACAAGCAATTGTCTGCCGCTTTTGATGTTATAGAGTATTTAGTCTTTGCTGGCCCTTCCCCCTTCCCCCTACCCCCTTCGTGCTCCCCCCGTTATCGGGGGCCTGCAATCCACAGGGGCGTGGCGTGAGTACTGTCAAGGGTCGTTGTTCAAGTTGTTTATGTTGTTATTGTTGTTGGAAGGGGCCTCTACCCTTGTCGTGGAAAGTCGTGCTAGGCCGCTGCTAAATGAATCAGTAGCCGCTGCTCGCTAATTATTCCGTTTCTTTCCTTGCCGAATTTCGAAACTTTGCTTATCTTTGCAAAGTGAACATTAATGGTTGCTATTATGGGTAAGATTATTAATCAGAAAATGACAAGGATTATGACGGATGATGGTCAGCACCTTATTCGTCGTGTCACTCAGGTGCAGATGCCTAATGGCAGATACCGTTATCCTGTCGATTATTTCGATGCTACGTCAGATATGGTAAAAGTCTCTGATCAAGAGCTTGATAATCTTAAAGTTCCAGGTTATTTAATGTTAGTTTAATAGCTATGATGACCGATGGTTACCCTTTCATCTTTCAGATGATTGATAGATCTGGTGCTGATCAGTTTCTGATAGAGACATTGCAGTACCGATTTAAATCATCAAGGTCTCATCATGCCTATATTGTAAGAGTTGAGAGATACATAAAGCATGCGTATTGTCTTAAGTTTTTTGATAAAGCTAATATTAATAGTAAGAATAAGTTTAGTATAAGAACCAATACATTTGAGCCAAGAACAATCTTTTATACCCTTTACCATATAATGCTTGATGTCTTGAAAAGAGATGAGAGTGCATCCTTCTTTTTCATTGGGGCTGAGGACGAAAAGGATCAGTTGGGCTCTGCGACAAGGCGCTTCCGTGTTTATAAGCGCTTCGTTTCTTCTACAGTTAGTACGCGCCTTTTTGAGCATTACCGGCGTGATGACCTGTCCTTATATGTCTTGGTTAACAAATTACATGTAGACGATGCCCATGCTTATGCAAAGGAGATAGCTAAGTATGTGCAAGAAGAATATGACAATCATTAGTTTAGCATTGTATACTCTTCCTGATAGTTTTTATGGCTTATGGATTATTTGACTATATTCTTTGCAGTGGCTCTCGTTTGTCTCGCTCTTTTTATTATTTGGATGTATACACCAAGAGGTAAGAAGTGGCTTGCAAGCTTGTAAGGATGAAGTGGAAGTGCGTGATTACTGTCAAGGGTCGTTGTTCGAGTTGTTTATGTTGTCATAGTTGTTGGAAGGAACCTCTACCCTTGTCGTGGAAAGTCGTGCCATGTCGTTGCTAAATGAATCAGTAGCCGCTGCTTGCATTTTCTTATCCGTAAAGTTGCGAGATTGAAATGTTTTGCTTAACTTTGCGAAAAAGAAAGGGTTGGATTATGATAACATCAGCTAATACATCAAAAGGAATCTCCTATTATTGGGATGAGCTTAAGAACCTGAGCAATGATGAGAAGTTGCAGATAATTATGTTGTTGTCTTCCTCTATGCGGAAGAAAGAAGAGGATAAAGAAAAATCAAGCCATTATACTAAGAAGATGCTCTCTCGCTTTAGCGGCGCTTGGGTGGGTGAGGAGTCTCCTGAAGAGATTATAGAGAATATCAATAGCAGCATGGCTGTCTCATAGAGGACTCTGACTTATGGATTGGTGTCACCGCTGTTGTTTATAACATGATTATGGTTACGGAGAATGTGAAACACCTTGGCAGAGTAAAAAATATCCATTTGGAGAATTGGGTTGTTAAGTAATACTATCTCATACCGTGGGAGAGTTGTTATTACTTTCAAGAGTATGTTGTCCCGGTTGTTTATGTTGTCATAGTTGTTGGAATAACCCTCTACCTTGTTGTGGAAAGTCGTGTTGAGTCGTTGCTGATGTGGTTGCGGGCTGCCACAACAGAAAATCACGCCGTTGCTAAAGATTTTCCGATTTATTGTCAGCCCGTGAGCAAAGATTCTTTATCTTTGCAGATAGAATGTACACTCTTAAAGACCTTGCTTATGAAAGCTTTGACCTATATTCCGTTGTTATTGATGTGTCTGTTGTTTGCCGCCTGTCAGAAAGTTGATTTGGGGGAAGAGACGGAAGTGCCGGAGGACAAGAACCTCGTGACGTTTAAGGTCAAGCAGTTTGAGCAGAAAGATTTCGACAAGGCAAAGTCAAGGGCAACAGAGATAAGTAGTCTGTGCAAACACATTGAACTTATTATTTATAAGGATGGAGCAAGGGTCAATAAGGTGTCGCAAAGCGCCGATGACAAAGGATATGGCACGCTCTCTGTTGCACTTGCTTCGGGTACTTATCGCGCCGTTATCCTTGCACATAACCAAGAGAAGAGCCCGACGACAACGGAAGTTTCTAAGATCTCTTTCGGCAGTGACGTATCAGACGTGTTTCTTTGGAGTCAGGACATCACGGTAGAGGATGGCAAAGAGTTGGATGTCGATGCCACTATGCATCGTGTTGTGGCAATGGTTCGGATCGTCACGACGGATAATATCCCAAGCAATGTCGCCACGATGCAGTTCTATTACACTGGTGGCAGTTCCACGCTCGATGCGTTGACTGGCATCGGTTGCGTCAAGTCGCGGCAGACCGTGAAGCGTACTGTTACCGAAGCGATGCGTGGCAAGCCTGGGACTTTCGAGATGTATACGATTCCGCGAAGTGACAGTGAGACGCTGCATCTTGAGGTCACGGCGCTCGATGCGAATGGTAATACAGTATGTGCAAAGACTTTTGAGGATGTGCCTGTCACCGTTAATAGGATCTCTGAGTACGACGGTGCGTTGTTTACCAATGGCGTCTCCGGCGGCGATGTGTTGTCGAAGTTCCATCTTACGACTAATGATGAGTGGACAACGGTCAAAGAAACATTCTGAGTCTGTTGATTGATCGTTTCACCGATGCGCAAACGTTTGCATGATATAAATCAATATTTCTAAGCTTTTTCTTTTTTGTTGCTCAAGAAAAGACCTAAATTTGCAGTGCAACAATCATTAGAAGGTGAATACCTGAAAGCTGCAATAATTTGGCATTTTCTATATGGCACATACAACATTGACAATGAGGGATATAGCTGCCGCGCTGAACGTCTCAGTGGCGACAGTGTCGCGGGCGTTGAAAGACAGTCCGCGTATCAGTGAGGAGCAACGTGAGAAGATCAAAGCTTATGCCAAGGAGCACAACTATTGTCCGAACATGATGGCAGAGGGTTTGCGCAATAATATCATGCGTCCATCCAAGATCATTGGCGTCATTGTTCCTCAGTTTGAGCATTTCTATTTTTCTTCTGTCCTCCGCGGCATCAACCAGGAGGCGATGTCGCGCGGCTATACGCTGATGGTCAGTGAGAGCATAGATGAATATGAGCGTGAAGCCCTGATTTGCAAACGTTTTCTGGAGAGCAGGGTCTGTGGCATCATCGTCTCAGAGGCCAAGAACACCATTCGTTACGACCATTTCCAGGAGGTTCTGGATAATCACATGCCGCTCGTCTTCTACGATCGCATCTGCACAGGCATCAACTGTGACCGGGTGGTGGTCGACGACTACCAGGGCGCGTACAATGCCGTGAACTATATGATTGAGCGCGGCTGCCAGCGCATCGCTTACTATGGCTCGCCGATGACGATGGAGATCAGTAAGAACCGCTACAACGGCTATCGCGACGCTTTGTTGCGCAACGGCCTCCAGCCCGAGGAGAATTTTTTCCGCATCTGCGACAACCGCTCCGATGCTGAGGCTATCACTCCTGACATCCTTTCCCAAGACGAGATCCCCGATGGATTCTTTGCTGTCAACGACGATACCGCCATCGGTATCCTCTATACTGCCAAGCGCATGGGTTTCGACGTGCCGCAGGACATCAGTATCTGTGGTTTCACGAACGGTCAGCGTGCCGTAGCCAGTGACCCGATGCTCACAACGGTGGAGCAGCGTGGCGTGCGTGTGGGCGAGGAGGCTGCCAACATTCTCATCAGTAAGGTCGAAGGCGAGTTGCCGATGGAGAAGATCGAGAAACGCATCGTAAGAACGAGGCTGGTCATCAGAGGAACGACAAAGTAGGGGTCTCTCCCCAGCCCTCCCCCGTAGGGAGGGAGCCAAGAATACCATAGGGGGCAAGTGGCAATAACGGATCAAACGAAATAATAAAAATAAAATAATATGGACAATCAATTGAAAGAGAAGCCGAACATGTCGTTCTGGGGTCTGTGGAACCTCAGCTTCGGCTTCTTCGGCGTGCAGATCGCTTATGCGCTGCAGAGCGCCAATATCTCACGTATCTTTGCTACGCTTGGTGCCGATCCGCACTCACTGAGTTACTTCTGGATCCTCCCACCGTTGATGGGAATCCTCGTGCAGCCTATCGTGGGTACCTGCTCCGATAAGACGTGGTGCCGCTTCGGCCGTCGTATCCCTTACCTCTTCATCGGTGCCGCTATCGCCGTACTCGTGATGTGCCTGTTGCCTAACTCCGGCTCCTTCGGCATGACAGTGAGCACAGCCATGACTTTCGGCCTGATCTCTCTGATGTTCCTCGACACGAGTATCAATATGGCTATGCAACCGTTCAAGATGCTCGTTGGCGACATGGTTAACGAGAAGCAGAAAGGTACGGCCTATTCCATCCAGAGCTTCTTGTGCAATGCCGGCTCGCTCGTCGGTTATGTCTTCCCATTCGTCTTCGCTGCATTAGGCATCGCCAACACCGCTCCTAAGGGAACCATCCCCGATTCCGTGATCTACAGTTTCTATGTCGGTGCCGCTATCCTGATCCTCTGTGTCATCTATACCGTGTGGAAAGTGAAGGAGTGGCCACCAAAGGAGTATGAGGAATATAACGGTTCGAAGAAGGAAGTAGCAGAGAAAGAAGAAGGCTCAAGCAACTGGTTCGTACTGCTGAAGAATGCTCCTGCTACTTTCTGGAAGGTTGGTCTCGTGCAGTTCTTCTGCTGGTTCGCTTTCATGTATATGTGGACCTACACAGCAGGAACTGTAGCTGATAACTGCTGGGGCACGACGGATGTGACGAGTGCAGGTTATCAGGAAGCTGGCAACTGGGTAGGTATCCTCTTTGCCGTTCAGGCCATCGGCTCCGTTATCTGGGCACCGATCCTGCCGAAGTTCAAGAACCGCAAGGTTGCTTATTCTCTGAGTCTTGTCCTTGGAGGCATCGGCTTCGCCGCTTGTGCTTTCATTCACGATCAGTATCTGCTGTTTATCCCGTTCCTGCTCATCGGTTGTGCTTGGGCTGCCATGCTCGCCATGCCTTTCACCTTCGTCACGAATGCGCTGCAGGGCTATGGGCATATGGGTGCTTACCTCGGCCTCTTCAATGGTACCATCTGCGTGCCGCAGATTGTCGCTGCCGCCATCGGTGGTGTGCTCCTCGGCCTTGTGGGTTCCGTGCAGAGCAACATGATGATCATCGCAGGCATCAGCCTGGTGCTCGGTGCCATTGCCGTGAAAGCGATCAAAGAGAAATAAATTTGACCTGTACGGTTGGAAATTAACGCTCTCAATGGATAAGCACCTCGGAGAGGTGCCACATGGTTAGCCCCAGGTAAGGAGCGCAGCGACGCAACCTGGGGTTTGGAATCGGGTGGCTTAACCTGTCCTGTCGGCCTCGAAGAGGGCGAACATGGTTATTGTCAACACCTGTTACCCTGGTCGTGTTCACCAGCATCCCGACCATGTTCGCCCTCTTCGAGGCCGGATTGCAGCGAAACGGCACTTGGCTTAAACCCCACGTTTCGGCTTCGCCTCACGTGGGGCTAAGCATGTGGCACCTCTCCGAGGTGCTGACGTGATAGACTAACTACTGGAACGTTAACCGGAAGGTGGTGGGCTCGGTATTGCTGACTAACTCAATCATCCCACCCATCGTCCGCATGATCTGGCGGGAGATAGACAGGCCGATGCCACTGCCTTGTTTCTTCGTCGTAAAGAACGGAACGAAGATATGAGCCGCAAGGTCGGGAGGAATGGCAGGACCATCGTCAGAGATGTCTATCGTCACATTGTCGTGCTCACCCGTATAAGCATGAATCATAATATTGCCGTCGTTGCCTATGGCTTCGGCGGCATTTTTTATGAGGTTACTCACCACGCGACTCGTCAGTCCCTCGTCGGCATAGACCATTAGGTCCTCCGGCTCGATGTTGACATGGATCGTGCAGCCCGGCTTAAGCCAGTGCTCCGCAAGGTTTGCGAGTCGGGCCACGAAAGGCTTGACATAGAAAAGAGTGGGGAGGGGCGTCGGCACGTGTGTGAACTTACGATAGTTCTCCACGAACTCCATCAGCTCGACGCTTGTGGAATGGATGATGCGGAGCTTCTCCTGCTCCTCTGAGGCCGTACTTGGTACCGAGTCTGTTGTCTTAGTTGTTGAAGTTGTTGGGGTTGTTGATGTGTCGCTGAGTGCGATGACTGGTGTGATGGTGTTCATGATCTCATGCGTCAGTACGCGGATGAGTTTCACCCAGGCATCGATCTCCTGGTTAGCGAGTTCTCCGTGAATATCGCTGAATGCCATGATCATCACTTTCTTGCCTTGTAAGGTCGTGTGCGACTCGCGCATGGAGAAGGCAGAGAGACGGTCAGACACCTGGGAGATATGTGTGATGGTCTGCCTTTTGAGCATCGTGCGGGCTGCCTTGTTGGAGCGGAGCACGAGACCGCGTTGCTCGTCGACGACAAGAATGCCAGTGTCTACTGAGTCGAGGATAACCTCATAGTATTTCTCCCGCTCTATCTGTTCGTTGCGTGCATGCTGAAGGATGGTCTTGATTCGGTTGAGGGAAGCGTTGACGAGTTCATCATCCTTCGACTTCGTCTCGGGGAAGCGGAAGGAGAAGTCGCCATTGTCGATAGCATTGAAGAGAAACGACACCTTGTGTGCATTGCGGCGGTAGCGATGCCACAACACGATGTTAAGGATCAGAGAAAGAAGGAGCAAGAGAATGATAACGTAAATCATAACTACATTTCATAAAAAGTGTATCTTCCCAAGATCTATTTTCACACGGATTATAAAGATTTTAAAGATGGCTACGCTATTCGCTACGCGATAGATGAAGCCCCAAAAGTGCCGCTACTGGGTATGTGTAGCCGCAAAGCGGCGTAATAATCTTTAAGATCTTTAAGATCCGTGTGAGAAAGAATCCGTGTGAGCACGCACCCTGGGAACTAACCTACAGCCCATATTTCTTGATCTTGTTGTAGAGCGTCTGGCGGGAGATGTCGAGCTGCTGCGCCACTTGTGAGAGGTTGCCGCCACACAGCCGGATAGTCTTGGCGATCATCGCCTTCTCCATCTCGTCGAGCGTCTGTGGCTCCTTCGTGTCTATCGCTATGCTTTCCGTTGTAGGCTTGGAGGCAAAGACCTCCGGGCCGATGACGTTTCCGTCGGTAAGGATGACTGCCTTTTCCATGGCATGCTGCAGTTCGCGGATGTTACCCGGCCACGGCAGTTGTTCGATACGCTCTGCCGCCTCGTCAGACAGTGTCATGTCCGTGCGGTTGTACATCGTAGCGTATCGGTTGAGGAACCGTCGGGCGAGGTCCGCGATGTCGCCTTTGCGCTCCCTCATGGGAGGCAGGTGGAGATGGATGGTGTTGATGCGATAGAGCAGATCCTCGCGGAATGTCCCTTCCGCCACCATCTTCTGCAAGTCTTTGTTCGTGGCGCAGATGAGGCGCACATCGATGGGGATCTCCTTCGAACCACCCACACGCACGATGCAACGCCGCTGCAGCGCCGTGAGAAGCTTTGCCTGGAGACCATAACTGAGGTTGCCGATCTCGTCAAGGAAGAGTGTGCCGCCGTTGGCCAGCTCAAACTTACCCGGCTTGTCGGCCTTGGCATCCGTGAACGCGCCTTTCATGTGACCGAAGAGCTCGCTCTCAAACAACGTCTCTGTCACTGCACCTAAGTCAACCGCCACCATCGGGCCGTCAGCACGCTGCGAGAGGCGGTGAATCTCACGCGCCAGGACCTCCTTACCCGTGCCGTTCTCACCCGTGATGAGGATGTTGGCATCCGTCGGTGCCACCTTCTCGACCATGAGTTGCAGATCCTGCATCGAGGCCGATGAGCCCCAGAACATCGCACCCTGCTGCTTGTCGTTGCTCTTGTGGTTTGATGCCTTGCGGGTCTTGTGGTAGGCGTCCGTGAGCGTCGTGATGAGCTTCGCGTTGTCGAAGGGTTTGACGATGAAGTCGGCCGCTCCCTCTTTGATGCCGCGCACAGCAAGGTCGATGTCGGCATAAGCCGTGAAGAGCACGACCTGTGTCTGCGGCCGCATGCGTTTGATCTCGTGGAGCCAGAAGATACCCTCATTGCCCGTGTTGATACCGCTCTGGAAGTTCATGTCGAGCAGTACCACGTCGGGCTTATCCTCACGCAGTCGTGCGGGGATATTGCCGGGACTGGCGATGGTGACGATCTTCTCGAAGGTGTTTTCGAGGATCATCCTCACTGTGGCAAGGATATTACGGTTGTCGTCGACGATAAGGATCGTTCCGTGTTTCATGCTGATAATTATTTTTTGGTTCTTTCTGCTCTCAAATTGACTTAGTAGAGCAACCTCGAAGAGGTTGAACATGGTTAGCCCCAGGTAAGGAGCGCAGCGACGTAACCTGGGGTCTCAGATTGGGAGATTTAACCTGACCTGTCGGCCTCGAAGAGGGCGAACAAGAACTGGATGCTGGCATAGGTGCTGGGGTTTAAACCATGTTCGCCCTCTTCGAGGCCGGGATGCAACGTACCGTCACCATACCGAAACCCCAGGTTGCGTCGCTGCGCTCCTTACCTGGGGCTAACCATGTGGCACCTCTCCGAGGTGCTTATTAACTAACCATGTTGGCCCCTTTTGGGGACCTATGTTGTCAACCATATAGCTCGAATCATTTTCTTATGCAAAGATAAGCAATTATCGCGAAGAAGTCTCAATATTTTATGCTATCTTTGCAACGATAATGGTTGCCCTGCTATTGCGGGCGGCCACGGAGGCCGCCCCGGCAAGACATAAATATTATTGCTATGAAGATATTCTGCGTGGGGATGAACTATTCCCAACACAATAAAGAGCTGAAAGATACGTTGTTGAAAGTAGACGAGCCTGTTATCTTCCTGAAGGCTGACTCGAGCCTTCAGAAGAACAGGAAGCCGTTCTTCATCCCCGACGACCTCGGACGTATCGACTATGAGGCAGAGGTCGTGGTGCGTGTGTGCAAGCTTGGCAAGACCGTGCCTGTGCGCTTCGCCCATCGTTACTATGACGCCGTGACGCTTGGTATCGACTTCACGGCACGTGAGCTGCAGCAACGGCTCTCGCAGAACGGACAGCCGTGGGACCTCGCCAAGAGTTTCGACGGGGCCGCGACCATCGGCGAGTGGGTGCCGAAAGACCTGCTGCCAGACATCCAGCGCCTCCGTTTCCATCTTGACATCAACGGCAAGACGGTGCAGGAGGGATATACGGGCGACATGTTGCGCTCGGTGGATGACATCGTGGCTTATGTCAGTAAGTATTTCACGCTCAAGACCGGCGACCTCATCTTCACGGGTACTCCTGCAGGTGTCGGCCCCGTGCATATCGGCGACCTCCTTGAAGGCTGGATCGAAGAACGGAAAGTATTGGAATGCAGATGCAAGTAGAATAAAGGACTTATATGGCGAAACATCTCCGCTTACTCATTATACTCGCTGTCCTGTTGGTCAGTATGCCATCATGTGCTCAGCGCTTCTTTAACCTCACCTCGGCGCAGGTGAGTGTGGACAGTGTCATGCCCACGTTTGCCTATACCATGCCGCTGCCGGCCGACTATGCCGACTCTGTGTATACAGCGACGATCCTCTACCCTGAGTATATTGATATGACGGCGACGGATGTGGCCAATTATCATAAGTTGAGCACTGATAGTTTGCCGGAGTTGCCCGTCATCTCACGGGCTGTCGTCACCGACCGCAAGCGTCCGATGCTTCGCATCAGTTTCTGTCCGCTCGTCTATCGCAATGGCAAATACCAGATCCTCGTCAGCTTCATGCTGCGTATTGACGCTTCGCGTGCCGCGAAGCTAAAGAATAAAGAAGAAAGAAACGCTTCGCTAAAGAATAAAGAAGAAAGAATAAAGAATACAGAGAGCAATACGGCGAGCAGTGCAAAGAGCCGCTCAAAACTCCTAACTCCTAACTCCTCACTCCTAACTTCAAAAAACTCCTCACTCCTAACTTCAAAAAGGTATGCCTCCCACTCCGTATTGCGAACCGGCACGTGGGCCAAGATCCGGGTGCCGGCCTCCGGCGTGTATGAACTCACGCAGGGCCTGATACGACAAGCAGGATTCTCTGACCTGAGCCGCGTGCATATCTATGGCTATGGCGGTAACCTGCAGGATGAGGTGCTTGATGGTGACAAACTTGCTGAAACCGACGACCTGCATGAGGTGGCTACATGTACCGTCAACGGCCATCGGTTGTTCTATGCCAAAGGTCCAGTGAGCTGGAGCAGTAACGATGCCGCGCGCCGCACGCGCAACCCGTATTCCGACTATGGCTATTATTTCTTGACCGAGAACGACTCGGTCATTGCCACCGTCGACTCGACAACATTTATCAATAGCTTCTATCCCTCTGCCGACGACTATCACAGTCTGCATGAGGTCGACGGCTACAGTTGGTATCCGGGCGGCCGCAACCTCTTTGACCCCACGGCTGTGTCGGCAGGCAGCAGTCAGACCATCGTGCTGACCCATCCGGAAGGCACCACGACGGGGAAGTTCTCTGTGAGCGTCACTGCCGGTACTGCCATGACGGCACAGGTGAGCATCAACGGCAAGACTGTGGGCAACCTCACTGTCGCCATCAATGACGAGTATGACCACGGCAATGAGAGTCGCGCTACATACACGCAGGCGGTGAGCGCCTCCCTGACCGATACCGTGAAGATCACCGTACTGTCGGGTGGCCCTATGCGTCTCGACTACGTATCAGCCGCATGGGATAAGCCGAAGGCAGCGCCGAACCTCAGGGGCTCGTTCTCTGCACCCCAGTACGTGTATAACATTGCCAACCAGGATCACCATGCCGATCCACAGGCCGACATGGTCATCATCATCCCGACTTCTCAGAAGCTCCTTACCCAGGCTCAGCGTCTCGCAGCCTTCCATGAGCAGCACGACTCGCTGCGCGTGAACATCGTTCCGGCTGACGAGCTCTACAATGAGTTCTCAAGCGGTACCCCCGATGCCAACGCTTATCGCCGTTACATGAAGATGCTCTACGACCGTGCACAGACAGAGAAGGATCTGCCTAAGTATCTCTTGCTCTTCGGTGGTTGCGTGTGGGATAACCGTTTGTTGACCTCCGACTGTCAAGGCCTCGATCCCGATGACCTCCTCTTGGCTTATGAGAGCGAAAACTCCTTCAATGCCATCTACTGCTATGTCGATGACGGTTTCTTCACTTATCTTGATGATGGCGAGGGTACGAACCTCGGCACAGGTGACAAAGGGCAGAAACTCGACATGAGCGATGTGGCTGTCGGCCGCTTCCCCGTACTTACAGAAGCTGATGCCAAGGTGATGGTCGACAAGACCATCAGTTATGTGAAGAATGCCAATGCCGGCGACTGGGAGAACACCCTGATGTTCATGGGCGATGACGGCAACAACAACATCCACATGCGTGATACCGAAGAAGCCGTGGAGACGGTGCAGTCGCTGCATCCCGCTTACCGCATCAAGAAAGTGATGTGGGATGCCTACACCGAGGTGGCTTCGTCTACGGGTAATACCTATCCCGAGGTGACGGATCTTATCAAGAAGCAGCAGACGCAAGGTGCACTGATCATGGACTATTGCGGTCACGGCAGTGCCACGCAGTTGGCGCATGAGAAGATCCTGATGCTCGACGATTATAAAGCCTTCACGAACAAAAACCTGCCGCTGTGGATCTTCGCAGCCTGTGACATCATGGCGTTCGATGGCGTGGAAGATAATATCGGCGTAGCGACGGTCACGGACGATGACGGTGGTGCCGTGGCGGTTTATGGAACGACACGTACAGTGTATGAGAACTATAACCGTCTGATTAACAATGCTTATCTCCGGTATGTCCTGAGCAGCGACAATGGCAAGCCGATGACCTTGGGTGAGGCCCAACGACTGGCGAAGAACGAACTGATCAAGCTCGGGAGCTTCAATGGTGATGTCACGGTGAACAAACTGCAGTATGCGCTGCTCGGCGATCCGGCCATTTCGCTGAACCAACCCACGGGAACGGTGGTCATCGATTCAATCAATGGATCGCCTGTAGCTGTGGGCAAAACTATATCGGCTTATGCCGGTAAGGTGGCACGCGTTGCCGGACATGTGGAAGGCAGCAATAGTTTCCGCGGTGTGGCTTCGCTGCAGGTGCTCGACTCCAAGCAACTCGTCACTTGTCGCGAGAACACGAGTGCAGAGGTCACCGATACGGCTTTCACTTATTACGACCGACTGAAGACGGTCTTTAGTGGCAGTGACAGTATTGTCAACGGAAAGTTTGCTGTGTCTTTCGTTGTGCCCTTTGACCTTAACTACGACGGCGGCTCAGGACTTATCAATGCTTTTGCTGTCAGTGATGACCGGACCTTGCGTGCACACGGCTATTCAGAGAATCTGCTCTTGGGTGATGCCAACAGTGAGAAGACCGATACTGTTGGGCCTAAAATCTTCTGTTACCTCAACAGTCCGGAGTTTACTAATGGCGGCAATGTGAACACCGCTCCTTACTTCGTGGCACAGCTCACGGACGAGAGTGGCATCAATGCTACCGGCAACGGTGTGGGGCATAATCTCGAATTGATCATTGACGGCGATGCAAATAAGACCTATGACCTCAATGATAACTTTGCTTACGACTTCGGCTCTTATACAAGTGGCAGTACCTATTATAATATACCCGAGTTGGAACCCGGTTCCCATTCCCTGCTTTTCCGCGCCTGGGATACGATGAACAACTGTTCAACAGCGAAGTTGACGTTTAATGTCGTCAAGTCGTTGTCGCCGACGATCTACAGTGTGGATGTGTCGAAGAATCCCGCTTCCACGAGTACGACATTCATCATCAGTCACAGTCTTGCCGGCTGCAATGTCAATGTCACGATTGATGTCTTCGACATGAGTGGTCGTCAGCTCTGGACCTCGTCAGAGAGCGGAACACAGGCAGGGTCTTACACAGTGAACTGGGATCTGACGCAGAGCAATGGACAACGACTTCAGACCGGCGTGTACCTTTATCGCGTGCGAATGTCGGCTGATGGCAGTTCAGTAGCTTCCAAAGCTAAGAAATTGGTCGTCATCAACAATAATTGAGTCGTTGTAACGTTGTAATAGTACACGTTTTTAATCAAGTATGAAAATCAATATCAAGTTATTCTTAACCTGTCTCATCCTTTTTGTGGCTTTGCATGTTACAGCACAGGAGAAGGCAGATATGTTCAATCCCGTCAACACGTCGGTGACCTCGCAGACCATTGCGCCGGATGCACGTGCCGGTGGTATGGGTGACGTGGGAGCGGCTACGGAGGCCGATGTCAACTCACAGTACTGGAACCCGGCCAAGTATCCGTTTGCAATCAGCCGGGCCGGAGTGGCTATCAACTTCACCCCTTGGCTCCGTCAGCTCGTCAACGATATCAACCTCGGTTATGTGGCAGGCTACTATCGTATCGGTGACTATTCGGCTGTGTCCGGTTCCCTGAGATATTTCTCTTTGGGTGAGGTGCAGATGGGGGAGAATGCCTCCTCTTCTTCGACGAGTGACCCTTCGATGACGATCAATCCTTATGAGATGTCGCTCGATGTGGCTTACTCATTGATGCTGAGTGAGAAGTTCTCCATCGCCGCTGCCGTTCGCTGGATTTACTCAGACCTGACCTACGACTACACGAGTGATACGTCTCCTGGCTCCGCCTTCGCTGCTGACCTGGCCCTTTATTATCAGAGTAACCCTGTCATCAGTGAGCACGAGTGCCAGTTGGGCTTGGGTATGAACATCTCGAATATCGGTAGTAAGATCACGTTTGGCGGCAGCGATAACAGTGAGTTTATCCCGACGAACCTCCGTTTGGGTGCCTATCTGAAGTACCCGTTGGACGAGTACAATGCCATTGGCTTCGCTGTCGATGCCAACAAGCTCCTTGTGCCGACCTATCCGAAGCAGAAAGACGGCGAGACAACCGAAGAATATCAGGAGCGCGTGCAGAAAGACTACTATGACGTGTCGAGCATCAGCGGTATCTTCAAGAGTTTCAGTGATGCTCCCGGTGGCTTCAAGGAAGAGATGCAGGAGATACAGTGGAGCGTAGGTGCTGAGTATACCTACAACGACCGCTTCTCGCTCCGTGCCGGTTATCATCATGAGAGTGAGAATAAAGGTAACCGCAAATACTTCACGGTGGGTGCAGGTTTCAAGATGAGTGCTTTCCAACTCGATGCAGGCTATGTCATTGCTACGGCTAAGAGTAACCCGCTCGATCAGACGTTGCGCTTCTCACTCACGTTTGATATGGATGGCTTGAAAGATTTGTTTAATAGACGATAAGATTATGTTTAGAGTAGGCATGGGCTATGATGTCCACAAACTTGTTGAAGGAAGGAAACTGATCTTGGGTGGCATTGAGATCCCACATACGATGGGACTTCTGGGGCACAGTGATGCCGATGTCCTCATCCATGCTATCTGTGATGCACTGTTAGGCGCAGCCAACATGCGCGACATCGGTTACCATTTTCCCGATACCTCTGCTGACACACTCGATATGGACAGTAAGGTCATCCTCAAGAAGGTCATTGAACTCATCGCTACGAAGGGTTACAAGTTCGGCAACATCGATGCCACTGTCTGTGCCGAACATCCGAAACTCAACCCGCATGTCCCTGCCATGAAGGCCTGCCTTGCGGAAGTCATGGGATGCGATGAAGACCAGATCAGTATCAAGGCGACGACGACCGAGAAGCTTGGTTTCACCGGGCGTGAAGAAGGAATCTCCGCATACGCTGTGGCACTGATATATTAAAAAGGAATACGCCGGGACTCATCAACGAGCCCCGGCGTATTCTTATGTTTAACTTGAAATTTAATTCAGACTTACTGGATGCCTCGCGGTATCCAACTCGTGTCCGTTAAACAATCTATCAAATCTACCTTAAACCTAATAACTAAAAACCTAAATCTATTACTACTAACCTAAACAATCTATTAACCTTTTGACGGGTGCAAAGGTACTGCTATTACAAAGTCATTGCAAAGGAATTAAATTATCTTTTCAAGATAAGGCTAATTTCTTGATTTAAATCAATTAATTACATTGAGCTGTCGGTTTCTCATTTCCTTTTCTTACCTTTGCTTGATAAAAGTACTTACTATGGCAATGAGGGTATTGATAGTCAATACGAGTGAGCGTACCGGTGGTGCAGCTGTTGCTGCTGGCCGCTTGGTGGATGCGCTGAACAACAATGGTGTGAAAGCCATGATGTTGGTACGGGACAAGGAGACGGATTCTTTCTTGGTGTCTGATACGGGATGTTCCCATCTGAGGAAGATGTTTGACTTTCTTTGGGAGCGCATCCGGATATGGTTGGCAAATGGCTTCAGCAAGAAGAATCTCTTTAAAGTGTCTATTGCCAATACGGGGAAAGATATTACAAAGCTCAGGGAGTTTCAGGAAGCTGATGTTATTCATCTTCATTGGGTCAATCAGGGTATGTTGTCTCTTAATGACATAAAGATGATCCTTAATAGTGGCAAGCCTGTTGTCTGGACGATGCATGATATGTGGGAATGTACCGGCATCTGCCATTATTCTTGGGATTGTCACCGTTATGAGGAACATTGTGGTAATTGTCCACAATTGCGATACCCTAAGGATCATGACCTCTCTTATAAGGTATATAAACGGAAGTTGGAAGTCCTGGATCATAAGAATGTGCATTTCGTAGCGGTGAGTACTTGGCTTGCAGACAGCGCAAGAAAAAGTCTGTTGACTTGTTCGCACCCTATCGATGTCATTCCTAATGTCTTGTCCTTGTCCAAGTTCTCCATGAACGATAGAGTAGACTGCCGTACCTATTTTGGCATCCAGGAAGACTATGTCGTAGCGTTTGGTGCTGCGCGCATTGATGATCCCATCAAGGGATTTGATAATCTGAAGAAGGCTTTGTCTCTCTTGATAAGTGCCCATGGCTATAAAGGAGATCAGATCCGTCTTCTCATCTTTGGACGTGTCAAAGATGCATCCGTGTTAGAGGATGTGCCTGTGAAGACAACTTATTTAAAGTTTGTCTCTGACGAACGTGAGCTTTCTCGAATCTATTCAGCAGCTAACTGTGTGGTGTCCTCTTCCTATTATGAGACCTTTGGTCAGACACTGATAGAGGCGCTTGCGTGTGGTTGCATTCCCGTCTCCTTTGGTAACAGTGGGCAGAAAGACATTATAGAGCATTTGAAGACTGGCTATCTGGCTAAAGAACAGGATGTCGAAGATCTTGCCAAGGGTATAGACTGGGCATTCCATGCAGAGATTTCAAGAGCCTGTTTGAGGAACCAAGTCCTTCGAAAGTATTCGGGAAGTGCTGTGGCTAATCAATACATCCACTTATATAACCAAATATCTAAAGTAAAGGCATGATAAAGTTCACAATCATAACATGTACTTTTAATGCTGCCCCTGTGCTACAGCGTACTTTGGACAGTGTGCTCAGTCAGAAATATGCCGATGTGGAGCATCTCATCCTCGACGGACTGTCGAAAGACAACACGGTACCTATGGCGTTGGCATATAAGGAGCGGTCCGACAAGTCGGGCAACGATCACGAGGTCGTGGTTATCTCCGAGAAGGATGGTGGACTTTATGATGCGATGAACAAAGGTGTCCGGCATGCCACGGGCGACTATATCGTCTTTCTCAATGCCGGCGATACGTTCCCGAACGAGGACACGCTTGAGACTATAGCCTCGTCTATCGGCGATGGGGAGAAACTCCCCGGCGTGCTCTATGGCGATACGGATATTGTGGATATGGACCATCATTTCCTGCGTCATCGTCGGTTGAGTCCTCCGAAGCGGCTGACGTGGCGCTCCTTCAAGCGAGGTATGTTGGTGTGCCATCAGGCGTTCTATGCCCGTACTGATCTTGCCAAGGAGACCTTATATAATAATGTGGACTATCGTTTCTCGGCTGATGTCGACTGGTGCATCCGTATCATGAAACTATGCGCCAAGCGCCACCTTACACTTCGTAATGTCAATGCTGTGATTGTAGATTACTTAGATGGTGGTATGACAAATAAAAACCATAAGGCCTCGCTGAAGGAACGGTTCCATGTCATGGCGAAGCATTATGGTTTTGTACAGACCGTCTTTTTACACCTCTACTTCGTTTTGAGGTCGGTCGTAAAAAGATAATTTATTTTCCTAGTTTTGAATTGATTCGTAGGCAGCCTCGGAGAGGCTGAATTTTACATAACCCCAGTCTAAGGAGCGCAGCGACGCAGACTGGGGGTGCGGTGTGGAGGCCATTGACTGAATTCCTGCCTCGGAGAGGCAGACTGCACGATAGTGCGCAATGTCGTCAATAGGGAATTTCGTACGTCACTATTGCGCGCCTAAAGGCACATTCAGCCTCTTCGAGGCTGGAATTCAGGATTCCACACACATACTAAAACCCCAGACTGCGGTCGCTATCGCTCCCTTAGTCTGGGGTTATGAATAATTGTGCCTCTCCGAGGCACTTCTCTATCTGAACGAAAAGTATTTTCTATACGTGACGGGTAATGTATATTTTATATGTATCTGATAATCATTCCAGCTCTTACTTTCTGGTTCTTGCTGCGGAAGCCGTTGAGACGTGCGATCTTGTCGACACTCACGCCGACCTTCTTGGCGATGGAGGCCAGGGTCTCACCGCTCTGAACCTTATAGTAGACACGCTCGGGAGCGTTCATGGCAACCCTTACATCCTCTGGTACGTCGTCGTCACTGTGTCCGACTTCACCGTAGATCATATCGCGGCTATAGCCACCATTGCCGATCTTGCCACGCTCACGTGTTGCAATCTCCGACTCGCGGTCGTAGGTGCGTTTATTGAAAACGTAGTAGTCGCCCGTGACATCCTGGTTCTTGAAGTCGAAGAAAAGGGCGGGGTTCAGTGCTACGCCGCAGAGACGTGTCTCGAAATGAAGGTGAGAACCAGTGCTTCGGCCTGTGTTGCCGCCTAATCCGATCGGCTGACCGGCGCGCACATTCTCGTTCTCAACAACAAGTTGTTTGGAAAGGTGACCATAGATTGTCTCAAGACCATTGGGGTGACGGATGACGATATAGTTGCCATAGCCTCCGGCCTCATAGCGCACGACACGTACCTTGCCGGAGAAAGCCGCGCGGATGGTGTCGCCGATATAAACTTTAATGTCCAGCCCCTTGTGCTGGCGACCCCAACGCGAACCGAAGTTGCTCGTCACCACGCGGCTTGGTGTCGGCATGCAGAAATGCCGGAGGTTAATCTTGAAGGAGTCGGGAAGCTCGGTAGCGCGGTGTGCATACGTATTGTCCCACTCATCACCGTAAAGTTGTGCGGCAGGTGACTGGAGATTCTCGCGCTCAACAAGCGTCCTCACTTCTATGGAATCGAGCTTCTTTGCTCTTCTGTCGATAGGTGCCTGTCTTGCCAAAAGATCTTGTGCTGAGACTGTTCCCGCGCACAAAACAAAAAACAATAATGCTCCTATCTTATGTATCTTTCTTTTAATCGACATTCAGCGTATTTCTTTTTTCAGGTTTGCAATGAAACGGAAATAATTGTTTCATTTACATCCACAAAGATATGAAAAAAAACCGAGACTTGATTTACCTCAAGGATTTTTTATGGGTTGTTTAACAGAAATCGCGCGCAATCCGCATTGTCTTAACAAATATTTGGAAGCGATTAACGCTTCTGATAGTGCATCTTGCACATCCTAAGGCGATTGTATTATTCAATAATGTCAGCTAATGACGCCCCAGTTGACATTTGTGTTTTTCAGTTCTTTGAGATGGTTCCACAGGAGTGCATTCTCCGGCTTCACACAGTCGGGGTCGTCATCCACGATGCGCTTCGCCTCGTTGCGGGCGAGTTGCACGATCTGTCCGTCGCGCGCGATATTAGTAATCTTCAGGTCGAAGGCCATGCCGCTCTGTACGGTACCCTCGAGGTCGCCGGGGCCACGCAGTTTGAGGTCAGCCTCTGCAATGCGGAAGCCGTCGTTGGTCTGACACATGATGTCGATGCGCTTCTTTGTGTCCTGTGAGAGTTCATAACCGGTGACCAAGATGCAAAAACTCTGCTTCGCTCCACGGCCCACGCGCCCGCGGAGCTGATGGAGCTGGGAGAGGCCGAAGCGCTGGGCGTCCATGATGACCATGACGGAGGCGTTGGGCACGTTGACGCCGACCTCTATCACCGTTGTGGCAACGAGGATTTGTGTCTCACCACGGACAAACTTCTCCATCTCCGCCTCTTTGTCCTTCGGCTTCATCTGACCGTGCACCTTGCTCATAGCGAACTGTGGGAAGATCTGTTTCAATGCCTCATAGCCGTCCTCAAGGTTCTTGAGGTTCTTCTTCTTCCCTTCCTCAATGACGGGAAAGACAATATACACCTGCCGCCCCTCTTTGATCTGCTTGGCGATGCCGGCATAGAGAGACGTCATCTGGTTGTTGTATTTATGGATGGTAACGATAGGCTTACGGCCCGGTGGCAGTTCATCGATGACGCTCACGTCGAGGTCGCCGTAGAGCGTCATGGCGAGGGTGCGGGGGATAGGTGTGGCTGTCATCACTAAGATATGGGGCGGGCGCTCACTCTTCTTCCACAGTTTGGCACGTTGTGCCACACCGAAGCGGTGCTGCTCGTCGATGACGGCGAGACCGAGGTTGCGGAACACGACATTGTCTTCAATTAGCGCATGGGTGCCGACAAGGATATTGATGGAGCCGTCGGCAAGCGCTGCAAGAACCTCCTCGCGCTTCTTACCTTTCACGATGCCCGTGAGGAGCTCCACGCGAATGTCCATACCTTTGAGGAACCCTTGTATTGTCTGTAGGTGCTGCTCGGCGAGGATCTCCGTTGGTGCCATGATACATGTCTGAAAGCCGTTGCCGATGGCGATGAGCATTGACATCAGTGCTACGAGGGTCTTGCCGGAGCCTACGTCGCCTTGCAGCAACCGGTTCATCTGCAGACCCGACCGCATATCGTCGCGGATCTCATGCACCACACGCTTCTGCGCACCCGTCAGTTCGAAAGGGAGATTTGTCTTGTAGAACGTGTTGAGCGGTGCACCGACATGTTGAAAAGTATAGCCGCGGTATTTGTGCCGTTGCTCAGTGGCATAGCGCAGGATATTAAGCTGTACGTAGAACAGTTCTTCAAACTTCAGTCGTTCCTGTGCTTGCTGTACGTCACGCAGCGACTTTGGATAATGGATCTTCTTCAGCGCCTCTTCGCGGGGGATGAGATGCAGTCGCGCTATCTGACCGGGCAGCAACGTTTCCGGGATCGAGCCTTGGGGGATGCGTGCCACAAGGGCTTTCGTCATCTTCTCGATGGAGCGCGACGTAAGCCCCCGGTTCTTCATCGTCTGCGTGGTGATATAATAAGGTTGCATGCCCATGGTGGAGAGCTGCACGTTAGCCGCTTTCTCCATGTCGGGATGGGCAAACTGATAACGGCCGTTGTACGGTTGCGGCTTACCAAAGACGATATATTCCGTTCCTGGCTTGTAACTGTCGTACACCCAGTTCTTGGCACCGAACCACACGAGGTCGACGACGTCGCGGCCGTCGGAGAAGTGGGCGACGATACGTTTCTTGCGGCCTTCACCAAACTCCTCGAAGCTCTGTATGGCTCCTTTGATCTGCACGAGCGGCATGTCGCCCGTAAGCTCCCGGATGGCGTAGACCTTCGACCGGTCCACATATTTATAAGGGTAATACTCGAGCAGGTCACCCCAAGTCCTGATGTTGAGTTGACTGACGAGAATCTCCTTGCGCTTCGGTCCCACGCCGGGGAGATACATGATGTCCTGATCGAGTATGCCGCTCATTACTATTTACAATAGGGCGGCCACAAGGGACCGCCCCTACGTGTTGTTATTTAGTAGCTAACACTTCTGCAACCTTCAGGTCGAAAGGTGTCGTTATCTTGATGTTTTCCTTGTTGCCGTCGACGAGTTTGATACAGATGCCGAGACTCTCCACCACAGAGGCGTCATCGGTGAACGACTTGCGATCCGGCTGATTGAAAGCCTGCTTGGCAAGGGAGATGTCGAAGACTTGCGGAGTCTGTACAGCACGATAGAGAGAGCGATCCACGGTGAACGTCCGTTCAGAACGTGAGTCGGTGTGGCGCAGTGTGTCGGTGACAGGTACTACGGGCACAGCTGTATATTCCTCGCGCGCCGTGTCGAAACAGTTGGCGATGACCTCTTCAGAAACGAAGGGGCGCACGCCGTCGTGGAAGCCCACAACGCCTTCCTCGTCATCGGGGACGAGCGCCAGTCCGTTCTTCGAACTCTCGAAACGTGTGGAGCCACCATCCGCAATCTTGTGCGGAATGTCGAAGTGATACTCTTTGCACAGTGCCTTCCACGTCTCCTGCTGATCCTTCGGCAGTACGACAATGATGCCGAGCTGCGGGTCATAATGGTGGAACCGCTCTATGGTGTGCATGAGCACGGGCCTGCCGGCAACCTTCAGAAACTGCTTGGGTATATCCGTTCCCATGCGCGTGCCGCGTCCACCGGCAACAATAATAATATAATCCATGTAATTACTTCTCCATTAAATGAGCAAATTGCATCTTCTTCTCCAATGCCTTCACGTCGGCCTCGGGAATGAAGTAGCCGAGAATGTGATAAGCATAGGGCAGGGTAGCGGCAGGACCTTCTCCTGTAGTCACGAGCCCGTCCTCCTCAAAGAGGTTGCCCGTGTAGGTGGCACCCGTGAGATATTTCTGGAAGCCCGGTGAGCACGTAGCGCGCTTGCCTTCGAGAATGCCGAGCGAGCCGAGTACCATTGGTGCGGCGCAGATAGCTGCTACACGCTTCCCGGCATCATATTGTGCCTTCAGCGCCTTACGCACTCCTTCGTGGGCGTTGAGGTTTGTGGAACCAGGCATGCCGCCGGGGATCATCAACAGATCTGCATCGGTGAACGTCCCGTCTTCAAACTTCATGTCTGCCTTGACGGTCACGCCATGCGACGTCTCTACGAACTCACTGCCTGTGACGCTTACCGTCTTAATTTCTACACCGCCGCGACGCAGAATGTCCACGGGAGCCAGTCCCTCAATCTCTTCAAAGCCATTGGCTAAAAACTCATATACCTTTGCCATAATATTAATGTTTATTTTCTTACAAAGTTACTGCTCTGTCTTCCGTCTGAGTGGTTACACAGGTCCCCGAAGGGGGCCAACATGGTTAACCCCATGCAAGGAGCGTAGCGACGCAGCATGGGGTTAGGTCCTGTGTCGTTTCTTTGCAATCCGGCCTCGAAGAGGGCGAACATGGTTTTGTTTGAATGGAATTGGGTGAGAACCATGTTCGCCCTCTTCGAGGCCGGTATTCAGGTTGTCCGCTCCCATCTCAGACCCCACGTTTCGGCTGCGCCTCACGTGGGGCTAACCATGTGGCACCTCTCCGAGGTGCTTATTGGTGGACCAATTGGCACTCTTCCGACAGAAAGCTGAGTTGTTGCGTTACAAAGATAGTGAAAATCATTTAGGAACCGTATTAATGACTCTCCTTTAACAAACATTTATAAAGATGTGTTCATTATTTCTTGTCTTTTGACGCAACAAGCCTAAAATTTTTGTATCTTTGTTGCAAATTTATAAGTAGCATAGAAAATGTCAGAAGATAAGCGGCTGCGTTTCGCCCTTTTCGGAAACGAATATCAGGCCAAGAAGAGCGCGGGTATTGAGCAAGTGCTCGCCTGTCTCAGTGAGCGTAAGGCAGAGATATACATCGACCGTCCTTTCCTCGAATACCTCACGCGCACCCTGCATGTTGAGGTCAACCCTGACAGTGTGTTCGATGACTACAACTTTGATGTCGACTATGCTATCTCCATTGGCGGTGACGGCACATTCTTGAAGGCTGCCAATCGCGTCCTTGCCAAAGGTACACCAGTCATCGGCGTCAATACGGGTCGCCTGGGCTTTTTGGCTGAGGTGTTGCCGAGTGAGTTCAAGGAAGCATTGACGGATATCTATGAAGGAAAGTGCGAGTTTGAGGACCACACCGTCATCCAGATCTCTGCAGAGACCGACGGTGAGCCGGGATCGATGCCCATAGAAGGCAGTCCTTATGCCCTCAACGACATTGCTATCCTCAAGCGCGACAGTGCTTCGATGATTACGATCCGAGCCTATGTCAATGATGACTTCTTAGTGACCTATCAGGCCGATGGTCTCGTGGTCTCTACGCCGACGGGTTCCACGGCTTATAACCTCAGTAATGGCGGACCGATCATCGTGCCCAACAGTGGAAGCATCTGTCTGACGCCTGTGGCACCCCACAGCTTGAATATCCGACCGATTGTGCTTAACGATACTACCGTTATCAAACTTGAGGTGGAGAGTCGCAGCCATAATTTCTTGGTGGCTATTGACGGACGCTCAGAGAAACTGCACGAGGGGACGAAGCTCATTATCCAGAAGGCGCCCTATTTTGTGAAGGTCGTCAAACTTCGCTCGAAGCGTTACTTCTCTATCCTGCGTGAAAAACTCATGTGGGGTGCTGACCAGCGTGGATAAGAAAGGAGGGCTTATGCTCGGTTATGTAAGAAACGCACTAAAGATCCAAAAGTCGAAGTACCAGACGCGGGAGATCCTGCGCTGGCTGTGGCACGCATGGCGTGGCAACCGACTTCAGGCTTGCCTCAATGCGGTGATCGGCTTGCTGTCGGTCGTCGTGTCTTTGGCGCAGGTCAGTGCGGTGCAGCATGCCATTGATGTGGCGAGTGGCGTTTCGAAAGGCAATCTCTATTGGGCTGTCGCCGTGATGGGCATCCTTATCCTGCTCGATTTCCTGCTCAGTATCAGCAGTACATGGGTGCAGAATCTGCTCGGCATCAAGGCACAGAACCGTATGCAGCAGCGCATACTCGACCGCATCCTTCGCTCGCAATGGCACGGGCGGGAGCGTTACCACTCCGGTGACGTGCTCAACCGTTTGGAGTTTGATGTGGCGAATGTCGTCGACTTCCTCACACAGACTATCCCTAACACGCTGTCCATCCTCGCCATGTTCATTGGCGCTTTCTGTTACCTCTTTGCGATGGACCCATGGCTGGCACTTATCACCGTGGCGATCATCCCGGTCTTTGTGGCCGTCAGTAAGATCTATGTCTCGCAGATGCGTAAGTTGACGAAAGATGTGCGCACGGAGGACTCGCGGGTACAGAGTGCTCTCCAGGAGACCATCCAGCACCGCATGCTCATCAAGACTTTGGAGAGTGAGGACATGATGATCGACCGGCTCGAGCATTCGCAGAGCATCCTTCGTCATAAAGTGGTGCGTCGCACCGTGTTCTCCGTCTTCAGCAACACGGTTCTGAACATGGGCTTTGCCGTCGGTTACCTCGTGGCGTTCCTCTGGGCCGCCGTGCGCATGGCTTCCCACTCCCTCACCTTTGGCGGCATGACTGCTTTCCTGCAGTTGGTCAACCGCATCCAGAGTCCGGCGCGCAGTCTCACGAAGCTTGTGCCTGCCTTTGTCTCTGTCTTCACGGCCGCCGAACGACTGATGGAGTTGGAGGAAAATCCGTTGGATGAGCAGGGTGAGCCTGTCGTCATGGAGCCTCCATGTGGCATCCGCTTGGAGCATGTGTCTTATGCCTACGACGACGGTGATGGCGATGAAGTGCTCCACGACCTGAGTTTCGACTTCAAGCCGGGTACCTGTACGGCAGTGCTTGGTGAGACGGGTGCGGGCAAGACAACGCTTATCCGCATCATCCTCGGGCTGATTCAGCCGAAGGGTGGGCAGGCCGTTATCTACGCTTCGCTAAAGAACAAGGAAGAAAGAATAAAGAAGACAGGAAACAGAAGACAGCGGCGCGCATTGCATAATGTTGCCACCCAACATCCCGCATCTACCACCTTCGTCACCCCTATCTCCCCGTTGACGCGTTGCAACCTCTCGTATGTGCCACAAGGAAATACATTGTTGAGTGGCTCCGTGCGTGATAATCTGCGGCTCGGTAAACTCAATGCTACTGATGAGGAGATGACGGAGGCCTTGCACATGAGTTGTGCTGACTTCCTCTTCAGTGAGCATGATGGTCTCGACACGCTCTGTGGCGAACAAGGCACCGGATTGTCTGAAGGTCAGGCACAGCGCATTGCCATTGCCCGTGCCTTGCTCCGTAACCGTCCCGTATTGTTGTTGGATGAAGCTACGTCAGCCCTTGACCCAGAGACAGAGAAGCAGTTGCTTCGCAATATTCTTTCCAATAAGAAGCGTACCGTCATCTTTATCACCCATCGCCTTGCAGTGACGGATTATTGCGATCAGACGCTGAAGATTGAGAAAATATAAATATCTTTGGGATGTCGGATTGATTTAGGGAGACAACCTCGAAGAGGTTGAACATGGTTAGCCCCAGGTAAGGAGCGGAGCGACGCAACCTGGGGTTTGTATCGGGCGGGTACACTTGACCTGTCGGCCTCGAAGAGGGCGAACATGGACGAGATGCTTGTTATTAAACCATGTTCGCCCTCTTCGAGGCCGGTTTTCAGGTCATTCACTCCGTCCACAACCCCACGTTTCGGCTTCGCCTCACGTGGGGCTAACCATGTTCAACCTCTTCGAGGTTGTTACCCATCAACCCGAAAAGCTGAAGAGCCTTATAAGTATGGTGCTCCCGTCCAATAATTAGACAACGGATGTCTAATTATTGGACAGCGCGCTTAGGAGCGTAATATATTAAAAGCCTAATAATAAGATGTTTATCTTTTTGGCACGCCTTTGGCACGTATTAAGGCAAAAGAAAGATAAACGAATGAGAAAGATAACGATTATAATCTGGATGTTGGCGATAGCCTTAACGGTGCGGGCCCAACAACCTTGGACTGTCGACAGTTGCATTGCCTACGCCATCGCCCACAGCAATGACCTCGGTCGGGCGCGGATAGAGCAACGGCAGAGCAGCTACGACGAGAAGACAGCGAAGCTCGACCTCCTGCCCACGGTCGTGGGTGAGGTCAGCGGCCAGTATGCCTGGGGTCGTAATATTGATCCGGAGACCAATACTTATAACACCATCACCACCTTTAATAACTACTACACGGTTGAGGCCTCTCTCGCTGTCTTTGATGGCGGTCAGACACTCAACGCTTTCAAGCGCGCGAAGAATGCTCGCGAGCAATCGGCTACCGCTTATCAGAAAGCAGCCGATGACAAGGCGATCAATGTGATGACGAAGTTTGTTGATGCCGTGTACAATGCCAAAAGCGTTGCCTTAACTGAAGAGAAGTTGGCGGACAGCAAGGCACTCCTTCACAAGACCCAGCGCCTTTTTGAGATGGGCGAGAAGTCACGCCCCGACGTGGTGCAGATGGAGAGTCAGGTGAAGGAAGATGAATACAACCTCTTGCATCAGCAGAATCAGGCTCGCCTGACGTTGCTGGCTCTGAAGAGTGAGATGCATTATCCAATGGCAGATACCTTGGCGCTCACCGTCAATCCACAGTCGATTGAGGCTGTTCAAGACATTAATATAAATAGGTGTATCAATCCCACCGTGCAGTTGGCGGAGCAGAAAGCTGCGGACCTCAAGTATGCCTGGCTCATAGAGAAAGGCAATCTGTTGCCGAAACTGACACTTGGTGGAGGTGTCCAGACAAGCTATTATCGCAACCTCACACAAGGCTCTGATGCAGCGAGTTTCGGTTCACAGTTCCACAACAACATGGGTGAATATGTCTACATGACGCTTAGTATCCCTATTTTCACACCGAGCCGTTGGCGCTCAGCCCGGCGTGCGAAGAGCGAGTGGCAGAAAGCAGTGCTCGATGCCGATGATGCACGCCGCAAGTTGCAGGACGACATCGTGCAGGCTGAGACCGACAAGGATGGTTACGAGCAGGAAGTGGCGCAGATGGAGGCAAAGGTAATCTCCGACTCGCTTGCTTATCATCTCTCCTCACGCAAGTATGAAGAAGGCATGCTCTCCACCTTTGACCTCCACACAGCAGCGCAGACGTTGTTGGAGAGTCGCATCAAACTCCTTCAGACGCAGTTGCTTTATGGGTTGAAGCAACGCCTCGTGGATTATTATCATGGAAAACCTCTTTATAAATAAGCGATATGGATATACAAATCAAACATAAGAATTATCTTCTTCCGAAGAAATACTGGCCGTGGATCGGCGGTGGCGTTGTGCTTGTTGCCGTCCTTGTGTGGCTCGGACTTGGTAACTTCACCTCTTCTTTGAAAGTCGACCCGCGTGGCCTGAGTATTGGTGACGTTACTGACGGACAGTTTGACGACTACGTCTCCGTGGACGGCAATGTGGTGCCTATCCAGGTCGTTCAGATCTCTCCGGAAGAAGGTGGTGTCGTGTTGCAGAAAGTGGTAGATGAAGGCGCACACGTCCATAAGGGCGACGTCATCGTGCGGCTCAGTAACTCCAACCTCGACTTAGAGATTCTCAATGCCGAGAGCGAGCTCGCAGAGAAACAGGATATGCTTCGCAACACCGAACTGTCGTTGGAGCAGGACCAACTCAACAACCGCAATGAGGCAGCGCAGTATGCCATGGATGTCAAGGCTAAGCACCGTGCCTATCAGCACCAGACACAGTTGCAGCAGGAGCAGCTCAACTCTCGCGAGGATTACCTCAAGGCGAAGGAGGACTATGAGCTCGCGCGTGAGAAGAATGCACTCATCCAGCAACGGCTGAGCAAGAGCACGCAGATGCGGCGTGCTCAGATGGCTCAGATGGCGGACAACCTCGCCTCGATGCAGAAGAATGTGCAGCTCGTCCGCGAGCGGAAGGCAAAGCTCGACGTGCGGGCCACCATAGATGGTGAGATAGGGTTGCTTGACGTCGAACTCGGACAGAATATCCAGCCGGGTCAGAACATTGGTGTCATCAATGACCTGAGCGACTTCAAGGTCGAGGCGCAGGTCGATGAGCATTATATCGACCGCGTGCATCCCGGTCTTTCCGCTACCTTTGAACGGAACGGCAAGAAGTATCAGCTCACCGTGCGCAAGGTCTATCCCGAGGTGCGCGATGGACGGTTCAAGATCGACTTCGTTTTCCATGGTCCGCGCCCAGCGAACATCCGGACAGGCCAGACCTATTATGTCGACCTGCAGTTGGGTGAGTCGAAGCGTGCTGTGCTCATCCCGAAAGGCACCTTCTACAGTGTCACGGGAGGCCAGTGGATCTTCGTCCTCGACAGGGATGGCAAGAAAGCCTATCGCCGCAACATCACCATCGGCCGTCAGAACCCACAGTATTACGAGGTGTTAGAAGGCCTGCAACCGGGCGAGAAGGTTATCGTCTCCGGTTACGAGGCGTATAAGGATTATAAGGTGTTGGATATAGGGAAATAATAAGATATAGAGCGATATGTATTTGAAGAGCTATTTCACATTCCTGAGCCGCAACAAAGGCTATACCGCCATCAACGTGTTGGGCTTAAGCCTCTCGATGATGTTCGTCATCCTCATCGGCGTCTACACCTGGCAGGAGTATCATGTCAACTCCCAGTATCCAAAGGCAGACCGTATCCTCGTCTATGGCCTTGACATGCACCGTGGCGCTACCAAGAGTTTGACGAGTGGTGGTCACTGGCGGCTTCAACAGCATTTCAAGTCGCGCTACCCCGAGATAGAGAGTTCGTGCGCTATCTTTGGTGGCAAAGGCAACACGGAAATGGGGTTTGTCAAGGACAACAACCGTACATCGTATCCCACCTTGTTCGTTGACAGCACATTCTTCACAATGCTCGATATCCCGATGGTCCTTGGCAATGCTCGCACAGCACTCAACGACCGCAATGACGCTGTCGTTACCGATGACTTTGCCCGCCGCTATTTCGGATCGCCCGAGGCAGCCATGGGCAAGCAGCTCAATATGGAGGGGAGGCTGAAGTTCCGGGTTACGGGCGTGATCCCGGCAATCAGGCATTCGAGCATCCCGGAGGCAGATGTCTTTGTGAGGTTTGAGACAACGGAACTTCTTAATCCTTTTTTGACCGATGAAAATATGAGCAATGCCACGGGTGCAGAGGTGCTCTTCCTTGAACGTCCGGGTGCTCACTTAGAGAGTAAACTCAGTGACATGGATCAGTATCAGCAGCAGTTCTTCTGGATCTTCCAAGGCGGTGATATCGAGACCCATACCACACTGACACCGCTCAGCAAGTATTATTTCTCGAAGTTGGATGCCAGTGCCGGTCTTCGTCGTGGCGACGTGCGCATTGTCAATGTGCTTTTTGCCGTAGGCCTCGTCATCCTGCTCTTCGCCGTGTTCAACTATGTCAACCTGACGAATGCTATCAGCGACAAGCGGGCACGCGAGATGGCGATGCGCCGCCTCGTGGGTGCCAGTCACCGCAATGTCGTGAACCGACTCATCTGTGAGAGTCTGTTACTTTGCGCTTGTTCGATGATTATCGCGTTGCTGTTGGCTTGGGCGGCAGTGCCTTATACCGATAAGTTGCTTGATACCGACCTTGAATTGTCGCTGCTTGCTTCACCCTTGGGCATCGCGCTACTTGTCCTCTTCACCTTGTTGTTAGGCTTGGCGTCGGGTGTACTTCCCGCAACCGTTATCAGTCAGGTGAAGCCCATTGACATTGTCCGTGGCACGTTCCATTTCCATACGCACCAGCGCTTATCGCAAGCGTTCATCATTGTGCAGAATGTGTGTACCATCGTGCTGATCGCCGTGGCTTTTGCCATGTCCGCGCAGATCCATTACATGATCCATTTACCTCGTGGCTATAACACACACGATATTCTGAAGATACCTATCGGTTCTGGTGGACCTGCGTCCTCAGATAATGACCGGAAGGCGATGGATGCCTGGTATGATGGATTGAAGCAGATACCGGAGGTTGCCGATGCGTCAGCTTGCTATGGCACGCCGCTTGACGGTGGCAACAACTCAACATTCACCATTGGTCATACTACGATCTCTTCTCAGGTGATGATGGGTGACAGTCATTACATGAAACTGTTCGGACTGAAGGTCATCAGTCGTACCGGCTTGCGTGATTCGAGCAACAATGAGGTCTATGTCAACAAGCAGATGCTTGCAGAGGAGGGCTTGCCGATGAACAGTCGATTCTATTACAAAACAATCAACGGTGTGCCCCAGCGCCTCAATATCAGTGGTGTGTTGTCCGACTTCACCATGCGTGGCTTAGAAAGTGAGCAGCACCCTGTTGTGCTGACGATTGTTGGAGACAGCCTCCGTTATTCCCAGTGGGCAACAGCTATCCAGCTGCAAGGCGATGAGGTGAAAGGCTGCGAGGCAATACGCGAGCTCTTCCAGAAGTGTTTCGACTCACCATTGGACCTCAGCGATTTCTTCCTTGACAAGCAGATTAAGGACGAGTATCAGGGTGAGACACGCATCGCCACGGTTGTGAGTCTCTTTGCCATCATCGCCATCGTCATCTCGCTCTTAGGTCTCGTCGCTATGTCCACTTATTATATAGACGGACGACGTAAGGAGATAGCCATCCGCAAGGTCTTCGGCTCTACCTCCGCGGGCGTCGAGAAGCGACTCATCAGGCAGTTCATGAGTTATGTGCTTGTGGCTTTCGTCATTGCCGTGCCGTTGGCAGTGTGGCTCTATAGCAGTTGGGTGAGCCAGTACAGTCACCGTGCTGTGTGGTGGCCGTGGATCCTCTTCGCCGGTGCTGTGGTGTTCTTGGCAAGCTTCCTCGCTGTCTTCATGCAGAGCAGGCGGGCGGCAAGACAGAACCCCAGTGTGAATCTCAAACAAGAATAATGGGTTCTTCCGGTTTTGGGCTGATCAATGGGACAACCTCGAAGAGGTTGCACATGGTTAGCCCCAGGTAAGGAGCGCAGCGACGCAACCTGGGGTTTGGATTGTGCGATTTAACTTGACCTGTCGGCCTCGAAGAGGGCGAACATGTGCGGGATGCTGGTTATAGGTGATGGGCGTTAAAACCATGTTCGCCCTCTCCGAGGCCGGGATTCAGGTCATCTGCGCTAAATACCACCCCACGTTTCGGCTGCGCCTCACGTGGGGCTAACCAAGTTCAACCTCTTCGAGGTTGTATGAACCCATCAACCCGAAAAGCTGAAAAGCAATAAAAATTAGACAACATGAATAATATCTTTCGGAAAGGAAAACATTCGATTTCCAAGATCGTGTGTCTCGCTTTGGGCCTGGCTATCAGCTCGGTCATCATTGCGGAGATCTACTTTGAGCAGACCTTCGACACTTACTTCCCGGGCTCCGACCGCACCTATATCATTCAGGAGAATGCTACATTCTCTAATGGCTCTGGTGCACAGACTTTTGACCAGACGTCGGGCGGCGTCGCTCCGGGCATCAAGCACTATGCGCCGATGGTGGAGGCAGCCACGCGTGCCCTCTATGAGTGGGGCAACGACACACAACTCAAACTGTTGGCGGGCAACGCGCAGGGCGAGAAGACCGTGGAGTCGAACATCACGATGACCGACAGTGCTTATTTCGATGTCTTTCCTCAGCGTATTCTTGCCGGCAACCCGCACGAAGTGCTGTCGCGCAAGAACTATGTCATGATCAGTTCCGACCTTGCCAAGACTATCGGCGGCAATGTCGTGGGGCGCCGCTTCACCATCGATAGTGCCCCGGGCGTGACCTTTACCATCGGTGGCGTCTTCGAGGCTTTCCCTTGGAGAGCATCGCAGCATGGAGACGGTGTCTATCTCTCCCTCTGCTCCATCGGGCAGTTCACCTATGACGGCCGTAACATGTGGGTCGGCAACGACTCTTACCGTTCCTTTATCCGCCTCGCCAAAGGACATAAGGCCGACGAGTTGCAGCCTTATGTGGCGAAGATGATGCAGGACAACTATCCGCTCAAGGATATGCAGAAGGCAGGTGTGAAAATGTCGTATAGCTTCGTGACGCCTAACGAAGACCACACAAGCGACTCGTACTTGAAGATGATGAAATGGATCTTGTCCATCGTTGCCTTCGTGCTGCTCTTCACTTCAGTGATGAATTATCTGCTCATCGTCATCGGTAACATGGTAAGCCGGAGCCGGGAGATGGCGGTACGCAAATGCTTCGGTGCTGAGCGTTCTGATATTTATAAGTTACTCTTTCGTGAGGCGGCGTGGAGCGTTTCTCTCTCTGTTTTACTCGCTGCCGTACTGATCTTCGTCTGTAAAGGTGCGGCAGAGAACTTCCTGTCTGTTCCCGTCGCCTCACTTCTTTTCAATAAAGGAGCGTGGATCCTCGTTGTCATCTTACTGATCGTCTTGTTCATCGGCGGTTTTGTTCCCGGCTGGCTCTATAACCATATCCCTGTGACCGTCGCCTTTCGAGGCTATGTCAGCGCACGGCGTAAATGGAAGTTGGGCGTGCTTGCTGTTCAGTTCACCATCGTAGCGCTGATGCTCTCTTTGTTGTGGATCATCAACAGTCAGTATGGCAAGCTGATGAACCTCGACCCGGGCTACGATTATAATAATGTGGCAATTCTCACGGTGCAAGGGTCGACGAGCACCGACCGCCAGCGCACGCTGACAGAGCTGCAGCGCATGCCGGGTGTTCAACAGGTCAGTGCCGCACAGTATCTGCCTTTGGAAGAGTGGTATGGCTCGGGAGACGATGTCACGCTTCCGGGTGACAGCAAGCAGTTGTTCAACGCAGAAGATATGTACTGGGTCAACGACAACTACTTCAAGCTGTTGAACATCAAGATTCAGCAAGGCACGTGGTTCACTGATCTCAGTGACTCGTGCCGCCAGGTGATGGTGGATGTCGACTTTGCTGATAAGTTGCAGAAACTGACTGGTTGGAAAGACGGTGTCGTAGGCAAGCAGATCGATATCTCCGGTCACGAGCCTATCCAGACCTTTACCATCGTTGGTGTCTTCCGCCCCGTACAGATGGGTAGTGCCAGCCAGACACAGGGCAGAATCATTCGCCCGGCGATGGTCTTCTATGCCAAGAGCGTACAGGGCGACATGCTGCTGAAGCTCTCTGAGCTCACGCCACAGTCGATGCAGACCATCCGTGAGAAGGTCGAGACGATGTTCCCCGGAAAGAAAGTGGTGCTGACAAGTTATGCCACGGAGTACGGCAATCAGTATATCAATCAGCGCAACTTCCGCAACGGAATCCTTATTGGAGGTATCGTCGTGCTCGTCATCGCGCTCTTCGGTCTCGTGGGTTACACGATGGATGAGGTATCGCGACGCAGCAAGGAGATTGCTATCCGCAAGGTCAACGGCGCTACGGTGCGTGACATCCTTGAATTGTTTATCCGGGATATCATGAAAGTGGCGGTGCCGAGTGTCGTCGTAGGATGCATCGGCGGCTGGCTGATCTCTGTTTGGTGGCTGCAGAACTTCTCGCAGCGCATCACGCTGACGCCCATCCCGTTCCTGGTCGTCACATTGGTGATCTTGCTAATCATCAGCCTCTCTGTCGTCTTGAATAGTTATGCGGTTGCGGTGAGTAATCCTGTGAAGTATTTAAAGGACGAGTGAGTTTCTAAGTGGGAAACTGCGAGTTTCCAATCGAGAAACTAATAGTTTCCAATAGGGAAACTGTTAGTTTTCAATAGAGAAACTGTTAGTCTTCAATAGAGGAACTGGCTGCCCATAGTATAGAATAATATAAATAACATAAGAATATGATTAAGGTAGAGAATCTTACGAAGGTGTTCCGCACGGAAGATGTGGAGACCATTGCATTAGACAAGGTGTCGTTCGAGGTGAAGGACGGTGAGTTTGTAGCTATCATGGGTCCGTCAGGCTGTGGCAAGTCGACGTTGCTTAATATCCTCGGACTCTTGGACAATCCGACGAGTGGCGACTACTGGCTCGGTGACAAGAACGTGGCCGGACTGAAGGAGAACGAGCGCACGGCGATCCGCAAAGGACAGATCGGCTTTGTTTTCCAGAGCTTCAACCTCATCGATGAGCTCAACGTGGAAGAGAACATCGCCTTGCCGCTCACTTATCTCGGCATCCCCAAGGCCGAGCGCAAGAAGCGTGTCGAGGAGGTAATGTCGCGCATGAATATCTCCCACCGCGCCCACCATTTCCCTCATCAGCTCTCCGGCGGTCAACAGCAGCGCGTAGCCATTGCGCGTGCCGTCGTCTTTGGCCCGAAGCTGATCCTTGCCGATGAGCCTACCGGTAACCTCGACTCGAAGAACGGATTGGAAGTCATGCGCCTGTTGACAGAGCTCAATCAGGAGGGCACGACGATCGTCATGGTGACCCACAACGAGCACGATGCGCAGATCGCCCATCGCATTATACGGCTCTTCGATGGTCATATCGAGCAAGAATAAAACCGGCGTGCAAACGTTTGCATCACTTTCTCGGTGGTTTTTGCATGATGTAAATCAAGTAATTGGCACTTTTTCCTTAATTTCGCACGTAGAAATATAATGCTAAAGACTATGAACTTACGTTTCAATGTAGATTACCGCACGAGGTTCGGCGAGGAAGTGGTGCTGAATCTTGTCAATAACTCTTCAGACGAAGCGCAGGTCACCAAGTACCACATGATGACTCAGAGTGGGAAACGGTGGACCTGTGAGCTGAAGATGGACACACCGTCGGATACCCTGTCTTACTTCTATGACATTGAGTGTCAGGGACAATCGGAGAGACATGAATGGACGACGATCATGCACACGTTGGAGCTCAGCGCTGTGAACGGGCATGAGTACACGGTGTATGACCAGTGGCATGACATCCCCGAGGACTCCTATCTCTATAGCTCAGCTTTCACCGACTGCATCCGCACTTGTAAGGTGAAAAATCCGGAGAAGACAACGTTTGCACGCACCATCCGTTTCATTGTGCGGGCACCGCAGCTCAACCACTCCAACCTTGTGCTCGTCGGCGAGGGTGATGCCCTCGGCAACTGGGACTTGGCAAAGGCTCGTCCGATGACGCAGCACAACTATAACGAATGGGTCATCGATCTTGATGCAGCCTGGTTTGCCGGCGATACCATCGAGTTTAAGTTCGGTGCCGTGAGCGAGAAAGACAAGAAAGATGTGCTGTGGGAAGATGGATTGAACCGTACCGTTCATATCCCTGCTATGGCTCCCGGCAACGTCGTCGTCTACGACCTCAGCCAAGCTTTCTTTGAGATCTACAACACACGTGTGGCAGGTACCCTCGTGCCTGTCTTCTCCCTCCGTACGAAAGAGTCGTTCGGCGTGGGTGACTTCGGAGACTTAGAGAAGATGATCGACTTCATGTGTGAGACAGGTCAGAAGGTGCTGCAGGTGTTGCCGATCAACGACACGACGATCACACACACATGGACCGATTCTTATCCTTACTCTTGCATCAGTATCTTTGCCATTCATCCGCAGTATGTCAACCTTCACCGGCTGCCGTTGCTTGAGGATGAGCAGAAACGTGAGCATTATGAGAAACTGCGCCGTGAACTCAATGCCCTGCCGCAGATCGACTATGAGCGTGTGAACAACGCCAAAGTGGCTTATCTCCACGACCTCTATGCTCAGGTGGGTGCCAAGATCTTGGGTACACATGCTTTCCGCGAGTTCTTCAAAGAGAACGGCGAGTGGCTCGTGCCTTACGCACAGTACTGCACGCTGAGAGACAAGTACGGTACGGCCGACTTCTCGCAGTGGAAAGATCATAACCAGTGGGATGAGGCTGACCGTAAGAAACTCTCAGAGCCTCGCTCGAAAGAATATAAAGCCGTTGCTTTCTGGTATTATGTACAGTTCGTGCTGAGCACACAGATGAAAGCCGTGCACGACTACGCCCGCCAGCATCATGTCATCCTCAAGGGCGATATTCCTATCGGCGTGAACCGCTACGGCTGCGACGTGTGGACAGAACCGCGCTACTTCAACCTCAATGGTCAGGCCGGTGCGCCGCCTGATGCCTTCTCTACCAATGGACAGAACTGGGGCTTCCCGACCTACAACTGGGACGAGATGCTCAAGGACGGCTGCAAGTGGTGGATCCGCCGTTTCAAGAATATGGCCAACTATTTCGATGCTTACCGTATCGACCATGTGCTCGGCTTCTTCCGTATTTGGGAGATTCCTATCGATGCCGTTCACGGACTGCTCGGACAGTTCGCTCCGGCTCTCGGCATGACCGCCGATGAGATCCGTGGTTATGGTCTCAACTTCCAGGAGGAGCGCTTCACCGAGCCGTTTATCACCGATTGGGTGCTCGACCGTGTCTTCAAGGAGCGTGCCAATGAGGTCAGAGAGAAATATCTTGACCGTATCGACAATGAGCGCTACAAGATGAAGCCGGAGTATGATACGCAGAAGAAGATCCAGAAGCTCTTCGAGAACGTCACCGATCAGAACGAGCTTAACTTCCGCGATGGACTCTATTCGCTCATCAGCGACGTGCTCTTCGTGCGTGACCGTTCGGATAAGAACAAGTTCCATCCGCGTATCTCCGCTCAGTTCGACTTCATCTACGAGAGTCTCTACGACAACGACAAGGGTGCCTTCAACCGCCTGTACAACGACTATTTCTATCGTCGCAACAACCAGTTCTGGTATGGCGAGGCTATGAAGAAACTGCCGGTGCTCGTTCAGGCTACCCGTATGCTCGTCTGCGCTGAGGACCTCGGTATGGTGCCCGACTGCGTGCCATGGGTCATGAACCAGTTGCGCATCCTCTCCCTCGAGATCCAGTCGATGCCGAAGGATCCGCATGTGCGCTTCGGTCATCTGTCGCGCAATCCTTATCGTTCTGTCTGCACCTTCTCCACGCACGACATGGCAACGATGCGTCAGTGGTGGGATGAGGACTGGCCGCGTACACAAGAATACTACAACACGATGCTCTACCGTCAGGGTCCCGCACCGCACCCACTGCCGGGATGGCTTGCCCGTGACATCATCTCGCGTCAACTCACCTGTCCGTCAATGCTCTGCGTACTGAGCATTCAAGACTGGCTCGCTATGGACGAGAAGCTGCGCCTCGCCGATGCCGACAAGGAGCGCATCAACGTGCCGGCTATTGTGCCTTACTACTGGCGTTACCGTATGCACGTCAATATTGAGGACCTTATCAACAGTAAGAGCTTCGCACAGAATATCAAAGACCTCGTGCAGGAAAGTGGAAGATAATTTTTGATTCATATGAAGATACTATCAGTAATAGCAGCTTTGTTGCTCCCATTGGCAGCCTTGGCCCAGACCGTGAAGTCGCCGAACGGCAACGTCAGCGTGACGTTCTCGCTTACGGGCAATGGTGTGCCGACTTATGAGATGAGCTATAAAGGCAAGGCCGTCGTGAAGCCTTCGCATCTCGGACTGGAGCTTGCCAAGGATAAGCACGCCTCGAAAGGCATGCAGGAGACCTCCCTCATGGATGGTTTCACGGAGACAGACAGCAAGACATCGACCTTCGATGAGACCTGGACGCCTGTCTGGGGACAGTATGCCAAGATCCGCAACAACTACAACGAGTTGGTTGTGAACCTCTTGCAGCCTGCTACAAAGCGTAAGATGACGATCCGTTTCCGGGTCTATAACATCGGTATGGGTCTGCGCTATGAGTTCCCGCAGCAGGACTCGCTGGTATATTTTGTCATCAAGGATGAGCACACCCAGTTCGCCATGACGGGTGACCATACCGCTTGGTGGCTGCCGGGCGACTACGACACGCAGGAGCAGGAGACACAGGAGTCGAAGCTCTCCGAGATACGCTCACGCTTCCACGATGCTGTCAACTGGAACAACTCATCCGTGGATGTCTTCTCACCGACGGGCGTGCAGACAGCCTTGCAGATGAAGACCAAGGATGGACTGTATATCAATATCCATGAGGCAGCATGTATCAACTATGCTACGATGCACCTTAACCTTGACGATAAGAACATGGTGTTCGAGAGTTGGCTGACCCCCGATGCCACGGGCATGAAGGGTTACATGCAGGCTCCCTGCAACACACCATGGCGTACCGTCGCTGTGAGCGATGATGCGCGCGACATGCTCGGTGAGGCCAACAACCTTATCTATAACCTCAACGAGCCATGTAAGATCAAGGACACATCCTGGATCCATCCCACGAAATATTGTGGTGTATGGTGGGAGATGATTGTCGGCAAGAGCACATGGAGCTATACCAATGACTTCCCATCGGTACAGCTTGGTGTGACCGACTACAGTAAGGCTAAGCCCAATGGCACCCACGGTGCCAACAACGCTGAGGTGCGCAAGTATATCGACTTCGCTGCTGCCAATGGCCTCTCTGAGGTGCTCGTTGAAGGCTGGAATGTTGGTTGGGAGGACTGGTTCGGACACAGCAAGGACTATGTCTTCGACTTCAAGACACCTTACCCCGACTTCGATATCAAGGCGCTCAACGACTATGCCCACAGCAAGGGTGTGAAGCTGATGATGCATCACGAGACCTCGTCGAGCGTTGTCAACTATGAGCGTCATCTCGAGGATGCTTACAACCTCATGAACAAATATGGCTACGATGCCGTGAAGAGCGGATATGTCGGTGACATCATCCCCCGTGGTGACCATCACTTCTCTCAGGAGATGAACAACCACTACCTGCGTTGCGTCACAGAGGCTGCCAAGCACCATATCATGGTCAACGCCCATGAGGCTACGCGTCCTACGGGTATCGCCCGTACCTGGCCTAACTGGGTGGGCAACGAGAGCGCACGGGGCACAGAGTATGAGGCTTTCGGTGGCAGTTATCCCAGTCATACCGTAATCCTTCCCTTCACACGTCTGCAGGGTGGCCCGATGGACTACACGCCGGGTATCCTTGAGACACAGTTGAAGACCTGGAGCAACAACACGTCTTATGTCCATACGACGCTTGTCGGACAGCTCGCTATCTACCTCGTCATGTGGGGTCCGTTGCAGATGGCTGCCGACCTGCCCGAGAACTATGCGAAGTATAAGGATGCGTTCCAGTTTATCAAGGATGTGGCTGTCGACTGGTCCGACAGTAAATACTTAGAGGCTGAGCCTGCCCGTTACATCACGGTGGCACGTAAGGCCAAAGGCTCAGACAACTGGTTCGTTGGTGGCAAGTGCGATGAGCACGGACACCAGAGCACGGTGAAGTTCGACTTCCTCGACAAAGGCCGCAAGTATCAGGCTACGATCTACGCTGATGCCAAGGGTGCTTCCTATGACAAGAACCCGAAGGCTTATGTCATCACAAAGCGTACGATCAAGAAAGGCGACACGCTGAAGCTCACAGAGGCTCCCGGTGGTGGCTTCGCCATCTCGCTAAAGGCAATGTAATACAGCCTCGGAGAGGCAGAATGCACGAAAGTGCGCAATATCTGATTTATACTTACATTGCGCGCCAGAGGCGCATTCAGCCTCTCCGAGGCTGGTATTCAGAAGTCTTGCTCACGACCCTAAAGTCCCCAGACTGCGGTCGCTTTCGCTCCCTTAGTCTGGGGTTATGAATGATTGTGCCTCTTCGAGGCACTCTTTGCGACTTTTTTTTACTCAAGGCTTTTGCCTATCTTTGCAAAAACAATCAATATGAATTTTCGAAATATTATTCTTACCGCTTTATTGTTGCCCTCTTCATTGATGGCTTTTTCGCAGAACTATAAGTTTGACGAGGTGTCGTATACGCCGCGTCACACGACGTTTAAGCTCATTGCTCCGGACAATGCCAAGCGTGTCGTGCTGAGCCTTTATAAAGGTGGCGATGTGACAACCGATAAGAAGCCGTTGTCTACAAAGCGGATGAAGCACGTAGGCAAGAACATTTGGGCTACAACAGTCAGCGGTGACCTCAAAGGCCGCTTCTATACCTTTAATATCGGCAAGGGCGAGACTCCCGGTGTCTTTGCAAAGGCTGTCGGTGTGAATGGAAAACGCGGTGCTATTATTAATATGAAGAGCACGGATCCTGAGGGCTGGAGCAATGACCACATCCTTAGCGTAGAGTCAACTCCTAACTCCTATCTCCTAACTCCTAACTATTCGGGCTTGACGGTTTATGAACTGCATTTCCGCGATTTCTCCATTGCGCGCAATGTGAATCTTGGCCCGAAAGAGTTCAGGGTGAAGCGGCAGAGCACAGAGTATCCGGGAAAGTTCTTGGCGCTTACTGAGCCGTGGGCAATCAACTACCTTAAGGATCTCGGCGTCGGTGCTGTACATATCCTCCCTTCGTTCGACTATGCAAGTGTGGATGAGACGAAACTCGACAAGCCTCAGTATAACTGGGGTTACGATCCATTGAACTATAATGTGCCGGAAGGCAGTTATAGTACTAATCCTTATGATCCAGCCACGCGTATCCGTGAGTTCAAGGAAATGGTAGAGGCGCTTCATAAGGCCGGCATCCGTGTCATCCTTGATGTCGTCTATAACCATACGTTCGACCTCGACAACAGTAACTTCCAGCGTACGTGGCCGAATGCTTACTACCGTTTCACGAAAGACGGGAAGCCGAGTAATGGCTCGGGCTGTGGCAATGAGACCGCCTCGGATAAAACCGTCATGCGGCAGTTTATGCTGCAGAGTGTCAAGTACTGGGCTGAGGAATATCATATTGATGGCTTCCGCTTTGACCTCATGGGCGTACATGATATTGAGACAATGAACGAGATCCGCAAGGAACTGACGGCTATCAACCCTAACATCTTCATCTATGGTGAGGGCTGGAGCGCTGGACAGTGTGCTTATCCTACAGAGAAGCTCGCCGTGAAAGCCAATGTCTCACAGATGCCGGGTATCGCTGCGTTCTGCGATGACCTTCGCGATGCTTTGCGTGGTCCGTTCAGTGATGATCATAAAGGTGCGTTCCTCGCCGGCATCGCTGGTTCAGAAGAGAGTATCAAGGCCGGTATCACAGGTATGACCTCGCATCCACAAGTAGATTATACGAAGGTGAACTACTCTAAGGAGCCGTGGGCAACGGAGCCGACACAGTGTATCAATTATGTCAGTTGCCACGACGATATGTGTCTTGTGGATCGGTTGAAGGCATCCATTCCTAACATTACAACTGATGAGTTGATTCGTCTCGACGAGCTTGCACAGACAGTCGTCTTCACCTCGCAGGGTGTGCCTTTCATGCTCAGCGGTGAAGAGATGCTGCGCGATAAGAAAGGCGTACACAATAGTTATAACTCACCCGACAGTATCAATGAGCTCAATTGGAACAATCCTTTGCGTTATCCGCAGGTGTTCAGTTATTATAAGAACCTCATTGCCTTGCGCAAGAACCATCCGGCATTCCGTTTGGGCAAAACACAGCTTGTGCAGAAGCACCTTGAGTTCCTGCCCACACAAGGTTGCCTCGTGGCCTACCGCCTGAAAGACAATGCCGGTGGCGATGCATGGAAAAACATCATCGTCATCTTCAATGCCAACAAGGAGGCACGGCAAGTCACTGTCCCCGATGGTACCTACACGGTTGTGTGTAAGGATGGCAAGATCGATGAGAATGGATTGGGAACCGTCACGGGTACACAAGTGACCGTTGGTCCGCAGTCGGCACTCATCCTGCATGATTGATTCATGTTTATACAATAATCCCCCAAAATATCTTAAAAGGATAGTTTGGGGGATCGTTTTCTTTTATATTATCACTACCTTTGTTGCGTAACTCAAACAATCTTTATGGACAATTTCTTAGAAGTTAAAAATGTTACCAAACGGTTTGAAAACCATGTGGCGCTCAACAACGTGTCGTTGTCGGTACGCAAAGGTCGTATCTTCGGCCTCTTAGGCCCCAACGGCGCAGGTAAGACAACGCTAATACGCATACTGAATCGTATTACGGCACCGGACAGCGGTGAGGTGATCTTCGACGGTCGTCCAATGGAGGCGGATGATGTGATGCGGATTGGATACTTGCCGGAGGAACGTGGACTGTATCGTAAGATGAAAGTAGGAGAGCAGGCTGTCTACCTCGCACGGCTGAAAGGTCTGAGCAAGGAAGAGGCCGTGACGAGGTTGCGTACATGGTTCGAGAAGTTCGGTATCATGGAATGGTGGGACCGGAAGCTTGAGGAACTGTCAAAAGGCATGGCGCAGAAGGTGCAGTTCATTATCACAGTGCTTCATAATCCCGACCTGCTTATCTTCGATGAGCCCTTCTCCGGCTTTGACCCTGTCAATGCCGAACAGTTGAAGCAAGAGATCCTTCAGCTCAAAGAGCAAGGGCACACCATCATCTTCTCGACCCACAACATGGCAAGTGTGGAAGAAATCTGCGATGATATTGCGCTTATCAACCATTCGGAGGTCGTTCTGCAAGGAGAGATGCGGCAGATTAAAGACCGGTTCCGCACGGGGCTCTATGAGTTGAACACACCTCAGACATTGGCTGATCAGGATGGTGATTGTTTCTCTATTGTGTCGCACGATACCCGACTCGGTATGGAGCATTATCTCTTACAGGCGGGTGAAGGTGTGACGGGCAATGAGCTTGTCAAGCAACTCTGCAATGAGGTGGAAGTACAGTCTTTTGCCGAGCAGATACCTTCAATGAACGATATCTTCCTGAAGGTCATTGGTAAGGATACAAAGTGGAACGAAGAGCAAATAGAAAGCAAGTCATGAACAAGATACTGATCATTATCCAGCGCGAGTTTCTGAAGCGCGTCCAGAAGAAGAGTTTTATCATTCTTACCATTGCTATGCCTTTTATCATGGCAGCACTGGTATTTGTGCCGTTGTGGCTATCCTCAATGGAGAATGACAAGCAGCAGCATGTGGCGGTCATCGACCCTTCGGGTGTCTACGCCAAAGCCTTACAGGGCTCTCGTGCTTTTGTTTTCACGGCACAGCCCAAACTGACGAAAGAGATGCAGAGTGAGGATTCGCCCTATGATGCGGTGGTGACCGTCTCGGGAGATCTGGTAAAGAATCAAGGAAAGGTGACGGTATATAGTCGCAAAGAGGTACCGGCCAATCTGCTCGACTATATTCATTCCTGTTTTGATGAAGTTGTACAGAAACAAAAACTTGCCACCGCAGGTATCCCCGGATTGGACAAGATCATTGTAGACGTACAGCAAGAAGTCCCTGTCGAGACTGTCAAGTGGAATGATGAAGGCGAAGAACAATCTTCAAGCACTTTTGTAGCGATGGCTGTCGGTGGTATCTTTACCTTGCTCATTTATATGTTTGTCCTTTCTTATGGTGCTATGGTCATGCAGAGCGTGATAGAGGAGAAGACAAACCGTATTGTGGAATTGTTGGTGAGCAGTGTCAAGCCGTTCCAACTGATGATGGGAAAGATCATCGGAGTGATGCTTGTAGGACTGGCACAGCTTGTCTTATGGGCAGTGATGTTGGGTGTTATCCTTGCCATTGCATCAGAGGGCTTTGGAGTCTCCGTCTTGTCTCCTGAATTAAAGATGGTCTTGACGGCCCTCACCAATCTGCCTTATGTTGAGATTGGCGTCATGTTCTTGCTTATGTTTATCGGTGGCTATCTGCTCTATGCCAGTTTCTTTGCTGCTACGGGTGCGAGCATTAATGAGCAGGAAGACTCCAATCAGTTTGTCGTTCCTGTAACGATGATCACGCTCTTCGGCCTTTATGCTGCCATGTATAGCATCGAGAATACCGATGGCCCGTTGGCGTTCTGGACCTCGCTTTTCCCACTTACCTCGCCTATCGTCATGATGGTACGTATCCCGTTTGGCGTGCCTTTGTGGCAGGAAGTGCTAAGCGTCATCTTGCTCTATGCCACAGCTTTCCTCATGATATGGCTGGGCGGAAAGATCTATCGCGTCGGTATACTGATGTATGGCAAGAAGCCAAGCATCAAGGAAATCTTGAAGTGGCTAAGGTATTAGTGGGCTTCTTCCGGTTTTTGAGTTGATATCGGCAGACAGCCTCGGAGAGGCTGACTGCACGATAGTGCGCAATTTATTTTATAAACATAGCGCGCCAAGGCGCATTCAGCCTCTCCGAGGCTGGCATTCAGGTATCCCGCATGCATCCTAACCCCCAGACTGCAGTCGCTATTGCTCCTTTAGTCTGGGGTTATTAAAGATTGTGCCTCTCCGAGGCACTTTTCGACCCGGAAACCGAACATAATCTAGGACTATCGATCGATAATAGTGTGGAAAGCTCTTAGAAATCTACAAAGTGTGGGCAAGCCAAAGAGATGCATAAGCTTCAGTTTAAGACTGCTGTAATAAGGCAATATGGGTAGCTTAATATCTTTTGATTTTCCCGAATAGATATAAGTCTGCAGTTGAATATCAAGCACGTGGCGGTAGTACTCAGCAAAGCCGTCACGTGTTTTTAATTGTGAGTCATTGACAATTGTTAAGTGCGCTTGCAGTAGGTCACGGTAACTCCTACCCCGTGCTTTCTGCGTGATACCATTGGCGTTGAAAGTGTAGTGGTAGAAGCAGAGAGAGGTCGTACGGATGGTTCTCACTATATGAAGGAGTTGCCAAAGGGTCGGCACGTCCTCGAACTTCTTGCCTTTAGGAAACTGCACATGGTCGAATAGCGGGCGACGATAAATCTTATTCCAGGCATAAGTATGAGTATAAGCCTGGCCGTCTAACCAATAGGACAAAGGGTCGGTATAGAGCTTTTCCGAAAGGACTATTGGCGTCTTTTCTTTGTATAATTGCCGAAAGAAAGAATATTCAAGGATGTCGCAATGCTCCTTGATACACAGTGGTAAGAGCTGACTGTAAGCGTTCGGCTCAAGATAATCGTCTGAGTCGACAAAGGTGACGTACTCGCCCTTGGCAATTCTTAGTCCTGCGTTGCGTGCCTCAGAGAGACCGGCATTGGCTTGATGGATGACGTGTACATTCTCTTTGTTCTCATATTTATCGCAAAGGATAGACGACTTGTCGGTGGAGCCGTCATCCACCAAGATAATCTCCATTTCATCATCAGCCCCGTCTATTTTTTGCGCAAGCACACTGTCGACGCACCGTTGGAGTGTGTTGGCGACATTATAGACGGGGATGATGACGGAGAGGAGCATAGTCTATATCGTTTTGAAGTTCAGAACTTCCTTTTAAAATTCGATGACGAGTGCCTCACGCTGTGTGAGCGGTACGTTCTTTGTCAGGTCGACCGTGGCACCGGTGATGACGTCCTTCGCAGTCTTGTGGTCTTTGATGACCTCAGCGTAGCGGGCGACGTTGAGCTCGTTGGCGGAGCGCTTGCCATTGAGGATGGTCAGCACCGTCTTGCCTTGATACTGGCGTGCGATGACATACACACCATTGTAAGGGATGAACTGGGTCTGCGTGCCTTTGCTGATGACCTCATTGCCCTGACGCCAGTGGAGCAGACGACTCTCCCAGTTGAACATCTCGTTCTCTGCTTTTGTGCGTCCGGCTGCTGTGAAGCAGTTGTGGGCGTCGCCGGGGAATCCACCGGGGAAATCCTTACGCACGTAGCCGTCGGTGACCTCTTTCGTGCCGTTCATCAGCACCTCCGTGCCGTAGTAGAGCTGCGGGATGCGGTTGATGGTGAGCAACAGAGCGAGCGCTTGCTTGAGCATCGTGGAGTCCTTCGTGTTGCCGAGGAAGCGGTCGGTGTCATGGTTCTCGATGAAAGCTAAGACTGATGATGGGTTGGGGTAGAGGTAGTCGTAGCAGAGTGAGTTGTAGATACGGTTGAAGCCGTTCCACCATCCGTCGGTCTCCTCACGCTTGGCCTGGTTGAGTTTGTCGAAGAAGGAGAAGTCCATCACTGTCTTGAGGTAACTGTTCTCGGTTGAGAGCTTGGAGTCTTTCTGCCAGGCAGCGGTATACTGCGGCTCTGTGACCCAGGTCTCACCGACAGTGTTGAAGTTAGGATACTCGGTGTCGATGGTCTTCATCCATTGTGCCATAGCCTTACGGTCAGCATAAGGATAGGTATCCATGCGGATGCCGTCAATGTCAGCGGTCTCTATCCACCATTCACTGCTCTGGATGAGATATTTGATGACGTGCGGGTTGCGCTGGTTAAGGTCAGGCATCGACTTGACAAACCATCCGTCAGTCGTCTCAGCCTTATCAATCTTTGATGCGTAAGGGTCGAGGACCGGGGTGAGCTTATAACTTGTCTGCATGCCGTAGTTGGGATTGTTGAACCAGTCCTTTGATGGCATGTCACGGTTCCAGATATGATAGTCGGAGCAGTGGTTGAAGATCATGTCCATGACGACCTTCAGGCCTTGCTTGTGGCAGTCGGCAATCAGCTTGCAGTATTCCTCGTTGGAACCGAAGCGTGGGTCGACCTTATAATAGTCGGTCGTAGCATAGCCGTGATAGGAAGAGTTGACACCCTCGTTGGGCCAGTCGTTCTCTAACACCGGTGTGAACCAGAGGGCTGTGACGCCGAGCTCCTTGAAGTAGTCGAGGTGCTGACCGATACCGGCAAGGTCACCGCCATGACGCAGCGACGGCTTCGTGCGGTCACAGGTCTGGTCGCGCATGCCCTTGACGACATCGTTCTTCGGGTCACCGTTGGCGAAGCGGTCGGGCATGAGAAGGTAGAGCACGTCGGCATTGGTGAAGCCTTTATGATCCTCGCCACGCATCGTGCGCTCCTTGAGTTGATACTTTATTTTCTTGGAATCGAGCTTCAGTGTCATCTCTCCGGCCTTGGCATCTTTAAGATTGAGGTAGACGAAGAGATAATTGGGCGAGTCGAGGCGGACGACGGAGTCGACCTTCACGCCGGGATAATCAGTCGTGACGTTCTTTACGTTGCGGATGCCCTTGCCATAGAACATGATCTGCAGAGAAGGATCCTTCATGCCCGCAAACCAGTTGGCTGGGTCAATACGTAGAGGCTGTGCGGCATCAATATTAGCCATAGTAAACAGCAGAATTAAAGAGAATAACAGTTTCTTTATCATAACTTGATATTATGTCTTGATATTGTTTTTATATTCGTACTATCTACTTGCAAAGTTACATTTTTTGTTTGATGATTAGGCACACTTACCTAAGAAAAATGTGCATGTGTGCAACGCTTTGCATAATATTAATGTGGGGGCGCTATTGTATTATGTTGCGCAATGATGATACTATTGTGTCACACGCCAATTTTTCTCCTCTTAGAGAGAAATAGGTAATAAAATATTGCTTACCTTTGCAAGGAGCGAATATGAAACAATAAACGATAATATGATGATCAGTAAACGATTATTCCTTTACGCTGCGTTTTGTATGGGTGTGTCTCTTCCCGCTTTCCCTTGGCAGGGGCGGATCGAGGTGACCACTCCCCACACGCAGATGCTTCTCCATGCTAATGAAGGCAGGGACTTGAGACTTGACTATTTTGGTTCACGTATCTCCAATCCTTGGCAGATTACTTCTACGGGCACCGATCTCAATGCTTCGGCACTGCCTTCTTTCGGTACAGTGGATATGCTCGACACGCCGGCGTTGCTCTTAGAACATGCGGATGGAGACCAGAACCTTGAACTGACGGTTACCGGTGTGGATACAAAGAAGGGCTCGGACTACACATTGACAACGGTCACGATGAAAGACAAGAAACAGCCTGTAACGGTCAAGGTCTTTTATAAGGCATGGCAGAATGTGGATATCATTGAAACGTGGACGGAGATCAACAACGGCGAGAAACGCGCCATTCGCTTGAAGCGTTTCGACAGCGGACACCTCACGCTCCGTCGCGGCAACGTATGGCTCACACATCTGCATGGCAACTGGGCTGCGGAAACAGTGCCGACTTCCGAAGCGCTCGCTCCCGGCATGAAGGTTATCAGCAATACCGATGGCGCTCGTAATGCGCATTGTGATGCGCCCGAGATCATGCTCTCGCTCGACGGCCAGCCTAACGAACGGCAGGGCAGGACCATCGGTCTGGCACTCTGTTGGAGTGGTAACTTCGAGATCCGGGTCAATACGCCTAACAATAGGCTGCATGAAGTCTTTGCAGGTGTTGATCCGCAAGCATCCGACTATGTGCTTGATGCAGGAAGGAGTTTCACAACACCACATCTTGCCATGACCTATACGGATAAGGGCATGGGTGGCGTGAGCCGTAACTTCCACTACTGGGCACGGCACGACGGTATGCTGCACAATGGCATGGCGACACGCGATATTCTTCTCAATTCCTGGGAAGGTATCTATTTTGATATCACGGAAGACCGTATCATCAAGATGATGGACGATATCAAGTCGATGGGCGGCGAGCTCTTTGTCATGGACGATGGATGGTTCGGTGACAAGTATCCGCGCAAGACCGACAATTCCTCGCTCGGCGACTGGGTGACAGATATCCGCAAGCTGCCACACGGCCTGAAGGCGCTTACCGATGCTGCCAAGGAGCGTGGCATCAAGTTCGGTATCTGGCTGGAGCCGGAGGCTACGAACACGAAGAGTGAACTCTATGAGAAACATCCCGACTGGGTGCTGCAGACACCGGGAAGAGAACTGAAACTCGGCCGAGGAGGTACGCAGCTTGTGCTCGACATGACGAACCCGAAGGTGCAGGACTTCGTGTTTAATATTGTGGATAACCTGCTCACGAAGAACCCGGAGATCAGTTATATCAAGTGGGATGCCAATGCCTCTATTCAGAATGTGGGATCTGTGTATGAGCCGAAGAACAAGCAGACGAACATCTATGTTGATTATCACGAAGGCTTGCTGAAGGTCTTGCAGCGCATCCGAGCGAAATATCCCAATGTGGTCATTCAGGACTGCGCCAGTGGTGGAGGCCGTGCCAACTATGGGTTGCTGCCTTACTTTGATGAGTTCTGGGTGTCGGACAATAATGACCCGTTGCAGCGTGTCTATATCCAGTGGGGCACAAGCTATTTCTTTCCGTCCAACGCTATGGCGCAGCATATAGGTGGTTCGCCTTATCAGATGACAGGACGCATCACACCGATCAAGTTCCGTTGCGATGTAGCAATGAGTGGACGACTGGGTATGGAACTGCAGCCTTCGAAGATGACGGAAGGAGAACGTAAACAGTGTACAACGGCTATTAGCGACTACAAGAAGTTGCGGCCCGTAGTGCAGCTCGGTAACCTCTACCGTCTTGTGTCACCTTATGACCATCAGGGACTGGCTTCACTGATGTATGTCTCTGATGCAAAAGATAAGGCGGTACTCTTCGTTTACAAGACCGAGAACTTCCTCAATCAACCACAGCCGCGCATCGTCCTTGACGGCTTGGATCCTGACGCCACCTACACGTTGCACGAGTGCGATGTAAAGGCTGGGGAGAAGCCCTGTCGTCTCGACGGCATTAGTGTCTCTGGCCGGGTATTGATGGAGGTAGGCGTGGAAATGCCACTTAATGGCGAATATGCAAGCAGAGTCCTTTATTTAGTTAGGAGTTAAGAGTTAGGAGTTAGGAGTTATTCCGCTTGTAACTCCTAACTCCTATCTCCTAACTCCTAACTTGCAATAACTCCTATCTCCTAACTCCTAACTTGCTATAACTCCTAACTCCTATCTCCTAACTCTTAACTAATATAGTAGTACCAGCCCTGCAATGGCTGCATAACAAATCATGTGGATGGGGTTAATCTTCATCCACATGGTTCCAAAGAAGGTTGCGCCGAAGAGCAGGAGGCTGATGATGAACTGCCAGGCGGAAACGGAGGGATTGCCGAAGTTCTCTTCATTGAGCAGCATGATTGTGGCGGCAGCAAGCAGACCGACAACAGCGGGACGCAGGCCCATGAACACGCTCTGCACGGCTCGCGTCTTCATGTAGCGCATGAACATCTTACTGATGAGAATCATGAGGACGAAAGATGGCAACACCAATGAGAAGGTGGCAACAGCTGAGCCTAAGATTGACATTGCATTGCCCATGCCCGTGTTGTGGATAGCCGTGAAACCACAGTAGGTGGCAGAGTTGATGCCGATAGGTCCAGGTGTCATCTGACTGATGGCCACGATGTTGGTAAACTCTGCACTTGTGAGCCAGTGGTGGTTGTGAACTGTCTCCATCTGTATGAGCGATAGCATGCCGTAGCCTCCACCGAATCCGAAGAGACCTATCTTAAAGAACGTCCAAAATAACTGTAAAAAGATCATATTGAGGCCTAACCAAGCCTTCCCTAAAGGGAAGGATGTTGAAATGTATAAGTATTATTATTGCTCCTTCCAAATAGTATTGTTGCTTTCATATCAAATTCCTTTTCTTTATATTAGTTACTATTCATCCTTTATATTAATACTTCTTCGTTCGTGAACTTTTCAATTGTTTATCTATGTAATCAACATCCTTCCCTTTAGGGAAGGCTTGGTTAGGCCCCTTGGTTAGGCTTTTATTTTCCCGTAGACATATCCGCCTACGCCGGCAGCGATGATGATCCATATCGGGTTGACATGGAGTGCGCAGATGAGCAGGGCGCCAGCGATAGGAATCCAGCAGTTGCCAAGGTGGATCTTTGCACTCTTGGCGAGGTTGAAGGTGGGTGCGGCAATGAGTGCCACGACAGCAGGGCGGATACCGTTGAACATCGCAGCGATCCAATGGATCTGCATGAACTGATGGAACACCATCGCTATAAGCAGAATGATGAAGAAAGAGGGGAGTACGGCACCCAACGTGGTGCACAGTGCTCCCTTCTCCCCTTTAACCTTATAGCCAATGAACGTCGCGATGTTCGCGGCAAAGATGCCGGGACAGCTCTGAGCAACGGCGATAAGGTCTACAAAGTCTTCTTTATTCACCCATTTGTTCTTCTCCACCACTTCCGATTCGATGATTGGAATCATGGCGTATCCACCCCCGAGGGTGAATGCACCAATCTTAAAAAAAGTGGTGAATAGCTGAGTATATAAATCTCCTCTATTTTGCTTAAGCATTGTTTATCCAAGTAATCCGGTTCCCCCTCCCTTTTGGGGAGGGGGGTAAGGGGAAAGGGCTTTATTATCTGTTTTTTTCAATCCACTTCCTTGCATTGACAAAGGCCTCAATCCACGGCGTCACATCGTCGTTGCGATGCTCTGCGGGATAATAAGCGTTCTGCCACGGGAAGATGGCACGCTCCGGGTGTGGCATCATAGCGAGATGACGGCCGTCGGCAGAGCAGATACCAGCCACATTGTAGTCGGAACCATTCGGGTTGCCAGGATACTCAGCATAGTTGTATTTAGCCACGATGTTGTAGTGATCCTCAGGCTCGGGGAGATAGAAACGACCCTCTCCGTGCGCTACCCAGATGCCGAGCTTGTCACCGCTCAGCGAACCGAGCATGACACTGTTGTTCTGTGGGATAGAGAGACCGAGGAAGGCACTCTCGAACTTCTGCGAGACGTTGTGGGTCAGATGAGCGCGATGCTCATGCTCCGGATTGATGAGGTTGAGCTCTACCATCAGCTGGCAGCCGTTGCAAATACCGAGTGACAACGTGTCCTTACGGGCATAGAACTTGTCAAGAGCTTCCTTAGCCTTTGGGTTATAAAGGAAGGCACCGGCCCAACCCTTTGCAGAGCCAAGGACATCGGAGTTGGAGAATCCACCGCAGAAGACGATCATGTTGACCTCTTCCAATGTCTCGCGGCCACTGATGAGGTCGGTCATCATCACATCCTTGACATCGAAGCCTGCGAGCCACAGCGTGTAGGCCATCTCACGGTCACCGTTTGTACCTTTCTCACGGATGATAGCTGCTTTAGGTCTATTTGATTCTTCACTCTTCACTTTACCCTCTTCCTTCCATCTGTCCGGGTTGAGGCCGAGCGATGCAAAGGTACCCTTGAAGTTGCCGAGACGGAACTCCAACGGCTGCTTCTTATAGTTGAGGAAGCGCTTGCGGGCTGTGCCGTTCATGCTCTGGCGACGGTCGAGGAGATATGAAGTCTTATACCAGGTGTCACGCAGACTGTTGATATCGAACTCGTGTTTCCAGTCGTCCTTCACGATGACAATCTTACGCTCAGCCGGTGTGGGATAAGCAATCTTGGCGAAAGCAATGCCTGCCTCCTCGAAGTATTCCTTCAGTTCCTTCTTATGCGTGTCGGAGATCTGGATGACAACACCCGGGTTCTCGGCGAAGAGCATCTTCACTACATCGTCATCGTCCTGCATGATGTCGTGGAGGTTGACATGCATACCGCCTTCTACATTGGCGAAGGTCATCTCAAGGAGACAGGTGATGAGACCACCGGCAGAGATGTCGTGACCGGCCATGACCCAACCTTTCTGAATGAGCTCCTGCACAGCATTGAAGCAGTCGGCGAAGTACTCGCTGTTCTTCACTGTCGGCACATCGGAACCGATCTTGCCGAGTGTCTGGGCGAAAGCCGAGCCGCCGAGGCGCTGCTTGTCGAAGGAGAAGTCGATATAATATAAAGATGAGTTCTTGTCGTTGACCATCACAGGGCTCACGGTCTTGCGCACGTCGTTCACCTCAGCGCCGGAGGTCACGATGACGGTGCCCGGAGCAATGATCTTTGAGCCGTCGGGATACTGCTGACTCAGAGAGAGCGAGTCCTTGCCGGTCGGCACATTGAGATGCAGCGAGCAGCAGAAGTCGCTCAGAGCCTGAACGGCACTGTAGAGACGCGCATCCTCACCTTTCTGTGAGCGGCACGGCCACATCCAGTTGGCTGAGATGTTGAGGTTCTCAATCGGGAACGGATGATCCTTGTCGGTAGCAATAGGAGCCCAGATGATGTTTGTCAGACTCTCAGCTACAGACAGTACACTGCCTGCGGCGGGATCAGCCATACCAGCCTGCGGCGCATGGCCGAGGGCGGTGGCGATACCTGCGTGGCCACGGTAGTCGAGAGCCACGACACCACAGTCGGAGAGCGGCAACTCAATCTCGCCCTGTGTCTGCTGACGGGCAACCTTACCTGTCACGGAGCGGTCTACCTTGTTCGTCAACCAGTCCTTACAAGCCACTGACTCGAGCTGCAGCACATTATTAAGATATTCGTCAATCTTATCTACGCTGTAAGTAGCATCCTCATAATGATGCTCCACAGTCACATCGCGCATGATGGTCTTTGGAGAGTGACCGAACATCTGAGCCACGTCAAGGTCGAAAGGCTTCACACCGTCACCCTGAACGAAGGAGAAGTGAGCATCACCTGTTGTCTGACCGACGACATAGAACGGTGCACGCTCGCGCTCTGCGATCTTACGCACGCGGTCCACATGCTCGTCCTCAATGAGCAGGCCCATACGCTCCTGACTCTCGTTGGCAATGATCTCCTTGGCGGAGAGCGTCTTGTCGCCGATAGGAAGCTTCGTCATGTCGATCTTGCCACCGCAGTCTTCAACGAGTTCAGAGAGACAGTTGAGGTGGCCGGCTGAGCCGTGGTCGTGAATAGATGTCACGGGGTTGTTGTCTGCCTCGACGAGAGCACGCACGAGGTTGTAAGCACGTTTCTGCATCTCTGGGTTAGCACGCTGCACGGCATTGAGCTCTACGGCGGTGCCATAGCGACCGGTATCTACCGACGATACGGAGCCACCACCGAGACCGATGCGGTAGTTGTCACCACCGACAACGACGATGTCCTCGCCCTTCTTCGGCTCTTTCTTCAGGCAGTCGCGTTTCTTGCCGTAGCCTACGCCACCGGCGAGCATGATGACCTTGTCGTAGCCGTAGACCTCGTCGGTCGACTGGACGTTCTCTTTGCTGCTTTCAACAACAGCGGTATCACCAGTCGATGTCTCATATTCGAAGGTGAGCACAGAACCTGTGATCAGCGGCTGACCAAACTTGTTACCGAAGTCGGAAGCACCGTTGGAAGCCTTGATCAGAATCTCTTCCGGAGTCTGATAGAGCCACTTACGTGGAGCGATCTTCTGCTCGAAGTCGCGAGCGGGTTTGCCGTCATCGTTCTTCAGACGTGGATAAGAAGTCATATATACTGCTGTGCCGGCGATAGGCCAAGAGCCTGTGCCACCACCCATACGGTCGCGGATCTCACCACCCGTACCCGTAGCGGCACCGTTGAACGGCTCTACGGTCGTTGGGAAGTTATGGGTTTCAGCTTTCAGAGAGATAACGCTCTCGATAGGCTTCACCTTGAAGTAGTCGGCGGTTGTCTGATCCTCCGGAGCGAACTGCTCGATCATTGGGCCTTGTGCGAAAGCTACATTGTCGCTGTAGGCAGAGATGATCTTACCCGGATGCTCTTTTGTCGTCTTCTTGATGAGCGAGAAGAGGCTCGACTCGCGCTCCTCACCGTCGATGATGAACTTACCACCGAAGATCTTATGGCGGCAGTGCTCAGAGTTGATCTGTGCGAAGCCGAAGATCTCAGAGTCGGTGAGCGGACGTCCGTTCTGCTTCTCAATCTTATGCAGATATTCAATCTCTTCAGGACTCAGGGCAAGGCCTTCCTCCTCATTGTATTTCTCAATGTTTTCCACGTGCTTGATAGGCTCGGGCTCGTGGTTGACGGTGAAGATCGTCTGGTCGAGACCTTTGTACATACGCTGGAGCATGCGGTCGTGCTCAGCATCCTCACTCTTTACGGGGAAGTACTCCTCAATACGCGAAATGCCGGTGAGACTCATGTTCTGCGTGATCTCAACGGCATTAGTACTCCATGGGGTAATCATTTCACGGCGCGGGCCTACGAAGAAGCCTTCGAGCTTCTCCTCATCCAACAGTGTGGCGTCACCATAAAGCCAGCAGAGAGCCTGCTTCTCCTTGTCGCTGGGCTGGTGGTCGATCTCAGTGGCAATGATGTTCTCCTTGGGAGTCTTGAAGAAAAGAATCATAATCTATAGAGATTTATTAATATATTGATATCGTATATACTTGCATGCAAAATTAATAAGAATTTCGGGAAAAAACATCGTTCGCTTGCACTTAATTTGAGGGTTTTGTGAATTATGTCGTGAAAGGTCGTGAAAAGCCGCTGCGAAAAGTCGTTGCCGAGGTTAAATAACCCTAAAACATTGTTACTTCCTTGCTCTTCACACGTCTTATTAGTAAATTTGAACACGGAAAGAACGCAAATCGTAAGAAATTGATTGTAAGAAATAAGAAACAAAAAGCTAAGTTAATATGAAGAAAACAATTTTATTTGTAATGGTTGCCGGTGCACTGCTTGCTACAAGCTGTGCCAGCAAGAAAGACTTGGTCAACTGTCAGAACGAGAACCGTGAGTTGACCAACAACTATCAGGATGCCAAGGAGAAGCTCGCTGCCGCCAACTCTCGCGTGGCAAGTCTCGAAGATCAACTCGCTCAGCAGAAGAAGGACAATGAGGCATTGCAAAAGAACCTCAGTCAAAGCCTGACGAATGCTAACTCCAACAACATCAACATCTCTAAACTCGTCGACCAGATCAACGAGTCGAACCAGTACATCCGTCACCTCGTGGAGGTCAAAAGCAAGAGTGATTCTCTGAACCTCGTGCTCACCAACAACCTCACCCGCTCGCTGTCTAAGGAGGAGATGAAGGAAGTGGATGTTCAGGTGCTGAAAGGCGTCGTCTACATCTCTTTAGCTGACAACATGCTCTACAAGAGTGGCTCTTATGAGATCAACGACCGTGCCGAGGAGACCCTGTCGAAGATCGCTAAGATCATCACCGACTATAAGGACTACGATGTGCTCATCGAGGGTAATACCGATAACGTGCCTGTCAACACATCGGCTCCGAGCATGAAGAATATCCGCAACAACTGGGATCTCTCCGCACTCCGCGCAAGCTCTGTCGTGCAATACCTCATCGATCACTTCAATGTCACTCCTAAGCGTCTCACAGCCGGTGGCCGTGGTGAGTTCAATCCGCTCGTGAGCAATGATACAGCTGTAGGCCGTCAGCGTAACCGCCGTACGCAGATCATCATCACACCGAAGCTCGACCAGTTTATGGATCTCATCGACAAGGCTCCGGAAGAGAGCGGCAAGTAAGACATGTGAGCGAAAAAGGGTAATTTCGTTCGGAAAAGGAGGAGGATGCAATTGCGTCCTCCTTTTTTCGTGTTTCCTTACAACATTCCTAAATAATTGTGTTATCTTTGCGGTGTTGGACTTAGAAAACGATTAACTAACATATTAAAAACAATTGCTATGAGAAAACTTTACTTATTCATGTTGATGTTCTGTGGCCTCTTCCTCTGTGGTCAGGCTGCACAGGCACAGACCTCTTATGTGCTCTCTAACGAGACATACGATGAGTCAACTAGTACAACAGCTTCCTACAACTTTACCAATGGTTTCTCTATCAGTAATGAGAAAAGCAAGAAGTATGGCTATGTTAAAGAGATCAACAATATCAAGTTCTCAGCCAACGTGACGTATACCATTCATATTCCTGATGGTGTCAAGATCGCTAAGGTCACATTCTCTGGATATGACAACTATGATTCAGATGCTTGGATCAAGGATATCAATGGTAAGAGCTTTGAAGCAACAGATTATGTGTTCCCAGCAAAGGCAGATGATGGTACAACGACAGATAAGTCCTTTACCTTTGACTTCTCAGATTCTCCTGTTTCTGGAACATTGCCTTTCACATTAGGTAACAAGCAGTGCTGCTTGATCATCACTCTTGAGACTCCTGCTGCTACCAACATTCAGAATGCAACAGTAGCTTCGAAAGACACTAAGGCTCAGAAGTATCTCGATAGGGGTAAAGTCGTTATCGAGAAGGCAGGAAAGAAGTTCAATGCTGCTGGTCAGCAATTGAAGTAACGATTTAGTGCAGTGGCCGCACCCCCTTCGGTTCCCCCGGGCAACGGGGGCCAGGAATGTACCGGCCACCCATGAGGTTATAAGCGCTTATAGCTGCGCGAGTTTCTCTGCTGGTATCGGGTGATCGTGCTTCTTCGGCATTCTCACTTTGAACTTATCGAATCCCTCACCATAGACTCCAATGACATTTGTCTCCGTGACGAATGCTTTGGGGTCTATTTCGTTTATGATGCGGAAGATCGTGTTGCTCTCACGGCGCTTGGCCATGACAAAGAGCATCTTCACTTCGTGACCGGTATAGAAGCCGTGGGCCTCAATGACAGTGGAACCACGATGTGGGAAGACAGCAATGCGGGAGGCTATCTCCTTGTATTTATCGGAGATGATAAAGAACTGCACGCTGCGGTGCATGATATTCACAACCTGGTCCACACAGTAGGCGGTCACGATGAGCACGACATAACCGTAGATGACCTGCTCAAAGTTATGGAAGACAAGATAAGACGATGAGATAATAACGATATCGCACATCATGATGACGCGGCCAAGAGAAATGTCGCGGTACTTATGCACGATGGCGGCGATGATATCCGTACCACCGGTAGACCCATTGAAAGCCAAGCCCATGCCTACACCGCAACCGCAGAAGATGGCACCGATGAGACTGGCCATAAACGGTTGGTCTGCAAGGAGATGAAGTCCACCTGACTGACTGCGGGCAAACGTTGTCAAGGTCGTGAGGAGGAGCACGGCATAGATAGTCTTTGTACAGAAGCGCCAGCCTAAGATCTTCAACGCTATCACGAGGAGGATGGCGTTGATGATAAAGTAAGTCGTCTGAACGGGAATGCCGAAGCCCCAGTAGATGACAGATGACACACCCGGCACGCCACCAGTCGTGATATTGTTGGGCAACAGGAACACTGTCCACCCGATACAATAGCACACCATGGCGACGCTGATCATGAGATAGTCGCGCAGCTCAGTTAACAGTTTCTTCTTATTGACTTTCATTTGTAGTCTCTCTTTATAAACTTACGGCAAAATTAATGCTTTTTGTTTATATCTTGCATATTTTTCCGCCTTTTTTCTGCGTATTTTTCGAGCTGTACGGTTGAAAATTAATGTCCTCGTTGAATTAGCACCTCGGAGAGGTGCCACATGATTAGCCCCAGGTAAGGAGCGCAGCGACGTAACCTGGGGTTTAACATCGGGCTGTTTAACCTGACCTGTCGGCCTCGAAGAGGGCGAACCTTTGCGGGGCCGGTATTCAGGTCATCTGCACCATTCCAACCCCACGTTTCGGCTGCGCCTCACGTGGGGCTAACCATGTTTGCCCTCTTCGAGGGCATTCAACGTCAGTTTGTCTACTCCCTATTGCCACTATTAGAATCCCAAATTTCAACCGTACAGAGCGATTTTTTTCGAAGGATGGGCTCTCTGTATTCTTTCTTCTTTATTCTTTTTTCTTTAGCAGCGCACGCAGCGCGTTGCGTACCCCGTCCTCATCCACGCTCGTCGTCACGTAGTCGGCAGCAGCCTTCACCTCGTCGCGTGCGTTGCCCATGGCTACACCGATGCCTGCCTGCTTGATAATAGGAATGTCGTTGCCTCCGTCGCCGAACGCCATTGTCTCTGCAACTTGCAGTCCTTCATGCTTAGCCATGGCAAGCAGCGCCTTGCCTTTATCGGCCCCGATATTTGTGATATCTGTAAAGGCAGGGTGCCAGCGGGAGCTCACGCAGTTAGGCAGCCCCTTCATGACCTCTTTCTCCTGAGTCTCATCGAAGAATGGACTCACCTGGAGGATCGGCTCCTTCATGACAACCTCTAAAGGTGAGAACTCGAAATCGAGGTTCAGACCTTTGCGGAACTGCTCCGTCATGGCTTCTGAGTCGTTGACAACGGCGATATGCTCAGCGCCGACAACGACAACCGACTTGTTCCACTTCGTTGCTGCCTCGATAATCTTTTCTACTGAAGGCTTGTCTATCTCGTGATAGTTGAACCGCTCGTTGCCGACAATGCACAGTGCACCGGTCGTCGTGATGTAACCGTCGATGAGATGCTCTATCTGCGAGAGGTTATTGATGAACGGCAGTGGCCGTCCTGTCGAGATATAGACCTTGATGCCATGAGCCTTCGCCTCCGTCAGTGCGTCTACGGCTGACTGTGGTATCTTGTGGGTCTTGAAACTGACGAGTGTGCCGTCGATATCGAAAAATAATGCTTTGATCATATCTTTGTTTTTTATTGCCGCACCCTGCATTTTTACCGCGTAATGAGTATAGTCTTTCGTTCTCCAGAGATAGACATTACAATAAACCGATGCGCCATTCCCTTTGTGAGCGGATATTGCTGGAAGGCTGTAAAAGTATTGATGGGGTGCCCGTCAATGGAAAGGATGATGTCGCCTTGGCGCAATCCTGCCTGATAGTCGGCACTCCCCGGGAGGATGACACCCACGGCGGCACGCCCGTCGCTCGTCGGTACATAGGCAGTGGTCACAGTCTTGTTGTTCACTACCACGCTGTCACCCTCGGTGTAAGGCAGAAACCGGATATATCTGCGGAAGCCATTAATGATGACGGAACCGTAGTTGAGCAGTGAGGCACCGATGCGGCTCGTGCCTTGTGTCGTCACGGCATTGACATCTAAGAAGGAAAAGTCATCCCATTTGAGTCGGTCGAGTTTGAGGAACGCCACCTCACTTGTCCGTTCTGCCCCGATGTTGCCGATGGTCATATTGCCTTTGACGCGCGCAGCCACCTGACTGTTCACGTTCTTACTCTTGTAGGCGTGCTCATCGAAGCTCTCTTTGTTCATCGTGTAGAGGATGGAAGAGCCCGTGTCGAAGAGCGCCTCGTCATAGTGGCGCTTGAAGGGACTGACCATGACGTAAGGCACCCACCATTTGAGCGTGTAGTGCAGCGCATAGCCTTTCTCACCGTCGAAGAAGTCGCGGCGGTCGGTGAGGATCATCCGTTTGTTGCGCGTGTCAATCTTACAGCACAAGCCTTTGTTGAACAGGTCGAAGCCAAGGATGGCATCATAGCTCCGTGTCATGGAGGAGTGGAAGACGGAGGCCACATAGCCCGTCACAGTGAGCTTGCCAAGAGAGAACTGTGGCATCTGCACCACACCGACGGTGTCGCTCCGCCCGGCTGCATCCTGGCTCACCACATTGCCCAACGAGCGCATGCCTGCGAACGGCCCGTTGTTGTAGATCGTGCCTTGGCTCGAGCCGGTATCGATGTTGAAGCGGTACGGGCGACCGTTGACAGTGGCCGTGACGAATATCTGATTGTCGATGACCTCAATAGGTATCGTGTCGACAAAGTCCTTCTGCGAATAAGTGAAGTTTGTGCTATAACGGTGCATCTGTGCATGCACTGTCATACACATTATTATATATAGGATGCAAAAGAGTATCTTCCTCATTTCATGATCAATTAATTTGCGATGCAAAGTTACGAAGAAGATTTCATCCGTGCAAGTAAATGATGGACACCAAAAACGTTCGACCTGTACGGTTGGAAATTAACGCTCTCAATGAATAAGCACCTCGGAGAGGTGCCACATGATTAACCCCAGGTAAGGAGCGCAGCGACGCAACCT
>CADBAG010000002.1:0-2882 GCA_902792635.1 uncultured Prevotellaceae bacterium | reverse complement strand
GCTAACCATGTTTGCCCTCTTCGAGGGCATTCAACGTCAGTTGGTCTGCTCCCTATTGTCATTATCAGAATCCCAAATTTCAACCGTACAGTTTGAAAACGTTTGTCGTGTAGAGTCGTGAAAATCCGCTACAAAAAAGATCCCGATGCAAAAGAACTCTCGCTGCAATCATCAGAATTCCCCTTGCCATCCGATGCTGACATCGCACGATGTCATGTGCTTGGCGTTGTTAGGGTTCTCCCATCCCGCTTCCGCCTTGAAGGTGAAGCCGTAGGGTAGGGAGGTGTTAAGGCCGATGGTCCATCTGTTGCACGATACTCCTCCGACATGGAAGTAACCATCGTAGCGGGCAAAAGGGATGATAGAGCACGATTTCAGCCCCATGGCTCCCGCTACATCGTAGCCCACCTCGATACCTGCTGCTTTGTTCTCCTTGCAGTTACTTTTCGTTACCTGTCCGTCGATGGTCCAGTTGTCATTGACGTAGGCAAAGTCGAAGGCTGCATGGTAGAGGTGCTTGAAGGTAGCGAGGTTCGGATTGCACCGTTGCACCATGCCTTCCTCCGAACTGCCGTAGAAATAAGACAGGCTCAGGTCGAGACCTTCCACAGGTGTGATGCCGCCACGCAGCGCCAGTCCGAGGAGCCGCGAGTCTTTCAAGGGTGCGGTCGGATAGACGTAGCCGCCCGCCTGATAATGGAAAAGTTTCGTCTGGCCCCAAAAGGCGATGCCACCCTCATGCCACGTCATCGGCATGAGTGTGCTCTCGTCGAGCGGATCATAGATAGTGAGTGCGGGCCCGCCACTGTTCGTCGTTCCCACAGGCACATCGATGATACCTGCCTTGACGTTCACGGCCTCGCTCCACTGCTTGTTGATGTAGAGCTTGTTCGTCGTGTAGTTGTCACGGAAGTTGTTTGCCCACTGCCCGTCCATGCGGAACCGTTCATACTCCAATTCGGCCACAACGCTCCAGCCCTTGCCCAACTGAGCCGTTCCACCTATAAGAATATGTGGGAAGTCGGTGACGGTAGGGTGCTCCTGCCCATGACGGTGCCCGTAGTTTACTTCTGTCATGGCGTAGCCTGTCAGCCATTTCGTCGAATCTCCGTCACTCTCCTGTGCGTGTATGGGTCCTGCTCCAAGGCACGAGAGGCAGAGAAAGAAAACTAATTTTGTCAAAGATGTATTGCTTATCATTTCTGGGTGCAAAGGTATTGTTAAACTATGAACCGCGCAATACCTAATAATGATGATTTAACCACATTGTTTCACCATTGTCAACGTTTGGTAACATGATCCTTGTACTTTTGTCGCGAGAAAACAATAATAAGTTTAGGTATGAAAGTATTATTCGTTGTACAAGGAGAAGGGCGCGGGCATCTGACCCAGGCGCTGACAATGGAACAGATGTTATTGGCTCACGGCCACGAGGTCGTGGGAATGCTTGTCGGGAAAAGTAAGAACCGGAAGATTCCCGACTTCTTTTACAATCAGGCAAAGGCTCCTATCACAACCTTCGACAGTCCTAACTTCATGCCGAGTAAGGACAACTGCCATATCGGGCACATCCGCTCCACAATCTATAACGTTATCAAGACTCCGCAATATATCGCAAGCATCCACGGTATCTATCAGAACATTAAGAACAGTGGCGCTGACCTCGTCGTCAACTTCTACGAAATTCTTTGTGGTTTGACTTACTTCTTGCTCCGTCCTCAGACGCCAGAAGTCTGCATCGGTCATCAGTATCTCTTCCTCCATCCCGACTTCCAGCTCCCGAAGGCGCATCCTTACAGTCAGCAGTGGCTCCTGTGGTTCACGCGCCTTACTTGCTATGGAGCTACTCGCGTCATGGCACTCTCCATGCGCCCTTATGCCGATGCAGCAGAAGGAAAACTCACAGTCGTGCCGCCACTGCTCCGCGCTGCTGTCCGCGACATCCCGCGTCATCATGGCGATTACATCACGGGCTATATCCTCAATGCAGGCTTTGCCGACTCGGTCATCGCCTGGCACCGTGAGCATCCGAAAGTCAACCTCCGCTTCTTCTGGGATAAGAAAGGGGCGGAGACCATCACAAAGATCGATGACACCCTCTCTTTCCATCTCATCGACGACAAAGCCTTCCTCGAGAGTCTTGCCAACTGTAAGGCTTATGCCACGACGGGCGGCTTCGAGTCGGTCTGCGAGGCACTTTACATGGGTAAGCCAGCTCTGATGGTCCCCGCACATATCGAGCAGGAGTGTAATGTCGCTGATGCAGAGTACGAGGGTGTCGGTATCGGTGCCGACAGCTTCGACCTCTCCCGCCTCCTTGACTTCGCACGCACCTATGAGGAGGATGTCGACTTCCGCTATTGGGAGAACAATGCCGCCACCCGCATCGTCGCTTGCCTTGAGCAGGTTGCTCAAGAGCACGAGCAGGTCGGTTCTGTCAACATCAACGTCGCTGGTTCGCTGTTTCAATGACGTTGTCCGCCACGTGTCAACCGATTGGCCGCCACGTGTCAGCCAATTGTTCGTCACGTGTCAGCCAATTGGTCGTCACGTGTCAGCCAATTGTTCGGCACGTGTCGAACAATCGTGTTTCAATAATACTGGCACCGCCATTACGGTGAAATCGAATGCCGATTACAGTTAAATCGCATTGCCATTTCATCGTAATCGCGGTGTTTTGCTTGATATAAATCAATTATCCAACATTTTTCGAAAATAATCCTCGAAATATTTGGAGGGTATCGAAAAAGTCTATACCTTTGCACTCGCTTTTCGGAAATACACCGGTTAGCAAACTGAAAGAGTTCTTTGAAAAGATTTACATAAACAGAGAAGTAGTACAAGAAGCGAGCCGTACACATTATTATATATAGCAATATAGA
>CADBAG010000001.1 GCA_902792635.1 uncultured Prevotellaceae bacterium | reverse complement strand
AGGTCAAAGATGACAAGCAAAATAGTAAAGTTGACTAAATATTGACAAGCAATTCAGTAAACCTGGTCGAACTTTGACAAGCGATTTCAGTAAAAGACACCTCATATGTGGTACGATCGTGCCTCGTATGTGATACGATCGTGCCTCGTATGTGATACGATCGCGCCTCGTATGTGATACGATCGCGCCTCGTATGTGGTACGATCGCGCCTCGTATGTGGTACGATCGTGCCGCATCCGTGACACATCCCCAGAAAGCAAAAAACAAAACCTTGCATCGGACAATCCAATGCAAGGTTTAGCTTATGATCAGGCGTGAAAGAAGTTAGGAGTTAGGAGATAGGAGTTAGGAGTTACCGCGCAAGCCTGTTTTTAAGGGAAAGTCGTTGTGACGCGTCACCAACTTGCCTGTTTTCCTATTTTGCGACACCCAAAGCCGATTTTATGAGCATATCGTTCTATCCCGTCCAAGGTGCGTTATTTTTGACCCGTTATAGGAGTCTGCCTAACATTATGGGAGCTCCCTGACATTAAAGGAACACGCCGAAGGAGAGCGTATGGAACCTCAGGCCCCAGCCGTCCTTGACGAGATGAGACGGACTGTACTTGAAATAATAGTTACCGAAGGGCGCGTGGAGTGTTGCCATGACATCCACGGTGACGGGGTTGACGTGTACGCCCTTGTGCGACTCTTTGACTGTGCGTCCTTCTTCTTTCCACTTAGACAGTACGCTGGCATGCGTGTTGAGGTTGATGACGGGTCCGAGGGAGAATCCGAACTTCCCGGCCCTGTACACATACTGCACGGGGAAGGTGAGGCTGAACACTTTGATGCGTGAGAACTTGGGGCGCATACCGTCGTCGTAGCCCGTCAGTCCCAAATGCTCATCGCCGTCGAGCACGAACTGCACATCGTCACGGGTGCGATAGTTGCGCCAGTCTACACCGAAGCCTGCCGAGAACCCGTGGTGGCGCGTCAAATAGTCATATTGTGCGATAACCCACCACAATTCCCACGAGCGGAACGAGCTGATGTCTACAGAGTTCGGCATACCCGGTGCCCCGTTAAATCCTGCATAGAAATGCATGCTGATTTGTCTTTTTGGATAGGTCTCCTTACATTTCTTATTGCGCAGGGGGCCGATGGAGAAGCTGAAGTCGTTGTCGATGCCGCTTGTGCTGACATAGTTGCTGTCGACGAGCTGCAGCGTGTTCCGGTAGTTGTATTGTGGGTTGCCGTCTCTGCCTTCGATGTGGATTGTCTGCATGGAGTCGGTGGTGATGACCGTCACGCGGTTGGGCTTGTTCACGACGAGCGTGTCGGGCGGCATGAATGAGGCTGCCTTCGCTGTTGCTACTGAGAGCATGGCAACAAAAAAGAGAATCTTGTTCTTCATAATCTTGCTTGTTATTGTATTAGTTTTCTGAGTTCATCGATGCTTTCCACTTTCCCTTCCATATAGACGAGGGTGATGGCATTCTTGTTTCCGTGTCCGCCGGAGATATAACAGAGATAACGGCGCATCTGTCCGTTGGGAGGCAGACTGAGGATGAGGGAGCGCCGTCCTCCTTGTTTCCTTGTCTCCGTGGAGACGGCTTGCTTCGCGTCACGCTCAACGAGGTTGTTGATGGATGCTTTCTGCTGCGCCGTGGCGTTGAAGCGTACGCTGTGGTAGAACGTCAGGCGGTAGCGGCTCAGCGTCCGGCCTCTGACCTTCACCTCCACCATGGCATTCTGCGGCACCACCTGCCCTTTGAAGACAGCGTCGCTGTGGAGGCCCGTCTGGGCTATGGCGGCGTGGGGCAGAAGGGCTGCCATGAGAATGAGAACAATCAAGCTCTTCATATTATTCTTCATATTATTCATGTTGTATACGTGTTGTCCTTTATTATTCTTCTCCTAAAGGTCCATCCTTAGTCTTGTCCTAACAGTACGTCGTCCAATTGCGCCTTGACGCTGTTCTCCGGTTGCATTTCAAGCTGCTGCATCGTTGAGGCCATCTCGTGATGGAGCAGAGCGGCGTCGTTGGATTTATGCCCATAGACAATGACCTCACTGTAGTTCTGTGAACGGTACACGGCCGTGCCGCCAAGGAAGAGAAGGAGCACCGCGGCCGCCACGGATGTCCAGCGAACCACTAAATGAACGAGGGCTGTGTGCCCGTCTTCATGCCGGTCTGTTGTCGAAGGCTCCTCGTACATCGAAGGCAGGGCAGCCAGTCCTGTGAAGAGCGGTCGCAGCGGCAGAAGGTCTTCGGCCACGTCACCCTGGGAGAAGTAGCGGTAAAGCTCCTGCTCTTCCTTGAGTGTCGTCTCGCCCTCCATAAACTTATCGGTGAGCTGATGGATATAATCCTTGTTATTCATTGTATGCTTGTTTCTTCAATATCATGTCTTTCAATGCGAGTCGGGCACGGCTGAGGTTCTTCCTTACCGTCGCTTCCTTCATGTCCAACAGTGCGGCTATCTGTGCAAACGACTGGTTGTCGATGTGTCGGAGCCTGACAATCGTCTGTTGCAAAGGCGGCAGTTGACTGATGAGCCTGGTCAGTTGGGCTGCATAGTCTTCGCTTTCCTCCTCTTCCGCCTGGTCATGCCCGTCGAGCGTCGTTGTTCTCACTTGTTGTCGGATGACATCCATACAGTGATGACGCAGCACGACGGCAGCCAGCCCGTCCATGGGTTTTCGGACGTTGTCCACCATTGTCCACAGGCGCACCAACACTGTCTGCACGGCGTCTTCGCTGTCAGCGTCGTTGTGCAGATAGCCTTTGGCTGCTTTGAGCAGCATGGGGCGAAGCCTTACGGCTTCTTGTTGGAACTCTTCCTGTGTCATCAGATGAAACCTTCTTGTCTGTTGTTCTATTTATAATACGGAAGAATGATTGTTTTGTGACAGGAAAGATAAAGATTTTTTTTTACTTTGCAGTGGTTAAAAAACAAAACCTTGCATCGGACAATCCAATGCAAGGTTTTGCTTTATGATCAGGCGAGATAATTAGTCAGCCAAGAGCTTGTCAAACTTCTCCTGGAACTTACCTTTAGCGGCAGCGCCCACGAACTTGTCGACGAGCTGACCGTTCTTGAAGAACAATACTGTCGGAATGTTACGCACGCCATACTGCATGGGGATATCCTCATTGGCCTCGATGTCGCACTTACCAACAACAATCTTGCCATCGTACTCGTTGGAGAGCTCCTCCATGATAGGACTTACCATACGGCAAGGACCACACCAAGTTGCCCAAAGGTCAACGACAAAAGGCTTATCGCCATTCTTCAACTGCTCGAAATTATCAGCTGTTACTTCTACTGTCATAGTTATTTTCCTTTCTCTTAAATAATAAGATGATGCAAAATTAAGAATTATAATCTATCTACACAAACATTATGCCAAAAAAGTGACTTAACTATGAGATTATTAGAACTCGACAGTTCTTGAACCGTCCTCATTCTGCGTGATGGTCACCTTGACAGCATCGCCGGGAAGGATCTCCTCAATGAGCTCAGGCCACTCGATGAAGCACAGGCTGCCACTGTAGAAATAATCCTCATAGCCCATGTCGTAAACCTCCTCCAACTTCTTGATACGATAGAAGTCGAAATGGTAGATATGACTGTCATCCTTCGTGGATGTATAGTCGTTGACAATGGCGAATGTTGGAGAAGTAATGACATCTTCGACACCAAGTTCCTCACAGATGGCTTTGATGAACGTTGTCTTTCCTGCACCCATCTTACCATAAAAGGCAAACACATGACCCTTGCCCATGTTCTCGATGAACTCGCGGGCAGCCTCATGAATGCTGTCCAAAGACTGAATTGTAATCTTCATTTTATTTATTGTATTATACTTTCTTTAATTGACATGATAGCTCATCTCGGGACGGCTGTCAATATATTGTACCAGCTCCTTGCCCACTTCTATCTGCTGCTTCTGCGAGCGCAGCAGGACATTCACGTGCTCGTCCTCATCGATGATATTGAAGTAGAGCTCCGTGTGACCCGGTGTGTCACAGACGATCGACATCACATCGTTGACCATCGTCTCATCAATGGCCTTGCTCGGGACATTGATGGTGAACCGCTCGATGCGTTCATTCTTCACTGTCTGCAGATATTCAATGTTTTGTATCTGAAGCGAATATGACTGGCTCGTAGGATAGAGCTTCACATAGCGCGCCTTGACAAAGACTGAACAGCCTACTGTCAGCTTGCCATTCCACTTACCCCATTCCTCACCGAAGAGTGCGATCTCACCCGAGCCGCTGAAGTCCTCTATCGTGACGAGTCCAAAAGGTGAACCACGCTTGGTGAACTTCTGCGTAGCCTTTGTGACGATACCGCCAAAGGTTATATCCTCACGCTGCGCCAGTTCATCCTGATTGCTGCGATCGCCCATCTCCGTGCATGTCGTATTACACATATTATTAAGAATGAGCGAATAGTCATCCAACGGATGTGCAGAAAGATAGATACCAACAAGGTCCTTCTCTTTGCCCAATCGCTCAATACTGCTCCACTCCTCTGCTTTCGGAGCAGGAGGAAGCGCCACGGCAACATCCGCACTCATAGCACCGAACAACGAGTTGGCGGCATCTTTCTTATCCTGCTGATACTGCTGACCAAAGCGCACCAAGCAATCGAGGAACACTTCTCCCTTCGGGTTAGCAGCAAGATACTGCTCACGCATCAACCCGAAACAGTCGAAGCCACCGCTCAATGCCAGACTTTCGAAAGCCTTGCGGTTGACATCCTTGAGGCTGACACGCTCCGCAAAATCGTAGATATCCTTATAAGGACCGTTGGCCTGACGCTCGCTGACGATAGCGGCAGCTGCCGCAGAGCCCATGCCTTTGATGGCTGACAAGCCAAAGCGGATCTCACCTTTATCGTTGACACCAAACTCTACGTAACTCTCATTGACGCTCGGACCCAAAGTAGGAATATTCATCGCCTTGCACTCCTCCATGAGCTTCGTGATCTCACCTATATCCGAGAAACGACGCGTCATCAGAGCAGCCATGTATTCAGCTGGATAATGGGCTTTCAGATAAGCGGTCTGATAAGCCACCCATGAGTAACAGGTGGCATGCGATTTATTGAAGGCATAGGAAGCGAACTTCTCCCAGTCACTCCATATCTTCTCCAAGATCTTCGGATCATGTCCGTTCTCTGCGCCCTGCTTGAGGAACTTAGGCTTCATCGCGTCTACGATAGCCTTTTTCTTCTTACCCATGGCCTTACGCAGGGCATCGCTCTCACCACGCGTGAAGTTGGCCAACTGGCGGGAGAGCAACATCACCTGCTCCTGGTAGACCGTGATACCATAAGTATCCTTCAAGTACTTCTCCATGCAAGGGATATCGTACTTGATACGCGAAGGATCCTTCTTACGGGCGATAAACTCCGGGATATAGTCCATAGGTCCCGGACGGTAGAGGGCGTTCATAGCGATGAGGTCCTCAAAGACCGTTGGATGGAGCTCCTTCAGATATTTCTGCATACCCGGCGACTCAAACTGGAACGTACCGATAGTCCGTCCCTCCTGATAGAGCTTATAGGTGAGCTCGTCGTCAATAGGAATATTATCGAGGTCTATCTCTTTTCCCGTCGTCTGTTTGATAACCTTAACCGCCTCTTTCAGCTCCGAGAGTGTCTTCAGACCCAAGAAGTCCATCTTGATAAGACCTGTCGACTCAATGACGTGACCGTCATACTGTGTCACATCACACTTGCGGTCCGGGAAATCAGGGTCGTCAGCTGTAGACACCGGCACCCAGTCGCTGATCGGATCACGACAGATGATGAATCCGCAGGCATGAATACCCGTACCGCGGATTGTACCCTCTAACATCTTGGCATACTTGATGGTGTTACGCTCACGCGGATCCATGGAGCTCTCTGCCTCGCGCAGCTCCGGCGTACACTTGATAGCATTGGCGAGGTTCATCTTCAAGCCATCGGGCAGACGGTCCGGGATAGCTTTCTTCAAAGCATTGGCACGCTCCAATGGAAGTTTCTCCACACGAGCGACATCAGAGATAGAGTTCTTCGTTGCCATGCTCGAATAAGTGATGATATGCGCACAGTTCTGCTTACCGTACTTATCCATCACCCATTGCAACACCTTTCCTCGGCCGTCGTCATCGAAGTCAGTATCAATATCCGGGAGGTTGACACGGTCAGGATTGAGGAAACGCTCAAATAGGAGGTCGTATTTCAGGGGGTCTATCTTCGTGATACCCAAGCAATAAGCCACCACAGAACCTGCCGCAGAGCCACGGCCCGGGCCTACCCATACACCGAGCTGGTCGCGAGCAGCATTGATAAAGTCCTGCACTATAAGGAAGTAGCCCGGGAAACCCATCGTCTTCATGACGTGAAGCTCAAACTTCACATGCTCCTTTACGTTGTCGGGAATAGGGTCGCCGTAACGCTTCTTTGCACCATCGTAGGCAAGTTTGGCAAGATAGTCGGCCTCGAACTTGATTCGATAAACTTTATCATAGCCTCCGAGACGTTCAATCACCGCATCAGCCTTGTCCTTTGGCAATGGGTTCTCACCATTCTCATCGGTAGTGAACTCTTTATAGAGCTGCTCTTCTGTATATTTCTTATGCCACTCCTCCTCGGTACCGAAGCTTTCGGGAATTGGGAAGAAAGGCATGATAGGTCCGTGGTCAATACTATATATCTCAACCTTATCCAAGATCTCCAAGGTGTTGGACAAGGCCTCGGGCACATCGGAGAAGATAGCGTTCATCTCTGCCCGTGTCTTGAACCACTCCTGCTTCGTATAGACCATACGCGTCGGATCGTCGAGATCCTTACCCGTAGCCAGGCAGAGCAGATGGTCATGAGCCTCTGCCGTTTCCTTATCCTCAAAATGACAGTCGTTGGTGCAGATCAGTTTGATGCCATACTCCTTCGCGAACTGCATCAGCACCTTGTTCACCTTCTGCTGCAAAGGATAGGTCTCGCGGTTGGCATGGACATTGGGGTCTGTGACCTGGTGACGCTGAAGCTCTAAATAGAAGTCATCACCAAAGAGGTTGTGGTACCATTCCACAGCCTCACGCGCCCCCTCCATGTCACCTTTCATAATCTTTTGGGGAATCTCACCACCAAGACAAGCCGAAGAGACAATGAGATCCTCATGGTATTTCTCCAAGTCGAAGCGGTCAGTACGAGGCTTATAGTAGTAGCCATCTACCCACGAACGGCTGACAAGCTTAATAAGATTCTTGTAGCCGTGATAGTTCTTGGCAAGCACGATAAGGTGATAGCCAGAGCCGTCACCTGCTGCTTTATCCCTGTCTTCTTTGCGGTGATGAGCGACATACATCTCGCACCCGAAGATAGGCTTGAAAGGTTCCTGCCCTTCCGCCTTCCGCTTCTTGTTGATAGAGGCACAATAGTCGGAGAATTCCTTGATACCATACATGACACCATGATCAGTGATGGCCATACCTTTCATTCCGTCTTTGATAGCCTTGTCAACGAGATGAGGCACCTTCGACTGTCCGTCGAGAATACTATAGTGAGTATGAACGTGTAAATGTACGAAATCTTCCATGAACGTTTCTTTGCGAGTGTAAAGTTACGCCGAAAAAACGATATAAGCAAAAGAAGAAGAAAAAATATTTGCGAGTTCTATAGAAAAAGGTTACCTTTGCAGTGCAAAAGAACTTATTTGACCTTGCAAGACAGCCAAATTATAAGTCATGGGAAAAAGAATCAAGAAACTAAAGAAAATACGCATACATAGAGAAGGCGTTGATCAGTTGGTCGGCGGCTTGGCATTTATCGCTATAGTAGGTTTTCTGCTGTGGCATTTTGTGGCCATCCCCTGGATATTCTGGGCGTTCATCGTTGTTTTCGGTGTTCTATATGGCATCGCCGTGAACTTCTACCAATGTCCTATCCGTTATCTCAATGTCGAAGATACCGATGGTATTGTCGTGGCCCCTGCTGATGGAAAGATTGTTGTCATTGAGGAAGTGAATGAAAACACCTATTTTCACGATCGCAGAATACAAGTATCCATCTTTATGAGTCTGACCAATGTGCATGCCAACTGGTTCCCGGTAGATGGAAAAGTGAAATTCGTCAAGCACTTCAATGGCAACTACCATAAGGCCTGGCTTCCGAAGGCAAGCATGGAGAATGAGCACACCGACACCATGATCACAACAGAAGATGGTACGGATATTCTCTGCCGCCAGATAGCTGGTGCCGTAGCCCGCCGCATCGTGACCTATGCCAAGGAAGGAGAGGAATGCTATATTGATGAGCACTTAGGCTTCATCAAGCTCGGCTCCCGTGTAGATGTTTTCCTGCCTGTTGGCACTGAGATCTGTGTCAAGATGAATCAGAAGACCACCGGTGACCAGACGATCATTGCAAAATTGAAAAAATGAAACTGATTAATTTTCCGAACACCCTGACGTGCTGCAACCTTATTTCAGGTTGCATCGCTACTTGTTTTGCTTTCTTCCATAGTCCTGACTTAGCGTTGCTGTGGATCATCATTGGAGCAGTGTTCGACTTCTTCGACGGAATGAGTGCCCGTCTCTTCCATGTATCATCCCCTATCGGCAAGGAATTAGACTCGTTAGCTGACGATGTCACCTTTGGTGTGGCTCCGTCAACCATCATCTTTTCGCAACTGTTAGTAATGAACTTCCCTTCGTTCTTGGGAGTCGTTACCGATTATATCCCTTTTGTAGCATATATCATGGCAGCCTTCTCTGCACTTCGCCTGGCAAAGTTCAACCTCGACGAGCGCCAGTCGATGGGCTTCATCGGTCTGCCCACGCCTGCCAATGCTCTGTTTTGGGGCTCACTGATCCTCTGTCTTGGCAATTGGCTCAACACGCTCCCGGCCGGTGCAGGTATCGTCATTCTGCTGATGCTTATCAGCTCATGGTTGCTCATCTCCGAGATTCCGATGTTTGCATTGAAGTTCAAGCACTGGGGCTGGAAAGGTAATGAGTTGCGCTACTCTTTCATTGCCGTCTCTGCAGCTATCATTATCATCTCTACGCTCTACCAAGGTTTCTCCGGTCAAGGGTTCCTTGCCGGTTTCTTAGGAGCATGGTGGATCGTCATTCTCCTTTATGTCTTATTGTCCCTCGTAAGCGATGCAACGGTAAAGAAAGGATAAAGAGATTAGGTGCCTAATCAAATATATTGCTGGCAGTTTCTCGATGAGAAACTGCCAGTTTTTTATTGAGAAACTCTTAGTTTCTAACCGAGAAACTCTTAGTTTTTAACCGAGAAACTATCGGTTTCCTAATTGGGAACGTCACACCGTAGGGGCGGCCCTTGTGGCCGCCCTATTGTTTAATCACCAAAACATATACATAGTTAGGGCGGCCACCAGGGCCGCCCCTACGGAGAAATTTCAATGTGTCGTTCCTAAGATATAATAGTACCAATAGCTCTTTCCAAAGTTATCCTTGACATTGGAGAGACGAGCCATTGGATTCTCTGAACTATAGAAAGCTTTCTTGAAGTCGTCATAATCGGCATCCATTACCGACTCCTTGTAAAGAATACGTGGCTTTTTCCTTATATGGTTATAGAGGATGAGCGCTTCACGATAAGCCTTAGGCAAAGACCTGCTAATATCATAATAGCGCGGTAATGTCATAACGAAAGCATCAAGGTTACGGTCAAGGAGGTACCCGCACAGTTGCCAGTCACGAGATGCTTTAGATGCATATTTCTTACTCTTATTGACATGACGAAGATAGGTCATCGGGCGCAGTTTCTCCTTGAGCACCACACCGAATGTAGAATAAACACTATCTTCAGGCAGCATCATCAATTTTATAGATTTTCTGTTTGGCAGCATGGCATCCGATCCACCAACAAGCGGGAACTCGAACAAACGCTCAGGAAGCTCACCGGTCTTTGACAAAGCCAAGACACGCAACATTGTCAGACTGCTGTCTGTCTGCTCCACATCATTTCCAACCTTGACAGCAGCTGCATAATCGCCTTTGAGCATATCGCTCTCCATCCGCATACGGCAGTGGAAGACCGTATCAGAACATCCGATGCCACAGACGATAAGCGCCATGACACACAACTGAAGCACGTTGATCCATGTCACTCTTGAGAAGAGCCCCATGGAATAGGCTGTCGGCTCCATCGGTTCCAATTGCCGGAAAAGCCACACCACACCGGCATAGACAATCATCAGCAATGGGAAAAGCCATGCCCACACGCCCAAGTAGTTGTCAGTCGTCAGGTTGGGAGAAATATCCGTCAAGATAGCCAGCAACAACATAGACGGAAGATAAGTGAGCGCGTGAGCTCTATGCGACAATCCCGTCCAACCGTACAGTGCCACCTGTATGAGCCATAAGACAAGCGTGATAAGGATCGTGCCTATCACACTGTTATAATGTGTGGCACCACCCGAGAGCACATGTTGCGTAACAGCTAAGATATCCGGCTGATACTTACTAAGATAGAGAGTGGTAAAGACTAAGAAAAAGATGGCACAGCCGATTCTCATAACGATCGTGCCATCTTTGAATTGTCTGGACATTATTTAATACAAATTACTTTTTTCTTAATACTACGGCAGAGCGAGCGGGAATATAAAGCTTCATCCAACCTTTCCCGTCTTTCTCATAGACCGGATCAAAGTTGGTGAAATGCTTCACTGAGTCATCAGCAAGCCCGTTGCCACCGAACTCCTTAGCATCCGTATTGAGGACGACATCGTATTCGCCTGCCTTCACGAGGAAGCCATAGTCAGAGTAGCTCCGAGTTGGTGAGAAGTTGAAGACAAACACGAGATTGCCGCGCTCGAAAGCCAGTATTTGATCGCCATCGTTATGCCAAATCTCCTGGACTGGAGTGAGATTAAACTTCGGCTCACTCTTAAGCACATTGAGCATCGCCTTGTCGAAGTCGCCGAGGAAATGATAATCCAAGTCAGGATTATCTACCAAGTTCCACTGCCGACGGCAATACTTGTAGCTCCATCCGTTGCCCTCACGCGGGAAGTCGATCCATTCAGGATGACCGAACTCATTACCCATGAAGTTGAGATAACCTCCGTTCATAGCGGCAGCTGTCACGAGGCGGATCATCTTATGCAGGGCGATACCACGCCAGACGAGGTCTGTCTCATCACCATGCTTGAAGTGCCAGTACATATCAGAGTCGATCAACCGGAAGATGATAGTCTTATCGCCCACCAAAGCCTGGTCGTGGCTCTCACAGTAAGAGATCGTCTCCTCGTCGGCACGACGGTTCTTGACCTCCCAGAAGATGCTGCTCGGCTTCCAGTCCTCGTCTTTCTTTTCCTTGATGGTTTTGATCCAATAGTCAGGGATATTCATAGCCAGTCGATAGTCGAAGCCATAACCGCCATCTTCGTATTTGGCAGCAAGGCCCGGCATACCACTCACCTCTTCAGCAATCGTAATGGCATTGGGGTTAATCTCATGAATGAGTTTATTGGCCATCGTCAAGTAGCAGATGGCATTGTCATCCTCATGGCCATTGAAATAATCTGCGTAGTTGGTGAAGGCTTCACCCAGGCCATGACTATAGTAGAGCATCGATGTCACACCATCGAAACGGAAGCCATCGAAATGGTATTCCTCAAGCCAGTACTTACAATTGGACAGCAGGAAATGGATAACATCGTCCTTTCCATAGTCGAAACACAGACTGTCCCATGCCGGATGCTCATGGCGCTCGCCGGGATAGAAATACTGGTTAGGATCACCAGCAAGATTTCCAAGTCCCTCAACCTCATTCTTCACAGCATGAGAATGGACGATATCCATGATAACGGCAATGCCTGCTTCATGGGCCGCATCAATGAGCGCTTTCAGTTCCTCCGGCGTACCGAAGCGGCTTGACGGTGCGAAGAAGGAACTCACATGGTAGCCGAAACTGCCATAATAAGGATGCTCCTGGATAGCCATAATCTGAATGGCATTGTATCCGTCCTTGATGATTCGCGGAAGGACGTTATCCTTAAACTCCGTATAGGTGCCGACCTTCTCTGCATCCTGAGCCATGCCGATATGGCATTCATAGATGAACAGAGGATCGCGCGAAGGCTTAAACTTGTTCTTCTTCCAATGATATTTCTTAGGTGCCCATACCTGTGCAGAGAAGATCTTCGTCTGCTCATCCTGCACCACACGGGTAGCCCACGCAGGGATACGTTCCCCTTGTCCACCGTTCCATTTGACATGCATCTTGAACAGATCGCCATGCTTCATGGCTTTGGTGGGCAGTTTGAGTTCCCAGTTGCCTGTGCCCTCAATGCGCTTACAACGATATTTCTCGTCTTCTTTCCAGTCATTGAAATCTCCGACAAGATAGATGTCTGTCGCGTTAGGTGCCCATTCTCGGAAGACCCATCCGCCACGCACCTTATGAAGACCGTAATAGTCGTAACCGCTGGCAAAGTCGGACAAAGTTTGCTTGCCACCTTGTGTGAGTTGCCCTATCTTCCACGCTGCATGATCGTGACGTCCACGAATGGCATCCTCAAAAGGCTCAAGATAAGGGTCATGAGCTACGATACCGATGTGATTCTCTTTATCCATAGTATGAGTTTAAGTTTTTATTGGTCGTTAAATCGTTTTCCATTCTCATAATGTCCTGTGCAGGTGACCTGCCCATTAGCATCCTTTTCTACAAACTTACCATCGCGTACATCATCTACATAAGAGCCTTCGAAACGCTTACCGTCTTTTGTCTCTTCAATGCAGCGACCATTACGTTTGCCGTTATGGTAAGTTCCTTTAAAACGTGTGCCATTGGCATAGTGGATGATAACCTCGCCATCTATCTTTCCATTACGGAAGGTTCCTTCAAAGACATCACCATCTTTCTTAGACAGTTTGCCTTGTCCATTGAGCTGGTCATTTTTCCACTGGCCTTCATACTTGTCGCCATTGGCCCAGACGAACGTACCCTCTCCATCTCGGTCGCCCTGATTGAAGTGACCGGTATACTGGTCTCCATTAGCATAGCGGAAGATGCCTTCGCCAGTACGTTCACCTTGGTCATAGTCTCCTTCATACTGGTCACCGTTCTGGAAGAGGTAGATGCCACGGCCCTGCTGAATGTCATCTTTCCACATGCCTTTATAAACATCGCCGTCAGCATATTTGTTCACACCATAGCCCGAACGCTGATTATTCTCCCAGTTGCCACGATAAGTAGTGCCGTCACCCCAGTCGAAGAAGCCTTTACCTTCTTTCTTGTCGTTTTTCCACTGACCATCATAATAAGCACCGGTAGAGAACGTGTACTTTCCCTTTCCCTGCCGCATGTCATGAAACCAATCGCCGTCGTAGACGTCACCGTTGAAATAATACATCACGCCATGGCCTTGCTGATAGTCGCGGAACCACAAGCCAACATATTTATTATTGTTGCTGAAATAATAAGTGCCACGACCGTGCTGTTGGTTGAGTACCCACTCACCATCATACTTCTCGCCATCAGCAAAAGTGTAGACACCATGTCCTTGGCGCTTGCCCTTGACAAAGTCGCCGTCATAGGTATTACCGTTCTCAAACACTTCACTGCCCTTGCCATTGGGCTTGCCCGATGACATCTCACCCTTATAGGTTCCTTTGATACCCATCTCTTCTATCTGGCATGTGCCGATAGTTATTTTCTGGGCTGAAGCCAACAGGGGCATGGCAAGGAAGTAGATAAAAAATATGTATTTTTTCACGATGAATTGTCTTTATCAATGTTGGTTCAAAGATAAGCATAAAATTTGAGAATACACATCATAGCCAAACTTATTTAAGTCATTGTGACAAAATTTTAATGACATTAAGCAAGACAAAGCGTTAGTTTTTGTAATTTTGCAAGCAAGAACAAAGAAACAGAATAATAACAACAAATATCATGCACTTCATTGCAATTATCCCCGCCCGTTACGCTTCCACACGATTCCCGGGCAAACCGCTTGCCATGCTTGCAGGCAAGCCTGTCATTGAGCACGTCTATGAGCAAGTGACCAAGGTCCTTCCTGAAGCTTGGGTAGCGACAGACGATGACCGCATTTTCGAAGCCGTCAAGGCTTTTGGCGGCAAAGCTGTTATGACACGAGCTGATCATAAGAGTGGTACAGACCGTATTGAGGAGGCTGCTGAAAAGATTAACACGGATGCTGATGTCATCGTGAACGTTCAAGGAGACGAGCCTTTCATCCAGCCTTCACAGATAGAGACTCTTTGCTCCCTCTTCGACAATCCTTCTACACAGATCGCCACTTTAGGAAAGCCTTTCACAACCATGGATGCCGTGAAGAATCCTAACTCTCCGAAGATCGTGACCGACAACAATGGGTTCGCTCTTTACTTCTCCCGCTCTGTCATTCCCTTCGTACGCGGAAAGGAAGAGGCCACATGGCTTGAGAGTTATCCTTATCTGAAGCACTTAGGCATCTATGCTTATCGTCGCGAGGTACTGCGTGAGGTCACCCAGCTTCCGCAGTCATCTCTCGAAAAGGCTGAGAGCCTCGAACAGCTTCGTTGGCTTCAGAATGGCTATCGCATTCGGGTAGGTATCACGAATGTGGAGACTGTTGGCATCGACACACCACAAGACTTAGAGAGAGCAGAACAATTCTACGCTACGCGCTAAGACGCTTCGCTAAAGAATAATGAATAAAGAAGAAAGAATACATTAACCCCATAACAGAAGAATACATTAACCCCCTAACAGAAGAATACATTAACCCCAAAACAAAAGAATACTGAATACAGAGGCTTACCCTTACTGTATTCAGTATTCTTTTTTCTTTCTTCTTTATTCTTTATTCTTTAGCGAAGCGTAAGGCGCTATTTGATGATTCCCTGCTCCACGAAGATCTTCTTCAGGGCCTGGACACCGCGCTCTACCTGCTCCTTGGTATGGGTAGCCATCAGAGCGAAACGAACGAGTGTGTCCTGAGGTGCACAAGCAGGAGGAATAACTGGGTTGATGAACACACCTGCATCGAAAGCAAGCTTTGTTACCAAGAACGTCTTTGTATCATCGCGGACATAAAGCGGGATGATTGGGCTCTCAGTCTCACCAATCTCGAAACCTTCCTCACGGAAACGCTTCAGGGCATAGTTGGTAACATCCCACAGACGCTGACGACGCTCCGGCTCATTCTGAATGATATGGAGAGCCTCCAAAGCGCAAGCTGTTGCGGCTGGCGTATCACTTGCTGAGAAGATATAGGTACGAGATGTATGACGAAGATAGTTGATTGTATCCCAGTCGGAAGCAATGAAACCACCGATAGAAGCCAAACTCTTCGAGAATGTACCCATGATCAGGTCGATATCATCCTGAAGACCGAAGTGGTGGCAAACACCACGACCGGCATCGCCGAACACACCGAGACCATGAGCCTCATCGACCATGATAGAGCAGTTGTACTTATGCTTGAGCTCCACAATCTCGGGGAGCTTGGCAAGATCACCCTCCATAGAGAAGACACCGTCTACAACAATCAGCTTAATGGCATCGTGCGGGAGTTTCTCAAGGATACGCTCCAAGTCTGCCATATCGTTGTGCTTGTAGTGCAGCTGCGTGGCGAAACTCAGACGACGTCCATCAACGATAGAAGCGTGGTCACGGTCATCGCAGATGAGGTAGTCACCACGACCCACGATAGCAGGGATGACACCTGAATTGACAGAGAAACCTGTAGAGAAGCAAAGAGCTGCGTCTTTGTGCTCATATTCGGCGAGCTCCTTCTCGAGCTGCACATGGATGTCGAGCGTTCCATTGAGGAAACGACTTCCGGCACATCCTGAGCCATACTTGTCAAGTGCAGCTTTACCTGCATCAATAATACGCTGGTCCCCTGTGAGACCTGTGTAGGCATTACTTCCAAACATCAAGATCTTACGGCCGCCCATGATCACTTCTGGACCCTGCTTGCTCGTAATCTCTCTGAAATAAGGGTATACGCCCTCTTCCATGTACTTCTGAGGTACACGATAATGCTTATATCTTTCTGTTAACTGTCCCATTTTTAATAGGTGAAGAATTTGCTAACTATCTTTTTATGGGTTGCAAAGTTACAAAGAAATCTAATTAATAAGCAAGAAATCAACCACAAAACGTCTTATTAACAAAAAAAAACGAGATTTCGGCCCTTTCTCAATGAGGAATGTATTATTTTTGCAACTAAAACGTATCTCTAATGAAAAGAGTTAGATTCATCATCAACCCCATCTCCGGAACCGTGAGCAAGTCGGGCATTCCGGAGGCTATCGACGAGTATTTAGACAAGTCGAAGTTTAGCTATGAGATTCTCGAGACACAATATGCAGGTCATGCTGAGGAGTTGTCTAAACAGGCTGCAGCAGAAGGCATAGATATTGTCGTTGCTATTGGTGGTGACGGCACTGTCAACGAAGTAGCACGAGGCATCACGCACACTTCCACAGCCTTAGGAATCATCCCGTGCGGGTCTGGGAACGGACTGGCACGTCATCTTCTTATACCTATTAATATAAAGAAGAGTTTGGAGATGCTAAACGCTTGTGAGATTCATGACTTGGACTATTGCACTGTCAACGGTCATGACTTCTTCTGCACCTGTGGCATGGGCTTTGACGCCTTCATCAGTTTCAAGTTTGCTGAGGCAGGCAAGCGCGGGCCTATCACATACGTCCAGCAAGTGTTGGAATCAGGTCTGAAGTATAAGCCGCAGACCTATGAGCTGAGCACCGATGAGGACACTACGACCTATAAAGCGCTCCTTGTCACCTGTGCCAACGCCTCGCAATATGGCAACAATGCATACATTGCACCACAAGCAAGTATGAGTGATGGTCTGATGGATGTAGTTATCATGGAACCTTTCGATATCCTTGAGGCACCGCAGATTGCCATCGACATGTTCAGTAAGACCTTGGACAAGAGCTCGCGTATCAAGACCTTCCGCACGCGACACCTGCACGTTCATCGTTCCGAAGAGGGACCTATCCACTTCGATGGCGAGCCGACATTAGCAGGTACGGACATCGATGTCAATGTTGTACCCAAAGGTATAAAGGTGGTGGTCAATCCAGATGGCGACAAGAGTCAGCGTAGGCCTAATGTGTTTCAGACTGCAGCCTGCGAGATGTTCAATGACATCAGCACGATACATGACGATATTATCCATCATACACAACGGGGACTGAAACTTACAAAAATACTTCAAAAGAAGATTTCGAGGAATCTGCCTCTCTTTTAGGCCCGTTAAAATATAAAAATTAGAAAAAGTCACTGATAAATTTCGTTTTCACCAATATTATTAGTAATTTTGCACACTCGAAAAACAACCTCGACAAATAGTTGAGAATAAACAAGATATAACAAAGATATTATAAAGATGACAAAAGCAGATATCATCAACGAGATTGCTGAACAGACGGGCTTGCAGAGAAAAGAGGTTTCCGTAGTTGTGGAAGCATTCATGGAGACTGTGAAGCGCACCATGCTTGACAAGAAGGAGAATGTTTATCTACGTGGATTCGGCAGCTTCATTATCAAGCACCGTGCTACCAAGACCGCACGCGACATCGGCAAGGACATGACTATCACCATTGCCGCCCACGACATTCCAGCCTTCAAACCGGCCAAGGTCTTCGTGGATGAGATGAAGGGTGAGTAAAAGAAAGTCTTTTATAAAGATATTATATAACAACATTATTTAAACTTATTATTATGCCAAACGGTAAAAAGAAAAAAGGCCACAAGATGGCTACGCATAAGCGCAAAAAGAGACTGCGCAAGAACCGTCATAAGAGCAAGTAAGCCCGAGCGACAGTTCCAAGAAGGGGCATGCCCTACGAGGCTTGCCCCTTTTTTCAATTAAAGAAAACGTTGTCGGAGAGACAACAGAGAAAAACACCATCAGAAATGACAAGTGAAGTAATAATCGATGTCAAGCCTAAAGAGATCTCGATAGCCTTGCTCGAAGACAAACGACTGGTTGAATATCAGAACGAGTCTCGCTCGGCCAACTACTCGGTGGGCAACATCTATGTCGCGAAAGTGAAGAAACTCATGCCGGGTCTCAACGCATGTTTCGTGGATGTAGGTTATGAACGCGATGCTTTCTTGCATTATCTTGATCTGGGTAGTCAATTTAATTCTTACGCAAAGTACCTCAAGCAGGTAGAAAGTGACCGAAAACATCTCGTGCCCTTTGCAAAAGCGTCACGCCAGCCTGATCTTCAGAAAGACGGCAGCGTGCAGCAGACACTCAAAGTGGGACAAGAGGTTCTCGTACAAATTGTCAAAGAGCCTATCTCTACAAAAGGCCCGCGCCTGACGGCAGAACTGAGCTTTGCCGGACGCTACCTCGTCCTTATCCCCTTTGGTGACAAGGTCTCAGTATCTTCTAAAATCAAGAGCGGTGAGGAAAAGTCAAGGCTTAAACAACTTATTCAAAGCATCAAGCCTAAGAACTGTGGCGTCATCGTGCGCACGGTAGCCGAAGGCAAGAGAGTGGCTGAGCTCGACGCTGAACTGAAGATCCTCACCGGCAGATGGCAGGATGCTATCAATAAGGTGCAGAAGACACAACATCGTCCACAGCTCATCTACGAAGAGACAGGAAGAGCGGTAGCTATGCTGCGTGATCTTTTCAACCCCACTTACGAGAACATCTATGTCAACGATGAGGCTATTTGCAAAGAAGTAAAGGATTATGTGACGTTGATAGCTCCAGAAAGAGCTAACATTGTGAAGATGTACACGGGTAAAGTGCCTATCTTTGACAATTTCAATGTCACCAAGCAGATCAAGGCCAGTTTTGGCAAGGTCGTCAACTATGCACACGGTGCTTACCTCATCATTGAGCACACCGAGGCCATGCATGTGGTAGACGTCAACAGCGGCAACAGGTCTAAGAATCAAAATGGGCAGGAAGGCACAGCACTCGACACCAATCTCGGGGCAGCTGATGAGCTCGCCCGACAATTAAGACTACGTGATATGGGAGGAATCATCGTAGTGGACTTTATCGACATGAACCTTGCCGAAGACCGTCAGATGCTCTATGAGCGTATGTGCAAGGACATGCAGAAAGACCGTGCACGCCACAACATCTTACCGCTGAGCAAGTTCGGGCTGATGCAGATCACACGCCAGCGTGTGCGCCCCGCTATGGACGTCAATGTGGAGGAAGACTGTCCTACATGCGGAGGTACCGGAAAGATCCGCTCCAGTTTCCTGTTCACGGACCAGCTTGAGAGAAAAATTGACCAACTCGTCAACAAGATAGGCATCAAAAAGTTCTATCTCTATGTCCACCCATACGTTGCGGCTTATATCAATCAAGGCATTGTGAGCCTCAAGCGCAAGTGGCAGATGAAGTATGGATTTGGAGTACACGTCTACTCCTCTCAGAAACTCGCTTTTCTTCAGTACGAGTTCTATGACGACAAAGGTGAGTTCATAGACATGAAGGAAGAAAACGAAGCAAAATAAAAGAAAAGCCGTAGTGCACTTAGCATTACGGCTTTTCTTTTTCCTTTACTTATTACATCGCCGACGGGATGACCTTGAACCGGATACGGAACGTATGCGTAGGCTCATCCCAGTTGGTACCGAGCAACTCAAACTTACCGATCTGAGCTGTAGAGCGCACATGCTTACCGATACACGGACAGACGTCGTAGTCGCCGATACGCACGATACGGATAGCCTCAGAAGCATCCTTCGGCAGACGGTCGAGCGAGATGCCTTCAGGCAGATGGTTACGGTCTACCGTCTCATAGGTCACCGGCATGTCGGCCTGTATCAAGCGGTTCATTTCGTCCTCAATCGCTTTCTCCTCCTGACGCGAAGGCTTATGGTCAAGTACATAACTGATCTTGCTCTTCTTCCGCTCGATATGCGCATTGCGAGAACGCTCGCATCCGAACATCCTGATCATCAGTTGGTTGAGAAGGTGCTCGGCGGTATGTGCCGGCGGGAACTCGTTCTTGGCGTGCTCATTGAGAGCATAAGCATCGTCTCTCATCTTTATATTGAACTTAAGGATTCTCGCACCATAAGGAGGAATCGTCATTGACACGGCACTGTCTTTCTTCAGCGTCAGTTCGATTTTCTCTCCACTCAGCAAGTCGGAAGCCATGACATTGCGTTCAGGCAACCCCAAGAACTCGAAAGCATGAGAAGGAATGACAACAGACACATTCACCTCCGGCCTTGAGAAGTTGGCAACGATCAGCAGCACATCGTCATCTTTCTTACGGATGAAAGCATACTGTGAACGCGGATTGAACTGCCACGTCTGCGTGTTGACATACATAAGGTCGAAGCAGTCGCCCTCACGCACCGCTTTCTCGCGGTTGGCGATACGCAACACGCTGCGGTAAACAGCCTGTAGCTGTTTCTCCTTCTCCGTGAGCTCATTGGGCGTAAAGAATGCACGACGCACGGAGTCGACACACCAATAGTCGAAGATTGTAGTACGGCCATCGGGTCCCGAGAAGCCTTCATCATCCATGCCGTGCTCACCGAGTTCCTGACCGAAGTAGACCATGAACGGGTTCTTCTGCAACAAAGCAGCAACGACAAGTGCAGGTACAGCCTGGGCGCCATCACCACAGAAGAAGTCGCTTGCGATGCGCTGCTCATCGTGGTTCTCAAGGAAGTAGAGCATGTGATCCTTGATGTCGTCCGTATTCTGCCAGCACCACGTGATACTGTTAGCCGATCGGCGCTCGCACACGACATCGCGCAAGCAATCGTACATGCCTACCTTATCATAGAGATAATCGAAACCCGAGGCCACATAGGTGCGATACTGGTTCGTATCGTAGACCTCACCGATAAAGATGATATGAGGGAAACGCTCTTTCACGATACCCGTAGCATAAGCCCAGAAAGCAGCAGGCACCATCTCTGCCATATCGCAGCGGAAACCGTCAATGCCTTTACTTGCCCAGAATAGCAGAATGTCGGTCATCTTCTTCCACGTGTCGGGAATAGGATTGAAGTGATAGCTACGGCCACCGGCATCGCAATAGTCGATACCATAGTTGAGCTTCACCGTCTCGTACCAGTCGTACTTGCCCGGCGTAGCATTGAACTTGTCGTTACCCGTGCACTTGGCCGGATTCTCGACATAAGGTTCCTCACCTTCAGCCGGAGCCACAGGACTAACAAACGGTGACCCAGGACAATAATAGAAATTGTTCTGAGGATCGAAGTGCTTGCTTGTATCGTCGTCAGCACCTAAGTCGCGCACGCCATCCGGCAAATTAATACTGTGGTACTCGCGCGCCACATGATTAGGCACAAAGTCGATGATGACCTTCATTCCCGACAAATGGGTACGATCAACAAGCTCCTCAAACTCCATCATACGATTCGGCACATTGACGGCGATATCTGGGTCAATGTCGTAATAATCGGTGATGGCATAAGGAGATCCCGCCTTACCCTTGACCACGCAAGGATGCTGACGAGGAATACCGTACTGCGTATAGTCGGTCGTAGTAGCGTGACGGATGACACCTGTAAACCACACATGCGTAAAACCCATATCATGGATCTTACGCAAGCGCACGACATCAAAGTCGTTCATCTTCCCCACACCATTCTCGGCAAGCGTACCATCCTTCTTCCGAGTAGAATTACGGTTGCCGAAAAGGCGGGTGAAGACTTGATATATCAGTATTTTTCTATTCATCCGGTTATGCTATTCCGTGAGCGGCAACAGCTTTGTCAATACGATGAATCATTCCCTGAAGAGCCTTGCCTGGACCACACTCTGTGAAGTCATCAGCTCCGTCAGCAATCATGTTCTGAACGCTCTTGGTCCAGCGTACAGGACTTGTCAACTGAGCGATGAGGTTAGCCTGAATCTCCTTAGGATCTGTGTGAGGCTTAGCATCTACGTTCTGATAGACGGGGCACTTAGGAGCAGAGAACTGTGTCTTCTCGATAGCAGCCTGAAGCTCATCCTTAGCAGGCTGCATCAGCGGAGAATGGAAAGCGCCACCCACAGCCAACGGCAGAGCACGCTTAGCACCGGCAGCCTTCAGTTTCTCGCAAGCCTCGGCAATAGCCTCCTTCTCACCAGAGATAACGAGCTGGCCCGGGCAGTTGTAGTTAGCAGCTACGACAACCTTGCCTTCTTTGCTGACCTCTTCACAGACCTGCTCCACTGTCTCATCAGGGAGCGCGATGATAGCAGCCATCGTGCCAGGATTCTTCTCGCAAGCCTTCTGCATAGCATTGGCACGAGCAGCAACAAGCTTCAGGCCATCTTCAAAGCTCAGGGCGCCACTGGCTACGAGAGCAGAGAACTCACCGAGAGAGTGACCGGCTACCATAGCAGGCTTGAACTCGTCGCCGAGACAGAGAGCAGAGATAACGCTATGGAGGAAGACAGCGGGCTGTGTGACCTTGGTCTCTTTCAGCTGCTCGTCAGTACCAGCGAACATGATGTCCGTGATCTTGAAGCCGAGAATCTCATCGGCCTTATCGAAAAGCTCCTTAGCAAGAGCGTTGTTCTCATACAAATCCTTGCCCATACCCACAAACTGTGAGCCTTGTCCGGGGAATACAAATGCTTTCATTATTAATTATTCTGTTTATAGTTTCCTTTAGTTTGCAAAGTTAACAAAAATATTTGAGTTCCTATATTGTTTCTATGTGAAACTAACAAAAAAGGAGAATCCACTTCTCTTAATCAATGGTTCTCATGAATATATCAGATTTCCACAACTAATCTTAACATTCTAATAATTCAAAAACAGCATTCATTTTTGCAAAATGGCTCTCGCCCACTCCGGGATCTGTCGTACGTATGTTTTATACAACTTGCCGTCAACCATTCTGAAAAGCAATTGAGCCTCGACATTTTCCTCTGAATTGTCATAAACATAAGTGCGATCAACAATACGAGAAGCTATTCCACAATTAACAATTGAACGATTATAACGAGAGATAATCTTAGGTATCGGTACGTCATGACCGCCTTCCATAACTCGTTTTGTAATACGAGCGGCATTGATAGCAGGACTGCTTGTAGAAACAAAAAACAAGCGTACAAAGAAGCCCTCTTCTTTTGCTCTCTTAATATAATCAATTTTCTGAGGAATAGAAAGGACGGTCTCAAATATTAGACTATGTTTCGAAGAAAGACATTGCTCACGAAGCTCTTCACAGTATTTAACCGACTTCATAACGGCTTCTTGATTATTCCAATCCCCAAACTTTTCTTGAGCAATTATATCAGGATTGATATAAACAGAATCTTCCATCCACTCATGATGCAAGATTTTGGATGTAATAGTAGTTTTCCCAGAACCATTCGGTCCGGCTATCACTATCAGTACAGGTTTATGGCTTTGATCCTTCATTGTGCTGTTGACAAATTGGGATTGTTCTTAAACCATAATCTGCTTTGTTCTATAGCATCACGACGCAACTGGTCGAAGTAACGCTTATGTGCAGCTTCACTTTTCTGCCTTGCATCAGCAGCTGCTTCTCTCATGATCTGACGAAGCATATCATCCGTAGGCTCTTCTAAGCTCGTAAGCCGGTATGTATCTATATTCTGCATATTATGTCCTCCGATGTTTGTTCTATTGGCAAAGATACGAACTTTAGTTCATTCCCACAAATATATGAAAGAAAAAAGTCCCATCCACCGTGCGGCGAATGGGACCTCGTATTGTTGATGCTTTACAGTGCAAGAATAATATGCGTATTACTCTGCTGCGGGAGCCTGCTCTTCAGCCTTAGCCTCTTCTGCGGGAGCCTCAGCCTTAGGAGCTTCCTCAGCCTTAGGAGCCTCTTCGGCTGCCTTAGGCTCGGGCTGGTTCTCAGCGACGACCTTCACAGGAACCTTAACCTCAACGTCCTTGTGGAAGTGTACAGTAGCCTCGAACTCACCGACCTTACGAGCCTCACGCATCGTGATGATCTTACGGTCGATCTCGATACCCTGCTTAGCGAGCTCCTCAGCCACCTTAGCGGGACCAACAGAGCCATAGAGGTGACCTGTTGCAGCAACCTTGGCAGCCACTGTCACAACGACATCCTTGAGCTGCTCAGCACGCTTCTCAGCTTCAGCCTTCTGAGCTGCGAGCTTGGTAGCCTGCTGCTTCATGTTCTCTGCCAGCACCTTCTTAGCGCTCTCAGAAGCGATAACGCCCTTGCCGGTAGGGATGAGATAGTTACGGCCATAGCCGCTCTTTACGTTCACAATCTCGTTCTTGTAACCAAGACCGATGATATCTTCTTTCAGAATGATTTCCATATCTTAGCCTCCTCCTTATTATTTCAACAAATCGGTTACGAATGGAAGCAGCGCAATCTGACGGGCACGCTTCACAGCCTGTGCCACGCGACGCTGATACTTCAGAGAAGTGCCGGTGATGCGGCGGGGAAGAATCTTACCCTGCTCGTTGAGGAACTTCTTGAGGAACTCAGGATCCTTGTAATCGATGTACTTGATACCGCTCTTCTTGAAACGGCAATACTTCTTCTTTCTTGTGTCAATAGAAGGAGCGGTGAGATAACGGATCTCACTGTTGTTTGCACGTGTGTTCTGCTCTGCCATGATTATGCCTCCAATTTTTTACCTAACTTAGCGCGACGCTTCTCTGCATAAGCAGCAGCATACTTGTCGAGCTTGACGGTCATGAAACGGATTACTTTCTCGTCGCGGCGGAAGCCGGTCTCGAGCGTGTTGATTACTGACGGCTCTGCCTTGAACTCGAGCAGGCAATAGAAGCCTGTTGATTTCTTCTCAATGGCGTAAGCCATCTTCTTCAGTCCCCAGGCCTCTTCATTCAGAATCTCAGCACCATTATCGGTGAGCAGTTTCTTGAACTTAGCGGCCGTTTCCTTCATCTGTTCATCAGACAAAACGGGAGTCAAAATGAAAACGGTCTCGTATTGATTCATACTACTTTGAAATGAATAATTTGTTGTTTTGCAAAAATGCGGGTGCAAAGGTACGCTTTTTTATCTGAATATCAATACCATACCACTTTTTGCTTATATTATTTAACAATTATTATTACCAATCCCCCACTTTTCTTTGTACTTTTGCACCGCAAACAAGATAAACACACATGCGTAAGTCATTTACTTTCCTTGTCAAGGTATATACCTCTATACATAGAATCTCGAAGAAGACATTCAAGCATATTGGTCTCCCGTTCGTCTACGGCGGTGTGCTTTTACTTGCCATCTTCTATTTTACGGGGCTGACCAACTACAACTGGCTCACCCTTCTCCCGGTCCTCTGCATTCTTGCAGGTATCGTAGGATACGTGAAGGGAGAGAAGCGGAAAAGCGCGTACTAACAATCAGTCCATGCGATTCTTATAGTCTTCGTACGTGTATTCACGCAGAAGCTCAAGGTCGCCATTCTCTTTAGCCAACATGATCGAAGGATGAGAGATGCCATTGAACATGTTGGTCTTCACGGTCGTATAATGGAGCATATCCTCCAAGATGACATTCTCGCCCACCTGAAGCTCATGATCAAACTGCCAGTAACCCATAAAGTCACCACTGAGGCACGAGTTGCCACCTAAACGATAGACATGCTCTCCCTTATTCTCATCCAATGTTTTGGCGAAGCGAACAGCTGGCTTGTAAGGCATCTCCAAGCAGTCGGGCATGTGGCATGTAAAGCTGACATTGAGGATAGCCGTACGGATACCCATATCTTCAACGACATCAACAACCTGGCTCACCAAAGGCCCCGTCTGCCAGCCAAAAGCACTTCCGGGTTCAAGTATTACTTTAAGCCATGGATAACGCTTATGGAAGCCATTGAGCGTGTCGATAAGCAGACCAACATTGTAATCCTTGCGCGTCATGAGATGACCACCACCGAAGTTGATCCACTTTAGCTGCTTGAACCAACCCGAGAATTTTTCCTCAATATGACTCAGCGAGCGTACGAAGGTTTCAGCACTGCTTTCGCAATGGCAATGACAATGAAAGCCAGTAATATAGTCGGGTAACTGAGTGGGGAGTTTGTCTGCACGGATACCGAAGCGAGTGCCGGGAGCGCATGGGTTGTATATCTCCGTCTCCACCTCACTATATTCCGGATTCACACGCAGTCCAAGACTGATGGAAGGGTTCGCCTTCATCGCTCTTTCTGCATAGCGGCTCATCTGTGTCAGCGAGTTGAAAGAAAGATGAGAAGAGCAACGCGCGATGTCATCTATCTCATAATCGGTGTACGCCGGGGAGAACGTGTGTGTAGGACTTCCGAACTCTTCTCTTCCTAAGCGAGCCTCATAGAGAGAGGAGGCTGTAGTTGCAGAGATATACTCCCGGAAGATGGGGAAAGTTTTCCAAAGGGCATAAGCCTTGAAAGCAAGGATAATCTCTACATCGGCAGCTTTAGCTACACCGGAGATGAGTTCAAGATTCCTGCGGAGGCGGGACTCTTCAAGAATGTATGCAGGGCGTGAAAGACCCTCAAAAGTGGTAAGATCAATATGCATATATCAATATTTTCTGCAAAGATAGTTTTTATTTTCCGATTTTATTGCTGATATGGAAGAAAATTAATACTTTTGCAACACACTTCTATTATAACGTAAAAATGAGTGCAGATAAAAACTCTTTCTTAGTGTTCTCCGGCACTAACACTCGCTACTTAGCAGAGAAGATCTGTCAGGAGCTGGGTTGCCCCCTTGGCAACCTTGTTGTAACAAAGTTCTCAGACGGTGAGTTTGCTGTCTCCTATGAGGAGTCTATCCGCGGTAAGGATGTCTTCCTTGTGCAGAGCACCTTCCCGAACTCCGACAACCTCATGGAGCTGTTGCTGATGATTGATGCCGCCAAGCGTGCATCAGCAAGCCACATTATCGCTGTCATCCCCTACTTCGGTTGGGCTCGTCAGGACCGTAAGGACAAACCCCGTGTGAGCATTGGTGCCAAGCTCGTAGCTGACATGCTCTCCGCAGCAGGCATCGACCGTCTGATCACAATGGATCTCCATGCTGATCAGATTCAGGGTTTCTTCAATGTACCTGTTGATCACCTCTATGCAAGCAACATCCTGTTACCTTATGTTCAGAGTCTCCATCTCGACGACCTCGTCATTGCATCTCCGGATGTAGGCGGTTCAAAACGTGCCAACACTTACGCTAAGTATCTTGGTTGTCCGCTCGTGCTCTGCAACAAGACCCGTGCACGTGCTAACGTCGTGGAGAGCATGCAGATCATCGGCGACGTGAAAGGTAAGAACGTTGTCATCGTAGATGATATGGTAGATACGGCCGGCACCATCACAAAGGCTGCCAACATCATGATTGAAGGTGGTGCCAAGAGCGTTCGCGCTTGTGCTTCTCACTGCGTGATGAGCGGTCCTGCTTCAGAGCGTGTCCAGAACTCAGCTTTGGAGGAGATCGTGTTCACAGACTCTATCCCTTACACACAGCGTTGCTCCAAGGTGAAGCAGCTCAGCGTTGCGGCTCTCTTCGCAGAGACCATCCGCCGCGTTGAAAGCCACGAGAGCATCAGCTCACAGTATCTGGTATAAGCCACACATTATTATATATATATAGAAAGGGCTGCCAATGTGGTCGCCCTTTCTTCATTATTTCAATCTTTCATTTTTTCATTCTTTCATTTTTTCATTCTTTCATTTTTTCAATCTTTCATTTTTTCAATCTTTCAATCCTCCAGCCTCTCCTTTATCTTCTTCACAGCGATGTGATAGCTTGCTTTAAGCGCCCCCTCAGAAGTTCCGAGGATCTTGCTCATCTCCGAGTATTTCATCTCATCGTAATAGCGCATTGTGAAAACAGCCCGCTGAACATCCGGAAGGCTGGCTATCGCTGCCTGAAGCCTTACCTGCGCCTCGTCACCATCGAAATAGTCGTCAGCCATCAGTTGACGAACGACACTGCCCGCCTCAGGAGAATCCAATGCCGTGGCATTTCTTGAACGTCGCAGGAAATCGATAGCCTCATTGACAGCAATGCGGTAAAGCCAGGTGGAGAACTTAGCCTTGCCTTCATATTTATCAAGGTTCGTCCACGCTTTGACAAACGTCTCCTGCAACACATCGTCAGCGTCGTCATGACTCAGAACGATATGCCTTATCTTCCAGTAGAGTGGCTCACTATATTCAGCTACTACACTGGAGAAAGCTCGCTCGCGCGTTGCAGGATCTGCTAATAAACTCAGCAGATGCTTGTCTTCCTTATTCTCCACTACCTGATGGCTAAGATCGTTATAAATAGTTTTTGAGATAATCGTATATCACGCCATCGTAACCATAGAGGTCACTGTATGTCCTCAACACCCCATCGACATCGGGATAAAGCGTATAATACCAGATGAAAACTGGTACCTTAGGAGCAACATCCGCTTTTCCAATGAGCATATTACGCTTCAACGTATCGGCTACAGCCTGCTGCTGGGGAGAGAGCTCATCCTTGCTCTTTCCAAGAGGTGACACGTCAGCATGAATAGAATACCATATCTTATCTATTGTCTTCTGATTATCTTTTCCTAAGAGGAAAGAGGCCAACTGAAACGGCTTCTCCACACGGATACAGCCGTGGCTCACATCACGATCCGACTTACTGAAAACTCCCTTAGAGGAGGTGTCATGCAGATAAATAGACAAGCCGTTATTGAAGCGGAAGATGAGCCGGCCTAAAGCGTTGCCTTCCCCACCTTCTTGAATAGCGAGTTGGCTGCCATTCAAAAGTGCATCTGGGGAAGCCGCATAAGGAGGAATGTTCTTGCCTGTAGCGCGGTCGCGGATGAAATAATGCTTGGAAGCAAAATACCACCTGTTACCTAAGCGATGGATGATACTCTTCTTGACGATGCTCCGCGGCATGATCCACTGCGGGTTGACATCTATCCGATAGATGGAACCTTGAAGCAGCGGAGTCTTTGTTTTCATTGCACCGCAACCGATACGCATACTCAAGGCGTCATCTTCGCCTTTAGCTAAAAGATGGAGCGAAGGAAGGTTGACCATCACATATTTATTATGGCTCCACGGATAATCCTTCATCCGCCATCGGCTCCGTTCAAGATTCACCAAGATAAGCTGGCGCCCGATAAGTCGTGCTGAATCGCTATGCAAAGAATTGACCAACTGAGTATATAATGGAGAATGAGGCTCACATGAATCAAGAAAAGCCGCTAAAGCCCCCTGCCCCGCTTCGTGCAGTGCTTCTCTAAAGAAACGTTTCCCAGGTCTTGGACTGTCCAAAGCATAGAGCTCACGATAAGACCGTGAAGAAGCATCCTTAGGATCAGTAAGATCCAATCGATTAAAGAGATTATTGGGGATAGTATAGCCAAAGCGTTGTCCTGCTGCAAAACGGAACAACGCCTTCGTAAGATTATATTCAACTCGTGCAAACACTTTGCTTGCCCGATGTGTTTTATCGAAGCGTAGGTCATGAATCCGCTCGAGATCCTGCCTTATCTGAGGCACCCTGAAGCGTGAAGGATTAAAACCAATCTTTTCAATCTCGTTTAACCTCTCCAAGAGCGTGTCAGCATCTGATATCACACCTTTGCGACTGACCCATACCAACGAGCCACGCCTATCATAATATTTCTTCGCATAGAAGTCGCTCAACGTCGTGTCACTGTCGTTAGCAACCATACGCCTCAATTCCTTCCGCACCCTGCTTTCTGAAAGTTGGCAAGAAGGAAAAGCAAGTGTCTCATAATAAGACAGGGGAAGATCAGTATTGGGATTGGGCTTTCTCTCATTACAAGATGAAAGGAAAGCTACTGCACATACGACTACAAAAGTGAGTCTATGCGACAGCAATCTTTCTGACAACATTACCAACCTTTACGATATAGACCCCGTGCATGAGGTTCAAGTTCCAAGCTTTATCGTCACTTTCTATCTTCTGACACATCACCCGAGAGCCCGTAATACTGTAGATGTTAAGTGTGTAGCCACTGGCACCCGTCACTCTGAGCGTTGTACCCGAGAAATAAATATTGATAGAGGAAAAGGCTAACGCCTCCGCTACCATAGGCGAGGAAACTGTCTCTGCACCCGCCATGCATGGCATCATAGCCAACATAAAAGCGATTGAAAGTAAAAGTTTTCTCATAAGCATATCTTTTATTGTAGAATTCTAAATTATATATTCTGTTTTATTTTAGAGATATTTTCAAATGTCCATTGAATGCAACCATAACATCCACCTGATAGCTGCCCATACTGTCACCTGGCTTAATGAGCGATGCCGTATAGTGAATTCCTTGACTATCACAACGATCAAATGTCAAATCGCTCAAGATGCTTGCCCGAAGGAAGTCTGCAGGTACCCACTTAGCGAACTGTTGTTTATTAAAGTCGCCTCCAAACACCCGGGTTGCACCATGATAGACGTTGAGGTTGATGATATTGTCGTAATAGACATTGTCCACCTCTACGCCATCATCATTATAGGAAGGACTGATCACCTTATACGTTGTCGGGTTCACCTGAACATAACAATGATAGCGCTCACTACCATACATGATGACTGTATCACGCTTGATCAACTGATTCTGGTTGATCGGCAACGGATGCTTCGTAGAGAAGAAGGTAGCATCATCAGGGTCCGTGCTCAACACACATCTCACCTCGTCGCCGTTCTGATTACGGAAGACAAAGAGATGACGGGTCTGCTTCACGATAGGATATTTCGCCTCGTTGGCACCATGAAGCACTAAGGTGTCGTCGAAGATCTGGAAATATACTGGCTGCGAGGTTGAGTCAGGATAATAGATCGTATCACCTTTAGCCTTGAAAGCGACATCCTGCTCATCTTCATCCACCCAGATACCTTGCAGCATCTTCTTAGCGGCGAAATCCTCCTCCCGTGCTTCCTGAGCCTTTCCTCTTCCTTTCCGGCATGAGCTCATGCTCATTCCGAGAAGAAGAACAGCCATGATGAGAAACCATTTGGAATATCTCATACTAAAATTTTATTCGAATAAATCGGCATCAGCAAAACTTTTGCCTTTCAAATCTTTAGGGCTCGTCAGCACGTCCTTGGGATCAATCGGCCATTTGATACCAACGGTCTCATCATTCCAACGAATGCTTGCCTCATGCTGGGGGGCGTAGATGTTGTCCACTTTATAAGTGAAGATAGCCTCGGGACTCAGTACCAGGAAGCCATGTGCAAAGCCACGCGGAATAAACAACTGACGCTTGTTGTCCTCAGAGAGCTCAACGGCTACATGCTTTCCGAACGTAGGTGAAGACTTACGCAGGTCTACAGCTACATCTAAGACTTTTCCTTTGATGACACGAACAAGCTTAGCCTGAGAATACTCTCCCTTCTGGTAATGCAAGCCACGCAACACACCATAAGAAGACTTAGACTCATTGTCCTGGATAAACTCTACATGATGTCCGATATGAGCATCGAAATCTGATTGTTTCCATACCTCAAAAAAGTATCCGCGTGCATCATCGAATACCTTCGGGGTAATCGTCCATACCCCTTTGATTTCAGTCTCTTCGTATTCCATTATAGATAAAAATTTCTTTAACTATCTTAGTTTGGCACAAAGATAGCAAACAATTTTGTAACAACCAACTTTCAAGCCTAATATTTTCCTTTTTACTAAAAATAGAAAGATTTTTTTGGATGTTTTGAGGCTTTTCTCTAATTTTGCATCAGTGAATGATATTAGCAGACATATCGAGATACTACTTCTGAGCAACGACTGCGTGATTGTGCCAGGCTTTGGCGGCTTTATGGCACATTATGTCGATGCGCGGAAAGACGAGCGGGATGGCAGTTTCCTTCCGCCCATGCGGAGCATTGGCTTTAACCCAAAGGTCACGCTCAACGACTCCCTCCTCGCACAGTCGTATGTCGAAGCTTATGATATCAGCTATCCTGAGGCTACCAAACGCTTGGAGCAAGAGGCTGAAGAACTGAAGCAGCGCCTCGCTGCCAACGGCTCCTATGAGTTCAATGGCATCGGCACGGTTTCTATCAATGAAGATGGCAACTATGAGTTCACACCGTGTGAAGCAGGTCTTCTCACGCCGTCACTCTATGGGCTTGACAGTTTTCAGCTCAAAAAGTTGGAGGAACTGAAACTTCTTAACTTAAAGAGTAAAGAAGTTCAACAGGAGAAGCATGCTGAGCTCATACCTGTTAACGCTAACGATGAAGCTGCCGACGAAACGACAGATGATGAACGCCATACAGCACGTGTCATTGCCATCTGGCGCAATGTAGCCGTAGCTTGTATCGCTGCTATCGTGTTTATTCTCATTCCTTCCCCACTTGTAAACAATGCACAGTTAGCCGGGAACCATATCGACTATCGCTTGCTCAACAAGGTCATGCCTCAAGAAATGACCACTGCACAGCCTAAGATTGCCAAAGCAAGGACTGCGACTATTACGAAGAGCGAGCAAGTTGATACTCAGGCCACTAAAGACAAGCTTTCAACAAGCGCTTCAACAAAAGCTACTCCTCAAGGGAAGTTCTCTATTGTTGTAGCCAGTCATGTAACGAAGTCTAATGCAAAAGCATATACAGAAGATCTGACGAGCCGTGGTTTCAAGGACGTCTATGTACACCAGGGTGCTCACGTAAAGGTGCTGATGGGTCACTATCTCACACGTGAGGATGCGATGAAAGCATTGAACAGTCTCAACAATAAAGACGAGTTCTCGGGTGCTTGGGTCATCGATTTGCCATAAGGCTCTGCACCACACGTTGGCTTACATTATTTTTTCCTTAATTTATTACTTATGAAACGCGTACGTTGCCCAAAATGTGATGAGTATATCACATTTGATGAGACTAAATATACTAATTCTTCCACACTTATCTTCACATGTCCTTACTGTGGCAAACAGTTCGGCATCCGTCTTGGCACCTCCAAGGTGCGTCCGCGTCAGGATGACGAGAATCCGGAGGAAGAGGCAAAGGAGAACGACAACGGCTGTGGGAGCATCACGGTGATTGAGAACGACTACTGCTACAAGCAGGTTATACCCTTGAAAATGGGTGACAACACTATCGGCCGATACATGAAAGGCAATGATATCACGACTCCCATTGAGACAGGAGACCTCACGATGGATATGCTCCACTGTGTCATCAATGTCTCACGCAACAAGCGGGGACAACTGAAATATGTGCTTCGTGACGGACCTTCGAACCACGGCACCTTCCTCAACGGAGAGCGTATCGACCCAAAGGAAAAACGTATCTTGGAGAACGGAGCAGTGTTCAACATCGGTGTAACGACTGTCATCCTGAACACCGCAGAAGCAGAAGACTAAAAAGAGCAGAAAACTAAAAGAGAAAGGAGAAAACGGGCATGACCACTACCGTTTATATCAAGAACATGGTTTGCGACCGCTGTATCATGGCGGTACGCAAGACCATAGAAGACATCGGACTGAAGCCTGAAGAGGTAAAGTTAGGGAGCGCGACGATCGAAGGATCTATCGACACCGATCAGCGACAGAAGCTCAGAGAAAAGCTACAAGCTATTGGCTTTGAACTTCTTGACGACCAGCGGCAGCGCACCATAGAGCAGATCCGAACAGCTATCATCGAGTTGGTTCATTATAACAATAACAACGCACCTGTCAACCTATCTTCTTATCTAAGCAAGAAGATAGGCCAAGATTACTCAGCCCTTTCCAAGCTTTTCTCCGAATATGCCTCAAAAACAATAGAGCGCTATTACATGGAGATGCGGATAGAGCGCGTGAAAGAGCTTATGACTTATGGCGAGCTCACATTATCACAGATAGCCCTGAAGCTCAACTATTCCAGCTCAGCTTATCTCTCTACTCAGTTCAAGGCTGTCACGGGAATGACCCCGAGCCAGTTCAAGAGACTGCAGGGAGATAAGAGGAGGAAACTGGATGAGATTTAAAGCCCTGTGGCCCCACGGCCCCACCCTTAGTCCCTCCCCCATCCAGGGGAGGGAGAGATTACATTAAGCCTTAGCTTAACTCTGTGGCCCCACCCTTTATCCCTCCCCCATCCAGGGGAGGGAGAGATTACTTTAAGCTTTAATTTTCACTCTCGTTCTTCACTTTTCACTCTTCACTCTTCACTCTTCTCTGGTTTCATGTCTTCATCCACAAACGAGAACGGCAGGAGGTCTTTGATCGATTTGAAGCGATAGATACGGCTCGTGCCTGTCAGCAGGATCTCTACAGGCTGATGGTAACGCGACTCCATCTGAAGAATGACCTGGCGACAAGAGCCACAGGGTGACACAGGCGTAGAGCGCAGACCATGGACATCTGCTGCAGCAATAGCCAACATCATGATAGGCTGGTCGGGATAGTTAGCCTGCGCCGCAAACACTGCCGTGCGCTCTGCACAGAGACCCGAGGGGAAAGCAGCGTTCTCCTGATTGGCTCCCATCACGATCCTTCCGTCTTTCAACAGCACAACAGCACCCACATGAAACTTACTGTAAGGTGCATATGAGTTCTTCGTCGCCTCGCGTGCTTTCTCCACAAGGCGCTGCTCATCTTGAGACAGTTCCTCAAATGAACAAGAATCGTAAGTGCTCTTTAATTGTAACTTGATCATTTCTCTTTCGTTTTTTCGTTTTCATAGGCCCCGATATCCGGCTTATCATCACGCTTCACGCCATCGTGATCGTCAGCGGGCGATGTAGCAGGGTCTGCCTGGTCTATAGCCGCCGACTTGTCACTCAGATGAAAGTCATATATCAGGTTGTCAGTATCCATCTTCTTGAAGTGCTTCTCTCCCATCGTCGTCGTGTCCTTGAGATTCTCGAACGTGACATTGGTAAAGTGCAGACTATCTGCCGTCATCACTTTTGGTGTACGCAGCATGCAGTGATCGAAGAGCCACTCAACAGTAGAATCTTCTTTCGAAATAGACACCACACCATCCGCATAACCAGTTATCAACGAGTTTGTTACTCGCAGCGACTTCAAGTTCTTGTTAAGTACAGCATTTAGTGCTGCTCCCCGTTGTCCATCGAAGGGATAGAACTGAGCAATCGTACTACTATTGATCGTTGCACTGCCTCCATCAATGCTCACACAGTCGCCGAGCGTATTAGATATCTGAGAGTTGGTGACCGTGATATTCACATCCTTCGCACCCAAGCCTACACCCTGACAGTTGTGGATCGTCGAATGACTCAGGATAAGCTTCGACTGATTGACATCCGCCGAGTCGGCCACTATACCGTCGAACGCACTGTGTAGATCCGCATGTAGGAGTTCATTACCATAGGATGACGGATAAAACTTCACACCCTGCCATTGTCCCGGCGTGCGGTCATAAGGCAAGTAATCGAACATTCGGTCGATGCGATCCCCGCGCAGCACCACATTCTCAGTCGCCGTACCTTCGCAACGCAGACGACCATAGACATCGATTCCTGCATCGTTGTGGAAATAGAGCGTTGTTCCAGCAGCAATCGTTAATACCGCATTGCTGTCCACCTTCAGACCTTTATAGATGACGACAGGCGTCGCACTACTGATCGTCGTATCGCGCTTGATCTCCAGACCTTTGATAAGCTGAGCGTTCCATGCCCACGCGTTGAGGTTGACCTTCTGCTCTACTCCGCTCTCCAACGTAAAGATAAGGTTATCCTCATCCTTCTGAGATGTCGATTGAGAAGCAGTAGGCAGCGTAGCTTCCACAAAGACCTGCACACTGTCTTTATTTCGGATCTCAATCTCGGAGGTCGAATAGTTATTTCCTGCTCCGAGATAGATACCATCGATATTCACACGGAACCCCGAGCTGCTGCCTTTCTCCTGGCGCACAGTGCAGCGGAGTCCATCACCCGAGCGGTTATAGACCCACATAGCGTTGTGCGCCGAGGGCACATTGCTGAAAATTGTGTCGAGCGCAAGCGTGTCGGTGGAGAAAGACAACAAGTTGGAAGATGACGTCGTGAAACTGTCATCATCCGCACATGCTCCCAAGCACACGACAGCAAGCGTACAGAATATAAGGTTCTTTATCGTTTTCATGTATGAATCAAACGAACAAACGCATCACTTTATTGTATTGTTCGCGCGCATTAACGTTATCCGGCAGATAATTGTCAATCACGATATCTGCATACTGCGCCACAACCTCTTCCGGGTTTGTCGTAGCAAGACCTACACATATCATCTTTGCAGCTTTTACAGACTTGAGTCCATTAATGCTATCCTCGAAGCCAACGCATTCATCGTGCTGGAAGCCAAAGCGTTGCGCAGCCTTCAGATAGCAGTCCGGATCGGGCTTACTCTTGTCGAAATCCTCACTCGTAAGGATGGCATCAAAGAGACTCTTGAAATCGGGATGAGCACGATAGACATTCTCCATCTTAGCGATATTGCTGCTCGTCACCACAGCAGTCTTGATACCATTCTCCCTCAGTTTCAGAATGAACTCGTTAAAACCAGGGATAAACGCATAGTCCATGGAACGCTCAAACTCATCTAACCCCTTCGTGATGGTCTGCTGCTTCTCCATCTCGCCCCCGAAATAGCGGTCATAGATCTGCACGAGTGTTGAGCCTTTGATCTTCTCTGCAAAATCAGGCTGATCAGGGAAGTATTTCTTTCCTACGCTTCCCCAAAACTTCGTATATTGACTCTCGGTGTCCACTACGACGCCGTCCAAATCAAACAATGCTGCTTTATATGCCATTTTTGTTCTTTTCGTATATTAATTCAAATGTTCTCTGCAAAGTTACGATAAAAAATCAGTAACTTTGCATGGAAAAGGACAAACATGGATTTGATAACAAAATATTTTCCGAAGCTCAGCGAGGCGCAGCAGAAGCAGATTGATGCGCTCGATGCACTCTACCGCGACTGGAACGCTAAAATCAACGTCATCTCACGGAAGGACATCGACAACCTCTATCTCCACCATGTGCTCCACTCGTTAGCCATTGCGAAGACCATTCATTTCAAGTCGGGCACCCGCATCCTCGACTTCGGATGCGGAGGCGGCTTCCCTGGCATTCCCCTTGCTATCCTCTTCCCCGACTGCTCCTTCCGACTCATTGATGGCACAGGAAAGAAAATCACTGTTGCTACGGAAGTAGCGAAAGCCATCGGCCTGAAGAACGTAGAGGCTGTGCACCGCCGTGGCGAGGAAGAGAAGGATAAGTTCGACTTCGTCGTCTCCCGTGCCGTCATGCCGCTTCCCGACATGGTGAAAATCGTGCGAAAGAATATCTCCAAAGAGCAGCACAACGCCCTGCCTAACGGTATCATCACGCTCAAAGGTGGCAACCTCGAAGAAGAACTGAAGCCGTTCCATAAGATCGTGCAAGTCACACCCATCTCCGACTTCTTCACGGAGGACTGGTTCCAAGAGAAGAACGTCGTGTATCTCCCAGTGTATTAATACAAGAAGCATTCATTCAAGATAATATTATCATGCTGAACATCCAAAGATTTGTCTGCAACCCTATCCGCGAGAACACCTACGTGGTAAGCGATGAGACGAAAGAGTGTGTCATCGTGGATTGCGGCGCATTCTATGAGCCCGAGAAAGAGGCCATTAAAGAATATATCGAATCAAACTGCCTGAAGCCCAAGCATCTGCTTGTCACCCACGGACATGTGGACCACAATCTCGGTAATAAGTTTGTTTTCGACAACTGGGGATTGCGCCCGGAGATTGGCACCTCCGATGAGCCGCTTCTCAAGACCTTGCCGGAGCAGGCCAAGAACATCTGTGGCGTCGATAACCTCACCGAAGACGACTTTACCTATGCTGGGAAATGTTTGGATGGAAGTGATACTATCACCTTCGGCTCTCACACATTCACGATTCTTGAGACCCCGGGTCATTCACGCGGTGGTCTGACCTTCTATTGCGAGGCTGAGAAAGTGGCATTCACCGGCGACACTTTGTTTCAAGGCTCTATCGGCCGCACCGATCTCGACGGCGGCTCGATGTTCATGATCATCCAGAGTCTACGTATGCTCTGCCAGCTTCCCGACGACGTGAAGGTTCTCCCCGGGCACGGTCCCGAGACCACAATCGGTGCCGAAGTAGCAGGCAACCCGTATCTCGACCGATAAACACAACCATCGTGAAGAAAGTTAACGGCGAAAAGATTATCTTAGGCATTGACCCAGGCACGAACGTCATGGGTTATGGCGTCTTGCGTGTCAATGGAAACAAGGCGGGACTCATCGCCATGGGTGTCATCGACATGCGCAAGGAGCGCGACCCATATTTGCGTTTGGGCAAGATCTTCGAGCGAGTGACGGGGATCATCGATGAGTATCTCCCCGATGAGATGGCTATTGAGGCACCGTTCTTCGGAAAGAACGTACAGTCGATGCTCAAGCTCGGCCGTGCGCAAGGCGTCGCTATTGCTGCTGCTATCCATCACTCCGTGCCTATCCACGAATATGCACCACTGAAGATCAAGATGGCTATCACGGGTGAGGGTCAGGCCTCGAAGGAGCAGGTCGCAGGCATGCTGCAACGACTGCTCAACATCAAGAAGGAAGACATGCCGAAATTTATGGATGCCACCGACGCCCTCGGAGCAGCCTACTGTCATTTTCTCCAGCTCTCCACCCCGGAGACAGGTTCTAAGCATTATGGCTCCTGGAAAGACTTTGTCAACAAGAACAAAGACCGTCTTGCTTCGAAAGACGCATTGAACGAGATTAATAATAACAAACAAGTTATATAATACTGTATAGAGAAGATTATGGGAAAAGCAATCATCAACATTAAGGATGGTGTCGTGCGTATGCCGGAATGGCGCATGGCAGAGCCAGTCAACTTCACATTGAATGATGGCGAACAGTTGGCTATCGTAGGACCGAACGGCGGAGGAAAAACCATGCTCGTTAACATCATCACCGGCAGCCACCCCCTACTGATGCATGACCCTGAGTATGATTTCTCGCCGAGTACGAACAAGAGCGTATCCGACAATATCAAATATATCACCTTCCGCGATGCATACGGAGGCGACAACGACAAAGCTTATTATCTTCAGCAGCGCTGGAACCAGGCAGATATCGACGACTCAACGCCGACCGTAGAGCAGAAGCTCGACGCTGCTTATAAGATTGCCGGTGAGGACAACGAGCAGCGCAGAGCCTTCAGAGACAAGCTCTACGACATGTTCAACATGCGGGTGCTGCTCGACAAACACATTATATTATTGTCGAGCGGTGAGCTGCGCAAACTGAAACTCACGGAGACGCTCTTCTCTCAGCCGCGCGTGCTCATCATGGACAACCCGTTCATTGGTCTCGATGCAGGCACCCGTGACCAGCTCAAGGGGCTCTTTGCTTCCATCGTCAAGGAAGACCATATCCAGATCATCCTTGTCCTCTCCAAGACCGATGACATCCCATCCTTCATCACGCACATCGTCGAGGTGAAGGACATGCACGTGGGCAAGAAGATGACGCGCGAGGAATATCTCGCTTCTCAAGCCCCCACTCCATCACAAGTCTTAGACGCATCGAAGGCCGAGGCTATTCGTAACCTACCTTATAATAATAAGGAGTACCACAGTCATGAAGTGGCAAAACTCAATCACGTCAGCATCCGCTATGGCAGTCGCACCATCCTGAAAGAGCTCGACTGGACAGTGCTCAACGGTGAGCGCTGGGCACTGAGTGGTCAGAACGGAGCAGGAAAGTCGACACTGCTCAGCTTGATCTGTGCCGACAACCCACAGAGCTATGCCTGCGACATCGCACTCTTCGGCATCCCACGCGGTTCAGGCGAGAGCATCTGGGACATCAAGAAGCATATCGGCTACGTCTCTCCGGAGATGCACCGCGCCTATCAGAAGGACATCCCAGCCATCCGCATCGTAGCCAGTGGACTGAAAGACTCCGTAGGCCTCTATGCCAAGCCTTCTGTGGAAGAATATGAGACCTGCCGTTTCTGGCTCGATGTCTTCGGACTCGAAGGCAAGGAGAACACGACCTTCCTTAAACTCTCCAGCGGTGAGCAGCGCCTCGTGCTGCTTGCTCGTGCCTTCGTCAAAGACCCTGAACTGCTGATTCTCGACGAGCCCCTCCACGGTCTCGACAACAACAACCGCATGCTCGTCAAGAACGTCATCGACACATTCATGCAGCGTGAGAACAAGACCCTCATCATGGTGACCCACTATGAGGAGGAACTGCCCACGTGCATAGACCATAAAATAAGACTTATAAGACATTCATGAAAAAATTTTTTTTCTCTCTCATGCTCCTTACGGCTTCGCTCTCCGCTATGGCTAAGGACAACACGCTCACACTCCGCGTCCTCGAGACGAGCGACGTGCACGGATCGTTCTTTCCTTATGACCTCCTCGACCGGAAGCCTAAAGCCGGAAGCATGGCGCGCGTGAGCAGTTATGTGAACAAGCTCCGCAAGCAGTACGGCAAGAACGTGCTGCTCCTCGACAATGGTGACATCCTCCAGGGACAACCCGTGAGCTACTACTCCAACTATATCGACACCACGGAGACGAACATTGCTGCGCAGGTCATCAACTATCTCGGCTACGATGCTGAGACGATCGGCAACCACGATGTGGAGCCCGGACACAAGGTCTACGACAAATGGGTCAAAGCCGTAAAGTGTCCTGTGCTCGGTGCCAATGTCATCAACACAGCCACGGGCAAGCCTTACCTGAAGCCTTACACCATCATTGAACGCAACGGATGCCGCATCGCTGTCTTCGGCATGCTCACACCCGCCATCCCCAACTGGCTCCCGAAGAACATCTGGAGCGGACTGCGTTTCGATGAGATGGTCTCCACAGCCAAGCAGTGGATGAAGGTCATGAAAGAGGAAGAGAAAGCTGATGTTGTCATCGGACTGTTCCATTCGGGAAAGTCGGGTGGCATCAAGACACCGACCTACGAGGAGGATGCCTCTGAGAAAGTGGCACGTGAGGTCCCCGGTTTCGATCTCGTGCTCTTCGGCCATGACCACACGCGTCACCTCGACAAGGTAGTGAACGTAGCGGGCGACACCGTGCTCTGCATGGACCCAGCGAACAACGCCATCACCGTTGTCGATGCCACGCTCTCTCTTGAGAAGAAGAAAGGCAAATGGACCATCGTTCATAAGAACGGTGTCCTGCAAGACATCACGAAAGAACCTGTAGATGAGCAGTATATCAATCATTTCAAGGCTTACATCAATAAGGTCGACTCCTTTGCCAACGAGAAGATCGGGGAGTTTAAACATACGATATCAACGAAGGACAGTTATTTCGGCAACTCGGCATTCAACGATCTCATCCTCAACCTCGAGCTTCAGATCACACACGCTGACATCGCCTTCAATGCGCCGCTGTCGTTCAATACTTCGATCAATGCCGGACCAGTATATATGAGCGACATGTTCAAGCTCTACAAGTTTGAGAACCAGCTCTATGTCATGCGCCTCACGGGTGAGGAGATACGCAAGCACCTCGAGATGAGCTACGATCTGTGGATGAACACGATGAAGTCGCCCGACGACCATCTGCTGCTCCTCGACAGCCGTACACAAGGCGACGCCCAGCGCTTAGGCTTCAAGAACTTCTCGTTCAACTTCGATGCCGCTGCGGGTATCGACTATACCGTGGATGTGACAAAACCCAATGGTCAGAAGGTGACAATCCTACGCATGAGCAATGGTGAGCCGTTTGATCCTAATCGTTGGTACAAGGTAGCTGTCAACAGTTATCGCGCCAATGGCGGCGGCGAACTGCTCACAAAGGGTGCCGGAATACCGAAGGACTCGCTCGATAGTCGTATCATCTGGCGCTCCGACCGCGACCAGCGCTACTATCTCATGCAGGAGATCAAGCGACAGAAGGTGCTCGACCCGCAACCGAACCACAACTGGAAGGTTATTCCCGAGGCGTGGACCAAGCCCGCCGCAGAGCGAGACCGCAAACTGTTGTTCGGAGAATAATCATAAAACATGACCTACTATTTCATATTTTCCAAGACCGCACTGCTGCTCCAGCGGCAGTCTGACGGCACCCATACCATCCCGTGCACGGAGGAGGTGCCTATCAAGACGCACCCATGGACCCATATCATGAACATCACGCCCATGGAAGACGGCACGGAGGTGAAGACCTTCAACATCGAAGACCCGGAGCACCTCGACATTCTCGATGACGAGCTCAAGGCGAGCGGCTACGACTTCATCGGCCTCCGCGAGTCGTTCTATCACCTCCCCATCGAGCTTTACCTCAAAGCCGGCAAGTGCCAGGAACTGCTCTACTGGGATCATAACACGCAGTTCTGCGGTGTCTGCGGCGCTCCGATGAAGATGCACACAGACATCTCGAAACGTTGCACGCAATGCGGCAAAGAAGTGTGGCCACAGCTCGCCACCGCTATCATCGTGCTCATCCATAAAGGCGATGAGGTGCTGCTCGTTCATGCAAAGAACTTCAAGGGCGACTTCTACGGCCTCGTAGCCGGATTCGTGGAGACGGGTGAGACGTTGGAGCAAGCCGTGGCACGTGAGGTCATGGAGGAGACACATCTGACGATCAAGAACCTCACTTATTTCGGCTCGCAGCCCTGGCCCTACCCTTGTGGACTGATGGTCGGCTTCATGGCTGAGTATGAGTCGGGCGACATCCACCTCCAGCGCTCCGAGCTCTCCCGCGGTGCATGGTTCCGCTACGACAAGCTGCCGCAGATACCGCAGAAACTGAGCATCGCGCGCAAGATCATCGACAAGTGGCTGGAGCAGTATGGGGTAAAGAGCGAGCAACCATAAAGAGCCTCTGACGGCCCTCGATGGCCCTCTCCCCTCCCTCCCCCCATCCAGGGGGAGGGCTGATATGCTTCAAGAGGAACATGGCTGTGTTATGAACATGGTGCTAGGGTTGCTTGTCGTTCTGTGCGTCGCCCTTTAGGGCGTCGGTTCCGTCGTCTATGTCCCGTTTTGCGCAACAACCATCAAAAACGGAAACAATTGTAGGGCTATATCGATAAAAAGATGTAACTTTGCATATAAATTCTGAAAATAAAAAACATTCTAACACGAAATGGACTGGTTAATCAATCTTTTCACCACACAGGACTCCGTGGCTCACATCGTGCTGCTCTACGGCATTGTGATCGCCTGCGGCGTGCTGCTTGGTAAACTAAAAATCGGAGGCATCTCGCTCGGCGTCACGTTCGTCCTGTTCTGTGGCATCATTGCGGGACACATAGGCTTCACGGCTCCCACGCCTATCCTCGGCTTCCTGCAAGACTTCGGCCTTATCCTCTTCGTCTTCTGTATCGGACTACAGGTCGGACCGGGATTCTTCGAGAGCTTTAAGAAGGGCGGTGTAGCGCTCAACGGACTGTCGACAGTGATGATCATTCTCAACATCCTCGTCATGTTCGCATGCTACTACATCTTCTTCGACACATCCAACAAGACCAACCTCCCGATGATGATCGGTGTGCTCTACGGTGCTGTGACGAACACCCCGGGTCTTGGTGCCGCCAACGAGGCGCTGTCTTCTATCTTCCCCAACGGCCAGGTGCCACAGATCGCCAACGGTTACGCTTGTGCCTACCCGCTCGGTGTGCTCGGTATCATCGGTGCCACGATCCTCATCCGTTTCATCACGAAGACGGATCTCAAGAAGGAAGAGGCTGAGCTCGAGGCTGAAGAAGCTGCCAACCCACACGCTAAGCCGGTAGCACTGACGCTCGAGGTGAGCAACGCTTATCTCGCAGGCCGCACACTCGCTCAGGTCAGTGACTTCCTCGGTCGCGACGTCGTCTGCACGCGTATCCTGCACGATAACGTCGTTTCCATTCCTAACAAAGACACGAAATTCGAAGTAGGTGACAAACTGCACATCGTCTGCGCAGAGGCTGATGCCGAGGCTATCAAGGCGTTCATCGGTCCTGAGACAGAGTTTGAATGGGAAAGTGCCAAAGACACACAGCCGATGATCTCCAAGCGTATCATCGTCACCAACCCGAAGATGAACGGTAAGACGCTCGGCAAGATGCATTTCTCGTCGGTCTATGGCGTCAACATCACGCGTATCACCCGTCAGGGCATGGATCTCTTCGCTTCGCGCAACCACCACTTCCACATCGGTGACCGTATCATGGTCGTAGGCCGTGAGGAGGATGTCAACCGTGTAGCTGAACTGATGGGTAACTCTGCACGCCGCCTGAACGTGCCTAACATCGCCACGATCTTCATCGGTATCGTCATCGGTATCCTCTTTGGTAGTATTCCAATCGCTGTTCCCGGTGTGCCTGTTCCTCTGAAGCTCGGTCTCGCCGGCGGCCCGCTGATCATCGCCATCCTCATCGGTCGTTTCGGCTACCGCATCAAGCTCGTCACTTACACGACGACCTCCGCCAACATGATGCTTCGCGAGATGGGTCTCGCACTCTTCCTCGCCAGTGTAGGCATCAAAGCCGGTGCAGGATTCGTGCACACCGTTGTCCAGGGTGACGGACTGCTCTATGTGCTCACGGGATTCATCATCACCGTCATTCCTATCCTCATCGTCGGCCCTATCGCCCGCTGGAAGTTCAAGTTCAACTACTTCACGATCATGGGTATGATTGCCGGTACCTATACCGATCCACCCGCATTGGCTTACGCTAACTCGAGCTGTTCGAAGGAGGCTCCGGCCATCGGCTACTCCACGGTTTATCCGTTGTCGATGTTCCTAAGAATCTTCACGGCTCAGATCTGCGTCCTGTTCTTTTGCGGATAAAGAGACTCGTAGGGGCGGCCCTGGTGGCCGCCCTATTGTGTAATACCCTTGCATCTTAGGGCGGCCACCAGGGCCGCCCCTACGGCAGAGGGGATGCAAAGCACGTAGATTTTCGACTATTATTAGCTACCAGTGCCTGAACAATTCGAAGCCGAACTTGCAGCCAATGGAATGGTTACCCTTACCGTTACTGACAAAGAGACCGGCGGAGAGCAGACGAGTAGTAAAACCATAGCCGACCTCGAAGTAAGGATGGATATGATGGGCATCGAGCCAGGAGACATAGATACGCTCCATCTCCATGTAATGACCGACAAGTGGTAGCCAGCTAAGGATCAGCAAAGGTGATTCGTAGGTGACGTTGCTACGGATGTAATAAGGCGAAGAATCGTAGTTCTCACTCCGCAGCAGTTCGAACTCCCCACTCCAGTCGTCATTCCACCCTCCGGGAATGTTATCCTCGCGGAAGTTCTCATAGTTGAGGAAGTAAGTGTTGCGACCTTTATGACTGTAGAAACCGTAGCCGAGGCGCATCTGCAGTGACTGCAAGCGGTTGAGACGATGGATGTACTCAGCATTGAACTCGTAGCGCTCATACCGCATGTTCGTCTCGTTGACACCCGTCAAGCCATGGTCATAGTCGGCTGTGAAGATTGGTCCTGACCATCCCCAAGGCCTTATCTGAAGTTCAAGGATCGGCGAGAAAGAACTGTACTGCGTCGGCATGTTCAGCAAACGGAAGAAGCCAGGAGAGAGCGCTTTATACTTCTGATAAAGTGCACCGACCTGGAAACCAAAGTAGCTGTTGACGTCAAAGTTGAATACCAGGCGCGAATCCGTCTGACTGAACACATTGATATTGGCAGGCTCATAGACATTCTTCTCATTATGTCCTCTCAGAGCATTGAGGTTGATGGCCTCATTGATACGATTGTTGCCGATGTGGTTACCATTACCAAACTCGAACTTGATGTATCGGTTCTTGCGCCGGCTCATATAATAATAAAGCGGCACGCGGAAATAGAACTGATGCAGGCGGAAGGCATAACCTGACTTGAACCGTCCTAAGAGTTCACTGTTGTGCCCGAGCTGATAACTGGCATGAATATCAATCTTGTAGGTGAAGCCTCGGTGCTCACTGTAGCTCATATAGAGCGGGTTGAGAAGCGGATTGATACGAAGATAACCTTGGTTGTTCTGTCCGAAATTGGCCTTGATACGGTTCAGCATGTTATTGCCCACGGCATCCCAAAACACGCGTTTTGCCCAACTTCCTTTCTTCTGTACCGTATCGGGAGTTTCTTTTTCTTTGTCCTTTTCATGCTTCAAAGTGACGAGCTCTCCAAACAACTGTTTTTCCTCCTCATCGAGCGTATCAGGACGGATCTGTGCCATGAGCAGAGGGTCGTTGAGCTCATTGGTTATCTCACGGTGGAGCGCATCACGCAAGCCGAACTTTGACTTATAATGCGCAGACAATCGGTTACCCATAAACTGGAAGTGGAACAGCGCCTCACAGTTCTTCGGGAAGAGCGATTCTGCTCCCCGCTCTCCCATCTCCATGTTGACCCACGAGTGAACCATGTCGTATTCGCTGCGGATATTACAGCTGATGATTCGCCCCGTGAGGTTATCGACTAAAGCATTGCCACGGACGAGCTGCGTATTGGAACGACGTCCATAGAAACGGAGCTCAATGGTGTCACCACGTACCTCGCCGATCTTGTATTTATAGAATCTGAAGTTAAGGGGGTGAAAAGGAGAAAGGATCGTATTGCCGATGAGCGTCTCACTGTAGACCGTGGGCGTCATGTAGCGGTTGAAGCTCGGCAAAGTACGGTGATAGCCAGGGATATTCGTAATGCGGTTGATCGACTTGACATCAAAATCATTATAGTTGCGGAAAGTGAGCTTACTGTAGCTCTCCGTGAGGAACTGCCGTTTATTGCCCCGTGCAATGAAATAGGCGGAAGGCACAGCCCACAGGATAGGGTTCCGCTTCTCCACACGGATCGTGGCCCGGGCATAGGCGAACGTCTGCTTCGGTGCATTGACGGTATCGCGCGTAGCAGCATAAGTATGGATACGCCAAAGTAATGACCGCTTGCTACGGCTCACTGCTCCGGCTTGAAGCGACAGAAGCATCAGGATGCAAACCGTCAGCCAACGTGTCGCATAGCTTATTCCAACTCGCTGAGCTCCAACCATCTCATCTCCTTCTCATCAAGCTCATCTTTAATCTCCGGCAGGCGTTTGCTCTTCTCCGTGAGGTCTTCGACAGAGAGCGTGCCGCTGCAGAGGGCAGTCTCAATCTCTTTCTGCTCCGTTTCCAAGGCCTTGATGTCTTTCGTGAGCTGTTCAAACTCGCGTTTCTCTTTGAATGACATGCGTTTGCGCGTATCGTGATGATAGTCTTTCTTCTCCGCCTTCTCCTTCTTGACCGTGGCTTCATCCTTCTCCGACTTCAGGGCTTTCCACTCACGGTACTGCGTGTAGTTACCGGGGAAATCCTTGATGACGCCATTGCCCTGGAAGACAAGCAGATGGTCGACAACCTTATCCATGAAGTAACGGTCGTGGCTCACCACGATGACGCAGCCGGGGAAGTCCTGCAAATATTCCTCCAAGACCTGCAGCGTCTGGATGTCGAGGTCATTCGTCGGCTCATCAAGCACAAGGAAGTTAGGATTCTTCATCAGCACCGTGCAGAGATAGAGCTTACGGCGCTCTCCTCCACTGAGCTTGTAGACATAGTTCTGCTGCTGCTCAGGAGTGAACATGAAGTAGTTGAGGAACTGTGAGGCCGTCATCTTCCGTCCGCCGCCCAAGTCGATATAATCGGCGATATCTGTGATGATGTCGATCACTTTCTGCTGGTCGTCAAACTTCAGTCCGTCCTGAGAGAAATAGCCGAACTTTACCGTCTCACCGATATCGAACTTACCACTGTCGGGTGGCACGAGCCCCAAGAGCATTTTGATGAACGTCGACTTTCCCGTACCGTTGTTGCCTACGATACCCATCTTCTCGAAGCGTGCGAAGTTGTAATAGAAGTTATCGAGGATGATTTTATCGTTGCCCTCCGAGTCGGTGAACTTCTTCGAGACATACTGACACTCGAAGATCTTTGAACCGATATAGACATTGCTTGCCTTAAGCCGCATCTGCCGCTCCTCGATGCGCTGATGAGCTTTATTCTGCAGTTCGTAGAACGCCTCCTCACGGTACCGTGCCTTATGGCTCCGCGCCTGAGGGGTAGAGCGCATCCACTCGAGTTCCTTGCGGTAGAGGTTGTTGGCACGCGCGATCTCCGCCCGGCGGTTGTCGATTCTATCCTGCCGTTTCTCAAGATAATAACTGTAGTTGCCGCGGTAGGTATAGATCGTCTCGTCGTCGAGCTCAAGGATGACATTGCACACGTGGTCGAGGAAATATCGGTCGTGGGTCACCATGAGCAGTGTCAGTGTGGAGCGCGACAGATAATTTTCCAACCACACGATCATCTCGAGGTCGAGATGGTTCGTCGGCTCGTCGAGGATGAGGAAGTCAGGCTCCGTGATGAGCACATTGGCCAACGCAACACGCTTCTGCTGACCACCGCTGAGCTCTTTCATCGGCTGCTGAAGGTCATCGATATGCAGCTGTGTGAGGATCTGCTTGGCTTTCAATACACGCTCAGGATCGCCATGGTGATTGAAGCAAGCGTCGAGCACCGACTCCTCCGGATCAAACTTCGGAGTCTGCTCAAGATAACCGATTCGTATGTCGTTGTGGAAGATGATGGAGCCACTGTCGTAGCCCTCCTTGCCTGCGATGATCTCCAAGAGTGTGGACTTTCCCGTGCCGTTCTTGGCAATGAGTCCCACCTTCTGACCCTCAGCCACAGAGAAGCTGATGTCTTCAAAAAGGACCTGGGCGCCAAAACTCTTTGTTAAACCCTGAATATCTAAATATGGTGTCATGTGTTGTTATTCCTCAATATCTTTCAAAATCTTCCCGATATAATCGAGGACTTCGTCTTTGCCTGTCTTCTTATCCGCTGACGTGATGAAATAAGGCGGGAGGCTCTCCCACGTGTCGAGGAGCGCGTCCATCCATGCCTTGGCATTGGCGCGAGCCTTACCCACGCTGAGCTTGTCAGCCTTCGTGAAGATGATGGAGAACGGGATATTGCTTGCTCCGAGCCAGTCGACGAACTCACGGTCGAGCTTCTGCTGCTCGTGGCGGATGTCGATGAGCACAAAGACATTGGCGAGTTCCTCACGCTGGAGGATATACGAGCGGATCATGCGGTCGAGCTTGTCGCGCTCCGTCTTTGAACGTTTGGCATAGCCATAGCCCGGAAGGTCGACGAGGTACCACTCGCGGTTGATGATGAAGTGGTTGATGAGCAACGTCTTGCCCGGCACGGCAGAGGTCTTGGCAAGGCCTTTATGGTTGCAGAGCATATTGATAAGGCTCGACTTTCCCACATTGCTTCGTCCGATAAAAGCAAACTCCGGGCGATGGTCTTTCGGGCACATCGTCACTGTGGGCGAGGAAATGGTGTATTCGGCTGTCTTTATTTCCATGATTAAATGTTTTTACGTGCAAAGATAATGATTATCTATTATTTTTTTGCTAACTTTGCGCCTAAATATTAAAATACAAGGTAAAAAGAAACATATTATGGCTAAGAGATTTGCCGAGCACGACCGTCTTGACCTTACCAAGACCAACGATGAAGTGTTAGCAGAGTGGGAGAAGAATGATATCTTCCACAAGAGCATTGATGAACGTGAGGGTTGTCCTAAGTTCATTTTCTTTGAAGGTCCTCCTTCAGCCAACGGTCACCCCGGTATTCACCATGTGCTGGCCCGTTCCATCAAAGATACATTCAACCGCTACAAGACCATGCAGGGCTTCCAGGTGAAGCGTAAGGCTGGTTGGGATACTCACGGACTGCCCGTGGAGATCAATGTGGAGAAGGAACTGCATATCACAAAGAAGGATATCGGCACAAAGATTTCCGTTGAAGAATACAACCGTCACTGCCACGAGGATGTGCTTCGTTTCACGAAGGAGTGGGATGAGCTCACGAAGAAGATGGGCTATTTCGTCGACCTCGAGCATCCTTATGTGACCTTCCACAACAAGTATATTGAGACACTGTGGTGGCTCCTCAAGCAGCTCTACAACAAGGGACTACTCTATAAGGGCTACACTATCCAGCCGTACTCTCCTGCAGACGGTACCGGTCTGAGCTCGCACGAGCTGAACCAGCCGGGCTGCTACCGCGACGTGAAGGATACGACGGTCACGGCTCAGTTCCTCATCACCGATCCACGTGAGGCTTGGACCAAATGGGGCAAACCCATGTTCCTCGCCTGGACGACAACACCGTGGACCCTTCCTTCCAACGTAGCACTCTGCGTAGGTCCGAAGATAGACTATGTGGTGGTGGAGACATATAATCCTTACGATGGTGAGCCTATCACCGCTATCCTCGCCGAGAGCCGTCTGTCGGCTTATCTCGATCCCGCACAGGAGGTGAAGGAAGGTGAACTGCCTGCTTTCGACAAGGACAAGAAAGGCTGCGCCTGGAAGATCATCGACCGCATGAAAGGTGCTGACCTCGTAGGACTGCACTATCAGCAGCTCATGCCGTGGGTCAAGTCTTGCGAGAAGGTGAGCCAGTACAGCCATAAGTTTGTCAACGACTATGCCGAGCAGCATCCTGAGAAGGTGTTCACAAGCAAGGATGGCCGCGACAAGTTCGTGGAGATGGCTGAGGAGGCTTTCCGCGTCATCCCCGGCGACTATGTGACGACAGAGGATGGTACCGGTATCGTGCATATCGCTCCGACCTTCGGTGCTGATGATGCCAAGGTAGCAGCTGACGCTAAGATTCCGGCCCTTTACCTCATCTCCAAGCAGGGTGAGACGCGTCCTATGGTGGACCTTCAGGGTAAATATTATGTGCTCAGCGACCTCGATGATAACTTTGTCGAGCACTGCGTCGACGTGGAGGCATATAAGCACCACGAGGGCGACTACGTAAAGAACGCATACGATCCGAAATTCAACCCCGATGGCGTATGGGACCGCAAGGCTTCAGAGAAGTCTGAGGATCTGAACATCGTCATCTGCATGGAGATGAAGCAGGAAGGTACAGCTTATAAGATTCAGAAGATGGTGCACAACTATCCTCACTCCTGGCGTACCGACAAGCCTATTCTCTATTATCCTCTCGATAGCTGGTTTATCCGCGACACGGCGAAGAAGCAGGAGATGGTAGCTCTCAACAAGACCATCCACTGGCAGCCGGAGAGCACGGGCACAGGCCGCTTCGGCAACTGGCTCGAGAACCTCAACGACTGGAATCTCTCCCGTTCACGTTTCTGGGGCACACCGCTGCCTATCTGGCGCGATGAGAACCGTCACGAGAAGTGCATCGGCTCTATCGAGGAGCTCTACAACGAGATCGAGAAGTCGGTGAAAGCCGGATTCATGAAGAGCAACCCCTTCAAGGACAAGGGCTTTGTAGTAAACGACTTCAGTGAGGAGAACTATGATAAGATTGACCTCCACCGTCCTTATATCGACCGCATCATCCTCGTCAGCGACGAGGGCAAGCCGATGAAGCGTGAGAGCGACCTTATCGATGTGTGGTTCGATTCAGGTTCCATGCCTTACGCTCAGCTCCACTACCCGTTCGAGGGCGAGATTGCTCCCGAGGGCCTGAAGGCTACAGGCAAGAGTGAGGCTGAATACCGCAATGAGCTCGTACACAGCACGTACACAGGCACACCGGTTCCTCCCGCCTTCTTCCCTGCCGACTTCATCAACGAGGGTGTGGACCAGACACGTGGCTGGTTCTTCACGCTCCATGCCATCGCTACGATGGTCTTCGGCTCCGTGGCCTTCAAGAACGTGATCTCTTCCGGTCTCGTGCTCGATGCCAAGGGTAACAAGATGAGTAAGCACGTAGGCAACGTCACCGACCCGTTTGAGATGATCAACAAGTACGGTGCCGACCCCGTGCGCTTCTATATGCTCACCAATTCGGAGCCGTGGGACAACCTGAAGTTTGATCCCAATGGTGTGGATGAGTGCCGCCGTAAGTTCTTCGGCACATTATATAATACGTATAGCTTCTTCGCACTCTATGCTAATGTGGACAACTTCGATCCCGAGACGGCACAGGTGCCTTTGGAGAAGCGTACAGAGATTGACCGCTGGATCCTCTCCTGCCTGAATACGCTCGTCAAGGGTGTGCAGACAGAGCTTGACAACTATGATCCGACGCGTGCAGGACGTCTCATCGATGCTTTCGTCAACGATGACCTCAGCAACTGGTACGTACGTCTGAACCGTAAGCGTTTCTGGGGTAAGGAGATGAGTGAGGACAAGCTCAGCGCTTATCAGACGCTCTACACCTGTCTCATGACCGTGAGCAAGGTGCTTGCTCCGTTCGCTCCTTTCTTCGCTGATGAGCTCTATCATGACCTCGGCGGCAAGCTTGAGAGCGTACATCTCGACACCTTCCCGAAGGTCGATGAGAGTGAGATCGACGCTGACCTTGAGGCTCGCATGAAGGTGGCTCAGCAAATCACGTCGATGGTCCTCGCCCTGCGCCGTAAGGTGAACATCAAGGTGCGTCAGCCGTTGGCTAAGATCATGATCCCCGCCGTCGACGATGAGCAGAAGAATCACATCGAGGCTGTCGCTGACCTTATCAAGAATGAAGTCAACGTCAAGGAGCTCTCCTTCGTGGAGGACAGTGGCTTCCTCGTGAAGAAAGTGAAGTGTAACTTCCGCGTCATGGGTAAGAAGTTCGGCAAGCTCATGAAGGGTGTGGCTGCTAAGATGAACGGTCTGTCTCAGGATGAGATCTCTTCTCTTGAGAAGAACGGCTCTATCTCCTTCGATGTCGAGGGCCAGCCCGTCACCGTGGAGGCTGCCGACGTTGAGATCATCTCTGAGGATATCCCCGGATGGCTCGTGAGCAATGAGGGCAACCTCACTGTGGCCCTTGAGGTAGAGCTGACACCGGAACTGAAGAAGGAAGGTACAGCCCGTGAGCTCATCAACCGTATCCAGAACCTCCGTAAGGAGAGCGGGCTCGAGATCACGGATCGTATCAAGCTCACCGTGGCTCCTCACGAGGAGACCAACGCTGCTATCGAAGCATTCGGCGACCTCATCAAGAGTCAGGTGCTCGCCAACTCCATCATCGTTGCCGACAACGATGGCACGGAAGTGGACATGGATGAGTATAAACTCAACATCAAAGTAGAGAAAGACTAATTATTCAGGATTAATTACCATATTAATTATCATTCTTAATAGTCATGCAAGTAAAGCGTTACTCTGACGAAGAGTTGGAAGAGTTCCGTGAGATTATCAATAAGAAGCTCAAGATTGCAAGGCAGAGCTACAACGACGCCATGCAGGAGTTGAGCAACAAGGGTAACAACACTGATGCTGACACCGCGCCGACCTACCATATCTTGGAGGAAGGCACGGAGGTCATCGAGCGTGAGAATCTCATTCAGAAAGCACAGCGCGAGTATAAGTTCATTCAGTCGCTCGAGGCTGCGCTCATAAGAATCAAGAACAAGACCTATGGCATCGACCGCATCACAGGAGAGCTCATCCCTAAGGAGCGGTTGCGCCTGGTACCTCACGCGACACTCAATGTGTCTACCAAAAACGCACGAAAGAAGTGAAGAGAAAAGGACTGGTGGCGTGGGCGATCATCATCTTGATCCTCATCATCGATCAGGTGATAAAGCTCCACGTCAAGACAACAATGACCCTCGGTGAGTCGATAAGAGTCACCGACTGGTTCTATATCACGTTCATAGAAAACAACGGAATGGCTTGGGGCATGACCTTTGTCAACAAGCTGTTCCTCAGCGTCTTGCGTATCGTGGCTGTAGCAGCTATCGGTTGGTTCATCTATCAGGTAGTGAAGCAGAAAGGACGCATGGTCTATGTCGTGTTCCTCTCCATGGTCTTAGCCGGAGCAGCGGGCAACATCATCGACTCGTTGTTCTATGGGTTGTGCTTCACGGCTTCTACGCCATACGCTGTCTCCTACAGTGTGCCGTTCGGCTCAGGCTATGCCGGCTTCCTGATGGGTAAAGTCGTGGATATGTTCTATTTCCCGATCATCCATACGACATGGCCCACATGGGTGCCATTGGTAGGTGGAGAGAGTTTCACGTTCTTCTCACCGGTGTTCAACTTCGCTGATGCTTCTATCACGACAGGCGTCATCTGCCTGTTGCTCTTCTGCTCGAAGGACTTAGCAGTTATCGGCGAGACGGTCAACATCGCACGAGGAAAAGTGAAGAAGACTGATCATTCTGAGGAAGAACAGAAGAAAGAGTAAAACATGCGAAAGACATTATTTTTCTTTATTGCTGCATTCGTCGTAGCGCTCCTTACCGTGAGTTGCGATGACAACAAGCACATCATCTCCTCCGGCGAGATGGAGGAGATCCTCTACGACTATCATCTTGCTGATGCCATGGCGCAGCAGGCTAAGGGAGGGTATGCGCAGAACGCAGTGGCTTATCGTGCTGCAGTATTAAAGAAATATGATGTCTCGCAAAGCGACTTCGACTCGTCGATGGTCTATTACATGCGACACACCGACCAGCTCCACACCATGTATCAGCATATCTCCGACCGTATGCAGGAGGAAGCTGACAAGATGGGTGCGGGCTCGACAGGTGGCGTCACGGCTCAGGGCGACTCTGCCGATGTATGGAATGGAGATAAGTCGATTGTTCTTATCCCCAATGAGCCGTTCAACCTCTATTCCTTCGACCTCAAGACGGATACGACCTTCCACAAAGGAGACATTCTGTTACTCAGCTTCAAATCAGATTTCATCTTCCAGGATGGCATGCGCGATGGCGTCGTAGTGCTCTCTGCCACATTAGGCAACGACAGTGTCGCCTCTACAGTGACACACTTATCCTCTTCGATGCCTTCCACCTTGCAGATCATGGACAACGACAGCCTCGGTATCAAGCGCATCCGCGGTTTCTTCCTGCTGACAAAGAACAACAATGCCAACAGTTCGTCCACGACACTCCAGTTGATGAGTATCCACGACATCCAACTTATCCGAGTACATCCTAAGAAGAGCAATGCACCTTCTACGCCTATGACACCGCCTAACGGACGAATTCCTGTCAACCCCAATGTGCCGGACTCAGAGAGGATGAGGCCACAGGTGATGAGGTAATATTGAAAGATTGAAATAATGAAATATTGAAACATTATAATATTGTAATAATGTAATAATGAGATTATGAGGAAACATATACTGACAGCACTTTTCTTAATCGTAGCGACGGCCGCTTCCGCTTGCACTAACTTCATCGTGGGCAAGGGAGCATCCGTTGACGGCTCCGTAATGTGTACCTACAATGCCGACGACTATGGTATGTTCATCGGCTTGGCCCACTATGCAGCAGGTACTCATCCTAAAGGTACGATGCGTAAGATCATCGACTGGGATACAAAGAAGTATCACGGTGAGATCCCCGAGGCACCACAGACCTACAATGTCATCGGCAACATCAATGAGTTCCAGGTGACTATCGGTGAGACGACCTACGGTGGCCGCGAAGAGATGGTCGATACCACAGGTATCATCGATTACGGCTCACTGATCTATATCGCTTTGCAGCGCTCCAAGACTGCACGCGAAGCCATCAAGGTCATGACCTCTCTCGCTGAGAAATACGGCTACAACTCTGAGGGTGAGACCTTCACCATCTGCGACCCCAACGAGGCTTGGATCATGGAGATGATGGGCTGCGGTGGCGACAAGAAGCAGAAAGTGGTATGGGTCGCTGTACGTATCCCTGACAATGCGATCTGTGGTCATGCCAACCAGAGCCGCATCGGCGTATTTTCACAGTATAAAACCGAGGTGCTGCACAGTAAGAATGTCGTCAGCTTCGCCAAAGAGAAAGGCTGGTACAAAGGCTCCGACAAGGATTTCTCGTGGAAGAATACCTATGCTTTCCCCGACTTCTCCGGCCGCCGTATCTGCGATGCGCGCGTGTGGAGCTTCTTCAATCATCATAAGGATATGAGCCGCTGGCTCCCCTGGGCTCTTGGCAAGGACAAGAATGCTGAGGACATGCCGCTCTGGATTATCCCCGACAAGAAGCTGAGCGTCAAAGACCTCGAGGCTGATATGCGCGACCACTTCGAAGGCACGGTGATGTCTGTGGCCGATGGCAAGGATATCGGTGGGGGTATCTGGCAGATGCCTTATCGCCCCACTCCATTGTTCTTCAAGGTCAATGGCAAGCAGTATTTCAACGAGCGTCCAACCTCCACACAACAGACAGGCTTCTCTTATGTCTCACAGATGCGTTCATGGATGCCGCGTGAGATCGGTGGCGTACTGTGGTTCGGCAACGACGATGGTAACATGGTGGCTTACACACCGATCTACTGTGGCAACACCGTGCAGCCGGAGTGCTACAACACACCGGGTGCTGACGCCGTGACATTCTCCATGAAAAATGCATACTGGGTATGCAACTGGGTGAGCAACATGGTCTATCCGCGCTATTCGCTGATGTTCCCGAGTCTCAAGGAGGTACGCGACAGTCTCGACAACAGTTATCTTGCTAATCAGGCTTCAGTAGAGGCAAAGGCTACTGAACTCTATAAATCGGATAAAGCAGCAGCTCTCCGTTATCTCAACGATTACAGCAACGAGAAAGCTCAGCAGATGCTCGCCCGTTGGCAGCAGCTCGCTTTCCACCTCATCGTGAAGTACAACGACATGATCGTGAAGCCGGAGAAAGACGGTAAGTTCGAGCGCACACCGGAAGGTATCGGTGCCACCGTGCAGCGTCCTGGCTACTCCGAATCTTTCAAAGAAAAGCTCGTCAAGGAGACCGGCGACAAGTTCGAAGTACCAACGAAATAAAACACAATAGCTTATGCCACAAAAAGAGATTACATTTGATAAATTCATCCGATATAGCGGCATCGTGCTCTTAGTCATTGCCGTTATCCTCCTTGTCAAGTATCTGAGCGCTGTGCTCATCCCCTTCTTTGTGGCATGGGTCTTCGCTTATCTGCTCTTCCCTGTCGTGAAGTTCATCGAGAACAAGCTCCACGTCCACGTGCGTGCACTCTCGATCATCATCACGCTCATCTTCGTCATTGCTATCATCGGAGGTATCATCTATCTCATCATTCCTCCGATGATAGAACAGTTCCAGAAACTCTACGACATCCTTGCCAACTGGATGCACACGAGCACGCACACCAATGACCTCTCAGCCTGGCTCTCTGAGAAGATAACGGAGAACCAGCATCAGATAGAGCAGTTCTTCAAGAGCAAAGACTTCGCTGATGCTTTGAAGACTGCCATGCCGAAGGTCTTCAGTGTCTTAGGCCAGACGGCGAACGTCGTCATCAGTATCGTAGCTTCACTCATCACCCTGCTCTATACATTCTTCATCCTTCTCGACTACGAGTATCTCACGACCAACTGGATCCGTATCTTCCCAAAGAAGAACCGGCCTTTCTGGCATGAGTTAGCACAGGATGTGGAGCGCGAGCTCAACAACTATATCCGCGGTCAAGGTCTCGTGGCTCTCTGTATGGCTATCATGTTCTGCATCGGTTTCACAATCATGGACTTCCCGATGGCCATCAGCTTGGGTATCCTCATCGGTATCCTTGACCTCATCCCTTACATGCATACCTTTGCGCTGATCCCCACGGCTTTTCTTGCTATGCTGAAAGCAGCAGACACGAGTCAGAGCTTCTGGCTCATCTTCGGTATGGCTGTAGGACTCTTCATCGTCGTGCAGGTCATCACGGATATGGTCGTGACCCCGAAGATCATGGGTAAGGCCATGGGCCTCAACCCGGCTATCCTTCTCCTCGCCCTCTCTGTGTGGGGTGCCCTCCTTGGGTTCATTGGCCTGATCATCGCTCTGCCTCTCACCACGCTTATCATAGCATATTGGAAGAGGTATGTGACGAAGGAGGAAGAGCTAAGGCCTACCCAAGCCCTCCCTAAAGGGAGGGATGTTGATTACCAAAAGAGCAATCAAGAGAGCAAGTAAGAGCACTGATAAACTTGCTAATCCACACAAATAAACTTATAAATCACTACAAATACAATTAGCCCCAGGCAAACGACAAACGTTGCCTGGGGCTAATTTTATATTCCAACTCAAGCCTCACGTTTTTTTTGGCTCTTTCATCGGCTCTATAAGTAATCAACATCCCTCCCTTTAGGGAGGGCTTGGGTAGGCCTGAGGGCTTGGGTAGGCTTCTACATATCCCATCCCACTGCCGAAGCGCCGAGGACAGCTGCCGAGCTACCGTCAAGGCTGCTGAGCAGGAACTTAGCCTTACCTTTGAAGATCTTCAGCACATGCTCATCGTAAGCCTCTTTCAGCGGTTTCATCAGCAGGTCACCGGCCTTTGTCATGCCACCGAAGAAGATGAAAGCCTCAGGAGAAGAGAATGCAGCGAAGTCAGCGCAAGCCTCACCGAGCATGTGGCCCGTGAAGTCGTAGATTTCCTTTGCCATCTCATCGCCCTTGCCGGCAGCGATACTGACGTCGAGCGACGTGATCTTCTCCGGCTCGAGCTCACGGAGCAGCGACGGACGCTTGGTCTTCTCTAACATCTCACGAGCAGTACGAGCCACACCCGTAGCAGAGCAGTAAGCCTCGAGGCAGCCCTTACGGCCACAGCCACACACACGACCGTTCTCACCGCGAACCATCGTCACGTGACCTAACTCACCGGCGAAGCCATCGCAGCCATAGACAAGCTGACCATTGATGACAATACCAGAGCCGACACCCGTACCGAGCGTGATCTCGATGAAGTTCTTCATGCCACGAGCAGCACCATAAGTCATCTCACCTAAGGCTGCTGCATTAGCATCATTGGTCAGAGCCACTGGCACACCAAGCTTCTCAGAGAACATGCTTGCTAAAGGCACGATGCAATCGTGAGCCCAGGCAAGGTTCGGAGCAAACTCGATGGTGCCCGTGTAATAGTTGCCGTTAGGCGCACCGATACCCATCGACTTGATCTTGTCAATGCCACCGACCTGTTCGATGATCACCTGCAAGGCGTCCACGCAGGCATTCACATAATCGTCCACCTTGTCGTAGCCCTGAGTCTTTATAGCTGTTGTCGCCTTGATGTCTCCACGAGCGTCGACAATACCAAACACTGAATTTGTGCCGCCGAGGTCAAGACCGATGACGTACGGCTTCAATACGGGTTCTTCCATAATGATATGTTTTTAGTCTGTTAATATTAATGTCTTCGTTAAGTCCTAATCTTAGAACCTACTTATCACTGCAAAGGTAATAATTAAAAAGAGAAAAGCTAAGTATCCGAACATTTTTTTTTGCAAAAAATGAAAGTATTTTTGTTTAACCTCTAAAGATTATGTATCTTTGCATTATAATGTACAAATTAATATGACACAAGAAGAAGACATCAAAAACGCCGTGAAGGTTCTGAAAGAAGGCGGCGTCATCCTCTACCCTACCGATACCGTATGGGGAATCGGTTGCGATGCTACAAACCCCGAGGCTGTAGCTAAAGTGTATAAGATCAAACATCGTGACGACACCAAGGCCCTCATCTGTCTTGTCGACAGTGACGCCCGTCTGCAGCGCTATGTGCGCAACGTGCCCGCCGTGGCCTGGGATCTGCTCGATGCTGCCATCAAACCGACCACCGTTATCCTCGATGGCGCCGTGAACCTCGCTCCTAACCTCATTGCTGAAGACGGATCTATCGCCCTGCGTATCACCAAAGAGCCTTTCTCTCACGAGTTGTGCTACCGTTTCCAGAAAGCCCTCGTCTCGACGAGTGCCAACATCAGTGGTCAGCCCGCAGCTCAAAACTATTCCGACATCAGCCAGGAACTACTCGACAGTGTCGACTACGTCTGCTTCTCACGCCGTCAGGAGCACAAACCCCATACCCCAAGCTCTATCATCAAGCTCAAACCAGACGGGGAAGTGACAATCATTAGAAAATAAAGAGATAATGGTGCTCGATAAGGTCATAGCGTGGAGGGAGCACAATCTCACCGACCGGCAGATGACATCGCTGTTGGCGTTCGCCATCGGTATCTTTGCCTCCCTTGCAGCATTTATTCTTCATAAGCTTATCGCCCTGATACAGAACCTGCTGACGAATGGTTTTGTGACGGACAGAGCCAACTGGCTCTACCTTGTCTTCCCAGTCATCGGTATTTGGCTGACGATGCTCTTTATTAAATATGTGGTCCGCGACAATATCTCCCACGGTATCACACGCGTGCTCTACGCTATCTCCACCAAGCAGTCGAGACTCAAACCTCACAACTGCTGGACCTCCATCGTCGCTTCGGCAATAACCATCGGCTTTGGTGGATCAGTGGGTGCCGAGGCTCCTATCGTGCTCACGGGCTCCGCCATCGGCTCCAATCTCGGGCGCATCTTCCGCATGAACAACCGGCAGCTCATGGTGCTCGTCGGCTGTGGTGCCGCAGCAGCTATCGCTGGCATCTACAAAGCGCCGATAGCCGGACTGGTCTTCACCCTTGAGGTACTGATGATCGACATGAACATGGCATCTATCGTACCGATCCTTATCGCTACCATCACAGCCGATGTTGTGAGCTATATGCTCGCTGGCACCTCAACGATGTTCACGTTCCAGCTCGACAGTGCTTGGAATGTGGAGCGCGTGCCGGGGACCATCCTCTTAGGCGTCTTCTGCGGCTTCGTCAGCCTCTATTTCATGCGGGGTATGACCTGGTGCGAAGGGCGCTATGCCAAGATGCGGAAGCATCCTTACGAGAAACTCTTCACTGGAGGTATCCTCCTGAGCGTGCTCATCTTCTTCTTCCCGTCTCTATACGGTGAGGGCTGGAACGGACTCGCGATCCTGCTCGGCGGCAAGACACCCACCGACTGGGATCAGATCATGAACGGCTCCGTGTTCTATGGTCATTCAGAACTGCTCATCGTCTATATCGGTCTCGTCATCCTGACAAAAATCGTTGCCACGGCATCGACCAACGGAGCCGGAGGTTGCGGTGGTACCTTTGCACCCTCCCTGTTCGTGGGCGGATTCGCCGGCTTCTTCTTCGCCCGTCTGTGGAATATGGAGATGATCGGTGTCTATCTCCCTGAGAAAAACTTCGTGCTCTTAGGCATGGCTGGCGTCATGGCAGGTGTCATGCACGCCCCGCTGACAGGCATCTTCCTAATCGCTGAGATAACGGGAGGCTACCAGCTCTTCGTGCCACTGCTTATCGTAGCCGTGGTCAGCGTGATGGTCATCAGTATCTTCGAGCCTCACAGCATCTACGCCATGCGATTGGCGCGTGAAGGCAAGCTCCTCACGCACCATACTGACAAGAGTATCCTCACGCTGATGAACATGGACTCGGTCATCGAGAAGAATGTCACCACCGTAAAGCCCGGACTACGACTGGGTAAGCTTGTCAACGTGTTGTCAAACAGCGACTTCAACTATCTCCCTGTCGTCGACGATGACCGCCATCTTCTTGGCGAGATCGACCTGTTGAAGATCCGCCACATCGTCTTCCGCACCGAGCTCTATCAGAAATACACGGCAGCCCAACTCATGACGCCGGTCCCCGCTTTTCTCTACAACAACGAGCCGATGGAGAAGGTGATGAAGAAGTTTGATAAGACCAACGCCGAGGCACTTCCCGTTGTCGACATCAACAACCACCTCGTCGGTTACATCTCCCGCCTTCGCCTCTACAGCGTCTATCGGAAGATGGTAGCAGACTACTCGGCGGAATAAAAGAGAGGCCTAACCAAGCCTTCCCTAAAGGGAAGGATGTTAGTATGTCTGTTTATCGAGTTAACCTCCGTTTGATGTTTATCCCAGTAATCAACATCCCTCCCTTTAGGGAGGGCTTGGGTAGGCCTCTTTTTCGGGAAAAGTTGCACTATAGTGGAATAAATTGCGTAACTTTGCAAAGATTTAGCGGACAATGCTTCCGCTGACAATTCTTTGAAGAGTATTCATCATGTCATTTCCAATACATATTGACATCTTAGAGCTGATTATCAAAGGCATCATCATTGGTATTGCTGCATCAGCTCCTATGGGTCCCGTGGGCATCCTTTGTGTTCAGCGCACGCAGAAGAAAGGCCGTTGGTACGGCTTTGCTACAGGCGTCGGCGCATCGATCAGCGACCTGATCTACGCCTTGATATCGGGCTTCGGTATGTCGTTAGTTGTCAACTTTATCAACAACCCCGTCTACAAATTTTATCTCCAGCTCGCCGGTGGCGTGATGCTGTTAGTCTTCGGACTCATCAGTTTCTTCAGCAATCCACTGAAGAACGCACATGAAGGTGGACAGAAAGAGAAAGGTACGCTCATCCACAATGGCGTTACCGCTTTCCTCATCACTTTCTCCAACCCACTCATCATCCTCCTTTTCATCGCACTCTTTGCACAGTTCAATTTCATCATCCCCAAAGAGCCATTGCTTATGTGTGTGGGCTACGCTTCCATGGTGGGTGGTGCCTTGCTGTGGTGGTATGGACTGACATGGATGATCGACAAGATCCGTACCAAGTTCGATCAGACAGGTGTCATCATCATCAACCGAGTCATTGGCAGTATTGTCATCTTCTTTTCTATCGTGAGTCTCATTGGCACCCTGTTTAATATTTATCTCTTCCCGGAATTTCAGAAATAGCAAATAACATAAATATGTACATAGCACAGAAACTCAGAAAGACGTCCATCGCCGAATATCTGCTTTATATGTGGCAGATTGAGGATCTTATCCGCGCCTACGGTTGCTCCATCGGCCGCATCAAGCGCGAATATATCAGTAAGTTCACCAACCTCACTGATGAACAGAAAGAAGATGAACTCGACTGGTTCGACAACCTCATCCGCATGATGAACGAGGAGGGCAAGCGCGAGAAAGGACATCTCAATATCAATGCCATCATCATCCAGGATCTCACGGACTTGAGTCAGCAGCTGCTCGACTCCAACCGCTTCCCGTTCTACAATGCCGAATATTATAAGGTGCTCCCCTTCATCGTGGAACTCCGACGCAAGGGCAACGCAGAAGTGGGCGAGATAGAGACCTGTTTCAATGCGCTCTACGGCAAGATGCTCCTGCAGATGAAGCAGAAGGAAATCTCACCGGAGACGGAACATGCCTTGGATGAGATCACAACCTTCATCGGAATGCTCTCCGACTATTATATCAAGAACCGCGACGAGGGCCTCGACTTCGGAGACGAGGGGTGATTTTAGGCAACGGTTTTACCGTAGGGGCACCCACCATCCTCAATCCTTCCGTTATCGGAAGGCAGAAAATGTGGGCGCCCTAACCCACAACGTAATCAATAAAACACAATAATTATGAACATTCTTGTAACGGGTGCCAACGGTCAGCTTGGCAATGAAGTACAGCTTGTAAGCAAACAGTCGAAGAACGACAAGTATTTCTTCACCGATGTGTGTGAGGGCTATGAGAAACTCGACATCACCGACATCGACAAGATCCGCAGCTATGTCAACGAGCACGACATCCAGTGCATCATCAACTGCGCTGCATGGACCAATGTGGACAAGGCAGAGACTGCCGGCGACATCGTGGAGACCCTCAACGCCACGGCTCCGGAGAACCTCGCCAAGGTCATGAAAGAGCGCAACGGTCTGCTCGTACACATCAGCACCGACTACGTCTTCGGCGGCGATCCTTACAACACACCTTGCCGCGAGGATCAGAAAGGCACGCCGACAGGTGTCTACGGTCTCACGAAGCTCCATGGCGAGCAGAAGATCCAGACCACAGGCTGCAACTATATCATTCTCCGCACGGCATGGCTCTACTCCGAGTTCGGCCACAACTTCGTCAAGACGATGCTGAACCTCACTTCCACAAAGCCACAGCTCAAGGTCGTCTTTGACCAAACGGGTACCCCGACCTATGCCGGTGACCTCGCCGATACGATCTTCGACATCATCGAGAACCGCAAGTATGAAGGCCACACAGGCATCTACCACTTCAGTAACGAGGGAGTGTGCAGCTGGTACGACTTCACGAAGATGATTGCGCTCATCGCTGGCAACAACAACTGCGACATCGAGCCCTGCCACAGCAATGAGTTCCCCTCTCCCGTCACCCGTCCGGCTTACTCCGTGCTCGACAAGACGAAGATCAAAGAGACCTTCGGCGTCAAGATCCCTTACTGGCTCGACAGTCTGAAGAAGTGCATGGCAAACATGGAAAAGAATTAATAATAATGAATAAACAGATAGAACGCAGGCGGACTTTCGCCATCATCTCTCACCCTGATGCCGGTAAAACGACACTGACCGAGAAGTTCCTTCTCTTCGGTGGACAAATCCAGGTGGCAGGAGCCGTGAAGAACAACAAGATTCGCAAGACGGCGACCAGCGACTGGATGGACATCGAGAAGCAACGTGGTATCTCTGTCTCTACGTCCGTCATGGAGTTCGACTACCTGCCGGAAGGACAGACCGGCGATCCTTATAAGGTGAATATCCTCGACACCCCGGGTCACCAGGACTTCGCCGAGGACACCTACCGTACGCTCACGGCTGTCGACTCCGCCATCATCGTCGTCGACTCCGCTAAAGGTGTGGAGGCACAGACACGTAAGCTCATGGAGGTCTGCCGCATGCGCAACACCCCCGTCATCATCTTCATCAACAAGATGGACCGCGAGGGCCGCGACCCCTTCGACCTGCTCGACGAACTGGAGCAAGAGCTGCATATCCATGTGCGCCCGCTCTCCTGGCCTATCGGACAAGGCATGAAGTTCAAGGGTGTGTACAACATCTTTGAGCACAACCTCAACCTCTTCACTCCCGACAAGCAGCGCAAGACGCAGAAGGTGGAGGTCGACGTACAGTCGGCTGACCTTGAGCAGCACGTCGGTGAGGACTTCGCCAAGCATCTGCGCGATGACCTCGAGCTCGTCGACGGTGTCTACCCCGAGTTCAATGTCGAGGACTACCGCAAGGCAGAGGTCGCTCCCGTGTTCTTCGGTTCAGCGCTCAACAACTTCGGTGTGCAGGAGCTTCTCGACTGCTTCGTACAGATAGCACCTTACCCACAGCCTACGAAAGCCGAAGAGCGAATGGTGAAGCCCGACGAGCCGAAGTTCACAGGCTTCATCTTCAAGATCACAGCCAACATCGATCCGAACCACCGTTCGTGTATCGCTTTCTGCAAGGTCTGCTCCGGTAAGTTCCTCCGTAACCAGCCTTATTATCATGTCCGTCTCGACAAAACCGTGCGTTTCTCCTCCCCTACCCAGTTCATGGCACAGCGCAAGAGCACCGTGGACGAGGCTTGGCCGGGCGACATCGTCGGCCTGCCCGACAACGGCATCTTCAAGATCGGCGACACGCTGACCGAGGGTGAGCATCTCCATTTCCGCGGACTGCCCTCCTTCTCTCCGGAGTTGTTCAAGTATATCGAGAACGACGACCCGATGAAGTCGAAGCAGTTCCAGAAAGGTATCGAGCAGCTCATGAACGAAGGTGTGGCGCAGATGTTCGTCAACCAGTTCAACAACCGCCGCATCATCGGTACCGTGGGCCAGCTGCAGTTTGAGGTCATCCAGTACCGCCTGGAGCACGAGTATGGCGCCAAGTGCCGTTGGGAGCCCGTCCATCTCTATAAGGCTTGTTGGATAGAGAGCGACGATGCAGCCGAGCTCGATATCTTCAAGAAGCGCAAGTACCAGTACATGGCGAAGGACATTGAAGGCCGCGACGTCTTCCTTGCCGACTCCAGCTACGTGCTGAGCATGGCAGAGCAAGACTTCAAGCACATCAAGTTCCACTTCACCAGCGAGTTCTAAACGCTTCGCTAAAGAATAAAGTATAAAGAAGAAAGAATACAGAGAGCTTTACGGCTACAATCTGTATTCTTTCTTCTTTTTTTGTGGTATTCTGTCTGTATCACAATTTGGTACAGACAATACCAAAGTTTGGTACAGACAATACCACGCCTTGGAATAGACAATACCACGCTTTGGAACGGGCTGTTCCAAAGCGTGGTATTATTTTGATCCCTACTATAGGACATTCACTTCATTATTTCATCACTTCATTATTTCATTATTTCAATCTTTCAATCTTTCAATCTTTCAATCTTTCAATCTTCCGATCATTCGAGGTTAAAGATCTCGCTCGGTGTCTTCCGTTTCAGTACGTCGAGGTTGAAGTCGGCACCGGGGTCGTCTCCCGCCACGATGCCGTGCTGACGCAGTATCTGCTTCACCTGTTTGTCGGCAAGGTCAGGGTGATTATTCTCATCGCTGAGATGGCAGAGCCAGACATGATGAAGGTTCGGGGTGGCACACTCCACCAACGCCTGAGCACACTCGGCATTGCTCTGGTGACCATAAGGCCCTGCGATACGGTCTTTCAGATGCTGGGGATAAGGTCCAGCCTCAAGCATCTGTTGCTCATAATCGGCTTCGATGACGAGGTAGTTGGCATGCGCGATATACTGTTTCATGTCATCGGTGAGATGTCCGATATCCGTCATCAGAACAAAGGTGATGTTCTCATACTTGATCTCATAGCCTACACAATCGGTGCTGTCATGGGGCACACCGAAGGGAGTGATAGAGAAGCTACCTATCGTGAAAGGTGTGTCCTTCATGATAACCCGCTTGAGCTCCGGAGCAATCTTCTTCCGCACACTCCAATTCTTACCGATGCCTTCGTGCACGCCGAGGGTGGTATAGACGGGAAGGTTATAGTCATGGCTCAAGCACCCCACCGACCTGACGTGGTCGGCGTGGTCATGGGTGATGATAATTCCGAGGGCAGAGAAGAGGGAGAGACCATAGCTCTTGAGATACTTCTTGAGCGTCCGCACGCCCACTCCCGCATCTATCACGAGCGCCTCTGTATCAGTGTAGAGCAAGCTGCAGTTGCCGCTGCTCCCACTGCCGAAAGATACGAAATGTAACATTTATGTGTCTATTTTACTACAAAGTTAGTCAAAACATTTCGTATTCTTACAATTGTGTAGTACAAAAAAGTATAAACCTTATAGTTTCTCCTTCAGATATCTTCCTGTGATGCTGTCCTTGCTCTTGGCGATATCCTCGGGCGTGCCCTCCGCCACGATGCGGCCACCGGCATTGCCACCGTCGGGACCGAGGTCAATGACCCAGTCGGCATTCTTGATCACTTCAAGGTTGTGCTCAATGACGATGACCGAGTGGCCACGCTCAATGAGCTGATTGAAAGCATCGAGGAGTTTGGCGATGTCATGGAAATGCAGACCCGTCGTAGGCTCATCAAAGATAAACAAGGTCGGGTCCTGCTTCTCCTGACCGATGAAATAAGCGAGCTTCACACGCTGGTTCTCACCGCCCGAGAGCGTCGATGAGTTCTGACCAAGCTGGATATAACCCAAGCCCACACTCTGCAACGGCAGCAGACGGCTCACCACTGTCTTCTCTCCATACTGGAAGAAGAACTCGATGGCCTCGTCGACTGTCATGTTAAGCACATCGTCAATATTCTTGCCATGATACTGCACGTCAAGGATCTCTTTCTTGAAACGCTTGCCATGACAAGCCTCACAGGTCAGCGTGAGGTCGGCCATGAACTGCATCTCCACGGTGATGACACCCGCTCCTTTACACTCCTCGCATCGTCCGCCATCGGCATTGAACGAGAAATACTGGGGTGTGAAACCCATCTGCTTGGCGAGCGGCTGGTTGGCAAAGACCTGACGGATAGCATCGTAAGCCTTGAGATAAGTAGCGGGATTGGAGCGCGTACTCTTGCCGATAGGATTCTGGTCGACAAACTCCACGTGCCGCACCTTCGTCCAGTCGCCTTCCATCGACGAGTATTCGCCCGGCTGGTCAGCAACCTCATTGAGACGACGCTTGAGAGCCGGATAGAGGATGCCCTTGACAAGGCTCGACTTGCCCGAGCCCGAGACACCGGTGACAGCCGTGAGCACGTTGAGCGGGAAGCGGGCATCGACACCTTTGAGGTTGTTCATACGGCAGCCTTTGAGCAGAATGCTGAGGTTCCACTGACGACGCGACTGGGGCACGGGGATCTGCTCCTCTCCCGCGAGATACTTCACGGTATAGCTCCGAGGGAACTCCTTCACAGCATCGGTCCAGAACTGCTTGGCTGTCTTCTTCGTATCGGGATCAGGATGGGGCGTCATAGCACACACGATCTCACCACCATTGCGACCGGCATCGGGCCCAATATCTACGAGCCAGTCGGCAGAGCGCATCACCTCCTCGTCATGCTCCACTACGACCACGGTGTTACCTTCCTGCTGCAGCTCGCGAAGTACATGGATGAGTCGGTCGGTATCGCGACTGTGCAGACCGATGCTCGGCTCATCGAGGATATAGAGCGAGCCCACGAGCGGGGAACCTAAGGATGTCGTCAAACGTGCGCGCTGACTCTCACCACCGGAGAGCGTGCTGGCACGGCGGCCAAGCGTGAGATAACCGAGTCCCACCTCGACAAGGAACCCGAGGCGTGAGCGTATCTCCGTGAGCAAGCGGCGGGCGACAAGCTCCTCGTGCTCCGTAAGCGTGAGGTTGTCGAACCACTGCTTAAGCTTGTCGACCGGCATCTCCACGAGGTCGGTGATGGACCGGTCGTTGATCTTCACCCACGAAGCTTCTTTCCTCAGTCGTGTGCCGTGACACTCGGGGCACACCGTCTTGCCACGGTAACGGCTCATCATGACACGGTACTGGATCTTGTATTGGTTCTCCTTCACCATCTCGAAGAATGCATCGATGCAGACAGCACTGTGTTTTAGCTGACCTTTTGAATCTCTGTCGCCGGGGAACCCATGCCACAACTGATCCTTCTGCTTGCGCGTGAGGTCATAGTATGGCGTAAATATCGGGAAGTCGAACTCCTTTGCTTTGCGGCAGAAAGCCTCCTGCCACTCTTTCATCTTCTCGCCATGCCAGCACTGCACGCAGCCGTCGTAGACTGACAAAGAGCTGTTGGGGATGACGAGACGCTCATCGATGCCGATGACACTCCCGAAGCCTTCACACGTTGGACAGGCACCGGCGGGAGAGTTGAACGAGAACATATTGTCGTTGGGCTCCTCAAACGTGATGCCATCGGCCTCGAAACGGGAGGAGAAATCGAAACTGACGTTGGAAGGCACCATCACGATGCGACAGGCACCATGACCTTCATACATCGCCGTCTCCACAGAGTCGGTGATACGCGAGACGACATCTTTCTCCTTGGAAACACTCAGGCGGTCAATGATAAGATATATTGTATTGTCCGAATCCTTTGCAGCATCATCCTCCAAGAGATTCTCAAGTCGCACGACCTCGTTGTTCACAAGGATACGCGTGTAGCCCTCACGCAGATAAGTCTCAAGCTGCTGCTGAAGCGTGCGGCCCTCGGCAGGCGACACGGGAGCAACGATCATCACCTTCGTGCCCTCAGCAAGGGAGAGGACCTTGTCAACCACATCCTGTGGCGTGTCTTTCGTCACCTCCTGACCGCTGACAGGCGAATAGGTACGGCCGATACGGGCATAGAGCAGTCGCAGATACTCGTAAATCTCCGTAGAGGTGCCGAGCGTAGAGCGTGGGTTGCGTGCAGCCACCTTCTGCTCAATGGCGATAGCTGGCGGCAAGCCTTTGATGTAGTCACATTCCGGCTTCTTCATACGGCCGAGGAACTGACGGGCATACGACGAGAGGCTCTCGACATAGCGGCGCTGGCCTTCGGCATAGAGGGTATCGAAAGCAAGACTCGACTTACCTGAGCCGGACACACCCGTCATCACAATAAACTTGTCACGGGGCAGCTTCAAGCTGATGTTCTTGAGGTTATTGACCCGTGCTCCTTTTATCTCAATATATTCTTGTTTGTCCATTGTTCGTGTTCATTAATTAAATGCAAAGGTAGAAAATGTTATTGAGAAACCGCGATTTTTTATTAACTTTGCAAAGTAGAAATATTTCTGAATAATATTTTTCTAAATATTAGATTTCTGAACTATGAAATTGCTTGCATTCTTGAAACAGTGGACGTTGCTCGTGGCCCTTGCCGTGGGCAGCATCATCTATCTGCTGTTCTCCGAGATACCATTTCTCAAACCCATCGGCACCTTTGCCGGGCCCAAGCTCGTGGAGCTGCTGCCGGTCGTCATCTTCATCATGCTCTACATGACGTTCTGCAAGATCGACATGCACAACTTCAAGCCGCGAACCTGGCACTTCGCCCTGCAGATCGTGCGCACATCGCTCTCAGCGCTTGTCGTGCTCATCATCATGCACCTCACCTCACCCGATGCGAAGATCGTATGGGAGGGCATCTTCATCATCGTCATCTGTCCTACAGCCGCCGCTGCTGCCGTGGTCACGGAGAAGCTCGGAGGAAGCATCGCCACGATGACGGTCTATATGATCATTGCCAACTGCTTCACCGTCGTCATTATCCCGCTCTTCTTCCCAATGGTGGAGCGCGCAGCGAATGTCACGTTCATGACTGCCTTTCTCTTGGTGCTCGACCGCGTGGTGAAGGTTCTCATCCTCCCACTGATCCTCGGTCTGCTGACCCAGCGTTTCCTTCCGAAGGTCACGGCCTTCGTCAAGCGTTTGCCCAATGCACCTTTCTATCTGTGGTCCTTCAACCTGAGCATCATCATGGGACTGTCTATGCAGACGATGCTCCACTCTCCTCTCTCAGGCACGGTGCTGGCGCTCATGCTCTTCCTCCCGCTCGTAGTGTGTATCATCCTCTTCACCATCGGCAAGGCGGTAGGCGGCATCTGGGGTTATGAGGCTCGTATCGACGGAGGTCAGGCGCTCGGTCAGAAGAACAATGTCGTAGGAATCTGGCTCATGCTCCATTTTCTCAATCCCGTGTGTGTCATCGCCCCCTGCGCCTACGTGGTGTGGCAGAATATCATCAACGCCGTGCAACTGTGGTATAAGGACAAGCACGGGTATCTGAAGTGGTAATATCTTTATATGAGACGCTACGCAACCATATTAAGCCTTCTCTTAACGCTTTCATTCTTCGTTAGTTGTTCGAAGAGTGAAGACCCCGTTGTGGATCGTCTCAATGAGAAGTCGTACGATTTTCACTATCGCAACCTCGATTCTACGCGTATCTATGCCGACAGTGCGCTGACCCTCTCCAAGAATTATCCCGCAGGACAGGCGGAGGCGCTCAATAACCTCGCGTTCGTGGAGATCACGAGGATGAACTATGACAAGGCGAAGAAATATCTCGACTCCGTCCAAAGTCTCACGAATAATCAGATAGAGCTGCTTATCTCCGATGTACAGCAGATGAAACTCTGTCAGAAACAGTCGCGCAACAAAGACTTCTATGTCTTCAATGCGCAGGCCAAGAAGCGGCTCGCACGAATCAAAGACGAGGATTTCACGCTCAATGAGCATGAGCAGCGCAGATATGCCTATGCCTTGTCAGAGTTTCACATCAATGCTTCGATCTATTATTATTACACGGGCCTGCAGCAACAATCCAGTGATCAGATGATGGCTATCGACCCCTACGGCACCATCCAGCGCGACACGGCACAGCTGCTCAACTATTGGTACAACATCGGTGCCGGTGGTATCATCATGGGAAAAGACAAACGCAAGTTGGCACAGACAGAGATGAGCTATCTCGCGCAATGTTTCTTCATCTCCTCTAAGTATCATTATCCTTACTGGGAGGCGCAGAGCCTTCAGGCTATCTCCGAGCACTTGCAGGATCCTGCCACACGCAAGGAGATCATCTCTGACAACTTCCCTACGATCGTTGCCGTGAACACCGACATGATGCCCGACTCACTCATTGCCGGCAACCTCGCTCAGCGTGCGCTCAACCTCTTCAAGGCTTACGGCAACGTGTATCAGACGGCCGGAGGCTGGCGCACGCTCGGAGAGTGCTACTGGCGTATCGGCGACAACCGCTCGGCACTTATCTGTCTGAACCACGCCCTCGAAGACAACAAGAAAGTGGAGCAGGCTCCCGACCTCATCGCCTCCATCCGCGAAGACCTCTGCCTCGTCTATTCAGCAGCCAACGACAAGCAGAACAGCGACTATAACCGTAATATCTACCTCGATCTCCAGGAACAGACACGCCAGGACCGACAGCTTGAGGCACGCGCCACAGAGCTTAAGTTCTCCATCCATGGACTGAACCTGCTCATCGCCATCGTGATCTTGATGATCATCATCGTCACCGTGCTCCTCATCGTCTTTGCACAGATGCGCCGCAAGAGTGACGACGCCTTCTCCATCTCCCGCCTGTTGGCTCCACTCAGCGAGTGGCAGAAGCACAATGAGGAGACCATCAAACAGAAACGCGAGCATTTCGACGTAATCCAGGAGGCAACGGATGTAGCCCGGCTCCATCTCCAACAGAATAAGCAACGGAACCTCGAGCAGCGTGCCAAGGTGCAGCTCGTCTGCAGTATCCTCCCACTCATCGACCGTATGGTGAATGAGATCAAACGAATGAAGCAATCCAAAGATACTGAAGGAACAGAGACTCCAAGGCAGCAGCAGATCAACAGTGAGCGATTGCAGTATGTCGAGGAGCTCACCGACAGCATCAATCAGTATAACAATATCCTTACGAAATGGATTCAGATGCGGCAAGGCGAACTGAGTCTGAGAATTGAGAACTTCCCCCTGCAGAAGATTTTCGACATCGTCAGTCACAGTGCCATGAGCTTCTCGCTCAATGGCATCCGGCTCGTTGTGAAGCCGACCGACGCCGTGGTGAAAGCCGACAGCACGCTGACGCTCTTCATGGTCAACACCATTGCGGACAACGCGCGGAAGTTCACACCGCGGGGCGGCAGCGTGACGATTGAGGCCAAGCCCTTGCCTCAGAAGGAAGGAGACAAGATGGCGTATATCGAGATTTCCATCACGGATACCGGTAAAGGCATGGATGAGGAGACCAAGAGCCATATCTTCGACCGCACCTACACCGGCGGACACGGCTTCGGACTGAAGAACTGCAAGGGAATCATTGAAAAATATAGGAAGATCAGCTCTCTCTTCAGCAACTGTCTCATCGATGCAGAGAGCACGGTAGGCAAAGGCACGCGCATCTTCTTCCATCTGCCCTTAGGTAAGCTGCGGATGATCATTGTCGCCCTCATGATGTCGTTGTCCTGTGCCTCATTCGGAGGAACGAAGAAAGCCAACGACCGCATAGCAGCGCCAACACAGAAAGAGAGCAAGGCTGCGATGTTTGCCGACTCCGCCTATCTCTCGAATATCTTGGGCAACTTCCACCACACGCTGCGCTATGCCGACAGCTGCCGCAAATATATCCAGCCTTCAGACACAGCGGTGCTGCTCGATGTGAGCAATGAGGCAGCTGTAGCAGCCCTCGCACTCCATAAATGGGACGTGTATGAGGAGAACAATGACCTCTATACCAAACTCTTCCGCCAGTCAAGTGCCGACAGCTCCCTACCCTCTTACATCCAGTATATGCAGCGGAGCAAGACCAACAAGGCGGTATCCGTCATCTTACTGATCATCCTGCTCTTAGTCATCTTCCCCGCGTGGTACTTCCTCTACTACAGGCACAAACTGAACTATAAGTTCTGCGTCGATCGTATTAATCAAATGAACGACATCCTGCTCTCCGACGCGTCGGATGAAAAGAAGCTCCGCAGTATCCAGGAACTTGCCGACTTCAACCGCTTCAACCTCACCACGGAGCAAAAGAAGAAACTGCAGAATGTCGTGGAGAAGATTGAGTCGGCATTAAGACAGAATATCGCACACAGTGAAGAGATGGACACCGAAGCCGAGCTCGCCAACGATGAGTGCCAGCGCATCGAGATGGAATCGGGCAGGCTGCACGTCTCCAACAGTGTGCTCGACAACTGCTTATCCACCCTGAAGCACGAGACGATGTTCTATCCCTCGCGCATCAAACAGATGGTGGACTCTGACAAGACAAATATCGAGGAACTGAGTGAGGTCATCAATTACTATCACGACCTCTACGCTATCCTCGCTGAGCAGGCGTTGCACCAAGTGGTTCCACAGAGGATGGGGAAAGAGTCGGCCAATTATCTGTTCGATATTCTGAAGAAATGCAATGGGGGCAAGCCCATACAGATTAACGAAGAGCCGAGGAGCTCTGAAGACCGGCGGTTGTCGAAAGACTATGTCAGTATCAATGTCACGATGTCGGCATACAAGAGTCTCACCGATGCGCAGATAGCGAACCTCTTCACACCCTATAGCATCGACCTCAACCTGCTGCTCTGCCGGCAGATCGTGAGAGAGATGGGAGAAGCCACGAACCTCCGGGCATGTGGCATTGAGGCAAGGAGAGATGAAGACGGCAACACGATTGTAAAAATACTTATACCGAAAATTTTTATCAATAATAGAAATAAATAAAACGCAATATGAAAGACTTCAATATCATCATTGTAGAGGATGTGCCCCTCGAGCTCAAAGGCACGGAAGGAATCATTGCCAACGACATTCCTGAGGCACATGTCCTCGGTACGGCACCCGATGAGACCTCCTACTGGAAACTGATGCGGCAGCAGCAGCCCGACCTCGTGCTGCTCGACCTCGGCCTCGGCGGCTCGACGACTGTCGGTGTGGAGATCTGCCGCCATACGAAGCAGAGCTATCCGAAGGTGAAGGTGCTTATCTTCACGGGTGAGATCCTGAATGAGAAGCTGTGGGTCGATGTGCTCGACGCAGGCTGCGACGGTATCATCCTCAAGACCGGGGAACTGCTGACGCGCAATGATGTCGAAGCTGTGATGGGCGGTAAGAAGCTCGTCTTCAATGAGCCTATCCTCGAAAAGATCGTGGAGCGGTTCAAGAAAAGTGTCAACAATGAGATCATGCGTCAGGAGGCTCTCATCTCTTACGACATCGACGAATATGATGAGCGCTTCCTCCGCCATCTCGCCCTCGGCTACACGAAGGAACAGATCACACAACTCCGTGGCATGCCCTTCGGTGTCAAGAGCTTGGAGAAGCGGCAGAACGAACTTGTGAAGAAGCTCTTCCCCGAGGACAACTCAGGAGTGGGCATCAACGCTACACGCCTCGTGGTGAGGGCCTTGCAGCTGCGCATCCTCGATCTCGACAACCTGCATCCGGACGAAGAATAGAAAGATGAGAAAACAAAAAGATGTTTAGAAGGAACTGGCTTAGCACGGCGGTAATAAGCATTCTTATCGCCTACATCGTCTTCATACTCGGTTCATGGCTGTGGTCTGCAGCCATGCCCTCCTCCTCTATCCGTCCATTACTGAGTGAGAGCGGCATCCGCTGGTTCTTCGGCACCTTCGTGGCCAACCTCGCCAAGCCCTTGCTGATATGGATTATATTGTTTGACGTCGCTATCGGAGCATGCCAAAAAAGTGGACTGGGACATACACTGAAACAACTGTTTCAGCCTCATGCTCACCTCAATAACCTTCAGAGACGCGGACTGTGGCCTGCGATAGAGATTGTGGTCTTTGAGCTCATCATCATGGCCTTGCTCGTCTTTCCCCGTCATGCCATACTGCTAAGCATCACGGGAGTGGTCTATCCGAGCAGTGCTTCGGAGAGCTTCATCCCGGTCATAGCTTTCATGCTGTTTTCTGCGTCCCTCTTTTATGGACTGTTCTCAGGATTGCTCCACAACTACAAAGATACAGTAGTTTGCGCACTGAGAGGAGGACGACATCTGAAAATCATCCTCTGCTTCTACGTGCTGATTGTAGAATTAGTGGCTATCGTTAAATATACGTTGTTGGGATAATTATTATTGGAATAATTATCGTTGAGATAATTATTATTGGAACTGCCGATAGTCGTCACTCTCCAACAACTGTGCGATGGTGACGTTAGGATGCTTCTTCATATAGCGATTGATCATCCGGATATAATCGGTGTCAAAAATCTCTGATCCTAAAGCTTTGTTGGTCACCCACATCACTTTCCCCATGTGCAGGTCACGCTCCAATTGCGTCCTCGTATCATAGTTCTTCAAAGGATAGAGACTTGTCAAATAGAAACTGATACAATCTGGAACGATATAGGAGCGGTTCATGGTCTCCAACTGCTCACTGCTGTAGTTGAATTCTTTATAGATCGGATATTTGGCACCCATATATTTGTCAAGCGAGATGCCTATCGTCTGGTCACCCACGACGATACTCTGATCAAGGGCGCCAATCTGTGTATAGACACGGGGCAACGGGATATTGGGAATCCATTCTCTGAGATTCTCAAACGCATTGCGAAGGCCCTGGTTGATATCATCCATGTTAGCGTACTCCAGCTCCACATCGTTGACAAGGGTCTGCAGCGTAGAGTCCTGATAGAAACGGAGGAAGCGCTCGCTGATATCATGATCACTGACATCCCCGATACGCAGCATCTTCTCCACCAAGGTACGCGTCTCAATGGGGTACTCAGTGTTCATCTGCTGAAGCGCTGAGAAGTCACCGGTAATGACATAGCGACTCTCCAAACGATCATAACGCTCCACCTTTATGTTAGATGGATCATCCTCATCATCGTTTGCCTTAAGTTTAAACTCGCATGAAGAGCATACGACCAACAGCAACAGGATTATATAATATACCTTCCTAAACAAATTTCTAACTACTTATTGATTGACAACAATCTTGAGATAAAGATGGGCTTCCCCATCCTTTCATTCCGCAAAAGTAAGGAAAATAATCGACAGTACCAAACAATAGACTAAAAAAATGCAAAGAATTGTATTTAAAGTATTTATTTTATGCACATTTTATTAAGAATGTGTAAAAATAAACATAAAATAAGGTTATTCCCTCAAATATGCCAACACAAAATCGTTGTTGACTTCATAACGGACCTCTACCTGAGTCTGCTGACGCATATTATCTACTACGACCACTCCCTTATCTTCTTGTGAATAAAGCTGCAAGCGCATCTCATGAAACTCGAGATGCTGCTCTGTGAAAAACTTATAGACGGCTTCCTTCGCACACCAGTTGATCAGCCGCTCCGCGAGCGTCGCCTGCTGCTCATCCTCACGGATAAAACGGGAAGCCACACGGTTGACACGATCGGACACATATTCAATATCCACCCCCACCCGATGGCTCTTCGACAGCATCATCGCTGCCCAGCCCTCAGTATGCGAGATACTGATAAAATAGCCATCAAGGAACGGGGCCCCATCCTCATTGTGGCGGATGACAAGCGACTCATCCCCCGTCAACTCCTTCAATAAGAGATACTCTGTGAGCTTCTCCCGCTTCCGGCGGAGCGAAGGGAAGGCGCTGAGGTCGACATGCGAAGAGACGGGCAGCTGCTCCAACGATTCGGACATCTCCCACACCGCAAGCCACGTGCTCTCATCAATCCTCTGCTTTCTTATCAGCGGCATCGCTCTTCTTCGGTTTATTGATGATAACCTTCACGCGACTGATACGGCGCTCCTCGACGGCCATCACCTCGAAAGTATACTGTTTGTACGAGATCTTCTCATGAAGACTGAGGAAGTCGCCTTTCAGCTCTAACAGCAGGCCGGCAAGCGAATCAGCATCACCCTCTACATCATCAAACTCATCGTCGTCGATCCCGAGAATCTTGCAGAAGTCGCTCAGCAGCGTCTTACCCTCAAAGATATAAGTATTGGCGTTGATGCGAGTATAGTTCTTCTCCTCCTCGTCGTACTCATCGTTGATCTCACCGACGATCTCCTCAAGGATATCCTCAAGCGTCACGAGACCGCTCGTGCCACCGAACTCGTCGACGACAATCGCGATATGCACCTTGTTCTCCTGAAACTCACGCAGCAGGTCGTCGATCTTCTTCGTCTCCGGAACGAAATATGGCGGACGGATCAAGCTCTGCCAACGGAAGTTGTCGGGCTTGCCGAGATAAGGGAGCAAGTCCTTGATATACAACACACCACGGATATTGTCCTCATTATCCTGATAGACCGGGATACGGCTGTAGTTGTTGTCTACAATGAAGTGGAGCACCTCGGGGTAAGTGGAGCGGATATCGATGTCGCCGATATCCTGACGTGGCGTCATGATCTCTTTCGCCGTCTCGTCGCCGAAGCGGATGATGCCCTGAAGCATGCTCTGCTCATCCTTGATATCCTCTTTATCCGTCAGTTCCAATGCCTGCTCAAGGTCATCGACACTGAGCTGATGGTTCTCTTTAGGCACCGCTTTCTCTGCGATGACGCCACTCTTGATCAGCAGTGTCTCCAAAGGCCAGAAGAGCTTACGCAGAAAGAGGATGCCGTTCACTGCAAACCGACAGAACTTCAACGGCACCGAGCGACTGTAGACCTTCGGCATGATCTCACCAAAGAGAAGGAGGAGGAACGTCAACAGGACGGTGATGACTAAGAACTCTAACCACCTCACTTTGAACACGATCAGCGAGCCAAAGATATAGTTGCAGAGCATGATGATCGTCACGTTGACGAGATTGTTCGTAATAAGGATGGTAGCGAGCGTGCGCTCCGAGTCTTCGCGCAGCATACTGATAGCAGCGTCACGCGGATTCTTCTCCGGATCGAGATCGTCGAGATCCTGCGGAGAGAGACTGAAGAATGCTATCTCTGAGCCACTGGCAAAACCCGACACCAAAAGAAGGACGGCCGTCAAGACGATAGCCGTCAACACTCCCGGAGTGATGGGATTAATCGTTGCCAGATCACTGAGGTGACTAAAAACGGATAAGTCCAATTTTAAAGAATAATATCTTTTGCGAATTCTTTCAAACAATGAAAGCTCACTTCGCCTGAGCCGGCTTAGGAGTGAGCAATTCCATGTTGTCTACTAAAATTTCCGTAACATAATGGCGCTTGCCGAGCTTGTCGTCGTACGTGTTGTAGCGCAGCCGTCCTTCGACATAGAGCTTATCACCCTTGTGGACATACTGCTCCACGATCTTGGCAAGCTGCCGGTAGAACAAGAGGTTATGCCAGTCGGTATGATCGGGGACCTTCGTCCCATCCTTCGCCGTATAGCCACGCTCTGTGGTGGCAAGCGTCACCTTTGCCACAGCCTGGTCAGCATCATAATAATGGACATCGGGGTCCTTACCGACGTTGCCAATAAGCATCACCTTATTCATAGCGTCATTTCTATAAATTAATATTTACGCATGCTGCTTCGACAGATCCTTCCACATGCCGAGGTACTTGAAGTGGAACTTCTTACCTTTAGCTGAAGGGAACTGACTGCGGTTGTCCACACGTGTGCGCAGATACTCCACGATGCGGTTGTAGCAATCCATGCCGGAGTAAGCCTTGCACCGTGCCACATACACCGTATCGCGATACTCATGCTTTCCTGTAGTAGGCACGAGGACCACACGCTTGAAGTCGAGGGAGCCCTCATACCATCCGTCACGACGCATGTTAAGCTTGGCGAGCGGATTCTCAACGTTGCCTCCACCATTCGGTTTCATGGCTTTCTTCTCCTTGAAATCACGCATCGTGGCAGCCGTCGTCTTGATCATGATGAAATAAACATGGGCGCGTACTTTATAGCGCTTAGGGTACATAATATTACTTGAGTAATATTCCCTGATTTCGGCCTCCATATTGCGAGTGACCGTCACTTCACCTAAAGAGCGTAAAAACTGCAAAGCCTCTTCTACATTGTGTACAAGAGTCTCATTGTCGAAATATCTAATATATAAATTCATGAAAAAATAGGTTTCATCTTTTTTTGAGGGAGAAAAAAAGAGCGGCAAACGGGACTCGGACCCGCGACCTCGACCTTGGCAAGGTCGCGCTCTACCAACTGAGCTATTGCCGCAAACAAAATATTGATTTAAACATTAAACAAGTGAAGAGGAGGAGACTCGAACTCCCACGACAATAATAGTCACTACCCCCTCAAAGTAGCGCGTCTACCAATTCCGCCACCCCTCCAAATGTCTGTTTATCCAAACTTTGTGCCCAGAACAGGACTCGAACCTGCACGTCGTGAAACACACGCACCTGAAACGTGCGCGTCTACCAATTCCGCCACCTGGGCTTAAAAGGATTCCTTCAAACAAAGGATTGTTCAAAAAGATGAGCGGCAAACGGGACTCGGACCCGCGACCTCGACCTTGGCAAGGTCGCGCTCTACCAACTGAGCTATTGCCGCATTTTCTCTTGTGTGAGAAGCATTCCCCTGAATGCGAGTGCAAAGGTACTGCTTTTTTCTGAACCCACAAACATTTTGCCACTTTTTTTTCAAAAAATGTGCATTTTTCTTTCTACACATTATTATATATACAAGGGAGAGGCCTCCCCAAGCCCCTCCTAAAGGAGGGGATGTTGATTTCCAAAGAGCCGCTACATATCAGTTAGCAGACATATCAACATCCCTCCCTTTAGATTGCTCTCCCTTGTTAAGGGAGGTGGAGGGATGGATGCTTGGGTAGGCCTTTATTGATGCACCTCCCTTAGCAGGTCGTTGACAGTCTTCACCGGGTTGAAGGTTGACAACGGCACTTCCACGAACACCGTGTTCCAGTCGCTCATGGCACCGTTCCACAGTCCGGGAAGCTCAAGGGCCTTCAGTGCCTTGCCGTTCTTCGACTTGCTGCTGATGAAGCCCGTGTTGTGGTCGACATACTTCGGGAGATCAAACTTCTCTCCTTTATAGTTCTTCGTAGCGCACACGAGATCAACAGGGTTGAAATGGGTGCCGCCGGTGAACATCTTTACATATTCCTCATTGCTCTTGTCGATCTGCGAGCTCTCGAGGATCTGCGGACTGACGGTGCCGTCCTGATTATAAGCGAGGAACGGGCCGCCACCGGGCTCACCGACGTTACGTACCACACCGCAGACACGCAGAGGACGGTTGAGCTTCTCACGGAGATAAGGCACGAGGTCGCCGTCCTCAAGCTCCTTGATGTCTCCCTTGCGTGTGCAGAGCACATGCTGCACAAAGCGGATGATCTCCTCGATCTTCTCGTGGTTGTACACACCCGAGTCGAGGACACGCATATACTCGAAGATCTTCTCCTGCACGTCGACGAGGACACCGCCGATGACCTGCTTCCAGCGCACGGTGTCGTCCTTCAGACGGTCGGGCACCACATTATCGATATTCTTGATGAACACGACATCGGCATCGATATCGTTGAGGTTCTCTATCAGAGCGCCGTGGCCACCCGGACGGAAGAGCAGCGTGCCGTCCTCATTGCGGAACGGGGTGTTGTCGGGGTTAGCGGCGACGGTATCTGTCGAGGGTTTCTGCTCAGAGAACGAGATATCATATTTGACACCAAACTTCTGCTCATACTGCGCCTTCTTCTCAGCTACCTTCTCCTCAAAGAGTTTCAGATGATCGTGCGAGACGGTGTAATGGATATGTGCCTCACCCTTGGAACTGGCATAGAGCGCAGCCTCCACGAGGTGCTCCTCCATCGGCGTGCGCACGCCGTCGACATAACGGTGGAAGAGCAGCAGACCCTTCGGCAGCTGACCATAGTTGAGTCCTTCCTTGTTGAGAAGGTTAGCGACGACAGCTTTATAGTCGCCCTCTTTCACGAGTGTGGTGATGTCCTTGCCGTTGTTCTCCTTACATTTGGCGTTGAGCGCGTCGTAGAACGCGAACTTCTCTATCTGCTTGAAGAAATCCTTCTCGAAGTCGGTCTGAGGCTCGTCATAGTCGGCATTGAGAAATGCAAACATGTTCTTGAACATACGACTGGCGGCACCCGAGGCAGGAACGAACTTAACAATCTTATGTCCTGCGTCTTTATAAGTCTGCCACTTCTCGATGGCAGCCTTCTGACCTTCGGCATCCTCCACGGTGATGCCCTTGCCCACGGCTGCTGCGCCTTCGAGCTTCAGGAACGGGAAGCCTTTGGCGATCTCTTCGAGCTGATGTTCTACCTGGGCGACGGTCATGCCGCGGCCCTCAATCTGTTGCTTGTCTTGTTGAGTTAGCATATATGCTGGTTTTAGAATTATACTTGTGCAAATATAGACAATTTCCGACAAAGTTGGTCCACTGTAACCGTATTTTAACAATATTTCCACGCTAAGCACCTCTCCGAGGTGCCACTTGGTTTCCACACAAAGCACCTCGGAGAGGTGCCACTTGGTTTCCACACAAAGCACCTCGGAGAGGTGCCACTTGGTTAACCCCACGTGAGGCGCAGCCGAAACGTGGGGTTTAGGAGCGGTGTGTGTTTGTTGCAATCCGGCCTCGAAGAGGGCGAACCTTGGCAGGGTGCTGGTTATTACAGGTTCGCCCTCTTCGAGGCCGACCGTTCAGGATAAACCGTCCGATCCCAACCCCAGGTTGCGTCGCTGCGCTCCTTACCTGGGGCTAACCGTGTGGCACCTCTCCGAGGTGCTTGCTTACCTGGGGCTAACCGTGTGGCACCTCTCCGAGGTGCTTCCTTACCTGGGGCTAACCGTGTGGCACCTCTCCGAGGTGCTGCGTCTACCGGCTAACCATGTGGCCCTTTCGTGGACCTGTGACCGACCTTAATGTGAACTGTGAACTGTGAACTGTGAACTAAAATCTTTTTGGCGACATTCTTATTTACTTCCTTATTTACTTATTTCTTTGTAACTTTGCACGCAAAATAATATTCTATTAAAGATGTTAGACAAATCAAGTAAGATTTATGTTGCCGGACACCACGGACTCGTGGGCTCGGCTATCTGGAACAACTTAGAGAAACGCGGCTACCACAACCTCGTGGGCCGTACCCATAAGGAGTTAGACCTCACCGACCAGCTCGCCGTGAAACGCTTCTTCGACGAGGAGCAGCCCGACGCCGTGGTCCTCGCCGCTGCCTTCGTCGGTGGCATCATGGCCAACTCCCTCTACCGCGCCGACTTCATCATGCAGAACATGAAGATCCAGTGCAACGTCATCGAGCAGGCTTATAAGCACCATGTCAAGAAGTTGCTCTTCCTCGGCTCCACCTGCATCTACCCCAAGAACGCGCCGCAGCCGATGAAGGAAGACGCGCTCCTCACCTCTCCCCTCGAATACACCAACGAGGAATATGCCATTGCAAAGATCGCCGGACTGAAGATGTGCGAGAGCTACAACCTCCAGTACGGCACCAACTATATCGCTGTCATGCCCACGAACCTCTATGGGCCCAACGACAACTTCCATCTTGAGAACTCACACGTCATGCCGGCCATGATGCGTAAGATCTTCCTCGCCAAGCTCCTCCATGAGAACGCGTGGGAGGCTATCCGTCACGACATGGATCTGCGACCCATCAACCCCACGGATAAGCTGCGCGCCATCATCGGTGAGGGCAACGTCGACGGCAAGAACCCGCAGGAGCGCATCGAGAAAGCCCTCGCCTTCTACGGCATCGAGAACAACAAGGTGACGCTCTGGGGCGATGGCTCCCCACTCCGTGAGTTCCTCTGGTCGGAGGACATGGCCGACGCCTCAGTGTATATCCTGCTCAATGTCGACTTCAAGGATATCATCGGCATCGAGAAATACTCCAGCGTCTTCTACGGCGCCAAGACCGACGGTGAGGTCAACCGTAACAACTCCGAGGGCCGCGGCGGTGCCATCCCCTCACTCGGTGAGATCCGTAACTGCCACATCAACGTGGGTACAGGCAAGGAGCTGACGATCAAAGCCTTGGCTGAGCTCGTGAAGAAGACTGTCGGCTTCGAGGGTGAGATCGTATGGGATAAGACGAAACCCAACGGCACCCCGCGTAAGCTCATCGACGTCACGAAGCTCCACAGCCTCGGATGGACCCACAAGGTGGAGATCGAGGATGGTGTCGAGAAACTGTATCAATGGTATCGTACGCACTAAAAATGAGAAAGAGAATAGCATGAAAGAGAATTTATATTTGCTCATTGCCGTCTTCGTCGTCCTCATGGTCATCCTCGTGTGGATCGGCTTCAAGATGATCATGGATCTGCGCACGCGTAACAAACGGCGTAAGATCCGCCGCCAGGAGTGGATAGCACGCATCAACGCACGCAAGGACGATGCGTGACGCTGAGCGACTCTGGCGCGAGCACGCCAACGACATCCTCGCACACGACGAGGCGTACCAGGCCGCACTGCGTGAGCAGCAGCGCGTAGGGCGTCATGTGGGCATCGCCTACATCGTCCTCGTACTATCGCTCCTCGCCTTCATGTCGGGCTTCTACCTGTGGCGTCTGCGCTTCTTCTGGGCCATCGTCTTCTATGTCGTCATGTGGGTCATTGCCGCCCTCGCCGCGAGAGTCATCGTGCGCCACTCCATGAAGAACGACCACCTCGGCGAGCTCATACACGAAGCCCACAAGCGGTTCATCAATGAAAGCACCTCGGAGAGGTGCCACACGGTTAGCCCCACGTGAGGCGTAGCCGAAACGTGGGGTTGTGAATGGGGCGAATGACCTGAAAACCGGCCTCGAAGAGGGCGAACCTTGGCAGGATGCTGGTCTTTATAATAGGTTCGCCCTCTTCGAGGCCGACCGTTCAGGTTAAACCGTCCGATCCCCACCCCAGGTTGCGTCGCTGCGCTCCTTACCTGGGGCTAACCGTGTGGCACCTCTCCGAGGTGCTTCGCCTACCCATGGCTAACCGTGTGGCACCTCTCCGAGGTGCTTCGCCTACCCATGGCTAACCGTGTGGCACCTCTCCGAGGTGCTTCGCCTACCCATGGCTAATCAGGAGGCATCCTCCGAGCTGCTTCGCCTGCCTGTGTCGCGAAGCAGCGTAACAATCTTTAAACTCTTTAATATCCGCGTGAGAAAATATCTACGTGCGCATAGATGAATTTTCCCGAATAGTTTGTATCTTTGCACTATGATTTCAAGAATAAAGCGCTTTTTTCTTACAATATTATGCCTGATGCTCTTCACGGCGACCTTCGCACAGTCCGGTCGTGTAGAGTGTGAGGACACTTGCCGTCATATCCACGGCATCGATCTGAGCCATTACCAGGGCAACGTGTTCTGGGAAGTCGTAGGCAAGACCAAGATGGCTTACGTCTATCTCAAAGCCACAGAAGGTGGCACACGCATCGACGACAAATACAAGCAGAACATCGATTTAGCCCACAGCTACGGTCTGAAGGTCGGCTCGTATCATTTCTATCGTCCGCGCATCAGTCAGGTGGATCAGCTGCATAACTTCATGGCGCAGTGCCGTCCCGGTGACCAGGATCTGCTGCCGATGATCGATGTGGAGACACGCAGCGGCCTGCCACGCGAGGAGTTCCGCGACTCCCTCGCGAAGTTCCTCGTCCTCGTGGAGAAAGCCTATCGCCAGCGGCCCCTCGTCTATACCGGCACAAGCTTCTACAACTCCAACCTCCAGGGACTGCTCGACGACTACAAGCTCATGATCGCACAGTATTCCTCGCGCCAGCCCGTCCTCGCCGACGGCAAGGAGTATATCCTGTGGCAGTACACCGGCAAGGGACACCTCGACGGCATCAACGGCTACGTAGACAAGAGCCGGTTCATGGGGCGCCACAAGCTCCGTGAGATAAGGTTCCGACACCGATAGAATAGATAACGTTCACAATATAAAACTAATAATCTACATATTATGGCAATGATAAAATGCCCCGAATGTGGGCGACAGATAAGTGACAAGGCTCCCTTTTGTCCCAACTGTGGTGTAGCCATCGCAGGAAAGGTCATCAAATGTCCGCAGTGTGGCGAGGTCTATTTCAAGGACCAGGAGATGTGCCCCAACTGCCATCATCTGACACGCCTCTCCGGCACCGTCGGCAACACCGCTGACGCACAGCCCGCAGCACAGCCTTCACCGGCCTCCGCAGCTGCTCCCGCACAACAGGCTCCCGCACAGCCGGCATCTAACCGGCAGCAGTCTTACAGCTACCAGCAGACAAGTCGTCCACAGCAGCCTAAGAGCACAGCTAACGACAAGAGAGGTGGAGCTACTCCCCCACCCGTCCCGCCGAAGAAGAAGAAAGGTCACGGACCACTCATCGCCGCCATCATCCTCGCCCTTGCCCTCTGCGGTGTGTGCTGGTATTTCTACAGCAATGCCAAGACCTCCAAGGAAGAGGAGGCTTACGAATATGCCATGAAGAGCAACGACCCCCTCGTGCTCCAGACCTATCTCGACAACTACAAGGATGCACCGGAGGAGCATATCGACTCCATCGAGGCACATCTCAATGCCATCAAACAGTTGGATATCGATTGGAACAATGCTGTGGTGAGCGGCTCCAAGCAGGCGCTCCTCGACTATCTCTCGAAGCACCCCGACTCTCAGCACAAAGCGGAGGCCGAGCATAAGATCGACTCCATCGACTGGGCCTTCGCCGCCAATGCCAACTCCATGGATGAGCTCCAGGCATACCTCGACGAGCACCCCAACGGTGAGCACGTCGACGAGGCCAACGCCGCCATACAGAAGCTCAAGACGAAGACCGTGCAGCCCGACGAGAAGATCATGGTCACCGCTGCCCTCCGTCATTTCTTCCAGGCTGTCAACGCCAACGACGAGGCATCGCTCCAGGCGAGTGTCGAGCCCGTCATGTCCAACTTCCTCGGCAAGGCGCAGGCCACGAGAGCCGATGTCGCCATCTTCCTCCAGAAGATCTACAAGGATGATATCGAGGGTATGACCTGGCGCCTCGGCAACGATGCGAAGATCAACAAACGTGAGGTGGGACAGGACGAGTATGAGTACACCGTCAACATCTCCGCCACGCAGGACATCCAGCGCACCGATCCCACGAAGGAGCATCACGCCACCTTCAAGATCAACGCTAAGATCAGTCCCGACGGCCTCGTGTCAGCCATGGGGATGACGAAGATCATACAATAAGAGGACTCACAAACTCACAAACTCACAAACTCATAAACTCATAAACTCACAAACTCACAAACTCATAAACTCACAAACTCACAAACTCACAAACTCATAAACTCATAAACTCATAAACTCACAAACTCATAAACTCATAAACTCACAAACTCATAAACTCACATCATGGAAATCAAAACTGTTGGACTCGCCTCCGACCACGCTGGCTTTAAGCTCAAGCAATTCGTCAAGTCATATCTCGATGCCAAGCACATCCCTTACAAGGACTATGGCACCTACAGTGAAGAGAGCTGCAACTATGCCGACTTCGGCCACGCCTTAGCTCGCGGCATTGAGAACGGCGAGGTCTACCCCGGCATCGGCATCTGCGGCTCCGGCGAAGGCATGGCCATGACACTCAATAAACACCAGCAGATCCGTGCCGGACTGGCATGGATCCCCGAGATAGCACATCTCATCCGTCAGCATAACGACGCCAACGTCCTCGTCATGCCCGGCCGATTCATCGACAACGAGATGGCTGCCAAGATCATGGATGAGTTCCTCTCCACCGACTTCGAGGGCGGACGCCACCTCGCAAGGATAAAAGCCATGCCCGTGAAAGATTGAAAGATTGAAAAAATGAAATAATGAAAGGGAGCCCCCGAAGAGTCGCCTTCTGAGGCTTAATGGCCCCGAAGGGGGCAAACATGGTTAGCCCCAGGCTACGGCGCAGCCGTTGCCTGGGGTTGTTGTTTGGTGCCGATTGATTGCAATCCGGCCTCGAAGAGGGCGAACCTTGGCAGGGTGCTGGCTATTACAGGTTCGCCCTCTTCGAGGCCGACCGTTCAGGTTAAACCGTCCGATCCTAACCCCAGGTTGCGTCGCTGCGCTCCTCACCTGGGGCTAATCGTGTGGCACCTCTCCGAAGTGCTAATAGGTGTGATCGACCTTAATGTGAACTGTGAATTGTGAATTGTGAACGTTTCATTCTTTCATTTTTTCATTCTTTCATTTTTTCATTCTTTCATTTTTTCATTCTTTCATTTTTTCATTCTTTCATTTTTTCATTCTTTCATTCTTTCATTTTTTCATTCTTTCATTTTTTCATTTTTTCAATCTTTCAATATTTCCTCCGGTTCACTCACCAGCATCGTGGCGCCATGCTCCAAGAGGAACTGGCGGTCACGGAACCCCCAGAGCACACTGATACACGGCATGCCACTGTTGCGCGCCGTATCGATATCCACATCACTGTCACCGATATACACCGCCGTGTCACGCTCGGCACCGAGCTGGCGCAGCGCCTCGTTGACGGTGTCCGGGGCCGGCTTCTTATGGATGTCGGGACGCTCCCCGATAGCCACCTTGATGTCGGGGAAGAAATGGTGCACGAGATCCTGCGTAGCCTGATAAAACTTATTACTGACCACCGCCACATTCTTACCGTTCTTCAGCAGTGTCCCGAGCATCTCCATGATACCTGGGTACGGAGCCGTCGTGTCGAGGTTATGATGCAGATAATGCTGACGGAAACAGGCGTAGCACTCCTCAAACTTCGGATAGCTCTCGCCTCCGGGGATAGCACGCGTCATGAGCAGCCGCACGCCGTTTCCCACGAACCGCCGCACGTCATCCACACTGTGCTCCGGCAGTCCGTAGGTCCTGAGCGCATAGTTGCAACTGGCGGCAAGGTCGTTGAGCGTGTTGAGCAACGTGCCGTCCAAATCAAAGATATATGTATTGTACTTCATATGCAGCCTAACCAAGCCTTCCCTAAAGGGAACGATGTTGATTACTTACAAGAGCCATCAGAAGCCTCCCAAGACTTCAAAAAAGAAGGATGTTGATTTTCAAAGAGATGCTTATCAGTTAGCATACATATCAACATCCCCTCCTTTAGGAGGGGCTTGGGGAGGCCTGGCTTGCGGTCTTTTTATTATTTTCTTTGCAAAGTTACGTATTTTATAGTTAACTTTGCACCCAAATTAGAATAAACACGTTATAGACAATTCATTAGTTATGACACGTCAATTAAGCAAGCGGTATCTTATCCTTGCAGCAGTATGTGTGCTCGCCCTCTTAGGACTGGTGTACTACTACTTTTTCACATCGTTCACCGGCAGGAGCGCTACCGAGTATGTCTACGTCGATCAGGATGACAACTACGACTCCCTTGTGGCCAAGCTGCGCCCCGTGGCCAAGTCCCATTGTATCCAGGCTTTCACCATCCTTGCCCGCCACAGCAACCTCACCCATCACGTCCATACAGGCCGTTACGCCCTCAAGCCATCCATGGGCGCCTTCACCGTCTTCCGTCATCTGAAGAACGGCATGCAGGACCCCGTCAACCTCGTCGTGCCTACCGTGCGCACCATGCCCGACATGGCGGGAGCACTGAGCAAGAAACTCATGATGGACAGCACAGCGCTCGTCCGTGCCCTCACCGACGAGACCGTCTGCCGTAAGTATGGCTACGACACCACGACGATCGCCGCGATGTTCATCCCCAACACCTACGACATCTACTGGGATGCGAGCATCGACAAGCTCCTCTCCCGTATGAAGAAAGAGTGCGACAAGTTCTGGAGCAGTGAGGAGCGTCAGCAGAAAGCTGAGAAGCTCCACCTCGACCCCATCCAGGTCTCGACCCTCGCCAGCATCGTCGATGAGGAGTCGGCCAACAACGCCGAGAAGCCGATGATAGCAGGTATGTACTACAACCGTCTCATGCTCCGCGACGCCAAATATCCGCAGGGCATGCCGCTCCAGGCCGACCCGACGATCAAGTTCGCCCTCAAGGACTTCGCCGCCAAGCGTATCTACCACGCCATGCTCTTCGTCAAGAGTCCATACAACACTTACACCAACCCGGGACTGCCCCCAGGGCCTATCCGCGTGCCGTCCATCGCAGGCATCGACGCCGTGCTGAACATGGTTCACCACAACTATTTATATATGTGTGCGAAGCCTGATTTCAGTGGCACCCACGACTTTGCCGTGACCTATGCCGAGCATATGGCAAATGCAAAGCGATATGCAGCAGCACTGAATAGTAGGGGAATTAAGTAAAAAACGAATGGCGCATACTTCACAGTATGCGCCATCTCCATTCAATAAGCATTAGTCTTCTTAAGGTAAAAAGATTGTATTCAGGATAACATTGGCAAAGGTAACAAATATTTCAGTACCGAACAACTTTTTGACCCAATATTTTCTAATATTTTTCCCCTTTCATCCACTATTGTACACAAAAATACGTAACTTTGCAAATTGAATAACTACCCCCAACGCTTGACAATATAAAATACATATAACAATGGAAATTAAAGAAAACGAGAAAGAGGAAAAGCGAAGCCTGAGCTTCGTCGAAGAGCTCATTGCCGAAGATCTCAAGGAGGGCAAGAACCACGGACGTATCCAGACCCGCTTCCCCCCAGAGCCCAACGGCTACCTCCATATCGGTCACGCCAAGGCCATCTGCATGGACTTCGGTGCCGCAGAGGAGTTCGGTGGCGTCTGCAACCTCCGTTTCGATGATACCAACCCCTCGAAAGAGAACACTGAATACGTAGAGAACATCCTCAACGACATCTCATGGCTCGGATTCAAGTGGGGACATATCTATTATGCCTCCGACTACTTCCAGAAACTGTGGGACTTCGCCATCTGGATGATCGAGAACGGTCACGCCTATGTCGACGAGCAGACCTCCGAGCAGATCGCCCAGCAGAAAGGCACACCGACAGAGCCCGGCACGCCGAGCCCCTACCGCGACCGTCCTATCGAGGAGAACCTGCGACTCTTCAAGCACATGAACACCCCCGAGGCCGTTGAAGGCTCCATGGTGCTCCGTGCCAAGCTCGACATGGCCAACCCGAACATGCATTTCCGCGACCCGGTGATCTACCGCATCATTCAGACGCCGCACCACCGCACGGGAACGAAGTGGCACTGCTACCCGATGTACGACTTCGCTCACGGACAGAGCGACTACTTCGAGGGTGTCACCCACTCCATCTGCACCCTCGAGTTCGTGCCGCACCGTCCCCTGTACAACAAGTTCATCGACTTCCTCAAGGAGTACGACGGCACGGCGAAGGAAGCCCTCGACGACAACCGTCCGCGACAGATCGAGTTCAACCGTCTCAACCTCACCTACACCGTGATGTCGAAGCGTAAGCTCCACACCCTCGTCGACGAGCACCTCGTCAACGGCTGGGACGATCCCCGCATGCCGACCCTCTGTGGCATGCGCCGCCGTGGCTACTCCCCCGAGTCCATCAAAGCCTTCATCCGCTCCATCGGATACACGAAGTTCGACGCCCTCAACGACATGGCGCTCCTCGAAGCTGCCGTGCGCGAGGATCTGAACAAGAAGGCCACACGTGTCTCCGCCGTCCTCGACCCCGTGAAGCTCGTGCTGACGAACTATCCCGAGGGCAAGACCGAGCAGATGGAAGCCATCAACAACCCCGAGGATGAGACGGCAGGCTCCCACCTCATCTCCTTCTCACGTAACCTGTGGATCGAGCGTGCCGACTTCATGGAAGATGCGCCGAAGAAGTTCTTCCGCATGACCCCCGGCAAGGAGGTGCGTCTGAAGAACGCATACATCGTCAAGTGCACAGGCTGCACGAAGGATGCCGAGGGTAACATCACGGAGATCCAGGCTGAGTACGACCCCGAGTCGAAGAGCGGCATGCCCGGTGCCAACCGTAAGGTCAAGGGCACCCTCCACTGGGTCAACGCCGACGACTGTGTCAAGGCTGAGGTGCGCGAGTACGACCGTCTGTTCAATGTCGAGAACCCCTCGGCCGACGACCGCGACTTCCGCGAGCTCCTCAACCCCCACTCCCTCCATGTCCACAAGAACTGCTACGTCGAGCGTTTCGCCGCCACGATGAAGCCGGGCCAGTACCTACAGTTCCAGCGCACCGGTTACTTCATGGCCGATCCCGACACCACAGACGAAGCTCCCGTGTTCAACAAGACCGTAGGGCTGAAGGATACGTGGGCAAAGAAAATGAAGTAAATTTGACTGATAACATTTTCCACACCAAAGCATTTAAGGAGAACCTCCGGCGTTATGAGGAGGCGCTCCAGAACGGTACCTCCGTCTATCTCGAGCCGGAGGACTTCACCGACATAGCCGAATACTACCACCTCCATGGCGACCTCCCTCAAGCCATAGAGGCGGCAGACCAGGCTTTGGAGATCTTCCCCGGAGCCACCGAGCCCTTAGCGTTCAAGGCGCGCGTCGCCATGCTCGTAGAGCACGATGCCGACAAGGCCATGGCGCTCACCGAGGAGATAGCCGACAAGCAGGACCTCGAGTACATCTATATCGTTGCGGAGATCATGATCGCCGACAACCGCATGGATGAAGCCGAGGACTATCTCGAAGCACGCGAGAAGACCGTCAACGACGATGACCTCGACGACTACTACCTCGATGTCGCCGGACTCTTCGCCGACTATGAGGTCTTCGACTACGCCGCGAAATGGCTCGCACAGAGCAACAACACCGAGGACAACGACTACCTCGAGCTCGAAGGACGCATCGCCCTCAACGACGGCAAGCTCTCACAGGGTATCGACATCTTCAACAAGCTCATCGACCGCGACCCGTACAACAACGCGTGCTGGGACTATCTCGCCTCGGCCTACTACCTCTCGAGCGACTACGCCAAGAGCCGGGATGCCAGCGACTACGCCCTCGCCATAGAACCCGACGACACCGACGCTATCCTCAACAAAGCCAACTGTCTGATGATGGTCGGCGACGACAACGGCGCACGACAGTGCTACGAGCATTACAAACGGCTCCAGCCACAGAGTGAGATAGGTGACATGGGGCTCGCCGCCATCGACATGAACGCCAACAAGCTCGATGACGCCATCGCCCACTGGAAACGTGCCGCGCGTCTCTGCGCACCACAATCGCCTAACATGACGGAGATCCACCGTAACATGGTGCTCGTCCTCGCCTCCAAAGGACGGTACGACGACGCCATGGACATCATCTCACACCTCGAAGAGACAGCAGGAGGACCGACCGTTGACACCCTCATCCTCAAAGGATACCTCTCGCTCCTCAACGAGAAAAACGACGAGGCACAACGCTGGTTCAACAAAGCACTGCGCGAGACAGGCGACGACGTCAAGGACTCCACGCTCTTCTACATCGCTTACTGCTACTACGACTGTGGCATGTGGGAGAAGGCGCACGACAGCTTCCGCTACCTCGCCGACGTCTGTGTCGACCAGACGTTCCATGACCTCTGGGCGTACCTCACACGCACCGACTATGAGCTCGGCTACCAACAGGAGTTCCTCTCCGACCTCCGACAGGCCGTGGCTAAGAACCCCGCGGGCATCCAGCGTGAGCTCGCCGACTTCTTCCCCGCTAACCTGCCGTTGAGCGGGTACTACGATTATGCCCTTGCAAAATTGAAAAATGGAAATAATGAAAAAATGAAAGAATGAAAAAATGAAAGAATGAAAAAATGAAAGATTCCTCCCGCTGTTTTCATTTTTTCATTTTTTCAATCTTTCAATCTTACTATGGATATTTTCTCGACTCTTCTGAACAACTTGAACTACTTCACGGTGTTCATCCTCATGCTCCTCGAGAGCACCGTCATCCCCGTGCCCTCAGAGCTCGTCGTGGCGCCTGCCGCCTACCACGCCGCGGGCGGTAACCTCAACGCGTTCCTCGTCGTACTCTTCGCCACCCTCGGTGCCGACGTCGGTGCGACGATCAACTATCTCGCGGGTTACTACCTCGGCCGTCCCGTCATCTACCGCTTTGCCAACAGTCGCCTCGGACACCTCTGTCTCCTCAACCAGCAGAAGGTGGAGAAGAGTGAGGCTTACTTCAACAACCACGGCAAGCTCGCCACGATCACCGGACGTCTCATCCCCGGCATCCGTCACCTCATCTCCATCCCCGCCGGACTGTCGAAGATGCACTACGGTCATTTCATCCTCTACACCACCATCGGTGCGGGCGTGTGGAACATGATCCTCGCCGTCCTCGGCTATTACCTCCACTCCATCGTCCCTGAGGAGCATCTCAACGACAAGATCATGGAGTATGGTGAGTACATCAAGATCGTCATCATCGCCCTCGTCGTCATCGCCATCCTCTTCTTCGTGGCAAAGAAATACATTTTTAGCCCCTCCAAGCCTCCCCGAAGGGGAGGGTGTTGATTACTTTAAGAGCATCAACGTTCTGTCATCCGACTTTCGGGTCAACAAGCACCTCGGAGAGGTGCCACACGGTTAGCCCCAGGTAAGGAAGCACCTCGGAGAGGTGCCACACGGTTAGCCCCAGGTAAGGAAGCACCTCGGAGAGGTGCCACACGGTTAGCCCCAGGTAAGGAGCGCAGCGACGCAACCTGGGGTTTAACATCGGGCGGTTTAACCTGACCTGTCGGCCTCGAAGAGGGCGAACCTCAGCCTTAGCCTTAGCCTTACCCTCATCTAAAGATTTGCACGATTTGAAACGATTTGATTGATTCTTGGCGAAGCCAATAAAAAGAAGCGCTGCGCGCAAAATCCCACAAATCGTCTCAAATCCTACAACTCCTAAGTTCTCTTTCTCACACGGATCCTAAAGATCTTAACGATGCTACGCTCTTCGCTACGCGGCGATGCTAAGGAATGCGTAATCGGCGAAGCCGACAGTCGCGAAGCGACAATCTTTAAAATCTTTAGGACCCGTGTGAGAAAACCTTCGTGAGAAAACCTCCGTGTGAAAACCTCCGTAAGAAAACCTTCGTGTGAAAAAACTCCGTGTGAAAACAACTTTTTAGCCTTAACCCTTGCGCGTCTCGTCAGAATTTCTTAATTTTGGGCATCACCTAACACCCGACGCCTATGATGCGATCTGTCTTCTTCATTCTTTCTTCCTTCTTCCTTAGCGCGAGCGTAGCTCGCGCGCAATGGGTCCTCGCCACTCCCGAGACCGTCGACGACGGCACCATGGAGCAGCTCTACGAGGATCTCAGCGACCGCGCAGCGGTGCCCCTCGACCTCAACAGCGCCTCGCGTGCCGACCTCGAGGCCCTCCCCTGCCTCACTCCTCAGCAAGTGATGGACATCCTCGAGTACCGCGACCGCGTGCAGCATATCGAGACGCTGTCCGAGCTCCTCCTCATCCCGAGTCTCGACCGCCAGACCCTCTCGCGCCTCACGCCGTTCGTCACCCTCCTTCCCGCGAAGCAGTCACCGTCCCTCCCGCCGTTCCGTGACCTCCTCCGCCACGGCCGTCACACGCTCCTTACCGACCTTCGCGTGCCCCTCTCCCACCGGCCCGCCGCCTACCTCGGGTCCTCCACCAAGCACTGGATCAGATACACCTTCCGCTACGGACAGCAGGTAAGCGTGGGAGTGGCGGGAGCAAAGGATGAGGGGGAGCCGTTTTTCAAAGGTCGAAACAAATACGGCTACGACTTTTATACTGGTTATGTTCTGTTAAAAGACATCGGACGTCTACAAGCTCTTGCCGTAGGACGATACCGTCTCCGTTTCGGTATGGGGCTTATCCTCAACAACAGTTATGGATTCGGGAAACTCGCTACAATGACAGCCTTAATGAACTCGTCTACCCATATCTTCGGACACGCAAGTAGAACAGAAAGTAATTACTTACAAGGAGTAGCTGGAACAATCAGAATATGCAGAGGTCTTGATCTTACTGCCTTTGCGTCCTACCGTAAGATTGATGCAACATTAAACAAAGACTCTGTGAGTGTAGCTACAATTCTTAAGTCTGGTTATCATCGGACTATCAGTGAGATGAACAGAAGAAGGAATACTTCTGAGATATTGGCTGGAGGCCATATCAACTGGATATCCAATGGTTTCCACATTGGATTAACGGGCTACTATGCTTCTTTCAATCGTAAATTAAAAATGGATAAAGGGCAAACCTACCGCCGTTGGTACCCATATGGATACGACTTCTATAATTTCAGCGTAGACTATGGTTACTTAAGTCGCAAACTAAACATCAGTGGAGAAACAGCGACAGATAAGAATAATCAGATTGCCACCATTAATATGATTAGCTATGAACTGACACCAAGGTTCACGCTCATCGCCCTACAGCGCTATTACCCTTACAAATATCAGGCTCTTTTTGCCAACAGCATAGCAGAAGGAGGATCGGTTAATGATGAGAGTGCGGCCTTCCTCGGTGCTAAATGGTTGCCATGGAATGGTGCAACACTCACTTTTTATTCCGACTTTTCTTATTTTGCCTGGCCAAAATACAATACAGCAAGTTCAACGAACAGATGGGATAATTTGATTCAACTTGATGCAAACAAAGGACCGTGGGATTTTCTATTAAGGTACCGTATGAAAATAAAAGAATTGAAAGGACAAAAAGAAAACTCTTTAGTTAAGAAATTTGATCATCGAGCAAGACTCGCTATATCATACCAGACACAGACTTTTTACCTTGCTACACAGGCTGACATAACATTTATCCGCAAAGAAACTGCAAGTAACGGATATATGATTAACCAGACAGCCCGTTGGCAGCACAAATGGTTGAAACTTATCGGTACCGTAGGATATTTCAACACCACAAGCTACGACGCTCGTGTATATTGTTACGATCCCGGTCTGCTCTACACTTTTTCTTTTCCCTCTTTTTACGGCAAAGGTGTAAAGATGAGTACAAATATACGAGCTGATGTGAGCAGCAAGCTAACCCTCATCTGTAACTGTGGTTATGTACATTACGTCAATCGCCCCACAACCACATCAAACGTAGAATACTCAAATAACTCTAATCGAACAGATATCGAAATGCAACTACGCTGGAAATTCTAATTCATATGAGGCTATAATACGTCACGGACGAGACGAAAACGCGACACGGACGAGGCGGAAACGCGACACGGACGAGGCGGAAACGCGACACGGACGAGGCGGAAACGCGACACGGACGAGGCGTGATAAGTATACCGTATTGCTACTTCATTTCCAAGCAATATTTCCCGTTCTTATAGTTCACCCTCATGGTGTTCCACGGCTTCGTGGCGACCTCTCTTAGCCTGAGCGCCACATGTCCCATGGTCATACGCAGGTTCAGTTCGACGCAGGGGTGCAGGAGGAGCTTGCCGTCCTGACTGACGATCATCATGTCGATGCCGAAGGGTCCGTGGTAGAACTTGACGAGGCTGACTGTCAGCAGTTCCTTGATCCGCTGCCGGACGTCGCTGAGGAGGACGGGACTGATGAACTGTGCCACGCGCTGCTCCTTCTCCTCCTCGTCGGCGAGGATGTTACCCGTGTAGGCACCCTTGACGGTGTTGAAGAGAGACAGGCCACAGTAACGGATGTCACCCTGTCCGTCGCTCTCCCACTCCATGCCGAAGTCCATCACCTTATTATAATAAGGCTCCATGAGGATGGCGCCCTGACGCCGGAGGGTATGCTCGACCCATCCCTCGAGCTGCGGGGTGAGGGTGGATGAGCTGTCGGGATCGTCGGAGATGTAACGGACGCCTCGCCCGCTGCTGCTCCAAGGGGCTTTGAGGACGATGCGATGACGGACAGAGAGGAACCGGCGGATCTCCGCGAGGCTGTGGGCTGTCTCTGCCTCACCGACGGTGCCGGGGAGCTGGCGCAGGCGGCGGAGGAGGTGCTCTGCCGCCCAGGAGCGGTGACTCGACTGTCGGACGATGTTGAGGTAGGTGTCGTCGGGGAGCCGGTCAGCACGGCCTCTGTAACGAAGGAGCTCCTTGCGGATGGCGCGGTCCCAGCCCCACGGCTCGACTGTCATTAAGGGAGACTGGCCGAGGTTCCAGAACTCGTGGCGGGTGATGAACACGCCGCGCATCGGCAGTCCGAGCTTGCTGTAAGCATACTCCGCAGCCTCGCGGTTGTCGACAAGCACGCGTTCGCCACGCCCCGCCCAGATGGCGGGGAGGAACCCGAGGTCGTGACGCAGGTCCCGTCCTGCGTGCGGCGCGGTGAAGTTGTCAAGGTTCGAAGCAAGAGCGAGGTCGTGCTCCGGATTAAAAATGTGTATTTTCATAGGCCTCTCCCCGACCCTCCCCCGTAGGGAGGGAGAAGGGGGTGATGCAAAGGTAGGAAGAAAGATTCGGGTTTCAAAACGGGAAAGAGGAAAGAGAAGGCTCGCAGCCTTAAAAAATAATAAAATAGTCGGATTTTGTAATTGGCACATTACAATTGTGGTTCTATTTCACACGGACTTTTTCTCACACGGATCTTAAAGATCTTAAAGATAGCTACGCTGTTCGCTACGCGGGAATGCTGAGGAATGCGTCATCGGCGAAGCCGACATCTTTAAAATCTTTAGAATCCGTGTGAGACAAAGAAATCCGTGTGCTTTTCAGCCTCTATTAAAAAACGCTAAAAGGGAAAAGTTTTGTAACACACACTTTGCAAAACTAAAATTCCTTTGTATCTTTGCAATCGCAAATACAAATCAGTAAACACAGACAGAAACGAATTGACAACGATACTATGGAGTTGATGGAATCATTCTTTCGGACGCATGCCTACCTCGTTGAACATACCAACGCGGCAGTGCGCCGTGGCCTCATGGATGATATCAACTGGGACGACCGGCTGATAGGCATCAAAGGGACGCGTGGCGTCGGGAAGACCACCTTCCTGCTTGAATATGCCAAGGAGCACTTCGACACGCGCGACCATAAGTGCCTGTACGTGAACATGAACAACTTCTACTTCCAGGGCAACGGCATCGCCGACTTTGCGGGCAGGTTCGTCGAGCAGGGCGGCAAGGTGCTGCTCCTCGACCAGATCTTCAAGCAGCCTAACTGGAGCCAGGAGCTCCGCCGCTGTTATGACCTCTACCCCGAGCTGAAGATCATCTTCACCGGCTCGAGCGTCATGCGCCTCAAGACCGACTACCCCGCCATCAAGGACATCCTGAAGTTCTACTACCTCCGTGGCTTCTCCTTCCGCGAGTTCATCAACCTCCAGGCAGGCACTGACTTTGAACCGTTCACCCTCGACGAGATCCTCAACAACCATGAGCACCTCGCACGGAAAGTGCTGTCGAGAGTGTCACCCGCCAAGTACCTCCCCGACTATCTGCACCACGGCTTCTACCCCTTCTTCCTCGAGAACCGTAACTTCTCGGAGAACCTGCTCAAGACGATGAACATGATGACAGAGGTCGACATCCTCCTCATCAAGCAGATCGAGCTGAAATATCTCACGAAGATCAAGAAGCTCTTCTACCTCATCGCCAAGGAGGGACCGATAGCGCCGAACGTCAGTCAGCTCGCTCAGCAGATCAACACGAGCCGTGCCACGGTGATGAACTATATCAAGTACCTCGCCGACGCACGCCTGCTGAACATGATCTACCGTCCGGGTGAGGACTTCCCGAAGAAGCCGGCGAAGGTCATGATGCACAACCCCAACCTGCTCTATGCCATCTACCCCATTGAGGTGGAGCAGCAGGAGCTCATGGAGACGTTCTTCGTCAACACGATGTGGAAAGACCATGTCGTCAACGAGGGTGACAAGCCCCACACCTACTTCATCGACGGTGAGAAGCGCTTCAAGGTCGTCGACGCCAAGTCGCCCTCGAAAACGCGCTACAACAAGAACACTTACTACGCCCGGTACAACACGGAGGTCGGCATGGACAACCAGCTGCCGCTGTGGCTCCTTGGGTTCTTATATTAGTTAGGAGTTAGGAGATAGGAGTTAGGAGTTAAATGCAAACCATTAACATCCAACACCTATCAATCAAGAACTATACAATAACAACATATTCTATTTTTAGTAAAATGGCAAAAGAAAAGAAATTTGTGACGGTCGACGGTAATACCGCCGCCGCTCATGTGAGCTACATGTTCACAGAGGTTGCTGCCATCTATCCTATCACCCCGTCCTCTCCTATGGCAGAGCACGTGGATGAGTGGGCAGCAAAAGGTCGCAAGAACCTGTTCGGTCAGACTGTCTCCGTCCAGGAGATGGAGTCTGAGGGTGGCGCTGCCGGTGCCGTCCACGGATCACTTCAGGCCGGAGCCCTGACGAGTACCTACACTGCTTCGCAGGGTCTGCTGCTGATGATCCCTAACATGTACAAGATCGCAGGTGAGCTCCTGCCGTGCGTGTTCAACGTCTCTGCACGTACCTTGGCTTCTCACTCCCTCTGTATCTTCGGTGATCACCAGGATGTCATGGCATGCCGCCAGACCGGCTTCGCTATGTTCTGCTCCGGAAGTGTGCAGGAGGTGATGGATCTGAGTGCAGTGCCTTACCTCTCTACTCTCGAGAGCTCCGTACCTTTCATCAACTTCTTCGACGGCTTCCGTACTTCTCATGAGTACCACAAGGTCGAGGAGATGGATATGGAGGATATCCGCCCGCTCGTCAACCCCGAGTGGATCAAGCGTTTCCGTGACCGTGCCATGAGCCCTGAGCGTCCTGACACACGCGGTACCGCTGAGAACCCGGAGACATTCTTCACACACCGTGAGGCTTGCAACGCTTACTACGACAAGGTGCCTGAGATCGTGGAGAAGCACCTCGCTGAGATCTCTAAGATCACCGGCCGCGAGTATCACCTCTTCAACTACTATGGCGCACCCGATGCCGAGAACATCATCGTGCTCATGGGCTCCGCTACGGAGGCTGCCCGCGAGGCTATCGACTACCTGACAAAGCAGGGTAAGAAGGTCGGTATGGTGGCTGTACACCTCTATCGTCCGTTCAGCGTCGAGGCTATCCGCAAGGCTATCCCTGACACTGTGAAGCGCATCGCCGTGCTCGACCGCACGAAGGAGCCGGGTGCTGAGGGTGAGCCTCTGTACCTCGACGTCAAGTCGGCTCTCTATGATGATCCCCGCAAGCCGCTCGTCGTTGGCGGTCGTTACGGTCTCGGTTCTTCCGATACTACTCCTGCGAAGATCATCTCTGTGTTCAACAACCTCGAGCTCAACGTGCCGAAGAACCACTTCACCGTGGGTATCATCGACGACGTGACCTTCACTTCCCTGCCTGAGGTTCCTGAGATCCCGATGGGCGGCGAGGGCCTCTTCGAGGCTAAGTTCTACGGTCTCGGATCAGACGGTACGGTAGGTGCCAACAAGAACTCTGTGCAGATCATCGGTAACAACACCAACAAGTACTGCCAGGCTTACTTCTCCTACGACTCTAAGAAGTCGGGTGGCTTCACCTGCTCTCACCTCCGTTTCGGCGACGAGCCTATCCACTCTACATACCAGGTGAACACGCCTAACTTCGTGGCTTGCCACGTACAGGCTTACCTGCACATGTACGACGTGACACGTGGTCTGCGCGACAACGGTACGTTCCTGCTCAACACTATCTTCGACGGTGAGGAGCTCGTCAACTTCATCCCGAACAAGGTGAAGAAGTACTTCGCTAAGCACAACATCAAGGTTTACTATATCAACGCTACGAAGATCGGTCAGGAGATCGGCCTTGGTAACCGTACGAACACCATCCTGCAGTCGGCTTTCTTCCGTATCACAGAGGTTATTCCTATCGACCTCGCTGTGGAGCAGATGAAGAAGTTCATCGTCAAGAGTTACGGTAAGAAGGGTCAGGATATCGTCGACAAGAACTATGCTGCCGTAGACCGCGGCGGTGAGTACAAGGAGCTTGCTGTTGATCCCGCATGGGCTAACCTGCCGGATGACGCGCCTCTGAACGACGACGCTCCCGCATTCGTTAAGGAGATCGTTCGCCCGATGAACGCTCAGGCCGGTGACCTGCTGAAGGTCTCTGACTTCGTGAAGAACGACACCACTGACGGTCGCTGGGAGGTAGGCACCGCTGCTTACGACAAGCGTGGTGTGGAGGCCTTCGTTCCTGCATGGAACCCCGACAACTGTATCCAGTGTAACAAGTGTGCATTCTGCTGTCCTCACGGATGTATCCGTCCGTTCGTCATGGACGAGAAGGAGGCTGCTGGCTTCGACGGCCAGACCATCGACGTCCTCGCTCCGAAGGCTCTCAAGGGTATGAAGTTCCGTATCGAGACTTCTGTTCTCGACTGTCTCGGCTGCGGCAACTGTGCTGATGTATGCCCGGGCAAGAAGGGTGAGAAGGCCCTGAAGATGGTGCCGTTCGATCCGGATGCCGAGGCTATGAAGAAGGAAGCTGCTAACTGGCAGTACCTCGTGAAGAACGTGAAGTCGAAGCAGGATCTCGTGGACATCAAGCAGAGCCCGAAGAACTCTCAGTTCGCTCAGACGCTCTTCGAGTTCTCCGGTGCTTGCGCAGGCTGCGGTGAGACTCCTTACGTGAAGCTCATCTCTCAGCTCTTCGGTGACCGTGAGATGATCGCCAACGCTACAGGTTGCTCTTCTATCTACTCCGCTTCTGTTCCTTCCACTCCTTACTGCAAGAACGAGAAGGGTCAGGGTCCTGCCTTCAACAACTCTCTGTTCGAGGACTTCTGCGAGTTCGGTCTCGGTATGGCTCTCGCCAACAAGAAGATGAAGCAGCGCATCACGCTCCTGCTCCAGCAGAAGATCGACAGCGACAAGACAGCTGACGACTTCAAGCAGGCTGCTCAGCAGTGGATCGACAACCAGGACGACGCCGACGGCTCTAAGGCTGCCGCTGCCGTGCTGAAACCGCTCATCGAGCGCGACGCTGCTGCCGGCTGCGACTGCGCTAAGGAGCTCAAGACCCTCGACCACTACCTCGTGAAGCGTTCGCAGTGGATCATCGGTGGTGATGGTGCTTCTTACGATATCGGTTACGGTGGTCTCGACCACGTGCTCGCTCAGGGTCAGGATGTGAACATCCTCGTGCTCGATACTGAGGTGTACTCTAACACCGGTGGCCAGAGCTCTAAGGCTACTCCGCTCGGTGCTATCGCTCAGTTCGCTGCCAGCGGTAAGCGCGTGAGCAAGAAGGATCTCGGCTTGATGGAGACGACCTACGGCTACGTCTACGTCGCTCAGGTCGCTATGGGTGCCGACAACGCTCAGACGCTGAAGGCTATCCGTGAGGCAGAGTCTTATCCAGGCCCGTCTCTCGTCATCGCTTACGCTCCATGTATCAACCACGGTATCAAGGGTAAGGACTTCGATGGCCAGGGCAAGCGTAGCATGGGTCGTTCTCAGCATGAGGAGGCTCTCGCTGTGGAGTGCGGTTACTGGCATCTGTGGCGTTACAACCCAGAGCTCGCTAAGGAGGGCAAGAACCCGTTCTCGCTCGACTCTAAGGCTCCGAAGTGGGATGAGTTCCAGAACTATCTCGCCGGTGAGGTCCGCTTCGCTTCTCTGAAGAAGGCTCGTCCTGACGAGGCTCAGGAGCTCTTCGATGAGACGGAGAAGAGTGCTAAGCGCCGTTACCAGTCGTACGTCCGTAAGGCCGCTGAGGACTGGAGCGAGGTGATCTAAAAACAGGACAGGCCCTCTCCCCTCCCTCCCCCCAACCAGGGGGAGGGCTGATTACCAGACAAGCACACCTTATCAACACACAAGGTGTAAGTAAAGCATATCACTCCCTCCCCTGGATGGGGGAGGGACTAAGGGTGGGGCCGTCAGGTATAAATATAGCGCCCGCATCGTGGTTTAACCATGATGCGGGCGTTTTTGTTTCCGAAGATCTTTATTTCACACGGATTTTAAAGATCTTAAGGATTATCGGCTTCGCCGATTACGCATTGATGCTATAGCCGCAATATGGTATGCTGTGGTACGTGTAGCTGCGAAGCAGCGTAACCATCTTTAAAATCTTTAAGATCCGTGTGAGAAAAAAATACGGGTAAGGAAAATCCCTGTGAAATAATGGGGAAAAAATTTGGTGGAACAATAAATTATTCGTACCTTTGCAAACGCAAATCAGAAATGGTGCGTTGTCCGAACGGTCAGGTACTGGTCTGCAAAACCACTCAAGGCGGTTCGACTCCGCCACGCACCTCATCAAGGCGACCAATTCTGGTCGCCTTTTTTCATTCAGTGCAGGGTGGGGTCCTGTGCCGCGTTCACAGTTCACAGTTCACAGTTCACATTAAGGTCGGTCACACAATTAAGCACCTCGGAGAGGTGCCACACGGTTAGCCCCAGGTAAGGAGCGCAGCGACGCAACCTGGGGTTAGGATCGGACGGTTTAACCTGAACGGTCGGCCTCGAAGAGGGCGAACCTGTAATAACCAGCACCCCGCCAAGGTTCGCCCTCTTCGAGGCCGGATTGCAATCAACCGGCACCAAACAACAACCCCAGGCAACGGCTGCGCCGTAGCCTGGGGCTAACCATGTTTGCCCCCTTCGGGGCCATTTAGCTTCAAAAGCTCCCCTTCGGGGCCATTTAGCTTCAAAAAGCTTCCCTTCGGGGCCATTTAGCTTCAAAAAGCTCCCCTTCGGGGCCATTTAGCTTCAAAAAGCTCCCCTTCGGGGCCATTAAACCTCAGAAAGAAACTCTTTCGGGGGTTAATTTCATTTTTTCATCCTTTCATTATTTCATTTTTTCATTTTTTCAATCTTTCTTTATTTCCCTCAGCGGCTCCATGACGAACTCCCGCTCTTTCATCAGCGGGTGCGGGATCTTGAGGTCGGGCTCATCAACGTGGAGGTCATCGTAGAGGAGGATATCGATGTCGATGACACGGTCCTGGTACTCACCGTCGACACTCTTCCCCGTGCGTCCGAGCTCTTTCTCTATGCGCTGGGTAGCCCACAGCACCTCATGCGGTGAGAGCGTCGTCTCACAGCACACGCAGGCGTTGATGAACTTGTTCGGCGAGGAGAAGCCCCACGGCTCCGTCTCGTAGAGCGATGACGTCTTCGTCACGCGCCCTACCCGCTTGCCGAGCAGCTCCACGGCTTCACTCACGAGCCGCCGCCTGTTCCCAATGTTGGAACCAAGACTGAAATATACTGTATGCATTAATCTACGATCAACAGGCTATCCCCGAAACATCCGAACTTATATCCGTGCTCGATGGCGAGACGGTAGCACTCCATGACGTTCTCGTAGCCACCGAAGGCTGCCGTAGCCATGACGAGTGTCGACTCCGGGTGATAGAAGTTGGCGATCATCGTGTCGGCGAGCTGATAGTCGTACGGCGGGAAGATGAACTTCGAGGTCCAGCCGTCAAACTCCTTGAGGAAGCCGTCGGTGCCTGTGGCTGTCTCCGTAGCTTTCGCCACGCTGCATCCCACGGCGCAGATATGATGACCGGCCTCTTTCGTCTTGTTCACGATGTCGCAGCACTCCTTGTCGACGATCATCTGCTCAGAGTCCATCTTATGTTTCGAGAGATCCTCGACCTCGATCTGTGAGAAGTTGCTCAGACTGCAGTGGAGCGTAAGGAACGCGGTGTTGATACCTTTGATCTCCATACGTTTCATCAGCTCACGGGAGAAATGCAGACCTGTGGCCGGTGCCGTGACAGCCCCGACGTTCTTGGCGTAGATCGTCTGGAAGTTTTCCATGTCCTCTTTCGTGGCATGGGCGTGGACATGCATGTTCTCCATGCCGGGCTCTGCCGGACGGTTGTTGAGGATATACGGCGGCAGAGGGCACTCACCGAGGGCGAAGAGGTCGTGCACGAACTGCTCATGCGAACAGTCGTAGAGGAAGCGCAGCGAACGGCCGCGGCTCGTCGTGTTGTCGTAGACCTCTGCTACCGTGAGGCCGTTGTCATCGAAGAACAGTTTGTTACCGATACGGATCTTACGGGCGGGCTCCACGAGGACATCCCACAGATGGGTCTCCTCATTGAGCTCACGGAGCACGAAGACCTCGATCTTAGCATCCGTCTTCTCCTTCGTGCCATAAAGGCGTGCGGGGAACACCTTCGTGTCGTTGAGCACGAACGTGTCGCCCTCACCGAAGTAGTCGAGGACATTACGGAAGTCAAGGTACTGACCCTCGATGGGGTTGCCCTTGTCATCCTTCTTGAAAAGTTCAATCTCGCCGGTAGTGCGATGAAGCACCATCAGGCGCGACTCATCACGACGGTAGGCACGGTATGTCTCTTTCTGGCCGTCTGCATTCACGAACTCACGCTCTACGCTGTGAGGGTACAAAGCCACAAGCTCCTGTGGCAGGTTGAAATTGAACTGTGATAACTTCATATCTTGTCTTTTAGCCACTCATCGAAGTGGTCGAAATCTATACAATCGTTTACTGTTATGTCTCCTACGCGTGTGCGCCGGAGGGCTGTGAGATAAGCGCCGCTGCCGAGGGCGCGCCCGATGTCGCGTGCCAAGGCGCGGATATAAGTACCTTTGCCGCATACCACACGGATGGACATCTGCGCATGCTCCTTGTCAAAGCTCGTCAGCTCTATCTCGTCGATGTGGATATGCTTCGGCTTGAGCTTCACCTCCTCACCGTTGCGCCGCAGCTTATAGGCGCGGTCACCACCGATCTTCACGGCACTGTAGGTCGGCGGCACCTGGTCGATGTCACCGATGAACTGCTTGAGGGTCTCGAGGATCATCTCCCGCGTGATATGCTCTGTAGGGTATGTGGCGTTGACCTCATGCTCCATGTCGTAGCTGTCTGTCGTGGCACCGAGCTGCAGTGTGGCGGTATACTCCTTCGTGTGACTCTGCAACGTCTCTATCTGCTTCGTGCAGCGCCCCGTGCAGAGGATGAGCACACCTGTGGCCAACGGATCGAGGGTCCCGGCATGTCCCACCTTCACCTTCTGCCCCACGGCGTGAGAGAGGAGGTAACGGCAGTGTGCTAACGCCCCGAAGCTGCTCATGCGATACGGCTTGTCGATGGCTATGATCTCTCCTTTGATAAAATCCATTCAGCGTCTTTATTAGTCGAAGAGCACCATGCTGTGGCCTGTCAGCATCCAGATGAGGATGAAGGCACCCACGAGGATACGGTACCAGCCGAAAGCCTTGAAACCGTATTTAGCAAGGAAGTCGACGAACCATTTCATGGCGATGATAGCCACGATGAACGCTACGACACATCCCACGGCAAGCAGGATAAGGTTATCGGTCGTTGCCCAGCTCCCACCCACGGCATCATCACCGACGAAGAGCTCGATGAGGTCGAGACCTGTGGCTGCTGCCATCGTAGGCACTGCGAGGAAGAACGAGAACTCTGCGGCACGGCGACGTGTGAGCTTCTGGCACATACCACCGACGATGGTTGCCATCGAACGGCTCGTGCCCGGGATCATTGAGAAGCACTGGATAAGTCCTATCCAGAAGGCGCGGCGCTCCGTCACCTTGTTCTCCTCACGTCCTTTGTTGAAGATACGGTCGCAGAAGAGCATGAAGATACCGCCGATGACGAGCATCACCGGCACGATCCATATAGCGTTGGCGGGGTTGAGCATGAAGTCGATCATGCCCGACTTCTTCACAACGAGGCCAATGACACCTGTGGGGATGAACGCCACGATCAGGATCCAGTAGAAATACCACTTGTGCTTGATCTTCTGCCATGTTGTGCTTCCTGCGGGTGCAGGACTATGGTCGAGTCGGAAGAACCTGTTCCAGTAGAGCACGACCACCGAGAGGATGGCAGCGAACTGGATGATGATCGTGAAGGCGCGCACGAAGGCTGAGTTCTGAACACCCAAGAGGTTCTCGGCGATGAGCATGTGGCCCGTAGACGACACGGGGAGGAACTCGGTGAGGCCCTCCACGATAGCGATGATAATAGTCTGTAAGAGTGTCATCAGTCTTTCGGTTTACGGATGATGGAATAGATCATAGAGATGAATCCGATGAAACAGACGACAGGCGCCACCTTGATGCGGCGGAAACTGAAGATATCGGGATTGTAAGCCTGCTCCGTGGAACCCGGACCGCTCATGAGGATGAAGCCGATGACGACGATGGCAAAGCCAATGGCGAGGAAGAGGAAATTGGTACGGTCGAAAGCGTAGTTGCGGCCGCCTCCCACGTGCTTCTCCGAGTTTGCGGAGACCTGCTGTGATTGTTTGTTGTCTGACATAATTATTATTTTATACGGTACACACGCACCGTTTTCATTATTTCATTCTTTCAATTTTTAAATCTTATAGAGGTCGCCGGCTTTCATGCGCAGGAACCTGGTGACGGAGATGTTGGCGCAGATGACGGTGATGACGACACCGCAGAGGAGCACCGAGAGACCGGTGATGAGCATCTCACGCCATGTCACGAGGGTGACGATCTCCGGCTCGTAACGGTAGAGCGCATACATGCCGAAGCCCAAGACGACGCAGGCCAAGAGCGCTGCGATGACGCCCACACCCACGGCGCTCCACACGAACGGCCGTCGGATGAAACCCCAGGAAGCGCCAACAAGCTTCATCGTATGGATGGAGAATCGGCGCGCATAAATGCCGAGGCGTACGGTGTTGTTGATGAGCGAGAAGGAGACGAACGTCAGCAGGATAGCGAGGACAAGCATCGCCATCCCGATCTTCGCGAGGTTGCGGTTCACGGCATCGATGAGGTCTTTCTGATAAGAGATATCGGAGACTTTCGGGTATTTCTTCAGCTCCTTGGAGATCCACACGAGGGAGTCGTTATTGGCATAGTCGCTCGTGAGCGTCAGTTCGATGGACGAAGAGAAGGGGTTGACGCCATCGGTGAAGGTCGACGGGTCGGCGCCCATCTGCTTGGCGGCATCTTTCAGTGCCGACTCCTTACTGATGAAATGGATGGTCTTGATGTAAGGCCGCTGGGCGATGCTCCGCATGATGGTCTGTGCCTCGTTGTCGGTCATGTCCTGTTCCAACATCATCGTGACCTGGAGGTTCTCTTTCACGTAAGCCGAGAGGTTACGGCCGGTGAGCGTGAAGAACACCACCAAGCCCAAGAGGATGAGCACCAAAGCGGTTGAGATACAGAGCGTCACGGTCTGCAAGCGCCCGGAGCGCCGAGTGCTCTTTGTATGTCTTTTCTTCATTATCGATTAACGATTTTCTATATGCTATGATCTGATAGGCAATATTTACCCAATTTTGTTGCAAAATTACAAAATTAGCCCCGGAAATCAGCACGATTAACGGGGATTAACATCGAAGAAGGATGGATGATATATGTCTTACCAAAGAGCAACCGTTCCCGCACGTCCTAAATCCAATATTGCGGTTCTTACTCCTAAAGCTTTAAAAATACGACTCATGGTAGGTATTGTAATACTATGGCCATTTTCAAGGCGTGAAATTTGAGATTTCTTCACACCAACTTTCTCACCTAACTCTTCTTGTGTTAGATGCATTTGAGTTCGTGCATTCTTAATAGCCTCACCTATCTTGTACGCTTGCACTGCATCGGAAACTTCTTGCTCGTAAGCCTCACGACAAGAGGTTCCCTTCTCTCCAATATATTTATCTTTGATATCGTCGAAAGAATAAAACTCTTTTTTCTCCATAATCATTTCTTTTTCTTAAGTTCAAAATATCTTTGTCTAATTTTTTCTGCTTTCGTTATTTCCTTTGGTGGCGTTTTCTGTGTTTTCTTTACTATTCCATGGGTAGTTACGATTATCGTGTCTGCTTCCGTGTCCCAAAAGGCGAAGAGTCGATATATCATCTTATTAAACAATGTCCTAAACTCCCAAATTTCAGAACCGTTTAGTTTGGAGAATAAGATACTATTCTTTTCTCCGCATGCGACCCTATCGATATTAAAAAGTATTTTCTTTCTTACTTTGGAATCGAGAGAAGACAAGAAATCATCCGCCTCAGCACTGAATATGACTTTGAATAACCGCTCTTCCATTGAATATCTCTTTTATTTGCAAAAATAGGCAAAGTTTACAATATATGCAACTTTTTAGGGGCTTTTATTCTATCTTTACCCCCAAAAAGTTCACAGTTCACAGTTCACATTAAGGTCGGTCACACCTATTAGCACCTCGGAGAGGTGCCACACGGTTAGCCCCAGGTGAGGAGCGCAGCGACGTAACCTGGGGTTAAGATCGAGCGTTTTAACCTGAACGGTCGGCCTCGAAGAGGGCGAACCTGTATAACCAGTCCCCCTACCCATGTTCGCCCTCTTCGAGGCCGGATGGCAATCAGCCAGCACCAAACAACAACCCCAGGTTACGTCGCTGCGCTCCTCACCTGGGGCTAACCATGTTCAACCTCTACGAGGTTGTTCCACTCAATCACCCCAATTCCACTCAATCAGCCCGATTCCACTTAATCAGCCCAATTCCACTCAATCAGCCCGATTCCACTCAATCAGTCAAATCCACAGGTAAGCAAGCAACTCGGGGTGGTGGCCGGCACAAGGCACGGCCACTGCACTAACAACCCTCGCCCCAACCGGGAGGACATCTGTTATTTCATGGCCGTATCCTGTTCGTTGATGAACCCGTGGCGGTAAGCGTAGAGGAGCTCCTCGAGGTCGGCGATCTGTGAACGCAGCTCCTTACCTTTGTCGGTGTCGGCGACGAGCATACGGCGCTGCGACATCTCCACGATCTGTGTCGTCGACTTGATATCCGTCCCGCGGAGGATGGCATCCTCGGTGCTCGTGAACGGCTCATGCTGCACGAGCTGGAAGCCACGACTGTGATAGACAAGGGTGTAGCCCGCGATACCCGTCTCCCGGTGGTAAGCCTGCGAGAAGCCACCGTCGATGACCATCAGCTTGCCGTTGGCTTTGATGGGGCTCTCTCCCTTGACGGCTTTCACGGGGACATGGCCATTGATGATATGCCTGTTGGGATCAGTGATGCCAAAAGCCTCGAGGATATTGTCACAGATCTCCTCCTTGTCGCGCAGCACGAAGTAGTTGCCTTTCTTCTCCTCGTGCGTCTCCTTCTCACGGATGAAATAACGCTCGAAGGTCGCCATCTTCGACTTGTCAAAGAGCGGACTGTCGGGGCCGCACCACAGATACATGAAGTAGTCGATGGCATAGTCTTTCGTCTCCGGCGTGGCATCGCTCTGGAACGCACTGCGGATGAGCATGCCCACATCGATGAAGAGCTGCTGACCGCTGCACGAGTGACCGGGATAGATCTCCACTTCCTTCAGTGAGCCGTCGGCATTGAGGGGAATGGAGGCATGGAAGAGAAGGTTGTTGTTCCAGATAGCGTACATACAGCCATGGGAGAGCATGAGACGGATATGCTTGTGGAGCTTCTCACTGACCTCGAAACTGTGGTGGAGCTTCGCCACGAGGTCCGCCTCCTCCTTCGTGAGCTGGTCAGGGTTCTTAGGATCGACTGTGGGGAAGGAGCAGCTTGTCATCTCATACTCGTTACCGTCGAGTGTGATCGTACCTTTCTTATAGTTGATGGCGTCGAGGAGCTCGCGGTCCTGCATCTTCCACTCGGGGTGTTTCTTATAGAGCTGACTCTCGAGCTTGAACTGTATCACGGCGATGGCCTTGTGCTCCTTGGCGATGAGCTGCCGTGTCTTGTCGTCGATGACTGCCGATCCGCCGTCGGTCTTCGGGAGGAACTCCGTGCAGGGGTCGTCGCCGTAAGCCTCCATGGCGAAGGTGGCGAGTGGCACGAGGTTGATGCCGTAGCCGTCCTCGAGCGTCACGAGGTTGGCATAGCGTAGGGAGAGGCGGATGACGGACGCCATGCACGCGTCGTTGCCTGCCGCAGCACCCATCCACAGGATGTCGTGGTTGCCCCACGTGATGTCCCACGAGTGGTAGCCGTCGAGGAGATCCATGATGCGGTGGGCACCCGGACCACGGTCGTAGATGTCGCCGAGGATATGGAGCTGGTCGATAGCGAGACGCTGGATGACATTGGAGATCGCCACGATGAAGTCGTCGGCACGCCCTGTAGAGATGATGGTGTCGACGATCATGTTCACGTAGTTGGCTTTGTTCTTGTCCTCCGGGCGCTCATGAAGGAGCTCCTGGATGATATAAGAGAAGTCCTTAGGCAACGACTTGCGTACCTTCGAACGTGTGTATTTGCTCGAGACGTCGCGGCATACGGCTACGAGGTGATGGAGCGTGATATGGTACCAGTCGTTGATGTCGGGCTCCGAGGCCTTGACAAGCTCAAGTTTCTGCTCTGGATAATAGATGAGCGTGCAGAGCTCGCGCTTCTCCGCGTCGCGCAGTGTGTTGCCGAAGAGCTCATTGACCTTTCGCTTGATGTTTCCCGATGCGTTCTTGAGGATATGCTGGAACGCCTCATATTCTCCGTGAAGGTCGGCAACGAAATGCTCCGTGGCCTTCGGGAGGTTGAGGATGGCGGAGAGGTTGATGATCTCTGTACTGGCTGCTGCTATGGTTGGGAATGAATGGGAGAGCAGCTGAAGGTAGCGCATATCGGTCTTAATATCGTAGTTCATAATATTGAAAGATTGAAAAAATGAAAGAATGAAAGAATGAAAAAATGAAAAAATGAAAGATTGAAAAAATGAAAGAATGAAAGATTGAAAAAATGAAAGAATGAAAGATTGAAACGTTCACAGTTCACAGTTCACAGTTCACATTAAGGTCGTACACACCATAGAGAGTTAGAAATCAATAATTATACTGTCCAAACTTCGTCATGGCGGTGTAGAGTCGTTTTGTCTTCGCTCCGTCCCTCGGCTCAAAGATCCAGAAACCTTCGGGGAGACTGAGGAAAGACGAGAGGATCGACGTCAGGCGTGCGGCAAAATCTTCTATGCCCAAGCGCCTTATCATATCCCGCAGCGCATCCTCATCGACATCCGAGAAGCGCACCAACTGATAAAGATCCATCAGGTGCGACAACGGCATCGTGTGGCGCTGCAACTCGTAGTGGAGATTGAGCAGGGCGAGACACAGCTGCTGCTCAGCCTGTCCATTGTTGGCAAAGACATCCTTCAACTTGTTCTTCAGCAGCAGGTTCTTCGAGAGCAATGCGTTCGTCAGCAGCGGTCCTTCCGCATACTTCGCCTTGCCTTCGAAGCGGTCTATCTCCTGCGTCTTCAGCGAGGGATACGGCACCTGGAAAGCATCGAAAGCCTGCATGAGCTGCGCCGAGACATGCTCCTGGTCGGCATAGAGCAGGATGCGGCGCCAGTCCTCAGCCTTGAAAGCAGTGATATGCTGTGCGATGTTCGCTGCCCTACCCTTCCGAAGGTCTGTGTTGAGACTGGAGGCGTGCGGGTCTACACCCGTCTGAAGGAGTGTGCCGAGGAGCTCCTGTGTCTGAGCATGGAGACAGAGCTGCGTGTTGGAGTCGATGACCTTACGGTAGAGCGCCACGAGCTGAGCAGCAGCCGAGGCGAAGGTGATCTGACTTGTGAGCACGGGGTTCTTCACCACCGCCACGCGCTTGTTCCATCCGAGGGCGGTAAAGGTCTCATGCTCGAGCTTGCCACAGACATGCACCACGGCAGCATGCTGCACGAGATGACGCTGGCGCTGTAAGAGGACAGAACGCTGATGACGCTCCGTCTCCCACGGCTGGAGACCGCCTAAGGGGGTGAGGATGTAGGGGATGCCGTGCTGATAAGCGCGCTTAGAGAGCTGGCACGCCTCCCGGCTCCAACAGCCGAAGAAATGGATGATATCGTAATCGCTGAGTTGCTCCACGGCATGGTGCCCTCCTGCAACGGTCTGCACAGCAACCGCCTCCGGGAAATTCTTCGAGAAGCTCCCGGCAAGACCCTCCACAAGGGCATGGTTGATGTACACCGCATCGACAGTGTGAGGAACGAAAAGCAGTATCTTCAGCATGGATGGAAACTATTGTTTATGCGTCGTGAAGTCGAGCTTGTTGGCGAACTTATAACGCAGGCCGTACTTGAGGTTTCTCCAGACGAGCGAGAGGCTGTAAGGATAGATGAGCAGTGCGGGGACATGCTCACCGAAGGCTGACATCGCCTTGCTGCCGAACACTGTGCGCAGCACGATGCTCAGGATGAGCCCTAACACGGCGGCAGCGAGGAGGACGACGTTCACTGTCACGGCTCCCCACACGATGCCGACGACCATAAGGAGGAAGGACAGGTGCAGCGCGATCTGGTCGAGGTTGAACCACGCACGATGGGCGAAGCTGCGCTCGAGCCACTTACGGGTCTCACGGTAGAAGATATGACCCGCCATCCACACGGAGTGCTCGGGGGCGTCGTCGATGGTCCACGCAGCGTCGCGTGTCTCCAAGGCTACCTTTCCATCTTCCGAATATTTGTTTACGAGGAAGTCGTACTCGCCATGGATGAGGTTGAGGTTTCCGAGGAACCCGTCCTGCTTCATGAACACCGACTTGCGGATCATGATATTCGGTGCGAGGGCCGCATAGGCATTGCCACGGGCTGCCTCACGCATGAGATAATAGGCGGAGTTGAGCCGTTCGAAGCGCTTGAAAGCCGACGCCTCATCGTCGTAGCCGCCATAGCCCACGACGAGCTGGGTGCTGTTGGTGCAGTTCGCTGCCATCGTCTGAAGCCACATGTCGGAAGCGGGCTTCGACGTGGGCTCCGTCATGACAAGCCACTCTGTCTTGGCGGCTTTGACACCCAACGTCATGGCGAGCTTCTTACGACTGACGTAACGTGACGACTGTGGGATATAAGTGATGTAGATCGTGCAGTCGGCAGGCTCTTTGTCGAGCTGCTGCTGGAACCGCTTCAGCACATCCTCCGTCTCATTCTCGCCCTCTTCCACGACAACGATGATCTGGAAGCCCGCAGGATATTTCTGCGACATGATAGCCGGCAAATTGCGTGAGATGGCGTCCGGCTCATCGTGCGGAGCGAGGATCACGGAGAGCGGAGGAAGAGATGTGGCATCACCTTTCCCTTCATCCTTTCCATTCTGCTCCCACTTACGCTTGCTGAAACGAAGATAAGGACTGATGAATGATGCGACGACAGCGACCACCAACAGCACGACGCTGCTGATGATCGTGAAGTTGTCTATACTGATTGTATAAGTCATTGTATATTAAAAGCTCTTAAATAAGCTTCTCGTTACTATTTAAGATCCTCTGTGACAAGGCCTTGAGGGAGCGGACGGCAGTTGTACTGGCTCGCCATGATCTCTCCGTAGGCGCCTGCCGAGCGGATGGCGAGGAGGTCTCCCCGCTTGCTCTCGGCGATGGCCGTGTCCTTGGCAAAGACATCGCTCGACTCGCAGATAGGACCGACGATATCGTAGACCACGGGAGCACCATCGCTCGTGAGGTTCTCGATCTTATGCGTAGCATCGTAGAGCGCAGGACGGATGAGATCCGACATGCCGGCATCCACAATGCAGAACTTCTTGTTCACGCCTTGCTTGATGTAGAGCACCTTCGTGATGAGACTGCCCATCTGACCGGCGATAGAACGGCCAAGCTCGAAGTGGACCTTCTGTCCGGGACGCAGATGCAAGCCATCGGCAAACGTCTTGAAGTAGTCCTTGAAGTCAGGCACAGGGTCGGCCTCAGGGTCGGCGTAGTTGATGCCTAATCCGCCACCGACATTGATGTTCTCGACCTCGATGTTCTTCGTCTTCAGGATCTCCAACAGCTCGTTGATACGCAGGCACAGCATCTCAAAGTCGTCCATCTTGAGGATCTGACTCCCGATATGGAAGTGGAGGCCGATGAACTTCACATTCTTCAATGCGTTGGCGCGCTCGATGACCGGGACCATGTCGTTCATCGCAATGCCGAACTTATTCTCAGCGAGGCCCGTTGTGATGTTGGCATGCGTGTGAGCTCCCACCTCAGGATTGATGCGGAAGCAGACGTTGGCTACTTTGCCTTTCGCCTCAGCCAACTCATTGATGACCTCGAGCTCGGGAACGCTCTCGACATTGAAGCAGAAGATATCAGCGTCGAGCGCTGTGTTGATCTCCCAGTCGGCCTTGCCCACACCGGCATATACAATGCTGTCGTGGCGGAAGCCGGCTTTCAGCGCAGCCTCTATCTCTCCCCCACTCACACAGTCGGCACCCAATCCGGCCTCAGCGATGATCTTCAGGATCTTCGGGTTGGCATTGGCCTTGACGGCATAGTGAACGACGAAGTCAGGATATTGCTCCGCCTCTTTCTTCACCTCGTCCAACGTCTGGCGCAGGAGAGCGGAGTCATAATAATAGAAAGGTGTGCGCACAGAGCGGAACTTTTCTACCGGGAATATATTCGCCATTTTGTGTCTTATTTAAATAATGTGTCACTCAGGCTCTGCAGTGCGCGTTTCTTGTCAGCCTCCTTGATAAGGAAGGAGATGTTGTAGTTGGAGCCACCGTAGCTCACCATACGCACGGGAATGTCCTTCATGGCATCTGTAGCGATGGTCTCAAAGCCCACATTGTGCCAGTCGAGGTCGCCCACGACACAGATGATACACATATCGGAGTCGACAGTCACCGTGCCGTATTTCTTCAGCTCGTCCACGATCTCATCGAGGTGCGCGTTGTTGTCGATACTCATGGAGACACCGACCTCTGAGGTTGTGATCATGTCGATAGGCGTCTGATAGCTCTCGAAGATCTCGAAGACCTTACGGAGGAAACCTGTGGCGAGGAGCATGCGCGACGACTTGATCTTGATAGCTGTGATGTTATCCTTGGCAGCCACAGCCTTGATCGTGCCGCGGCCGAGGTCGTTGTTGATGATCGTACCCTCGGCATCGGGCTCCATGGTGTTCTTCAGACGCACGGGGATGCCAGCGTACTTAGCCGGCTGCACGCAGGTCGGGTGCAGGATCTTAGCACCGAAGTAAGCGAGCTCGGCAGCCTCCTCGAAGTTGAGCTGATGCACAGCCGTGGTGTGGTCGACGAAGCGCGGGTCGTTGTTGTGCATGCCATCGATATCGGTCCAGATCTGAATCTCGTCAGCAGGCAGCGCAGCACCGATGAGAGAAGCGGTGTAGTCGGAGCCGCCACGCAGCAGGTTGTCCACCTCGCCATAGGCGTTGCGGCAGATGAAGCCCTGCGTGATATAGATCTGATAACCGGCGTTCTTCTCCATGACCTCGTGCAGATGCTCCTTGATATAAGGGAGGTCAGGCTCCGAGTTCTTGTTCGTACGCATGAAACTCAGTGCATCGACTAAGACACTCTTGATACCCTGCTCCTGGAGATAGTTGTTGACCATGTTGGTCGACATGATCTCACCCTGAGAGACGATGATCTTCTCCTCGAAGCTCGTGAAGATGCCTTTGGTGAACGAACGCATGTAACTGAACCTGTCGCGGAGGAAATCGCGCGTCTTCTTCTTGTAATCATCATCCTGATACAAGTTCTCCACGTGATCCATGTATTTGGTCTCGAGGTTGTTGATCACCTCGTTGGCTCCCTCCGGATTCTTCTTGTAGAGATAATTGCTGATCTCCACAAGGCTGTTCGTCGTACCGCTCATAGCAGAGAGGACGACGAATGTGGGTTCTCCGGATCTTGTAATAAGCTGGGCTACGCTCTTCATGCGCTCGGGACTTCCTACGGAAGTACCACCAAATTTCATTACGTTCATATCGATGATATTTATTTATTTTATTAGTCGAACATTTTTGTGGAACGGCATAAAGCCGTTCCCTGCACTAACTCCTTAACTCCAGTACTTTGCCGTCCTCACACTTGTAGACGTAGCCGGGATAACGGTCGAGCATTGAGATGTTGTGTGTGGACATGACCACTGCCGTGCCCTCAGCGGTGAAGCCTTTGAGCAGCCGCACGATGTTGTCGGCGGTCTCCGGATCGAGGTTGCCTGTCGGCTCATCGGCAATGATGATTTTCGGTTTGTTGAGGATAGCACGCGCTATGGAGATGCGCTGCTGCTCACCACCCGAGAGCTCATGGGGCATGGAGTGGATCTTATCCGTCATCCCCACGGCTTCGAGCACCTCATTGATGCGCTCTTCAATCTTCTGCTTGTCTTTCCACCCCGTGGCACGAAGCACAAAACGGAGGTTCTGGAACACGTCGCGGTCGCGAAGCAACTGGAAATCCTGGAAGATGATGCCCATCTCACGGCGCAGGGCCGGGACATCATGGCGGCGGAGCTTCAGCAGGTCACGGCCGAGGACCTCAGCCTTCTCGCCATCCTCCGGGTACAGGTCGAGCTCACAATAGAAGGTCTTGAGCAGGCTGCTCTTGCCTGATCCCACCTTTCCGATCAGATAGATAAACTCACCCGCGTCGGCGTGGAAACTCACGTCGTCGAGGATCAGCTTATCCTGTTGGTATACTTTTACTTTATCGTAATCTATTAGCATAAAAAAATTTCGAATTCCTATCTCAATTTAACTCCTAACTCCTATCTCCTAACTCCTATCTCCTAACTCCTATCTTCTAACTCCTATCTCCTAACTCCTATCTCCTAACTCCTAACTCCAAACTATTCTTGGCTCTTTTTGATTCTTCTTGCCTTGTCCCACTCCGGGTTATGGCGCTTGGCGAGCTCACGTGCGATATCCTCGATGCGAAGGCCTTTGGACGTGAGGAGCACGATGAGGTGATACATGAGGTCGGAAGCCTCATAGACGAGGTTCTCATTGGTGCCGTTCGTTGCCTCAATGACCGTCTCCACTGCTTCCTCACCTACTTTCTGCGCCATCTTGTTCACACCTTTGCGGAAGAGGCTCGTCGTGTAACTGCCTTCCGGCATCTCCTCATGACGTTTGTTAATGAAGTCCTGAAGTTCTGAGAGGAAGAGGATGGGGTTGAGATTATTCTCCTCAGCCCAGCACGTGTCAGTACCGAGGTGGCACACGGGGCCATCGGGATGGACCTCGATGAGCAGCGTGTCGTGGTCGCAGTCTTCCTTCACACTCACGAGGTGGAGGTAGTTGCCCGACGTCTCACCTTTTGTCCACAGACATTTTCTCGTACGGCTCCAGAAGGTGACGAGCTTCGTCTCCATCGTTTTCTCATAGGCTTCCTTGTTCATGAAGCCCAACATCAACACCTTCGAGGTCACGGCATCCTGTATGATGGCTGGCACAAGCCCGCCCATCTTCTCAAAATCTATCGTCATGATTTAATTTATGATCTGAAGTATTATTATTTTCTGATAATTATAATCTAATATTTATTCCTTTATCTTTAAGATAGCGCTTGAGCTCCGGGATCTTGATTTCTCCGAAGTGGAAGACGCTTGCTGCAAGGGCTGCATCAGCCTTGCCTTTGGTGAAGGCATCGTAGAAATCCACCATCTTTCCCGCGCCACCACTGGCGATGACAGGGATCGGCACAAGGTCGGCCATCTCAGCCAACGGCTCATAGGCGAAGCCTTTCTTCACACCGTCGTGATCCATACTCGTGAAGAGGATCTCTCCCGCACCACGGTCAGCGACCTCGCAGGCCCAGTCCATGAGCCGGTGCTCGGTGCGCTCGCGCCCTCCTTTGACATAGCAGTGCCACCCATCAGCATCGTTGCGCGCATCGATGGCGCAGACACAGACCTGGGAGCCATATTTGGAAGCGATCTCATCGATGAGTTCCGGATGTCGGATAGCGGCCGAGTTGATGCTTATCTTGTCGGCTCCGGCATCGAGCAGCCGGTCCACATCTTCTATAGCATTAATGCCACCGCCTACCGTGAACGGGATATTGATCTCACGCGCCACACGGCTGACCATATCCGTGAAGGTCTTACGGCCCTCAAACGTAGCTGTGATGTCGAGGAAGACGAGCTCATCGGCTCCAGCGTCACTGTAGGCCTTGCCGAGCTCCACAGGGTCTCCCGCCTGGCGGAGGTTGACGAAGTGAGTACCTTTGACCGTCTCTCCGTCTTTGACATCGAGACACGGCACGATACGTTTGGCTAATCCGTTCATCATATCTTCAACCTTATAATCAACCTTATATTCAAAATTCTGATTTCAATTTCTCTAAATCAATTCTTCCCTCATACCATGCCTTACCAAAGACAACAGCGGGGATGCCTGCCTTGTCCAAGGCGAGGATATCGTCGTCTGAGCTCACGCCTCCACTGGCGATGAGATGGATATGGGGAAAAGTCTTCATGACCTTGCAGTAGAGTTCCGTGGCTGGTCCCGCAAGGGTACCGTCCTTGGAGATGTCGGTGCAGAGCACGTTCTTCACGCCGGCTTCCACATATTTAGTAAGGAACGGCAGCAACTCTTCCTTCGAGTCTTCCTTCCACCCGTTGATGCTCACGAAGCCGTTACGCACATCGGCTCCAAGGATCATCTTCTCAGCGCCATAGGTCTTGAGCCATCCGAGGAACGTCTGAGGCTGACTCACGGCAATGCTCCCCACGGTCACCATGGCGGCTCCCGCAGCAAACGCTTTCTCGATATCCTCCTCACTCTTGATGCCACCACCGAAGTCGACCGTCAGGCTCGTGGCCTCTGTGATACCGCGCAGCACCGCATCGTTGACGATGTGCTTGGCCTTGGCACCATCGAGATCAACGACATGCAGACGCTTGAAACCCAAGCGCTCAAACTCACGCGCCTGAGACACGGGATCCTCGTTGTAGACCTTCTTCTGACTGTAGTCGCCTTTGGTCAGCCGCACACATTTGCCGCCGATGATATCTATGGCTGGGATCAGTTCTATGTTCATAGTTCAAGAAAATTTCGAAGGATCTGCTCACCTACTTTACCGCTCTTCTCCGGATGGAACTGTACCGTCCAGAAATTGTCGCAGTGCATGGCGGCAGAATAAGGCACGGTGTAGTCGGCGGTAGCAATCGTGAACTCTGAGGTGGGGACATAATAGCTGTGTACGAAATAGACGTAGTCGCCTTCCTTCACACCCTTGAAGAGTGGCGAGGAGAGGTCGTGCAGCGAGTTCCACCCCATCTCCGGCACCTTGCAGTCGTGGCTGTCGGGCACGAACTTCTTCACTTGTTCGGGGAAGATTCCGATGCAATCGACATCACCCTCTTCCGAATGGGCACAGAGAAGCTGCTGCCCCACGCAGATGCCGAGCACTGGCTGCTTCAGAGAGCGGATGACTTCATCCAAGCCATGCGAACGCAGGTAGGCCATCGTGGTCTGCGCACTGCCCTGACCGGGGAAGATGATGCGGTCGGCAGCGGACAACTCCTGGGGATCATCCGTGATGACGGGCTCCACACCGAGCCGTCGCAGGGCATTGACAACCGAGTAGATATTGCCGGCATTATATTTGATAATTGCTACTTTCATGTCTGCAAAGCGTTAATCACCTTGCAAATTTACTAAAAAAAGACGGGGGAGCGTCATAACAAAGAGATTTTTTAGTCAAAGGATGATAAAAATGAACATTTCGTTCGAAAAGCGCCAATATTTTTATAATTTTGTACCGCTATCCGACAAAGAAGCAGAGAAAACAACAGAAAACAGACAAAAAAATCATGAAGAAATACATCTTAGCGCTTGCCCTCACCGTCGTGTCCTTGTGCTGTTCATTGAGCAGCTGGGGAGCCAACCGAGCTACGAAAGTGTATCTGTTCGGCTTCGCAGCCTCGTTCAACGACTCTACGGTCTACTTCACCGAGGTTCAGGAGCTCGATTCCGCTTACATCGACTCAAAGACGAAGTTTCTCTACAGTCGTGAGAACTACTCCTACCAGCTACGCGACCATCTCACGGCAGCCGGCGCCAACACTCCGACGTGCGTTACTTGCTTTGCTCTCAAACGCAAGGACATTGACAAGAAATATGCCAACCTGAAGAAGAAATACACTAAAGGAGGCAAATTCATCGTCAAGGAAGTGAAATCGACCGATTTCCACTACCAAGCCATCAAGCCAGAGGAGTGAGAAAAGTGAAGAGTGAAGAACGAAGAGTGAAGAACGATACAAAACACTATTGCGTGGCGGAGCTGCCCTTTTCCATCACGTTCATTGATCAGGAGAATGGCATCCGGCTGCTGCCCTCTTTTGCTCCCTTTGAAACGCAAACGGAAGGGGTAGATATTGAAAGCTTGCTCTTCAACCTTACTGTTGACGACAGCATCCGTCCTGAGCCTAAAGCTGACCGCGAACGCATCCGTGATTTTGACACAGGCAATGGCATCACTATCGTAGACAAGCTGAAAGATGGAGGATACCAGTATATCATTAAGGATATCAACGGTTCCGACTGCTGTCTGCTCATCACAGACAAGGATTTCCACCACTGTCGCTGTGCGCTCAACGGCGACTACATGATGCGCTCCTTCGGTCTCAACAACGCCATCATGCTCGTCTATGCCTTCTCCGCAGCCTACAAAGGCGCTGTGCTGATGCACGCCTCCGTAGTAAGGCAACACGGCTACGGCTATGCCTTCATCGCCAAGAGCGGCACGGGGAAGTCGACACAGGTGAGCAACTGGCTCCGATATCTCCCCGACTGCGATCTGATGAACGACGACAACCCGGTGGTAAGGATTATCGACGGACAGTGCTTCATCTACGGCAGTCCCTGGAGCGGCAAGACCCCTTGCTATCGCAACATCAAAGCACCGCTCGGGGCCGTGACACGCATCAACCGCGCACCGGCCAACAGCATTGAGAAGCTCGATACCCTTGAGGCTTTTGTCTCTCTGCTACCCTCCGTCTCCTCTATGAAATGGGACGAGCGACTCTATGAGACGATCTGTAAGAATATCACAAAAATACTTGAGACTACTGCAATCTACACGCTCCATTGCCTCCCCGACAGAGAATCAGCAGAGGTGTGCAACAAGATCATCGCAAAAAAACAAATAAACAAGACATATAAACAAGACATATAAACAAATAATCAGGATAATAAAGAGAGAATCGTAAAATGATTAAAGTGAGAGAAGTGACTTTTAAGAACTCTATACTCATTCCAGCCATCCTGAAGCTCATCGACGAAGGCCATACCGTGACCTTGCCGCTGAAAGGCTTCTCTATGCGCCCATTCCTCGAGGACGGCCGCGACAAGGCGCTCCTGACGAAGGTCGGAGAACTGCATGTCGGTGACCCTATCCTCGCTATGGTCAACAACGAGCACTATGTCCTCCACCGCATCGTGAAAATAGAAGGCGACAACATGACGCTCCTCGGCGACGGTAACCTCCATCCCGAGCACTGCAAGACAACGGATGCCAAGGCATCTATCATCGGCTTCTACCGCAAGGGACGCACCACCCTCGACCCCATCGCTGGCCGCAAGTGGAAGACCTACTCCGCTATATGGATGAGCCTGCGCCCCGTGCGCCGCTGGCTCCTCGGCTTCTACCGCCGCGTGTGGATACCAATATTCGGATACGCATAACACCCAAACGTAGGGGCACCCCTTGTGGGCGCCCTAACCAAGCAATTAACTAATAAACATAAATATGAAAACAAAACCAGGATTCAAAGTGACCGATGTATGCGGCTCACATATCATTATTGCTGAGGGCAAAGAAAACATCGACTTCAGCAACATCATCAGTCTGAACGACAGTGCACTCCTCCTGTGGAACAATATCCAAGGCAAGGACTTTACCGTGGAGGATCTTGCGAACATCCTTGTAAACAACTATCAGCTCGACGACAACACTCCGCTGCCCCGTGAGCAAGCACTCAAAGATGCTAAGGATGTGGCTGATCAGTGGAAAGAAGCAGGCATTGTCACAGACTAACCAAAAGGCGGGACGTGCAACGTGTTGCGCACCAAATATCGAAAAAATTGCATAAATATTTTGGTGAACGCACACAATGCCGTAACTTTGCACCAGACGGTTGTGAAACCGACATAAATTTGGTTTTAGTTTTTAGGTTTTAGTTTCGTACATGTTAGGTTTAAGATTGTTTTAATATAGGTATCAATTCACAGAGGTGAAAACAGATTGTTTTAATAGGATTACGAAATAGAGGATGCAGCGTTTTCGTTGCATCCTTTATTTGTTTTAGGACTCATATTAAAACTCATACCCGATATTCACCATGAAGTTGACGCGGTCGGTCTTGTTTGAGTAGCCGAGGGTAGCGCCAATAGGTCCGATGAGCGTCTTGTAGTAATAGGCAAGCTCATAGCCGAGCATTGTACTGTGCTTCAACAAGTTGCGAAGAACATCGGCATGCTGGGCACCCGCTACCTTGAAAAGAACGTAGTTGTTCGTTGTGAGCTGCGCCTGAAGCTTCAGCTGACACGCCACGAGGTGATTATCTGTGATCTCTACATGTCCTATCCCCGGGAATGGCATCTGTTGGTCGAGATAATGACCGAACCACTGTCCACCAATTCCATTCATACGGATGAGCGGGATGTCGGTACCAAAGAGCAGACGGCCGTAGAGCATCGGTTGAAGGGTGAAGACCCGACTCAGCGGGAAAGACATGCGCCAGTGGGCACTGAGCTCACTGAACCCGCGGTGTCCCTTGTAAGAATAGAAGTTGTCCGTGAAGTATCCGTACTCCGCCCGGAAGTTCGCACCGCGAGTGGGGAACACTCCCTTGTTCTCCGAGTCGTAATGAAGGTTGGCATGGTAACTGAAGAAATGACTGTCGCTGACGTCGAAGCCCTCGTGTCCTATCGAACTCTCTACCATGAGCCGGTGGAAATTGTAGTAGTCCCACCGCGCGGAGAGATCCATCGTGAGGTTACGGACACCGATGTCCATCAATCCGATGCTCGCCTGATGATGGTTGAGCGTGAGGTTATACGACTTATGTCCGCCATCGAAGACATCGAGGTCGTTGTGTTCAAAATAATATTCAAGCCCTGTCTCTACTCGATGTTTAGGTTTGAAGACTCCTTTGAGATCCACGCTTGTCTTCTTGCCGAGCCGCAGCGTCGCCTCGAGATCCACAGGATGCTTCGCCATCGAATAGACGCCGTCGAGCTGCATAGCCACCATCGTCTCGGTGTCGAAGCGAAGTCCTACACTACCCTGTATCCGGTCATTTTCAGGCCTTTCACGCCTATTGGCAGCATAGCTCACGGGTATGAGCGCTGCAGAGTTCAGCTGAGGACGTGTGGGTTGGTAATCGTCAGTGAGCCCAAGTTTATGTTTCAGCGCCATCAACTCATCCCAGTGACTCATCGCTTCCTCCTCTCCCCTCCTGACGAGTGTGTCAATGGCTGCCGGTGTGAAGCTCGCTGCGCCATACCCCTTCGTGTTCACTCGGATAGCAACATCGGTGAGCGCGAGGTTGTCCTCATATTTATTCTTACAGTTGACGTCGATGATCTGTCCAATGACCGAGGCATTGGAGTTGATGTCATCAGCTGTCCGCGGGGCGCCCTGCACGGTCACTCCGATGATATAGTCGGCACCCATGGCCTTGGCGATGTCAGCCGGATAGTTGTTGCGTAAGCCACCATCGACAAGAACCTTGTCGCCAAGGCGTACTGGTGAGAAGACAGCAGGAATGGACATGCTCGTGCGCATGGCTTGGGCGAGGCGGCCCGAGTGGAAATCGTACTCGGTATTATCCACAATGTTTGTAGCCACACAGGCGAAAGGAATCGGGAGCGAATCGAAACTCATGGAGTCGGTGTAGCCAGACGTGAGCCGATCGAAGAGCCGCATGAGATTCTTACCCTGGATGAAACCTGCTTCGCGCAGCCGGCTCTCTTTGCTGAGCGTATAAATCTTGCTGAAGGCGTAGGTTGTCTGCTTCTCTCGGTTGCCGAGGTTCTGCGTATAATAGTCGTCACGGTCACTGAGCAAGAAGGTCCAGTCCTGTTTCCGCACCATGGAGTCGAGCCGCTGCGCATCCCAGCCACAACTATATAAACCTCCGATGATACTGCCCATGGAGGTGCCGGTAACAATATCCACGGGTATCCCCGCCTTCTCTATCACCTTCAAAGCACCGATATGCGCCACACCCTTGGCGCCACCACCCGAGAGAACCACGGCAACACGAGGACGACGAGGCTGAGCATTCACACAGAAGCAAGAAGACACCAGAATGAGAATCAGACAAAGTAGTTTCGCTTTCATAACAATAGGTTTTTATTATCTTTCTTCACAAATATTTTTCACACGGATTCTAAAGATTTTAAAGATTTTCGGCTTCGCCGATAATTTGGGGATGCAGAAGAGTACGTGTAGCCGCAAAGCGGCGTAACCATCTTTAAAATCTTTAGAATCCGTGTGAGATAAAATTTTAGTGAGTGTAAGAAGCTCCCATCTTTGGAAACGCCTTATGCAACTTCCTCCAGATAATTTCGAAGAGCACGGTACCCACGATAGCCGTGAGGATACCGAGGATGACGTCGATGCAATAATGATGTCCGGTGTAGATGGCTGTGAACCAGATACCTACACAGATAAAACCAAAGAGACACGAGGTGTACCAACGACGATGGCTCATGATCGAATAGACCGTCGTGACTAAGAGGTAAGCGGCATGCAGACTCGGTACGGCGGCAAAGACGTTGGCGTTCTTGCCATAGATACTATGGAAGATGTTCAGTCCCACGAGCTGATCGAACCGCCCGAGTCCTGCCACGTTGCCTGGCGTACGGAGCACCGGCGTAAAGCCGTAGTTCATGGCATACCATGGCGGTGCTGCGGGGTGGACATAGTAACCGATGAACCCTATGAGGTTCACCGTGAGGAATGCCCAGGCGAAGCGGTTCGCCCATTGCTGCTTATGGGTGAAATAGAGGTATATCGTAAAAGCGATAGGCACCGGCACCCAACAGAGATAGAAGCAACCCGCCATGAAGTCGAGCACGGCACAATGGTGGATAGCGAACCACTCACCGGGGATCAGTCGTCCTGTAGCAGTATTGATGCCGAAAAGCGACTTCTCCGCGTCGTACAAGCCCCGCACATCGATGCTGTTGAACTCGTAGTTGGGAAAGAAATTGAAACTGCTGTAGATGAAGCCAAAGAGGAACCACGGCAACATGCAGAGCGTGAATCTGCGTGTAGGCTTGATGGCAACGAGGATGGCAAACAGAACAGCTATCAGTAAACAATCCATAGTTTATCGGTTCATTCTTTGTCTCTCATCTCCTTATCGCGCTCCGTGAGCTTCTTATAGCAGTAGCCCACACGCCAGAAAGCCGTGATATTAGCGAGCACGGCAATGAGGATCATGCCGCCTGCGACCCACCACAGATTACCGGTGAAGCCCGTGATCATTGCTGTGATAGCCGTCACCACGACACGCTCGGGGCGCTGCATCAGTCCGACTTTGCACTCGATGCCAAGGCCCTCAGCACGTGCACGGACATAGCTGACCATGACGCTGCCCACCATGGCAGCGAAAGTCACGACACCCATCCAGAACCAGCCTTCGTCCTCTAAGAAGACAAGGACGATGCCGAAGAGCGAAACAAGCTCACTGTAACGGTCGAGGGTAGAGTCCCACATGGCACCGAACGACGAACTCATGTTACCCATGCGCGCCAGACGTCCGTCCATCATATCGAACAGACCCGAGGCGATGATTATGAATCCACCCCACCCCAACGTTGTTGTCTGAGCATCAAGGTCCTGCTCCTGGGAAGCATAGATGAAGAACGCGGCAGCCACAATGTTGCCGATGAAGCCTAAGGTCGTCACGATGTTCGGCGTGATGCCGATCTTGATCATGCCCTTAATCAACGGATTGATGATCTTGTAGATTACTTGTTGTAAAAAATCTCTATACCACATATTTTATTTTTGTTTACTTGTTAAATCATTTTCTGCTTTTATTATCTTCTGCCTGAACACCCACCCGCGCTGCAGCGGATAGTTGAAGCCGAAAGCCACGGCAAGCGCCACAAGACACTTGACGATGACGAAATAGCTCTTGCCTCCAGCAAGCCACGTCAGCAGGTTGGTGCCGCCACCATTGAGGAGCATGCTGCCGATCCATACCACTAAGTATCTCTCTGCCAACGCCTTCTTGCCCCGACCTGTTTGAGAGAAGACATAACGACTGTTCAGCATGAAGTTAGTCAGTCCTCCGCAGACCACTCCAACGATGTTAGCATAGCCATAAGTGAGCAGCCCGAGGTAGGTAAGCGAGATAGCCAAACCAAAGTCGACACAGCTCGCTGCAGAAGCACTCATCTCAGCCTTGGCAAACGTCCACAGTTCGTGTCTGATCTTTCCCATAGCTTACCAACAGGATGTTATGTATTTAGCCACGACCATCACTACGAGTGCATAAATGCCACCGAGAATATCATCGCCCATGACCCAAAAAGCACCCTTCATGCGGTCAAGCTTCTTGATTCCCAATGGCTTGACGATATCGAAGAAACGGAAGAGCACAAGCGCTGCCAACATCCAGCCCCACTCTTTCGGCTGTACAACGATAAGCGGAATCCATACGCCCACCATCTCGTCGACAACGACACGCGACGGATCTTCACCCCAGTAAGGCTGCAAGCGAGCCGTGGCCCACGTGCCAAGCAAGGTGAAGAGCAGAATGAGGGCTATCGTAAGAAACATCAGCTCACTGCCGGTAAGCCAGAGGCTCAGCAAGCCCCAAATCAAGGTTGCCAGCACGCTGCCGGCTGTACCTGGTCCCCACGGCCACAATCCGCTATAGAACCCCGTGCCTATGAGCATAGGGAGGAAAGGTGGACGCTTGTCCGTAAGGTTGCCTTTATCGTTCATGATTGATATTTTATGATTATGCAATGGCGGACGGCCACAAGAGCAACACGCCGCTTTCGATTGCAAAATTAATATAAAACTCTTATCTATCAAAGAGTTTTGCGGAGTTTTGCTGAATTATTGAGTAACTTTGCATGCTATTTCATAAGCAATAGAACAAAAAGTATTCAAAACTGCCACGGCTTTGTTCAAAAAAGGATCTGGAGGACGTGGCTGGAGATTGTAAGGACAGGAATAATATTTTTATGAACAACAAACGCTTCGTCATGGCACTTCTGATGACTTTCGTATGCTTCATCAGTGCTGTGGCCCAACAAACAACGGAAAAGATAACAGGACAGATCGTAGACAAAGACGGCTATGCCATACCTTATGCCAGTGTTACCTACCGAGGGCATCATATCGCTGTATCGAGTGACATTGAGGGTAAGTTCTCTGTTGAGAAGCACCCGGGATGGATCATCACGGTCACGAGTGTGGGCTTCAAGAGCACTACCGTGAAAGTGGATGCTTCGTCCTCTGACCTCGGCAAGATCGTACTTAAGGATGACACACGCTCGCTCTCAGAGGTCGTTGTTAAACAGAAACGCGGACGCTACCGCCGCAAAGACAACCCCGCTGTGGAACTTATGCGAAGGGTCATCGCTGCCAAGAAGAAGACAGATCTCGACAATTATCCTTATTATCAATACGATAAGTATCAGAAGATCACCTTAGCTTTCAACGACATTACGGACAAGCAGCTTGAGGGTAAGTTCTTTCAGAAGAGAAGTTATCTGCGCGACCAGATAGAGACATCACCTTATAACAACAAGCGTATCCTCCCCGTTCAAGTCAATGAGACGGTGACACAGCATGTCTACCGTAAAGACCCGAAGAAAGAGAAGGATATCATCATGGGACAACAAGCCAGCGGTATCGGGCAGGTGCTCTCTACAGGTGAGATCATCAACACGATGCTCAAGGAGGTGTTCACCGACGTGAATATCTACGACGACTATATCCGTCTTGTGCAGTATCCCTTCGTCTCCCCTATCGGCAATACAGCTATCTCCTTCTATCATTTCTATATAGAAGACACCACGTATGTCGACAAGGACAAGTGCTATCATCTGCAGTTCATTCCCGCTAACCAGCAGGACTTCGGCTTCCGCGGTGAGCTGTGGGTGCTCGCCGACTCCACGCTCCATGTGCGCAAGGTGAACCTCTACATGCCTAAGAAGAGTGATGTCAACTGGATCGACGATATGAAGATTGAGCAAGAGTATACCAAGCTCGACAATGGCGAGTGGGTGCTCACAAAAGACGACATGGCTGCTGAGATCCATGCCAACAAACTCTTGCAGGATATGCTTGTCGTACGCACGACGAGGCTCTCTAACTATGCCTTCCACGAACTGCCGAAGCAGCTCTTCGCCGGTAAGGCAAAGGTGAAGCACTACAGCGACGCCTATAACCGCAATGATGCGTTCTGGAATGAATACCGACAAGTAGGCCTGACGAAGAGTGAGTCGTCAATGTCAAACTTTATTAAGGCCATGGAGAACTCCAAAGGCTGGAAATATATCATCAAGGCAGTACAGCTACTTGTAGAGAACTATGTTGAGACGAACACGGATCCGCAGAAGAAGAGTAAGTTCGATATTGGACCTGTCAATACTTTCATCAGCTCCAACTATGTCGATGGTCTGCGTCTGCGCCTTGCCGGCCGTACGCTTGCCGCGCTCAACCCGCACCTGTTCTGGAATGGCTATGCGGCCTATGGCACTAAGAGCCACCGCTGGTACTACGGTGATGAGTTTACGTGGTCGTTCAACAAGAAGCAGCTCAGTCCCTTCGAGTTTCCGCAGCGTAACCTCATTTTCGAGACAGCACGCGACGTCATGTCACCTTCCGACCTCAACCTTATCCACAACAAGGATAACATCTTCATGACGATCCGTTCGAGCTCGCAAAAGGAAATGTTTCTCTACAACCGCCAGCGTCTCACGTTCAACTATGAGACGGAGGCGGGATGGCGCTACAATGCCCGTTTCCAGACACAGAGCAACGAGACGCAAGGACAGCTCCATTTCTATAAGGTGAATACGGGTGAGGAGATTCACAAGATCCGTCTCACCGATGCTACGGTGGGCATCACGTGGAACCCGGGAGTGACCTACGTCAACACGAAGCGCACGCGTCTCCCGGTGAACCTCGACTCACCGGATATCAGTCTCTCGCATACGATGGGCTTCAAGGGCCTGCTCGGCGGTGACTTCCGCAGTAATATCACGACGCTCGGCATCTATCAGCGTCAGTGGCTCGGCTCCTTTGGTTACATGGACTTCCATGTCATCGGAAAGGCACAGTGGAACAAGGTTCCATTCCCCCTGCTTATCCAGCCGCCTGTCAACCTCAGTTATATTGAGACGGAGAACACTGTGTCGCTCGTTCACGACTGGGAGTTCCTCAACGACCGTCAGGTGTTCTGGAGCTGGAAATGGGATCTCAACGGAAAGATCCTCAACCGCATCCCGCTCATCAGGCGCCTCAAATGGCGAGAGTTTGTTGACGTCAAGGGATTCTGGGGTACGCTCACCGACAAGAACAACCCGACGAAGAACATGGATGATGACCTCATCTACCGCTTTCCTGCCGACTCTCATATCATGAGCAATAAGCCTTACTGGGAGGTGGAGGCCGGCATCCATAACATCTTCAAGCTTATCAGCATTGGATATGTGCAGCGCCTGACCTATAAATACCCAGGCGTGAGCAAGTGGGGTATAAGATTAGACTTCCAGGCGTCGTTCTAGGCCCTCTCCCTGCCCTCCCCCTACCCAGGGGGAGGAATAATATGATTCAAGAATCCACAGTGCAGAAAGGAACGCCAAGAAATCACTAAAGACAATGGACTAAAAAAAAAGACTATGAAATTTTATATTGCTGACAATCAAGACATCACACGCGCGGGACTGTTCTACATCATCTCTGCGCAAAAAGATGCAGAGTGTAAATGCGTGTCTGACAAAGGAGGGCTTTTGGAAGTTCTAAAAGAAAACAGTCATGCCATCATCATCCTTGATTATACACTCTTTGACATCAATGATGCTACAGAACTGGGCATCATCAGTGAGCGCTTTCCTAATGCACAATGGATTCTTTTCAGTGAAGATTTGAGTCAAGACTTTCTTCATGAGATAGTCGTAACTTGCCCTAAATGTGGTATTGTGCTAAAAGACTGTTCGCTAAATGAAATAAAAGATGCTATTAACTATGCTTCTAAAGGCAAACGGTTCATCTGTCAGCAAGTTACAGAGATGTTGATCACACCATCTAACAACGAAAGTGAACATAAAGAGGAACTCCCGCAACTCACAAAGACTGAACAGGAAATCCTCAAAGATATTGCTTTGGGAATGACAACAAAGGAGATTGCCAAGCAACGATTCTCCAGTTTTCATACCATCAACACGCACCGTAAGAATATCTTCCGCAAATTAGGTGTCAATAACCTTCACGAAGCTACAAAGTTCGCTCTTCGTGCGGGGCTCATCGATGCTGCGGAGTATTATATATAGGTAGTTGAATTCCTACGGTGGTAATTTTCCCCTCCCCTGGATGGGGGAGGGGCAGGGGTGGGGCCTTAATTAAAATTTACCTCCGGTGCCTTCTCTGCTCCAGCTGCCGCCTCAAACTTCTCCATGCGATTGAAGCCAAACATACCTGCAAAGATGACGTTCGGAAAACGACGCACCGTCTGGTTATAATCCTGTACAGCTGCATTATACTGTTGACGAGCCTCATTGATGCGGTTCTCGGTGCCCTCCAACTGAATCTGAAGACTGTGGAAGTTCTCGTTGGCTTTCAATTCCGGATAGCGCTCTGCCACAACCATGAGCTTACCCAAAGCCTCAGACAACTGGCCCTGAGCCTGTTCAAACTGCTTCATCTTCTCCGGCGTGAGAGTGCTGGCATCAAGTTTGATCTGTCCCACAGAAGCACGCGCCTTCGTCACAGCCTCAAACGTCTCCTTCTCATGCTTGGCATAAGCCTGAACAGTCTTGGCGAGGTTAGGGATGAGGTCTGCGCGCCGCTGATAGGTTGCCTGAACATCGGCAAGGGCAGTCGTAGCTGCCTCCTGTTTATCCACCATGCCGTTGTAAGCGCTGCATCCACCGAAGCAGATGAGCACGATGACAACAGCTATCACCAATAAAATAATGTTGCTCTTCTTCATATTTTATTCTTAATTATTTATTATTCAAAAATGTCAATTACGGGCTTTAACTCCTAACTCCTATCTCTTAACTCCTAACTTTTACCATCCTCCGCCGGCACCTCCGCCACCGAAGCTGCCGCCTCCAAAGCTACCACCACTGAAGCCGCCGCCTGACGAGCCCCAGTCGCCACCGCCTCCGAGGAAGAAAGGTGGGAACCAGTCATCATCGTGGCGATTTCTTCTACGCTTCGGCTTTGGCTTGGGATGATACCAGCCAAGTTTTGCGAGCGCCCATAGAATCAACGAGACGATAGGATGCCCGAGACACAAGACAAGGAGGAAAATGCCAAACCATATGGGAAAGTCATCATCGTCTTCATCTGAGCTTATCTCCTCCCCGTCGACCGTAGCTTTACCTGTTTTGAACTTACTATACAAGGCTTTGACTGTGGAGAGCACAGCTGCATCAAGGTCATCCTCCTTCATATTCTTGACGATGCACGCCTGGGCAATGTCATCGCACTCCACATCTGTAAGGTCTCCTTCCAATCCTTTTCCAGGAGCAATGAAGTATTTGCGGTCGTCCACAGCAATGACAATGACCAAGCCCCGCCGTGTTTTCTTGTCGCCTACTCCATACTTATTGCCAAGATCCTCAGCCACGCGGAAGCAATCGCCGTCTTTCACATTATTAACAACGACAAACACCGACTGAATGCCACATTGCGTCTCCAACCGTCTTAGGTAGACATCAGCCGTATCCCGGTCAGCAGGACTCATGAGATCCTCTGGATCGCAGACATAGCGATTGCGGTCCTCGAGATGCACCATGGGGATATTATCAGCCGTCCATTCCTTGGCATGAACCATAGTCATGACAAAGAAAGCGACTAATAACAATATCCATTTTCTGCTACCCATCTTCTTCTCTTCCAAGAAATTACTTAATAACGATTGCCTTGATGATGCGCACGTCTTTCAGAGGCCGATCGTGGTCGTCCGTTGCCACAGCATCGATTTGACCAACCACAGACAATCCTTTAACAACCTCGCCAAAGACCGTATAGCGACCGTCGAGCCACGGCGTGCCTCCATGAGACCAGTAATAATCGCACATCTCTTGCGGATACTTCACCATGCCATTGGTCAGAGAGTCGGCCTGATGCTGGAATTTAGCCATCGCCTTTGGACCATAGGGGAAGCCCCAGACGAGATAGAACTGCGAAGCCGACGACTCATGCTTGGGGTTGTCAGCATCAGGCTCACGTGCTGCGGCCAAGGCTCCACGCTTATGGAAATACTTGGGGAAGCAGATTTCTGCGGGGATGCGGTAGCCCGGATCGTAATCGCCTAATCGTGCTCCGGGCTTAGCATGGCGCGTCGTAGAGTCGCCTGTCTGAATCATGAAATCGGAGATGACGCGGTGCCACAGATTGCCATCATAGTAACCCGCACGCACGAGCTTGAGGAAGTTATCGCGGTGACGAGGTGTCTCATTATAAAGTTCTACGGTGATGTCACCCATCGATGTCTTCAGCAACACCTGATGGCGGACATCCGAAGAATCAGTCTTCACGATCAAGGAGTCGACCTGAGCCAAGAGTGCTAAGGGCGACAAAAGAAAACAGAGAAAAAAAAGTACCTTCTTCATAATTTCAATGGTTTCGATGTCAAAGTTACGAATAATTCTTAGGATTGATTCCAAATACTGCTCATTTTTTCCGAAAAACTATCAAAATTGTGGTTTATAAGCATTTGAACGGACCAAAAACTTTGCCATTTGTAGAAGTTTCACTACTTTTGCAACAGATAACAAAGATAACATTTCAAGATATTAAAAGCGCTTTAATACAAAATGAATAAGAAAATTCTCATTCCACTCGTAGTGGTTATTGTCCTGCTTCTCGCAGGTGTTGGTGTTCTTTATTTCAACCTTCATAAGCAACGCAAGGAAAATGCGGACATGGAGCAGCTCGCTGCCCTCGACAAGAAGGAAATGGAGAACGAGTACCAGCAGTTCGCCGACCAATACAGTGAGATGAAGACACAGATCAACAACGACTCTATCGTGGCACAGCTCACAGCTGAACAGGAGAAAACACAGCGCTTGCTCGCCGAGCTCCGCAACACGAAGAGTACGGATGCCAAAGAGATTGCACGTCTGAGAAGAGAGCTCTCCACGGTTAGAGCCGTGCTTCGCAGCTACGTCATCCAGATCGACTCTCTCAACCGTGCCAACCAGCACCTCACTGCAGAGAACTCTCGTATCCGTGGTCAGTATGCAGAGGCCAACCGGCAGATTGAGGGCTTGAACACTGAGAAAGCCAGTCTCTCGGAGAAAGTGGCCATTGCGGCTCAGCTTGATGCCACGGGCATTCAGATGACAGCCCTCAACAAACGCGGTAAGAGCACAGACAAACTGAAGAAAGCTAAACGCTTCATGGTGAGCTTCACCATCGCCCGCAATGTCACGGCACAGAGCGGCATGAAGACCGTTTATATCCGTGTCACGACTCCTACAGGAGCATTGCTTGGTGGTGCCGGAAGTTTCAACTACGAGAACCGCTCGCTCGCTTGCTCGGCTAAACGTTCACTGGAATACACAGGCAAGGAGACTCCGATGAGTCTCTATCTCGATATCGACCAGTCGCTTGAAGGCGGCACGTTCAACGTCAGCATCTTCGCCGACGGCAACATGATCGGTAGCCGCAGCTTCTCGTTCCAGTAATAGAATATTAATATGAGAAAAAGCACGATAGTTCTTTTTATCGCCTGCAGCTTAGGGTGCTACACCTCTGTCAGTGCACAGCGGATGCTGACACTCGACAGTTGCCGTGCCTTGGCACTGCACAACAACAAGCAGCTGCAGGTGTCGCGTATCAACAAGGAAATGACCGAGTATGCGCGCAAATCAGCAAGGACACTGTATCTTCCGAAGGTTGATGCTGTAGCGGGCTACTCTTATTTCAGTCGCGAAATCAACCTCCTGAGCAAAGACCAGAAGAATGCGCTGAACAACATTGGTACGACAGGCGTCAGTCAGGTGAGCGGTGACCTCTCCACAGGTATCAGCGAGCAACTGACAAACCTCGTCAAGCAAGGCACCATCACTGCAGCCCAGGCTCAGCAGATGGGCGGTTTGCTGCAACAGTTTGCCAATGGGCCTATCTCGCAATATGCTGCAGGATTGGGCAATACCATCGGTCAGAAAGTGGTGGATGCCTTTCACACCGATACCCATAACATATTCGCCGGCTCCATTTTTCTGCGCCAGCCTCTCTTTATGGGTGGTGCCTTCACTGCTGCCAACCGCATGGCAGATATCACGGAGCAGATGGCGGATGACAATATCACGCTGAGGAATCAGTCGACACTTTATAATATTGATCAGGCTTACTGGACCGTCGTCTCTCTCAAGCAGAAACAGAAGTTGGCCTACAGCTTCCGCGACCTCGTGAAGAAGCTCGACGACGATGTGCAGAAGATGATCAAGCAAGGTGTTGCCACTCGTGCTGACGGACTGAAGGTTCAGGTACGTGTTAATGAGGCTGACATGCAGATCACGCAGGTCGACGATGGGCTCGTGCTCTCGAAGATGCTGCTCTGCCAGCTCTGCGGCCTGCCGATGGATGACAACATCGTACTTGCCGATGAGAACAAGGATCATATCGATACGGATGCCTCAGTAGCAGCTGAGAGCTACACTCCGGACAAAGATGTCAGCAGTCGACCAGAGGTCAGACTCTTGCAGAAGTCTGTTGACTTAGGTGAGCAGAACACGAAACTCATCCGTGCCGCTTTCCTCCCCCACCTCGCTCTGACCGGTGGCTATTCTATCGCCAACCCGAATGTTTTCAATGGCTTCCAGAAGCGCTTCTCCGGTGTATGGAATGTAGGCGTAATGCTGCAGGTGCCGGTATGGAACTGGTTTGAGACCCGCTATAAGGTCCGTGCTTCCCAGGCTGCTACAAATATGGCAAAGGTTGAGCTCGCTGACGCTCAGGAGAAGATCAACCTGCAGATCACACAAAGCCGCTTCAAGGTGAAAGAAGCCCGCAAGAAGCTTGCCATGGCGGAGAAGAATATCGCCAGCGCCGAGGAGAACCTCCGTTGTGCGCAGGTCGGTTTTAAGGAAGGTGTCATGGAGTCGACCGATGTCCTCGCTGCGCAGACAGCATGGCAACAGGCTCAGAGCCAAAAAATTGATGCACAAGTAGAAGTGAAGCTTGCTCAGGTGAACCTCGAAAAAGCCTTGGGTATTTTACAATAAAACATCATAATAGAAAAAATCATAGACTAAAACAATAATACAGATGAGCGCAAAGAGTCAGCACCAAAATGTATTGTTAGCGGTATTGGGATTCTCCATCGCAGTCCTTATCGTTGCTATCATCGGTTTCTTCACCTTGGGCAAGACCGATGAGATTATCCAGGGCGAGGTAGAGGTCGGTGAGTATCGTGTCAGTTGCAAGCTCCCGGCCCGTGTCGAGAGGATTCTCGTCAAGGAAGGCGACTACGTACACAAAGGCGACACCCTTGCTATCCTTGAGATTCCCGAGGTAAATGCCCAGGAGAAAGTGGCTCAGTCTACAGAGGCCGCCACACAGGCACTGAGCGACCTCACCGATGAAGGCACGCGCCGCGAGGCCATCGAGAGTGCTTATCAGCTCGTGCAGCAGGCCAAAGCAGCTACCGACGTAGCCAAAAAGACCTACGACCGCATGCAGAACCTCTACACTGAGGGCGTGATGAGTCAGCAGAAACGCGACGAGGCAAAGGCCGCCTGGGAGGTGGCCGTGGCTCACGAGAACTCCATGAAGAGTCAGTATGAGTTAGCTAAGAACGGTGCCCGCGAGAAGCAGAAAGAGGCTCAGCGCCATCAGGTCAATGCAGCTAAGAATGCTGTTAACGTCGTACGCTCGGTGCTCAAGGAGACGGTTCAGATAGCAGCTGTCGACGGTGAGGTGAGCGACATCTATCCCAAAGAGGGTGAGCTCGTAGGCATGGGCTCGCCTATCATGAGCATCTCTATCATGAATGATATGTGGGGAACGTTCAATGTGCGTGAGGATCAGCTCAATGGTCTGAAGATTGGCGACACCTTCACGGCTTTCTCCCCAGCTTTCAACAAATCGCTGAAGATGAGAGTCTACGAGATCAAGGATGAAGGCTCTTATGCTGTATGGAAAGCCACTAAAAGCAATGGTCAGTACGATCTGAAGACGTTTGAGGTGAAAGCCCGCCCCATCAATCCGTTTGACGGTCTACGTCCCGGCATGTCGTTGGTTGTGAAAAATCCCAAGAAGTGAGCCTCTCCGAGACGATAAAGCGCATCTACCACATCTTTGTCCGTGAACTGGTCATCATGTGGCGGCATCCGATCTACGGATTCTGTACGCTTGTCTTCCCATTATTAGTGGTTATCTTCTTTACCACACTGATGAACGGAGGACAGCCCGTAGAGATGCCGGTTGGTGTTGTCGACCAAGACAACACCCATGTGAGCCGTGCTATGATCCGGAAACTTGACGGTTTCCAGACCACACAAGTCGTAGGACATTATGCGAATATGAACGATGCCCGAGAAGCGATACAGAAGAACGAGATCTATGCTTTTCTGTTGATTCCCAAAGGTACGACTGACAAGCTCCTTGACGGTGACCAGCCGAAGATCTCCTTCTATTATAGTAATGTGACGTTGGTCGCCGGTTCCTTACTTTACCGCGACTTGAAGACGATCTCCTCTTTAGGCTCTGCTGCCGTGGGCTCCGCGAAGCTCTCTGCGCTCGGAAAGACTTCCAAGGAGATACGCACATTCTTACAGCCAATCACTATCGATCTTCATCAGATAGGTAACCCATGGTCTAACTATAATGTCTATCTGAGTACAGCCATGGTGCCGGGTGTCTTGATGATCTTCGTCTTCCTCCTCACCCCCTACTCTATCGGTACTGAACTGAAGTTCCATCGCTCAAAGCAGTGGATGAAGATGGCTGGCAACAACATTCATATTGCGATAGCAGGGAAAGTATTTACGCAAACGGTTATCTTTACATTGGTGATGTGGTGCTTCGAGTTCTATATCTTCTATGGACTTGACTTCCCGCATCCGGGAGGCGTGGTGCCTATCTTGCTTTTAGGCTTCCTCTCGGTCTTTGCCTGTCAGTGCTTCGGCATCTTTATCTTCGGCCTCATGCCATCTCTTCGTATGTCGATGTCGGTATGCTCGCTTTGGTCTGTAGTGAGCTTCTCAGCCTGTGGTGCTACCTATCCGGTTTTCGCCATGGATTCGATGATCCAGTCGATGGCTCAGCTCTTTCCGTTGCGCCACTACTATATGATTTATCAGATGTGTATCTTCAATGGCTATCCGTTGAGCTACGCGTGGTTCGACTTCTTGTTCCTGATCATCTTTGCTTTCCTCCCGATGTTCACCATCAACAATATCAAGAAGGCAATGCTCGTTTACGTTTACATCCCTTAATAATAAATAGAATAGACATAAGCATCCAACATGAAGAGAGACGGTCTGTTATACAGAATACGCGAAGGCATCTATGATACATGCTATATCATGGTGCATGAGGTAAAGAACGAGTTCCGCGACGAGGGCTTGCTTATCTTCTGTGTGCTCGTGCCGCTTTTCTACCCCTTGCTCTATTCATGGATCTACAACAATGAAGTGGTGCGCGATGTGCCCGTGGCAATCGTCGATTTCAGTCACAGTCACGCTTCACGCGAGTTTACCCGAATGTTGGATGCCAGTGCTGATATAAAGGTGGCGTACTACTGCAACTCTTTAGACGAGGCCAAGGAACTGACGGGCAAACAGCAGGTGCATGGGACGATCTATTTCCCCAACGATTTTGAGCAGCGTCTCGGCCGTGGCGAACAAGCGACAGTGAGTGTCTACTGCGACATGAGCCTCATGCTCACGTATAAAGCCATCTATTCTGCGGCTCAGGCTGTGGCTTCAAAGATGAGCTCGCAGATCCAGATCAGTAAGAGCAACGATTTCACGAACCGCGATGATGAGGTGACGACAAAGCCGCTCGACTTCGATGAGGTGCCAATCTTCAATACAACAACAGGTTATGGTAATGCAATCCTCCCGGGTGTGCTCATCCTCATCCTTCAGCAGACACTGTTGTTAGGTATCGGCCTCTCGGCAGGTACAGCCCGCGAGACGAACCGCTTCCAGAACCTCGTGCCTATTCAGAAACATTACAACGGCATCTTCCGCATCGTGTTGGGAAAGAGTGCTGCTTATTTCTCACTGTATATCATCATGGCGGCGTATATCACGCTCTGTGTGCCACGGATGTTCCATTATATCTCGCTTGTGTCTGCACAGACGATCATCGGTTTGATGGTGCCATACTTGCTTGCCGTCATCTTCTTCGGCATGACACTCTCGTGCCTTGTCCGCTATCGTGAGAACGTAATGCTGCTTGTCATCTTCACGTCAGTGCCTTTGCTTTTCATGACGGGTATCAGCTGGCCACAGTCGAACATGCCGTGGTTCTGGCAAGCCTTTGCGTGGATCTTCCCCTCTACCTTCGGCATCCGTGGCTTTCTGCGCATTTCCTCAATGGGTGCCTCGTTGCAGGATATTCAGGTGGAATATCAGGCATTGTGGCTTCAGACGCTGATCTATTTCTTCACGGCCTGCCTCGTTTACCGCTATCAGATCATCCTCTCGCACAAACGCGCGAGAGCAAGACTGAAACAGATGGCGGAAAGCAGGAAAAACTGGGCGAGTCAGCAAGCATAAGAGGTTCAACTTTCCGGGTTGATGAGTGCCTCGGAGAGGCACAATTATCCATAACCCCAGACTAAAGGAGCGCAGCGACTGCAGTCTGGGGATTTTAGGCAGTATGCAGATACGTGACCTCCAGCCTCGGAGAGGCTGAATGTGCCGTTAGGCGCGCTATGTTGTTGTGTGATAAGTCATTAAAACCATTACGCACTTTCGTGCAGTCTGCCTCTCCGAGGCAGAAAATCAGTTAGACAAGCCCTTACGATACACCCCAGTCTGCGTCGCTGCGCTCCTTAGACTGGGGTTATGTAAAAGTCAGCCTCTCCGAGGCTGTGACCGGTATCAACCCGAAAAGAAGAACCAAAAGCCTTACATTGCCACAACTTTAGCTGCAGCCATACCTCCCCATACGCAGAGTAGGCCGAGGGCGAAGCTCCCTACGAGATAGAGGAAGAAAAAGAGATTGTTGCCACCGCTGAGCAGTGAGAGGTTCTCGTTCATAAACGTAGAGAACGTTGTAAAGCCACCGCAGAAACCAGTGGTCAATAGCAGTTTAGCCTGTGGAGACACGCCAAAATTGGCATAGGGCAGTCCTGAAAAGAAACCAATCAAGAAACATCCCAAGATGTTCACGATAAACGTTCCAAAAGGAAACGATGTTGCAAACATCGCTGCCGATGCTTTCGATACTAAGAACCGGCAGCCTCCACCAAAGAAACTGCCACAACCAACAATCAAGAAATCTCTTAATAAATACATTACTAATAATATTTTAGGACGGCCACTGGGGCCGCCCCTACGGTTCTATTTCAACGGCGCTCTGAAGTCGCAGCCCTCTTTCCAACGCGAGCAGCCATAAGCGGTCTTACCCTTGAGGATCCGACCTTTGCCACACTTCGGACACACGTCGCCCTCTTTCACTTTGAGCTTCCCTTTTTTAGCTTTCGGAGCGCTACTATCCTTCTTACCTTCATTCTTCTTCTTTTTTCCCTCTGCACTCTTCACTTCTTTCTCTTCACTATCCACGATATATTGCCCGGAATTGTCGTGCAACACATCATTGACAATGCGCGAAACCTGATCTTTCAGCTCATTGATGAACGTGGCGGCATCATACTTATTCTGTTCTATCTCACGCAGTTTCTTCTCCCAGATACCTGTCAGTTCCACACTCGTGAGAAGCTTCTCATGGATGGTGTCAATAAGTTGAATACCGGTAGGGGTTGCCACGAGGTTCTTACGCTCACGGCGGATATAATGTCGTTTAAAAAGGGTCTCAATGATTCCGGCACGCGACGACGGACGCCCGATACCATTCTCTTTCATGGCAGCTGACAGCTCCTCATCGTCCACAAGTTTACCCGCTGTCTCCATGGCTCTAAGCAATGAAGCCTCGGTGTAATGCTTTGGAGGTACCGTCATCTTCTCAGTCAGTGTAGGCTTATGCGGTCCCGACTCGCCTTTGACAAACGTTGGCAGGAGCTTGTCGTCGGCAGCATTCTTCCCATCGTCCTGACGCTGCTCTTCCTTCGTATAGACTGCACGCCAACCCGCGTCGAGGATCTCCTTACCCGAGGTCTTGAACTCTATCTTGTCTACTTTGCCTGTGACCGAAGTTGTAGAGAACTTACAGTCGGGATAGAACACAGCAATGAATCGGCGCGCGATCAAGTCGTATACTTTCTTCTCCACATCTGTCAGTCCATTAGGTACCTGTCCTGTAGGGATGATGGCATGGTGATCGGTCACCTTCGAAGTGTCGAAAACTCGCTTCGACTTCGGCAGTGTCTTACTGAACCCGGCCAACGTCTTGATGATATCGAGATAAGGCTTGCGGCCAGCCTCCATATACTGGCTCACTCCATTGAGGATCTTCGGACACTTCGGATAGATATCGTCAGAGAGATATTGTGTATCAACACGCGGATAAGTCGTCAGTTTCTTTTCGTAGAGCCCTTGAATGAGGTTCAATGACATCTCAGCAGAGAAGCCGTATTTACGGTTCAAGTCCACCTGCAGTGAGGTGAGATCATAAAGCTGCTTCGCCGGTTCCTTACCTTGCTTCTTCTGCACAGATGTGATGACAAACGGTTTGCCCTCAATGAGCGAGAAGGCTTGCTGACCTTCCTCCTTAGACGTGAACTTTCCCGAAGTAGCGGTAAAGAGCGTGTCGCGATAGACCGTGGACAGCACCCAGTAAGGCTCGGGCTTGAAATTGTCTATCTCCTTCTGTCGTTTCACGATTAGCGCGAGCGTAGGAGTCTGCACACGCCCAATGGACAACACCTGATGGTTCTGCCCATACATCAGCGTGTAGAGACGTGTACAGTTCATGCCTAAGAGCCAGTCTCCGATAGCACGGCTCAGACCCGCGAGATAAAGTCGGTTGTATTGCTTCTCCTCCTTCAGATTCGCGAAACCCTCCTTGATAGCCTCATCTGTCATGGAGGATATCCACAACCGCTTCACGGGGCACTTGACCTTCGCCATCTGCATCACCCAACGCTGGATGAGCTCACCCTCCTGACCGGCATCACCACAGTTGATGATCTCATCAGCGTTAGCATAGAGTTGCGAGATGGTCTGAAACTGCTTCTCTATTCCTCTGTCGGGAATGAGCTTCAAGCCGAACCGGCGCGGGATCATCGGCAAGGCTGCCAACGTCCAGTAGCGCCAGTTCTGCTCATAGTCGTTGGGCTCCTTCAGCTCGCACAGGTGACCAAAAGTCCAGGTCACCTGATAGCCGTTGCCCTCCATATATCCGTCGCGTGAAGCCGTAGCCCCAAGGATGCGGGCGATGTCGCGCGCCACGCTCGGTTTCTCTGCTATACAAACAATCATTCGAGTTTTCTGTTTCGTGCAAAGTTAGCAAAAAACTCGGTAAAACTGCACAAAACAAGAAAAATGAGAAAAAGATGAGGAAAAACTTAATAGAGTCAACGCTTTTTCGTAACTTTGTCAGTGAAAGAAATTACAGAAAGAAATTACAGATACATTTATCGTTATTAGCACAAAGATATTATGAAGGTAGGACTATTTATCCCTTGTTACGTCGACGCCCTTTATCCGGAAGTCGGCGTGGCTACCTATAAACTACTCAAGCATTTCGGGCTCGATGTGGATTATCCCGAGAAACAGACATGCTGCGGACAGCCGATGGGCAATGCCGGATTCGAGGATATGGCTAAGCCCTTGGCCGACAAGTTTGAGCAGATGTTCAAAGGCTTCGACTATGTCGTGGCCCCGTCTGCATCCTGCGCCGCCTACGTGCGCTGCTATTACCCCCACTTGCTCCAAGGCGACAATCATCCGTGCACTGTTCCCGGCCGCACGATGGACATCGTGGAGTTTCTGCACGACGTTCTGAAGATCAAAGAGTTGCCTGGTTCGTTTCCTCATGCCGTAAGCGTGCACAACAGTTGCCACGGTGTGCGTGAGCTCGGGCTCTCTGCACCCTCAGAGCGTAATATCGAACCTTACAACAAGATTATCGACTTGTTGAAGCTCAAGGACGGCATCACCGTCTACGAGCCTGAACGTAAGGATGAGTGCTGCGGCTTCGGCGGCATGTTTGCCGTGGAAGAGCCCGCCGTCTCTATCCGCATGGGTGAGGATAAGATTATGCGCCACATGGCTACGGGCGCAGAGTATATCACCGGCCCCGACTCCTCCTGTCTCATGCACATGGAGGGTATCGCACGCAAGGAGCACAAGCCAATCAAGTTTATTCACGTAGCGCAGATTTTAGCAGCAGGATTATGAGTACAGAACATTCGAGAAGAGCCAAAGAGATTCTCAAGAACCACGATAAGATTACCCGTCACGACAAGACCTTCTGGGGCGTGCGTGAGGGTCACGACCGCATGATGCACGGACTGCCCGAGTGGGAGTCGCTGCGCGACCATGCTTCACAGATCAAGATGCACACCATCACGCATCTCGCCGACTACCTCGAGATGTTCTCCTCACAGCTTGAGAGCCGCGGGGTCATCGTCCACTGGGCGAAAGATGCAGAGGAGCTCAATGCTACGGTCTACGATATCCTCAAGAGCCACAAGGTGACAAAGATGGTGAAGTCGAAATCGATGCTCACTGAGGAGTGCGGCCTCAACCCTTACCTCATCAGCCGTGGCATCGATGTGGTAGAGACGGACCTCGGTGAGCGTATCCTGCAGCTCATGCACCGCAAACCCGCCCACATCGTCATGCCTGCTATCCACATCACGAAGGAAGAGGTAGCGGAGTGCTTTGAGAAGGAAGGTATCAGTCCCGAGAAGGGTAACTGCGACCCCACTTACCTCACCTATTGTGCACGCAAGAGTCTGCGCCACGAGTTTGAGGAAGCACAGGCCGGACTCACCGGCTGCAACTTCGGTGTGGCGAAGACAGGCGATATTGTGGTGTGCACCAATGAGGGCAACGCTGATATGACGACCTCAATGCCGAAGCTCCATATCGTTACGATGGGTATCGAGAAACTCGTACCCGACTACGACTCGCTCGCTGTCTTCCAGCGTCTGCTCTGCCGTTGTGGCACGGGCCAGCCTACAACAGGCTTCACGTCCCATTTCCGCCAAGCTCGTCCAGGAGCAGAGATGCACGTGGTGCTGCTTGACAACTGGCGCAGCGATGCCATTGCCGATCCTGAGCACTGGCAGACGCTGAAATGCATCCGTTGCGGTGCATGTATGAACACATGCCCGGTCTACCGCCGCTCCACGGGTGCCAGCTACACCTATTTTATCCCTGGTCCTATCGGTGTGGACCTTGGCATGCTCAAAGACCCACGCAAGTATTCTGATAACGTGTCAGCCTGCTCGCTCTGCATGAGTTGCGACAACGTCTGCCCGGCAGAGGTCGCTCCCGGCTCACAGATCTATCTGTGGCGTCAGCGTCTCGACAAGTTAGGGAAAGCCGACAAACTGAAGAAGGTGATGTCGGAAGGCATGAGCGTGCTCTTCAATCATCCTGGCCTTTACAACACTGCTCTGTGGTTCGCACCCTTGGCTAACTATGTTCCGGATGCCATGACCCATTATTCGAACCTCAACCCTTGGGGTATCGGTCATGAGAAGCCTGTCTTTGCCAAGAAGAGCTTCCATCAGTGGTGGAAGAAGAAATAACGCACGTGCCAACCAACTGGCTGACACGTGCCAACCAACTTGCTGACACGTGCCAACCAACTGGCTGACACGTGCCAACCAACTGGCTGACACGTGCCGAACAATGCAGCATCATCGCTTCAATAGCACATACACGATGACGGGCACGCCTATGAGCGGCGTCACGGCATTAAGCGGAAGGACAGTGCCATCAGCTGGCAGCGTGATGACGACATTACAGAGCAAAGCGATTGTTGAGCCCATGAGGATGGTCATGGGCAACAACACGCGGTGGTCTGTTGTTGACGTATAGAGCCGCGCTATATGCGGCACGGCAAGGGCTATGAAAGCGATGGGACCGCAGAATGCCGTCACGACAGCTGTTAAAAGCCCCGTGACCAACAGCAGGATATTACGGATGCGCCGCACATTGATGCCCATGCTCTCCGCATACCGCGGACCTAAGAGCAGGGCATTGAGCGACTTGATTAATAAGAGCGTGGAGAGTGTGGCGAGGATGGTCAGCGTAGCGAAGAGCGGCATGCCTTCCAAGCCTACATTCGTGAAGTCGCCCATACCCCAGACGACGAAACTGTGTACTCCTTCCTCTGTGGCCAGGGAGTTGAGCAACGTGATGATACTTGAGCAGAAATAGCCTACCATCATGCCGATGATGATAAGCATCACCGAACTGCGAACCTTACGACTGAAAAACCAAATAATCATCGTCACAACCATTGCTCCGACAAATGCAGCGACGATAGATGACACCCAGCCTAAAACGCCACCGAGGATCAATCCGGGAGCCAACGTGAGCAATGCTACGGCCAATGAGGCGCCTCCTGTAACACCAAAGATATCGGGGGCTGCGAGCGGATTGCGGAAAGCAGTCTGAAGAAGCAGTCCACTCACAGCCAAAGCACCGCCGGCAAGCAATGCTGTGAGTGCCTGCGGTAAACGGCTTGAAAGAATGATTGTGTTGCTGATGTCGTCACCTTTCCCCAACAATGTTTTCACAACCTCATCCACGGGGATAGCCACGCTACCATGAAAGAGCGAGAGAAGGAAAAGGACGACACAGACAATAATCAATAAGATTCGTTTCAACATATTTTTTAATGTAAACGGGAACTCGTAGGGGCGGCCCTTGTGGCCGTCCTACCCCCCGGATGGAAATCCAACAATAGGGCGGCCACCAGGGCCGCCCCTACGGTGTTAACCTTTGGTAATATCTCAGCTTCCCTAACTTCGCCTCCGGATGCAGCAGGATAATCATCTCGCGCAAGAGATAATCGGGTCGCCAGCTCACCTCCTCAAAGTAAGGTTTCACAGAACAGTTGCATTCATAGATCTCTCCAGTACGGAAAGCCTTCAGCGCACTGTATCCTTGAAACTCATGCAGCAGGTTGCTCTTCGACATCGGGCGGGTACCATTGAACTTGAATGCCCACACATCGCTCTGTCCGGCCTTAGCAAGGATCTGTTCAAAACTCAGCGGCAGACTCCCACTGTGCTTGTCGTTGGCAAAGGCATAGCCACCATGCGCATCACGGATCGTTATGCCAACCGTACTCTCCCCTCCCGGCGTATACCACACGGCTCCCGTCTTACGTTCGGTGAGTACACTCTTACCCTTCGGCAATTTGGCTGCATAGGCCTTAAGTGACTGATAACAAGAGTCTACCACATGAAACAGCGAATCGCCTCTTTGCGCGCAATCAAACAGTCGTGCAAAGTAGCGCATCCACTCGGCACGTCCGAGCGAGGACGTCTCCATGTAGTCGGCAGCAAGAATCACAGGGATGCCGAGTTTCGACAGACGACCTAAGTTCTGACCTTCATAAGGACTGAGGATGATGGCATCAGGCTTGAGCGCAATAATACGCTCAATATCTGGTCTCATCGAACTGCCACAATCTTCTATTTTTCCTTTCGCACCCTCGGCGAGTCGTAGCCGCTTTTGAATATCAGGGATCAGAATATATTGCGCATCGCACACACCCACAATCCGATCCGCCACGCCGAGATATTCCATGAGCTTGCAGTGAGCCGTCGTGAAGACCACCACACGCTTATAAGGCTTTGTAGCACTCACCGTCTGCAGGGTCTTGCCCTGCTGCCATGGGTCGAGAACGGTGTATGCGGTGTCGCCCTCTGACCTTAAGAGTTTAGCATAAGAAAAGGCATTGCCTTGCCCCTCCGTGCCAGGTTGTTTGTTGGCACAAGAGAAGAGCAAGGCGATGCTCAGAAACAGGAAAAAGAATTTCCTCATTTTTTTAATATATCTTTACTTTAAGATATTTATTATGATTCTTCAGCTTTTCGAGTTGATGAGTTCACACAACCTCGAAGAGGTTGAACTAGGTTAGCCCCACGTGAGGCGCAGCCTAAACGTGGGGTTGTGAATGGGGCGAATGACCTGAAAACCGGCCTCGAAGAGGGCGAACATGGTTCAAACACCCATCAGCAATAACCAGCATCCCGGCCATGTTCGCCCCTCTTCGAGGCCGACAGGTCAGGTTAAATCGTCTGACCCGAACCCCAGGTTGCGTCGCTGCGCTCCTTACCTGGGGCTACTCATGTACAACCTCTTCGAGGTTGACTGTAGTAAACCGGAAGAACCTTTATTACTTCAAGAACACGATCTTGTGTGGATTGAGTCCGTAAGAAGAGAACTCACGCTCATAGTTACCCTGAGCATTGAACACATAGACCTTACCATCCGTCATGTAGTCGGATGTAGCCACATAGATGCGTCCGTCGTAAGGATTGACACTGATGCTGTATACGGAAGTGGAAGCAAGCTCTGCAGGAGCATTCTTAAAGAAGTCCTTGTTCGTAGCACCGGTCTTAGCATCATAGGTGTACATGGTCGTGGTCGTGGCATAAGTAGTCCAGTTGGTTACACTGTTAGCGCAATAAACCACGCTATTGCTTACATCTACTGCAGAGGCGTTGCCAAGCTGTGTATACTTACCTGTAGTTGTTGAGTAGACACCCCAAGGATTATCATAGCTTGCACCGAAACCCGTCACATAGATATTGTCACCATCTTCATATACCTTCGCAGGATCCTGCATAATCGTAGAATAGGTAATAGTCTTGAAGTCAGAGTTCACAACAGCCAAGCGGTTATCATTATAGTTCTGTCCCTGCAGCGTGACATAGAGCTTGCCATCGTGAGCCACGACATCCTCCGGACGGTCACCGACCTTCAGCGAGTCGACAAACTGCAGTTTATCACCTACGATGCGGATACGGCTGACATAGCCACCATAGGATGTGACATAGAGCATGCCGTTCTCCTCATCCACCGAGCGCACCTGACCGAGTGCAGCGTGCTTCTTGGCAAAGCTGATACTGTCGGTCTGCACACCATAGCCGTTGAGCAGTGTGATGTAGTTGCTGACGTTGACAGCTACCACGATCTTGTTTCCATCGACTGTGATGATGTCATTGCCTGTGTCTCCCAACTGGCGACCATTCTGCTGCGTGAAGACACAAGTAGGATTGACCTTGCCCGAAGCCCAATCGAAATAGATGATGTTGGAGTTGTTCTTATTCATGCTTCCCTCGTTGAGGATGAAGGCTCTGTCGGAGCTCTCCATCTCCACCTTACCACCGCCAGTGGTGTTCCATTCATCATCATCGCTACAAGATGTGAAACCTGCCAACACAGCGAAGGCCAACAGGGCTAAATACTTTAAATGCTTCATTTTAAAACGATTATTGTAATTAGTGATTATATATGCCATGTAATGGAAGCTATCCATTGCCTACCTGGCATCGGATAGTATTTAATGATTTCATACTGGGTATCCGTGAAATTGGTTGCTTTCAGACTAATATCCAATAATGATTTGCTCCCTTTAAAGGAATGTGAGAGTGCCAGTGAATGCTCCCAGAAAGCATGCATGCGGTATTCGGGCTTATTCTGTGCCATACTATACCGAGCTCCCTGCATGACAACCGAGTAACCGATGTTCAGCCAAGGTGTTGTCAAGATGACATTACCACTCCCACTCCATCGCGGGGTATAAGGCAACTGGTTATCGTAGCTCTGTGAAGTTTTGTTAGACTTGTCCACCGCATGCTGATAAGTAGCGGCTGCAGAACCTTGAAGAGCTATTTTAGGGGTTAAAGCCACATCGATGCCAGCCGTCATATCCACACCGATAATGTCCACCCTTCCGTAGTTTGCCATCCGCCACACATAAGTTGACGGGAAGGCAACAATCTTATCCTTCACATTATTATAATAGCCATCCACGGTCAGCGTCAGGAGACGAAGCGCCTTATAGTGAGTTTCATAGGATAATCCGCCTCCAACCTCATGCGCCTTCTCCGGCTTGAGGTAGATATTTCCCAAGCGTCTGTAGTAAAGGTCGTTGAAGGTTGGCACCCGGAACGTGTTCTTCGCCATAGCACGAACGTAAAGCGGCGTAGCGGTTAAGAGGCGATAAGACAAGGATAAAGATGGGGTGAGTTGCTTCTTGTCAGCAGGAGCCTCACCCGAGGAGACATATTCCGCAGCATAGGTATAAGTCAGACTGGCATCCACCTTCAGCCTTCCGGGCTGACCTTTCAAAGCCAGGGCGGTGATGGAGGTCCAACGACTCGGTTGGGGGACGATATTATCAGTATTGACATAGATATTGTTTCTCAACCGATTATAGCTGAGATCTGTCGCCAAGGCTGCACTCCAATCTTTCACGATGTGCCATCCGAGCGTTGCTGAGCCATAATACTCATCTTGTCTGTTCACCTCACGGTCGACGCCATCCGTATACTGTGAGCCCCAGTCCATGTATTTGTTCCACGAATGGGTGTATTTCAACCGAGCAGCAAGCGATAGATGCTTGTTAAAGTCCTTGTTGTAAGCCGCCTGTGCGAACATATCTTTATCCCACATTCGTTCCTGAGACGGGTTAGCATAGAGGATGATAACTCCCGGAAGGCCCCTGCGCGAGGAATAGCCATAGACCTTCGCTTCTAAGCGACTGTTGTCAGCAAAGGTATGATAAAGATTAGCCTCACATAGCCAAGAGTTGATATCCGTGTTGTAACGGTGCTCGCGCGTCTTCATGCTTGCATTGACGAGAGTAAAGGGGTACTGCCCATCAGCACGCATGAACTTGCCAAAAACAGACAGACTTGTTTTAGCACCTAACCGTTGCCACCACATCAATGAAGGTGTAACAAAACCAAAGGAGCCGCCCTCAACACGAAATCTTAAAGCATAATTCTTTCCAGTATCGAAATGGGGCTGCTCAGAGCGCATCGAGAGCACACCGGCAGAAGCATACTGACGTGCGGAGGACATGAGGTCATGCTCCTCTCCAATACTCACCGACACATTGTCAAGATTATCCGCACTGTATCGTGCGATATCGATCTGGCCGGCCTGTGTGTTGCTCAGTGAGACGCCATCGTAGACCACAGAAGTATGGGCCGCACCTAAACTGTGAAGCGAGACGGTCTTCATGCCGCCGATGCCACCGTAGTCGCGCACGTAGACTCCCGCCATACGTTTCACGGCGTCAGCAACATCAGAGACGCCCAAGAGACGCAGGGTTGAGGCATCGAGCGACTGGACGAGCGTGGTGGACAATACAGAGCCATGCATTGCCGGGCGCACTATCTCCACGCCTTTCAGCAACACACTATCCTCTTGTGCCGACACGCTGACAGAGCATGCCGCCAAGGCTAAAGTGATCAATACCTGCTTTCGCATCCTTCCTCGAGAACTTGAAATAAATATACACCAAGAGGCAGGTCTTCTGGCTCGCGGCTTCAGACAAGCGTCTTCCCAAGACAACTAACGATTTAGTTAAACTTTGATGTCTCAGTGACTTATTGCTTATCCGTGGTGATCATCCATTAGGAATATATTGTGAATGTTCACCATACCGCACACAGCAGCGGGACTGTCCGTGATTCGCACACGGTTCCCTTTTAATCGCCCGATTAAAGGCGAACCACCTTGGCAAGTGCAAAGGTAAGAAAAGTTTTTTTAAGTGTAAGCAAAAAAAGAAAGAAAATGACGGCCCCACCCCTACCCCTCCCCAATCCAGGGGAGGGAGAGATTACCACCATAGGAACCGTTTTCGCTTCATATTTTTTATTGCTGTGTCGTGTATGCAGTCGCATAGCGACTGCCAGTAGCAAAAAAATAGGGCGGCCACAAGGGCCGCCCCTACGGTGAAACCAGCTAAAACCGTAATACCAACAACAAAATACGTGTTATACCCATTTCAACCGCAATGAGTTAAGCACCACGCTGACGCTTGAGAACGCCATGAGGGCTGAGCCCCACATCGGTGTGAGCTGGATAGGAGGATTATCATAAAAGAGATAAAGCACACCGGCAGCCAACGGAATGCAGATGATGTTGTAGATGAACGCCCAGAAGAGGTTCTCCCAGATCATCCGCGTCGTTTTCTTGCTCAGCGTGAAACTGAAAGGCAATGCGCGGAGGTCATCGGTCATCAATGTGACCTGTGCCACATCCATCGCCACATCCGTTCCTGTACCAATGGCGATAGAGACATCGGCCAAAGCCAGTGCCTGCGTGTCGTTGATGCCGTCTCCGATCATCGCAACGGTCTTGCCTTCTGACTTCAACTGCCTGACGATATTCTCCTTGTCCTGCGGAACACATTTGGCTTTATAATGCTTGATACCGGCTTTATCAGCCCAGTACTTGGCCGCTTCCTCCTTGTCGCCACTCATCATCCACACATCAATTCCCTTGTCCTGAAGTTCTTTCATGGCCTCAGCAGCGTGAGGTTTGAGCGTCTCACGGGCTTCAAGCGGCAGATCATCAGCTTTCGTGAAGTCGACATTCTGATTGGGGATGGTCAACGTGCCGGTCTTATCGGTCACGAGCACATCCACTTTGCGCATACGCTCTAAGGCCGTAGCGTCCTTGATGAGCACGTGCTTATCGGCGGCTTTTCCGATACCTACCATGAGCGCTGTAGGCGTAGCGAGACCCATGGCGCAAGGGCATGCGATGACGAGCACTGTGACAGCCGAGACAATGGCCTTCGGCAACATAGCCGTACCACCGAGACCCAGCCAGAGGAAGAACGTGATGAGGGCGAGGGCACCGACAACGGGCACAAAGACCATCACAGCCTTGTCCACAATGCGCTGCACAGGAGCCTTGGAGCCCTCCGCCTCCTGCACCATCCGGATGATATGGGCTAAAGCTGTATTCTCACCGACCTGACGGGCGCGCATACGGAACTTACCCTGCGAAGGAATGGTACCGGCAAGTACCTTTGAGCCCTTCTTCTTCTCGGCCGGCGTAGGCTCACCCGTGATCATGCTCTCATCGACATAAGCAGCATCGGCCGTCATGAAACTCTCTGCAGAGATGACCTCACCATCGACAGGCACCTTTTCACCGGGACGGACCTCAAGGACATCACCGACATCAATCGTAGAGATAGGCACCTCACGCACCTCACCATCCTCGACGATGTGCGCAGTCTTAGGCGCCATCCCCATAAGCTGACGAATACTTGTAGCAGTACTGTCCTTGGCTTTCTCCTCAAGCATGCGGCCAGTGAGGACAAAGGTGATGATCATGCCACACGAATCGAAATAAGTCAGCGACGGATCGCCCCAGAACGTGTTGTAAGCTGAGAAGATAAAAGCAATACTCGTGGAGAGTGCCACAAGGGTATCCATGTTTGCAGCACCATGACGGAGCTGACGGACAGTAGTGACATAGAACGAACGACCGCAGAAGAACATGTTAGCAAGGGCTATCAAGAGACCAATCTGATTGGCTGTCGATACACCGCCAACATTAATCCAGTGCATATTGACCGTCATGCCGACGATAGAAAGGATCCAGGAGAGGATGGTCTTGCGCGTGAGAATGGTATACTCGCGCTTCTGGATCTCCTCTACCGAGCGGTCCTTCTCGATCACAAGGTCATAGCCGATGCCGTTGATCTCCTTCTTCATCGTCTCCAAGGAGATCTTCTCAGGGTCGTAGTCGACCAGTGCCGAGCGACCTGCGAGACTTACGGCTGCACTGCTGATGCCCGGCAGCGAGTTGAGTTTCCTTTCTACATTGGCAGAGCATGAGGCGCATGCCATGCCAATGACTGGTATTGTCTGTTTCACTCAGACCTCCTTTCTCTATAGTTCCATCTCGTAGTGGCCGGCACCGTCGACAGCCTCTTTCATCTGCTCGGGTGTGACCTTAGCCTCATCATAGTCGACGTTTACATTGTGGTCAGCCAAAGAGACCACAGCACTTGTTACACCATTCAGCGTGTTAAGTGCATTCTCCACATGAGCCTTGCAATGCTCGCATTTCATTCCGTTTACTGTAAATACCTTTTTCATGATTCTGTTATTTTAATTATCAATGTTCGGTTACACCGTAGGGGCCGCCCCTACGGTTTTACGATTGCAAAGGTAGGACTTTTCCACCGCTCCTCCGTTACGAAATTATGGATAAGATTTATAGTTTATTGAAAAACAATCCGTATCTTTGCATCTGATTTCACGATATTCCAAAGAAAAATCACCATGAGCAACATAGATTTGATGAAGCAGCTCGTCAGTGAGCTCAACGCAGCTTCCGACGCTTATTACAATGGCCGGGGCGAACTGATGACCGACTATGAGTGGGATGCTAAGTTCGACCAACTGCGCCGTCTCGAGCAAGAGACGGGTACGGTGCTCCCGGGCTCGCCGACCCACAAGGTCTCTGCCGACACCATGGCCGGACAGAAGGAGGCGCACGAGTTCCCCGCCCTCTCTTTGGCTAAGACGAAGAAGCGTGAGGATCTCGTGAAATGGGCCGAAGGCAGACCAATCTGGCTCTCTTGGAAGCTGGATGGTCTGACACTCGTCGTGACCTATGATGATGGTCATCTGACAAAGGTCGTCACGCGCGGCGACGGACATATCGGCACGAACATCACCCACCTCGCCAAGGCTATCGACGGCATTCCACAGACCATCAAAGCTAGCGGACACGTGGTGGTACGTGGTGAGGCTGTCATCTCCTATGAGGATTTTGAACGCTTCAACCTTGAGAGCGACGAGGAATATGCCAACCCTCGTAATCTCGCCTCTGGCTCGTTGTCACTTAAAGATCCGCGCGAAGTGGCACAACGACATATCCACTGGATCCCGTTCACGCTCGTGCATACCGATGAGGAGATCCTCTCTTGGGGCAAGCGTATGGACTGGCTCAAGGCTGTGGGTCTCAACTGTGTAGACCATGAGCTTATTGAGCACCCGACCCTTGAGAATATCGATGCAGTCATCGACCGCTGGACACTGAAGGTGACACGCCGCGAGAACCCCTACCCCGTCGACGGTCTCGTCATCGCCTACGACGACACGGCATATGCCGCCACAGGCTCTGTAACGGGGCACCATGCCACCCGCGCCGGCTATGCCTTCAAATGGGCCGATGAGAGTGCCGTGACAGAGCTCGACCACATCGAATGGAGCTGTGCGGCCTCAACTATCTCTCCCGTAGCCGTGTTCAAACCTGTGGAGCTCGAAGGGACGACTGTGAAGCGTGCCTCCCTATGCAATATCAGTGAGTGTGAGCGACTCGGCATCGGTGGCAAAGGCTCGGTATTGGAAGTTATCAAAGCCAACAAGATCATCCCGAAGGTCATCAAGATCAGACAAGCCGTGGGTACCTTGGAGGTTCCCGACCGCTGCCCGGTATGCGGTGCTCCGGCTGAGGTAACAGTCAGTCCGGCAAGCGGCACGAAGACGCTCCACTGCACCAACCCCGCCTGCCCGGCGAAACAATTGAAGAAGTTCGCTCGGTTCGTCTCGAAGCAAGGCGTGAACATCGACGGCATCTCCGAGCAGACGCTGCAGCGTTTCGTTAACCTCGGATGGATCAAGGACTTTGCCGACATCTTCCACCTTCCCGAGCACACTACGGAGATAGCACGCCTCGATGGATTCGGGGACAAGTCGGCTAACAATATCGTGGAGTCGGTGGAGAAAGCACGCACCGTAGAAGCTCGCCGACTGCTCTATGCGCTCAGCATTCCACTTTGCGGTCAGGATGTGTGCAACCGACTGCTGTCGGCTTATCAGCTCGACAAGCTCGTAAGTCTTGCAGAAGGCAACGCAGAGCCCGCCACACTCTTTACGCCGAAGGCTGAGGAGACATTGGCGATGATTCCGGGTATCGGACCGGAGAAGGCTAAGTCGTTTGTACAATGGTTCTCAAATGAAGAGAACAGAAGAGTATACGATAAACTGATAGGCGAACTGCATATCGAGCAGACATCCACAGCTGCAACTGGCGCTAAATGCAAGGGTCTGACCTTCGTCGTCACGGGCGACGTGCACCATTACAAGAACCGCAATGAGCTCAAAGCCTATATCGAGAGTCAGGGCGGAAAGGTGACAGGCTCCGTGAGCAAGTCGACCTCGTTCCTCATCAACAACGACGTCAACTCTACAAGCAGTAAGAATCAGAAAGCACACCAACTCAACATCCCTATCATCTCAGAGGATGAGTTTGTGGAACGATTTACATCAAATGAATAATTGAAAATATGAGAATAGATATTATCACCGTGTTGCCCGAGATGCTTGAGGGCTTTGTCAACGAGAGCATCCTCGCACGGGCACAGAAGAAAGGACTGGCGGAGATCCATCTCCACAACCTCCGCGACTATACCAAAGACAAATGGCGGCGCGTGGACGACTATCCCTACGGCGGATTCGCGGGGATGGTGATGCAGTGTGAGCCTATCGACAACGCTATCTCCGCGCTGAAGAAGGAGCGCGAATACGACGACGTCATCTATGTCTCCCCCGATGGGGAGCGCTTCGACCAGAAGATGGCCAACGACATGAGTCTGCAGCAGAACCTTATCATCCTCTGTGGGCACTACAAAGGCATCGACCAGCGCATACGCGACCATCTCATCACACGGGAGATAAGCGTGGGAGACTTCGTGCTCACGGGGGGCGAACTGGCAGCTGCCGTCATCGCCGATGCCGTGGTACGTCTCGTGCCGGGGGTCATCAGCGACGACCAGAGCGCCCTCTCCGATTGTTTCCAGGACGACCTCCTCGCAGCGCCTATCTACACACGCCCGGCCGACTATAAAGGCTGGAAGGTGCCCGATATCCTGCTCTCAGGCAATGAGGCGAAGATTAAACAGTGGGAAATGGATCAGGCGTTGGAGCGCACGAAGCGTCTCCGCCCCGATTTGTTAAAATAACGTTAATTACTATTCATCATCCCTCTCGTCTGATAAATAATAAGTAATTTTGCAACTGCTTTTCGGAAATTTTCCGAGAAGCGACTTGGAAGGTTGGCAGAGTGACCGAATGCGCTAGACTCGAAATCTGGTATACCCATTACGTGGTATCGGGGGTTTGAATCCCTCACCTTCCGCCAAAGCATTGACAGGGAAACCCAAAGGGGTTTCCCTTTTTTCGTTATTATTTTTATTCACCTACACCTTTTTCGCTTTAAGAGATTGAGAGTCGGTAAGTTATAAGACTTTTCACCTACACCCTGCCTACAGCTGCCTACACCCACCTACACCCACTTACACCGAAAGGATAGTGTCCAAGTATGCCGCGTGAGAGACGGGTGTAGGTGGGTGTAGGCAGGTGTAGGCAGGGTGTAGGTGATTTTGAAGTAAAGTTATTGATAAACAGTGAAATACAAAGAAAAAGGTGTAGGTGAAAAGATTAATACTTTAGAAATGAAGAGGGATCACGGCACTACACCGATTCCAATGGATGATATCAGTGCAATCGAGAGGCGATTACGGGGCACCGGATTTTTCTGTGGACGAGCCCTAACAATCACTAACCCAAAACTTGCGTGAGACGGTACATGAAGAAGGATATCTCATTGACCCCTTTAAG